>NZ_JBKBQG010000007.1:92787-123703 GCF_046292825.1 Salinarimonas sp. | reverse complement strand
CCCTTCGCAGCTTCGCGGCGAATGACCCCATCCGACCCGTCGCCTTCGGCGCCGGGCCACCTTCCCCTGAGGGGAAGGAGAGCGGCGGCGCGTTGTCCTTTGTCTTGCTGCGCGCAGATCACGATGTGTGAATCGCGTAGCCCTACGGGGAGGGATGGCCTCCCCCCACTCACCGCGCGGTGGCGGCGAGCCAGGCATCGATCAGGGCGCGGCGGTCGCGGGCGACCTGTTCCGGGTCGAACAGGAAGGACGTCGCAGGCTCGATCAGATCGTCGAAGGCCTCGGGCAGGCCCTCTTCGGGGATGCGCGCGGGGAACATCCAATTGCCCTGCGGGATCAGCGCCTGGAAATCGTCCGAGAGCATGAAGTCGAGGAAGTCGCGGGCGAGCTCGGGCTCGGCGCTCGTGCGGATCATGCCGGCGATCTCGACATGGAGATAGTGCCCCTCCTCGAAAGCGGCGGCGCGGTAGCGCGTCTCGTTCTCGACCGCGCGGTGATAGGCGGGCGAGGTCTGGTAGGAGAGCACCATGTCGGCCTCGCCCTCGAGGAAGAGCCCATAGGCCTGCGACCAGCCCGAGGTGAAGGTCACGACGCGCGGCGCGAGCTTCTCCCACGCGGCCGGCGCCTCCTCGCCGAAGACGGCTTCCATCCACAGGAGGAAGCCGAAGCCCGGCGCGCTCGTGCGCGGGTCCTGCAGGACGAGGCTCGGGCCGTCGACGTCCTCGACGAGGGCGCGCAGGCTCGTCGGCGGCGCGGGCAGGCGCGTCTCGTCGTAGACGAAGGCGAGATGCCCCCAGTCGAAGGGCAGGAAGACGTCGTCCTCCCACGCGATCGGCAGGTCGAGATCGCCGGTGTCGCGACCATGCGGCGCGAAGAGGCCGAGCGCGCGCGCCTCGTGGGCGAGGTTCATGTCGAGCCCGAGCACCACGTCCGCGCCCGTCGTCTCTCCCTCGAGCCGCAGGCGGCCGAGGAGGCTGCCCGAATCGTCGGACGCGACCCATTCGAGCCGGCAGCCGCAGCGCTCCTCGAACAGGTCCCCGATCGCGGCGCCGGGGCCGTAGCGGCCCACGAAGGAGGAATAGGTGTAGACGGTCAGCGTCGGGATATCGGGCTGCGCGTGCGCAGGCAGCGGCGCGGCGAGACTTGCCGCGATCGCGAGAGGGGCAACGAGACGGGACATCGGGTCGGGCTCCGAGCGCGATGGGCCGTGCGGGGCATGGATCGACGCTCGACCTCTCGCGGCGCACCGCGATCGACGCTCATCCCTACGCCGGCACGACCCGGATCAGGTTCGACGGGTTGGCGCGCGCGCCTCTCAGCTCCAGGACGGAGCACCCCGTGAGACGCCGCATCGGTAGCGCGTCGGCGCGCCGCAGGCAAGCGGAACCGCGGGGGAGCCGCCCGAACCGCGTCGTCCCCGCGCCGCTCAGCCCTGCGCCTTGCGCTCCAACCGCCGCCGGTGGAGCACCGGCTCGGTGTAGCCCGACGGCTGCACGCGGCCCTCGAGCACGAGGTCGAGCGCGGCCTGGAACGCCACGCCGTCGAAGGCGGGCGCCATCGGGCGGTAGAGCGGGTCGCCCGCATTCTGCCGGTCGACCACCTCCGCCATGCGCTTCATCGTGGCGATCACCTCCTCGCGGGAGACCACGCCGTGATGGAGCCAATTGGCGAGGTGCTGGGAGGAGATGCGGCAGGTGGCGCGATCCTCCATCAGGCCGACGTCGTGGATGTCGGGCACCTTCGAGCAGCCCACCCCCTGGTCGATCCAGCGCACCACGTAGCCGAGAATGCCCTGGGCGTTGTTCTCGATCTCCGAGCGGATGTCCGCCTCCGACCAGTTCTGCCGATCGGCGACGGGGATGGTGAGGATCGCCTCGAGCGGAGCGATTCCACGGGCGCGCAGCTCGTCCTGGCGCGCGAAGACGTTCACCTTGTGGTAGTGCGTCGCATGCAGCGTCGCCGCGGTGGGGGACGGCACCCAGGCGCAATTCGCCCCCGCCATCGGATGGCCGATCTTCTGCTCGAGCATCGCGGCCATGAGATCGGGCATCGCCCACATGCCCTTGCCGATCTGCGCCCTCCCCGGCAGGCCGCAGGCGAGGCCGACATCGACGTTGCGGTCCTCGTAGGCCTTGATCCAGGGCTGGCCCTTCATGTCCGCCTTGCGGATCATCGGCCCGGCTTCCATCGAGGTGTGGATCTCGTCGCCGGTGCGGTCGAGGAAGCCCGTATTGATGAACACGACGCGGGACTTCGCCGCGCGGATGCACTCCTTGAGGTTCACCGTGGTGCGGCGCTCCTCGTCCATGATGCCGACCTTGAGCGTGTTCTGCGCGAGCCCGAGCATCGCCTCCACGCGCCCGAAGATCTCGTTCGTGAACGCGACTTCCTCCGGCCCGTGCATCTTCGGCTTGACGATGTAGACCGAGCCCGCGCGGGAATTCCCCGGCCCCTGCCCCTTCAGGTCGTGCATCGCGATCAGCGACGTGATCGCCGCGTCGAGGAGCCCCTCGAACACCTCCGCCCCGTCGCGATCGAGGACGGCCGGGTTCGTCATCAGGTGGCCGACATTGCGCACGAGCATCAGGGAGCGGCCGTGCAGCCGCAGCTCGCCGCCGTCGGGCGCGGTGTAGACGCGGTCCTCGACGAGGCGGCGGGCGAAGGTGCGACCGCCCTTCGTCACCTCCTCGACGAGGTCGCCCTTCATGAGACCGAGCCAATTGCGATAAGCGAGGACCTTGTCCTGCGCGTCGACCGTCGCGACGGAGTCCTCGCAATCCATGATCGTCGAGACGGCGCTCTCCAGGACGACGTCCGCGACGCCCGCTCGATCGGTCTTCCCGATCGCGTGCGCGCGGTCGATCACGATCTCGACATGCAGGCCGTTATTGACGAGGAGCACCGCCTCGGGTGCGGAGGGCGCGCCGCGGAAGCCCGCGAAGCGCGCGGGATCGGCGAGCCGGGCGTCGCCGTCGGCGGTCTCCACCACGAGTGCGCCGCTCTCGACGCGGTAGCCGGTCGCGTCCGCATGGCGCGCGGTCGCGAGCGGCGCCGCCTGGTCGAGAAAGCTCTTGGCGAAGGCGATGACGCGCGCGCCGCGCTCCGGGTCGTAGCCCGTGCCCTGCGGCTTGTCGCCGAGCGCGTCGGTGCCGTAGAGCGCGTCGTAGAGCGATCCGAAGCGGGCATTGGCGGCGTTGAGCGCGTAGCGCGCGTTCGTCACCGGCACGACGAGCTGCGGCCCCGCGATCGCGGCGATTTCCGGGTCGACATTCGCGGTGTCGATGGAGAAGTCCGGCCCCTCGGGGACGATGTAGCCGATCTCCTCGAGGAAGGCGCGGTAGGCGCCGGCGTCGTGGGGCTGCCCGCGGCGCTCGAGATGCCAGGCATCGATCTTCGCCTGGATCGCCTCGCGCTTCTCGATCAGCGCGCGGTTCTTCGGGGTGAGATCGTGCACGAGCGCGGAGAGGCCTTGCCAGAACGCCTGCGCGGACACGCCGGTGCCGGGCAGCGCCTCGCGCTCGACGAAGGCGTGCAGAGGCTCGGCCACCTTGAGCCCGAAGGCGTCGATCCGGTTCGTCATGACAGCTCCTCCCTGGCGCGCGAAAGGTGCGCGCGCGCTCTCTCCCGTCTTCGCTACCCCCCGGCGCGCCGCGGATCAATCGGCGGGCGCGACTTGGATTGTTTCCGAAAAGGAAAGAGCGAGCACGCTGTTGTTCCCGCGACGGCGCCTCGGAGCTATGGCATCATCCCCCACCCACCCGTCATTCCGGGTCGCGAAGCGAGCCCGGAACCCAGATCCACGACGCTGGTTCGAGCGCGCATGCGCGCTCGCTTGAAAACCCGAGCCCATGGACGCGTCGAAGGACGCAGCCTACAGGCTGCTCACCGGACGTCGGGAGTCTGGCTTCCGGGCTCGCTATCGCGCCCCGGAATGACGGCATCGCAGGACGAGGCGAAAGTTCGTCGAACCGTCAGCCCACGATCCCCACGAGGTGGAGGACGATGCCGGCGGCGGCGCTGCCGGCGAGGACCGTGAACACGCCGAGCTTCAGCACGAAAACCGCGACGAGCGCGCCCGCCACCAGCAAAGCGGCGGCCGGGTCGAGCGTCGCGAGCACCGGCACGTCCATGCGCATGCCTAGCCCGGTGAACGTGGCGACCTCGGCGAAGAGCACGTGCAGGCCGAACCAGACGGCGAGGTTGAGGATCACGCCCACCACCGCCGCCGTCACCGCCGAGAGCGCGGCCGACAGAGCCCGGTTCTCGCGCAGGCGCTCGACGAAGGGCGCGCCGAGGAAGATCCACAGGAAGCAGGGCGCGAAGGTCACCCAGGTGGTGAGGAGCCCGCCGAGCGTCCCCGCGACGAGCGGGTGCAGCCCGCCCGGATCGCGCAGCGCGCCCATGAAGCCGACGAACTGCGTCACCATGATGAGCGGGCCGGGCGTGGTCTCCGCCATGCCGAGCCCGTCGAGCATCTCGCCCGGCGCGAGCCAGCCGAAGGTCCCCACCGCCTCCTGCGCGACGAAGGCGAGCACCGCATAGGCCCCGCCGAAGGTGACGACCGCCATGGCGGAGAAGAACAGCGCGATGTCGGTGAAGACGTGGCCGAAGCCCAAGGTCGCGAGGAGGAGCGCGACGGGCGCGAGCCACAGGACGAGGCAGATCGCCGAGATCCGCAGGGCCTGGGCGGGGCTCGGGCGGGCATGGGCGGGCACGTCCTCGCCGAGCGCGCTGTCGGCATCCGCGACGTGCAGCCGCCCGAGCCTCGCGTGCCCCCCGCCCCCGCCGAACGCCTCGTAGCCGAGGCGCGCGCCGACGAAACCGACGAGCGCGGCGCCCGCGATGATCAGCGGGAAGGCGATGTCGAACACGAAGATCGCGACGAAGGCCGCGGCCGCGATCGCGACCATGGCGCCGTTGCGCAGGGCGCGCGAGCCGATGCGCACGAGCGCCTGCAGCACGATCGCGAGGACGGCGGCCTTGAGCCCGAAGAACAAGGCCTCGACGAATCCGACATTGCCGTAGAGCGCGTAGACGAAGCTCAGCGCCATGATCGAGACGACGCCGGGCAGCACGAACAGCACGCCCGCGATGATCCCGCCGAGCGTGCGGTGCAGGAGCCAGCCGATATAGATGCACAATTGCTGCGCCTCCGGCCCCGGCAGCAGCATGCAGAAATTGAGCGCGTGCAGGAACCGGCTCTCGCCGATCCAGCGCTTCTCCTCGACGAGGATGCGGTGCATTACCGCGATCTGACCGGCCGGGCCGCCGAAGGACAGGAGCGCGATGCGCGTCCACACCGCGAGCGCCTCGCGCAATGTGGGGTGCGCCGGGCGCACGGCGTCGTTCTCAGGCTGCACGCGTGCCCCCTGCCCTCGCGAAATGCGCGTCCGGTTTGTGTGCACGCTCGCGCGAAGCGGGGCAAGGGGGGCGCGCGAGAGGAGGCGTGGTCCGAAATGCCGCGCTTCTCCATCGGCTCAACTCCACCGTGCGGTGTCATCCCGGACGCCGAAGGCGATCCGGGACCCATACCCACGACGTGTCGGTCGCAGCCTGTAGGCTGCGTTTCTCCATCGAAAGCTGCGCAAAGGTCGCGGATCGAGCGCGGCATGCGCGCTCGAACGGTCGTCGGAGGTTATGGGTCCCGGGTCCGCTTCGCGGCCCGGGATGACAACCTCCGGAGGATTCACAGACTCTCGGCGAAAGGCGGCCCGGCTCCTCAGGCGACGGGTCGGACGGGGTCGTTCGCGCCGCAGGCGCGAAGGGGCGTCGTCGTAACGCTCAAGGACGACGCTCCCGAGCGCCCCAGACGATCGCCCGCCTCACGCCGCCCTCGTGGCGCGGGTGCCGGAGCGGCGGGGGGTGGAGCCGTCGGTCTCCGGCCCCTGCCCGTCGAAGAGGTCGCGCATGCGCATGACGCCGCCGCGCATCACGAAGACGAGCAGCGCCTCGTCGACGCGCTGCGCCTCCCGCACGATGGCGGCGACCGCGCGCCGCGCGTTCTCCGTCGGCCCGCCGCAGGCATTGAGCGCCGTGACGAGCCAGCGCGCGGTCTTGGCGTCGACATAGCCCGTCGGACGCGCGCTCCACACCACGAAATCGACGAGGAGCGCGGTCATCAGCTCGGACCATCGGGCGGCGGCGTCCTCCGCGCGGGGCACCGTCCGATCGAGCGCGATCAGGACGTCCGCCTCCTCGCGGCTGGCGAGACCTTGCGCGAGAGCGATCTCGCTCAGCCGCGACACGTCGGCTGCAGTCATACGACCCGCCTCGACGGCACGATCGGCAAATCGGCGAAAGTCTTCGTTGATCATGTTCGACGCCTCCCCGGTCTCTTTTCTCGGATGGACCGGTCTCCTGTCTGCGGGAAAGCATCGCGCCGGGCGCTCATCGGCGGGTTAACGGGGCAATCTGAATCGGCGTTCAGGTTAAGGGGGGCTTGCCGGGCTGGCGGATGCCGCAGCGTGAGCGTCTTTGCGCCGTCGCAAGGAGAACCTTTCCCCTCTCCCGCGAAACTTTCGGGAACGCATATGCTACATCATCACCGAAGACGAACCCGACGAGGCCCACCATGCCTTCCACCGGTCTCCACCACGTCACCGCGATCGCCGGCGATCCGCGCCGCCATCGCGACTTCTACGCCCGCATCCTCGGCCTGCGCCTCGTGAAGCGCACCGTGAACTTCGACGATCCCGGCACCTGGCACCTCTATTGGGGCGACGAGGCTGGCTCGCCGGGGACGATCCTCACCCATTTCCCCTGGGTGCAGGGCGCGCCCGGCCGGGCCGGCACCGGCGAGACGCGTGAGACCGCGCTCGCCGTGCCGCAGGGCGCGATCGGCGCCTGGATCGGGCGTCTCGCCGAGAACGGCGTCGCCTACGATCCCCCGGTGACGCGCTTCTCCCGCACGGTCGTGCCCTTCGCCGATCCGGACGGCATGCGCTACGCGCTCGTCGGCGTGCCCGGTCTCGAGACCGCGCCCGCCTACGACGGCGGCGGCGTGCCCGCTTCCGACGCGATCCGCGGGGTCGATGCGGTGACGCTCGCCGTCCCCGCGATCGCGCCGACGGCGCGCGTGCTCGAAGAGGTCTTCGGCATGCGCCGCGTCGGCGAGGAGGGCGAGGGGCGCGGCATGCGCGTGCGCTTCGAGGGCGAGGCGCGCATCGGCGCGGGCGTCGAGCTCGTGGTGGAGGACGGCCCCGCGCCGCGCCTCGGCCGGGGCTCGGTCCACCACGTCGCCTTCCGCGCCGCCGACGACGCGGCCCAGGCGGACATGGTGGCGCGCCTGCGCGGCCTCGGCATCGCCGCGACCGAACAGAAGGACCGCAACTACTTCCGCTCGGTCTATTTCCGCGAGCCCGGCGGCGTGCTCTTCGAGATCGCGACCGACGATCCCGGCTTCGCGATCGACGAGGCGCCCGGCGCGCTCGGGACCACGCTCAAGCTGCCGCCCCCCCTCGAGAGCCGCCGTGCGGCGATCGAGGCGGTCCTGCCTTCCCTCGGAGACGCGCCATGACGGATCATCCCTTCACGAACCCGTTCGTCCACGTCCACGTGCCGGGTGCGGCCGATCGCGCGCCGATCCTCCTCCTGCACGGGACGGGCGGCGACGAGCGCGACCTCCTGCCGCTCGCCCCCGAGATCGCACCGGGCCGCGCCGTCCTCTCGCTGCGCGGCAAGGTGCTCGAGAACGGCATGCCGCGCTTCTTCCGGCGCCTGTCGGAGGGCGTCTTCGACGAGGCGGACGTGCGGGCGCGCGCGCTCGAGCTCGCCGCCTTCCTCGACGAGGCCCGCGCCGCCTACGGGCTCGCGGCGCCGGTCGCGGTGGGCTTCTCGAACGGGGCGAACATCGCCGCGGCCCTCCTCTACCTGCGCCCGCAGGCGCTCGCGGGGGCGGTGCTGTGGCGGGCGATGCAGCCGCTCGCGACGCCGCCCGAGGCGCCGATCCCCGGCACGCGCGTGCTGATCGCGAGCGGGGCGATGGACCCGATCGTGCCGGCGCACGACGCGGCGGGCCTCGCGAGCCGCCTCGCGGAGGCCGGCGCGGACGTCGAGCACGTCCGCCTTCCGACCGGCCACGGCCTCGTGCGCGAGGACCTCGACCGCGCGCGGGCCTTCCTCGCGTAAGGGTGGTGCCGCGGCGGCGATGAGGTGCGGGCGGGCGAGGGAAGGATTCCCACGCCCGCCCGCCTCCCCTTCGGAGCCGCCCCCGCGAATGTGCATCTTCTCCGGAACCAGACCGTAGCGTCCCGCGTCACCCGTGCGGATCGTCTGCGAGAGGGAGGGCCGCCATGGCCGCGGAGCGGGTGCGGGTCGGCATCGTCGGGGTCGGCAATTGCGCGAGCGCCTTCGCGCAGGGCCTGTCCCATTACGGGCGGGCCGAGGCGAACGCGCCGATCCCCGGGCTGATGAGCGCCGAGATCGGCGGCTATCGCCCCTCCGACATCGAGATCGCCTGCGCCTTCGACGTGATCGAGGGCAAGGTGGGCCGCGACGTCGCCGAGGCGATCCACGCCGCCCCCAACGACACGCTGCGCTTCGCAGACGTGCCGCCGACGGGCATCCGCGTCTCGCGCGGGCCCACCCTCGACGGGCTCGGCCTCTATCTGCGTCGGCACGTGCGCGAGAGCGAGGAACCCGTCGCCGACGTGACCGAGACCCTGCGTCGCACCGGCACGCACGTCCTCGTCTCATACCTCCCGGTCGGATCGCAGAAGGCGGCGGAATTCTACGCCGAGCGCGCGATGGAGGCGGGCTGCGCCTTCGTCAATTGCATGCCCGTCTTCCTCGCCTCCGACCCCGCCTGGCGCGCGCGCTTCGAGGCGGCGGGCGTGCCGATCGTCGGCGACGACATCAAGAGCCAGGTCGGCGCCACCATCACCCATCGCGTCCTCGCCAATCTCTTCCGCGAGCGCGGCGTGCGGCTCGACCGCACCTACCAGTTGAACGTCGGCGGCAATTCGGATTTCGAGAACATGCTCGAGCGCGAGCGGCTCGAATCGAAGAAGATCTCCAAGACGCGCGCCGTCGACAGCCAGCTCGACACGCCGATGGACCCGCGCGACATCCATATCGGCCCCTCCGACCACGTGCCCTGGCTCGGCGACCGCAAGGTGGCGCATATCCGCATGGAGGGCACCGCCTTCGGCGGCGCGCCGATCTCGCTCGAGATGCGGCTCGAGGTCTGGGACAGCCCGAATTCGGCGGGCATCGTCGTCGACGCGGTGCGCTTCGCCAAGCTCGGGCTCGATCGCGGGCTTTCGGGGGCGCTGGTGGGGCCGTCGAGCTATCTGATGAAATCGCCGCCCGAGCAATTCACGGATGCGGAGGCGCGCGCCCGCGCGATCCGGTTCGCGGAAGCCGACGACGGCGCGGCCCGCGGGACGGGGGACGCGGAGGGCTGATGGCGCTCCTCGTCCACTTCCTGCGCCACGCGACGCACGATCACGGCACCGACGCGCTCGCGGGCCGCAATCCGCAGGTGCGCCTTTCGCCCGAGGGTCTCGCCGAGGCGGCCGCGCTCGCGGCGATGCTCGCGGGCCGTCCGCTCTCCGCGATCGTCGCCAGTCCGCAGCCGCGCACGGTCGAGACCGCCGAGATCGTCGCGCGCGGCCGCCCGATCACCATCGACGCCGCGCTCGACGAGATCGATTTCGGCCGCTGGCAAGGCGAGACCTTCGCCGCCCTCGAGCACGACCCGCAATGGCGCGCCTGGAATGCCGAGCGCGACGCCGCCGCGACCCCCGCCGGGGAGACCATGGACGCGGTCGCCGCGCGCGTGCTCGCCCTCGTCGACGCCTTGCGCGAGGCCCATCCGCGCGGGGGCGAGGTGGCGCTCGTCTCGCATCTCGACACGATCCGCGCCGCGCTCTGCCGCGCGCTCGGCCTGCCCCAACGCGCCGCGCTCGCCCTCGAGATCGCGCCCGCGAGCCTCGCCACCCTCGCGTTCGGCGAGGGCGGAGCGCGCCTCCTCCTGCTCAACCGCCGTCCGGCGCTCGATCTTCCGGAGGTCTCCGCATGAGCCTGTCGCAGAAGGCGATTGCCGCGCGCATCGCCGAGCTCGGACCCTGGTTCCACAATCTCTACCTGGCGGGCGAATGGACGGCGCCGGACCATTTCCTCGGCGATTTCCCCGGCATCATGTGGCGGCGGATCTGCCATGCGCTGCCGGACGATCTGGAGGGCCGCACGGTCCTCGACATCGGCTGCAATTCCGGGTTCTACTGCGCGGCGCTGAAGGCGCGCGGCGCCGGGCGCGTCGTCGGCATCGAGCCCGATCCGCGCTACCGCGCCCAGGCCGCCTTCGCTGCGGAGGTGCTCGGCCATTCCGACGTCGAGATCCGCGACCTGTCGGTGTACGACGTCGCGGCGCTCGGCGAGCGCTTCGACCTCGTGCTCTTCATGGGCGTCCTCTACCACCTGCGCCATCCGCTGCTTGCGCTCGACCTGATCCACGAGCACGTGGCGGGCGACGTTCTCGTCTACCAATCGCTGCAGCGCGGCGCCCGCGAGGTCTACGAGCCGCCCGCCGACGCCGATTTCTTCGACATGGAGGCCTTCGACGAGCCGGGCTTTCCGAAGCTGCATTTCATCGAGAAGGCCTATTGCGGCGACGACACCAATTGGTGGGCGCCCAACAAGGCCTGCAGCCTCGCCATGCTCCGCTCGGCGGGCTTCCGCCCCTTCGCACAACCGGAGAAGGAAGTCTTCGTCTGCGCCCGCGCCGAGCCGGGCGTCGGCGCGGGCGCGGTCTATCCGGCGCGGGGCTCGACGAAGTGACTGAACGACGACCGACAATGAGAGGGCGACAGGCATGATCGAAGCGGCGATGATCTGGAACGAGCCCAACAACAAGTCGCATTGGGACCTCGAGCTCGATCCCGATTTCAAGCTCTTCGCCGAGATGGCGATCGAGGCCGCCTGCGCGATCCGGGCGGTGGAGCCGCGCATCCCGCGCGTGTTGGGCGGCATGTCGCCGATCGATCCGAACTTCGTGGGGAATCTCGCCGCGCGCGGCGTCCTCGACCATGTCGAGGCGATCGCGGTACACGGCTTCCCGCTCGACTGGAACCTGTGGCCGATCGCGGCCTGGCCCGACAAGATCGCCGAGATCCGCGCCGTCACCCGGCTGCCGGTCTGGGTGAGCGAGGTCGGCGTGTCGAGTTTCGGGGCCGAGGAGGTGCAGGATTGGGGGCTGTCGCGCACGCACGAGCTGTTGCGCGGGCTCGTGCCGCGGGTGCACTGGTACTCGCTCTTCGACCTGCCGCAATCCTGGGGCGCGACGACGCGCCACCGCGAGGCGGAGGGCTCCTCCTATTACCGCCATTTCTACATGGGGCTGATCCGCGAGGACGGCACGCCCAAGCCCGCGCTCGCCACATTCGGCGATTGCGCGCCCGACTTCGGCCTGTGCCAATGGTTCCACTTCGAGGATCATCGCCTCGAGGAGGCGGTCGCCTGGATGCGCCGGCTCGGCGTGCGCCGCCTGCGCACCGGCCTCTCCTGGGCCGACAGCTTTCGCCCCAACGCGCTCGCCTGGTTCGACCGGATGATGGACGCGCTCGCGGAGTTCGACGTCACCGTCACCTTCTGCTTCACCCCCGAGCATCTCGGCCTCGCCCCCCATCACACGAGCCCGCCGCGGGACAATGCCGAGTTCGGCAATTTCTGCGCCTGGATGACCGAGCGCTACGCCGCCCGCACGGGCCTCGTCCCCGCGATCCCGATGCGCGCGGAGGTCGGGTGAGGGCCCCCTCCCCTCACCCGGCGAGCGCCGCGTGCGGGTCCGTCTCCGCGCGCATCCAATAGGCGGAGACGGGGGCGGGGACGCGGGTGTCGCCGGTCTCGAGGAAGGCGCGCAACGCGTATAGGTGGCGGCGCAGGCGGCGGTGGACGCGCTCGGATTGCGTGTCGTCGCAGGTCGCGAGCGCATCCGCCTCCGCCGCCGCGAGCACGATCGCGAACAAGGCCCCCTCGCGCGAGGTCGGCCGGTGGTCGCAGGCCCGCGCGGCGAGGTGCTCCAGCGTCGCCGAGATCTCCTCCACCGCCCGCCGCGCCGCCCCCACTTTCCACGCCTCCACCGCATCCCGCATCGCGACGTCGGCCGCCGACCGCCGCTCGATGAGAACGAGCGCCTCCGCGAGGAGGGCGGCGAGGGGGCAGGCGGGGGCGGGATCGTGTGGGGACAAGGGAGGTGCTCCGGTTGATGGGGTCAGGTGATGCGAATAGTCTCGCCCGAGCGGATCGCCGGGATGCGCTCATATCTACCAGATGAGCGAAATTAGCGCAAGATGTCTCCGCAGCCTCCCCGCATCACCAGCGAGCAGATGCGCGCCGCCCGCGGCCTGCTGCGCTGGAGCCAACACGACCTCGCCACCCATTCCGGCGTCTCCGTCGCCACCATCAAGCGCATGGAATCGGAAACCGGCCCGCTCGGCGGCTACCAGATGACGGCGAACACGCTCCGGCGGACGTTCGAGGATGCGGGGGTGGAGTTTATCGGGGAGAACGGGGGCGGGGTGGGGGTGCGGTTTCGGGAGAGGGGGTGAGCAGCACGCAACGTGTCATCCCCGGCCGGAGCACGCGTAGCGTGCGGAGGGGAAGGGACCCAGCACAGGAAGACGCGTGCGTCAGCACGCTCCTGCGCCGCCGTCCAGGCGGCTCGTCGCCGCCAGCAAGTGCTTGCTGCGCAAGCAATTTTCGCGCTGGGTCCCCTTCCCCTCCGCCGCTGCGCGGCTCCGGCCGGGGATGACACCGGGGGCGCTTTCCACGCCTCACCACGGCTCGAGGTCGTTCCAGCCCGGATTACCCGCCTCGATGAGCTTGATCTTCCACGCCCGGTTCCAGCCCTTGAGCTGCTTCTCCCGCGCGATCGCCTCGTTGATCTCGCTATAGGTCTCGAAATAGACGAGATCGATCACGCGGTACTTGCGGGTGAACCCCGGCACGGCGAGCGCCTTGTGTTCTCCCATGCGGCGGACGAGATCGCTCGTCACGCCAATATAGAGCGTGCCGTTGCGCCGGCCGGCCAGCATGTAGACGAAGTATACGGACATCGTGCGCCCCGCAGCTGCTCCGTCGATTTTCGACAGAGCGTGGAGCGTCGCAATCCGGCATTCTACGATCACGCAGCGCGCGCAAACGTGTCATCCCCGGCCGGAGCACGCAAAGCGTGCGGAGGGGAAGGGGACCCAGCACAGGAAGACGCGTGCGTCAGCACGCTCCTGCGCCGCCGTCCAGGCGGCTGGTCGCCGCCAGCAAGTGCTTGCTGCGCAGCCAATTTTTGCGCTGGGTCCCCTTCCCCTCCGCCGCTTCGCGGCTCCGGCCGGGGATGACACGACCTACCCAAACCGCCTTCTCGCACTCGCCGTATGCTCCTTCAAAATCATCCCCGTCTCCGGGTCGACCTCCTTCATCAACACATCATACCCCCACAGATCCGCCAGGTGCTGCAGCGTCCGCCGCGCATCCGTCTCCTCTAGGGTGATGCGGTTGAGGACGTTGTGTTGGACGATCAGGCGGCGGTCGCCGGCGAGATCGACGTCGACGATCTGGATGTCGAGGTCGAGATAGGCGACGTCGTATTGGCGGGCGAGCGCGCGGCGCAGGCGCCGGTAGCCGCGCTCGTCGTGGATGGCCTCGACGTGGAGCTCGGGCTCGTCCTCGTCGTCGACGACGTGGAACAGCTTGAAGTGGCGCATCAGGCGCGGCGAGAGATATTGCAGGATGAAGCTTTCGTCGCGGTAATTCGCCCACACGTCGCGCAGGACCGCCATCGCGTCGCCCGTGCCGGCGATGTCCGGGAACCACTCGCGGTCCTCGGCCGAGGGGTCGGTGACGATGCGCTCGATGTCCTGCATCATGGCGAAGCCGAGCGCGTAGGGGTTGAAGCCCGAGAAATGCGGCTGGTCGAAGGTCGGCTGGTAGACGACGTTCGTGTGCGAGCGCAGGAATTCGAGCATCGCGCCGTCCGAGATGCGGCCCTCTTCGTGCAGCCGCGTCATGATCTTGTAATGGACGAAGGTGGCGCAGCCCTCGTTCATCACCTTGGTCTGGCCCTGCGGGTAGAAATATTGCGCGATGAGGCGCACGATGCGCAGGATCTCGCGCTGCCAAGGCGCGAGTTTGGGCGCGGTCTTCTCGAGGAAGTAGAGCAGGTTCTCCTGCGGCAATTGCAGGAGCGCGCGCCGGCGCATCAGGTCCGCGTCGTCGGGCGCGCTGCGCTCCTTCGTCGGGACCGTGCGCCAGAGGTCGTTGTACATCTGCTCCTCGTGGAGCCGCCGCTCGTGCTCGCGCCGCTCCTCCGAGCGCAGATCCGGCCGCGCCTTCCGCGGATAGCGGTGGACCGCCTGGCCCATCAGCGCGTGCGCGGCGTCGAGCACCTGCTCGACCGGCCCGTGGCCGTAGCGCTCCTCGCAATCGGCGATGAAGCCCTTGGCGAATTCGAGATAATCGAGGATGCCGTCGGCATCGGTCCATTGCTTGAAGAGGTAGTTGTTCTTGAAGAAATGGTTGTGGCCGAACGCCGCGTGCGCGATGACGAGCGCCTGCATCGTCGCCGTGTTCTCCTCCATGATGTACGAGATGCACGGGTTCGAATTGATGACGATCTCGTAGGCGAGCCCCCGCATCCCCTTGCGGTAGGAGGCCTCGTGCGCAGCGAAATGCTTGCCGAAGGACCAGTGCTTGTAGAAGAGCGGCATGCCGATCGAGGAATAGGCGTCGAGCATCTGCTCGGCCGTGATCACCTCGATCTGGTTGGGGTAGACGTCGAGCCCGAGCCCCTCGACGCCGATCTCCTCGATCGCGTCGTACATCCGCTGGATGGTCGCGAAATCCCAGTCCGCCCCCTCGAACAGGAGGCCGCCACCACCGCTGGTCGCGGGGGTCACGAGGGGCGGACGGTCGCGGGTCACGAGGGACATGGGCTTGCTCCGCGGCCGATCAGGCCGTACGCGCGTCGCTCTTCTTCGAGAAGAGCTCGCGGAAGACGGGATAGATGTCGCGGCGGTGGCGGACCTTGCGCATCGCGATCTGGGCGCCGGCCGTGCGGGCGAGATCGTAGGTGCGCCACAGATCCGATTGCCGATAGCCGAAGCCCATCGGGCTGTCGTCCTCGCGGCCGACCTCGAGATAGGCGAAATACTGGCAGGCCGGCAGGATCTCCTGCGTGAGGAGATGGGCCGTCTTGGCGTTGTCCGACGAGGTGTTGTCGCCGTCGGAGGCCTGCGCGGCGTAGATGTTCCAGTCCTCCGGCCGGTAGCGCTCGCGCATGACGCGGATCATCTCCTCGAGCGCGGTCGAGACGACGGTGCCGCCGGTCTCCGGAGAGTAGAAGAACGTGTCCTCGTCGACCTCGGAGGCCTCGTGCGTGTGGCGGATGAAGACGATGTCCACGTGTTTGTAGCGTCGCTTCAGGAAGAGGTAGAGCAGCGTGAAGAAGCGCTTGGCCAGATCCTTCATGTGCTCGGTCATCGAGCCCGAGACGTCCATGAGGCAGAACATCACCGCCTGCGCGACCGGCCGCGGCGTCGCCTCCGAGCGGCGATAGCGCAGGTCGATCGGGTCGATCCAGGGGATCGCGCGCGTGCGCGTGCGCATCCGGGCGAGCTCCTCGCGCGCCTCCTCGAGCCGGACGGGATCGTCCCCCTCCCGCTCGAGCGCCTCGATCTCCGCCTCGAGCGCGGCGATCGCGTCCGCGCGCGGGCGGCGCAGCGCGATGCGGCGCGACAGGGAGTTGCGCATCGTGCGCGTCACCGCGAGATTGGCCGGCGAGCCGGTCACCGAGAAGCCGGCGCGCCGCCAGCTCACCTGCTCGGTCGTCGCGAGCTTACGCTTGGCGAGATCGGGGAGCTCCAGATCCTCGAGGAAGAGGTCGACGAATTCCTCGTGGGAGAGCGCGAAGCGGAAATCGTCCTCGCCCTCGCCGCCGGGCGAGCCCTGAGAGCCGCCGCCGCCGGCCCCGCCGGGCGGGCGCGGGATGCGCTCGCCCTCGACGTAGTCCTTGTTGCCGGGCAACAGGTGGTCGCGAATGCCGCCCTCGGAGGAGCGGCGCAGACGCGGCTCGCGCACCCCGTCGAGCGGGATCGAGACCTCCCCGCCCGCCTCGAGATCCTTGATGCTGCGCTCCTTCGAGCTCTCGCGAACGGCCCGCTTCACCAAAGCCTTCGCCCGGCGCAGAAAGCGCTGGCGGTTCGCGAGACTCTTGCCGCCCGGATTGAGGCGGCGGTCGACGATATACATCAAGGCGCCTCTTCGCTCGCGGGCCTCCCGATCAGCCCGCCTGCTTCACGCGCATGTACCATTCCACCAGGCGTCGTACCTGGCGCTCCGTGTAGCCGCGCTCGGTCATGCGGTCCACGAAATCGGAATGCTTCTTCTCGGTCTCCGAATCCTTCTTGGAGCCGAAGGAGATCACCGGCAGGAGCTCCTCCACCTGGCTGAACATGCGCCGCTCGATGACCTCGCGCAACTTCTCGTACGAGGTCCAGGACGGGTTCTTGCCGCCGTGGCTCGCCCGCGAGCGCAGAGCGAACTTCACCACCTCGTTGCGGAAATCCTTCGGGTTGGCGATGCCCGCCGGCTTTTCGATCTTCGTCAGCTCCTGGTTGAGGAGCTCGCGGTTGAGGAGCTGGCCGGTGTCCGGATCCTTGAAGTCCTGATCCTCGATCCAGGCATCCGCGTAGTCGACATAGCGGTCGAACAGGTTCTGCCCGTAATCGTGGTAGGATTCGAGATAGGCCTTTTGGATCTCGTTGCCGATGAACTCGGCGTAGCGCGGCGCGAGCTCGGCCTTGATGAACTCGATATAGCGCTTCTCCGTCTCGTCCGGCAATTGCTCGCGGCGCACCGTCTGTTCGAGCACGTACATGAGGTGCACCGGATCGGCGGCGATCTCGGTCGTGTCGTGGTTGAAGGTCGCGGCGAGCACCTTGAAGGCGAAGCGGGTGGACACGCCGTCCATGCCCTCGTCGACGCCGGCCGCGTCGCGATATTCCTGGATGGAGCGCGCCCGCGGATCGACCTCCTTGAGGCTCTCGCCGTCGTAGACGCGCATCTTGGAATAGATGTTCGAGTTCTCGTGCTCGCGCAGCCGCGAGAGCACCGCGAAGCGCGCCAGCATGTCGAGCGTGCTCGGCGCGCAGGGGGCCTCGGCGAGTTCGGAGGTGCGGATCAGCTTGTCGTAGATCTTCGTCTCCTCGGTGACCCGCAGGCAATAGGGCACCTTGATGACGTAGATGCGGTCGATGAAGGCCTCGTTGTTCTTGTTCGTGCGGAAGCTCTGCCACTCGGCCTCGTTCGAATGCGCGAGGATGATGCCCTGGAAGGGGATCGCGCCGATGTTCTCGGTGCCGACGTAATTGCCCTCCTGCGTCGCCGTCAGCAGCGGGTGGAGCATCTTGATCGGCGCCTTGAACATCTCGACGAATTCGAGCACGCCCTGGTTCGCGCGGTTGAGCCCGCCCGAATAGGAATACGCGTCGGGGTCGTTCTGCGAGAGCGTCTCCAGCTTGCGGATGTCGACCTTGCCGACGAGCGAGGAGATGTCCTGGTTGTTCTCGTCGCCGGGCTCGGTCTTGGCGATGGAGATCTGGCGCAGGCGCGAGGGGTTGATCTTCACCACCTTGAAGCGCGAGATGTCGCCGCCGAACTCGTCGAGCCGCTTGAGCGCCCAGGGGCTCATCAGCCCGGTGAGGCGCCGGCGCGGGATGCCGTAGCGGTCCTCGATCCCCTCGCCCATCCGCTCGGGGTCGAACAGGCCGAGCGGGCTCTCGAACACCGGCGAGAGCTCGTTGCCCGCCTTCAGCACGTAGACCGGGTGCACCTCCATCAGCGCCTTGAGCCGCTCGGCGAGCGACGACTTGCCGCCGCCGACGGGCCCGAGCAGGTAGAGGATCTGCTTGCGCTCCTCGAGCCCCTGCGCCGCGTGGCGGAAGAAGGACACGATCCGCTCGATCGTCTCCTCCATGCCGTAGAACTCGGCGAAGGCCGGGTAGATGCGGATCGTGCGGTTCATGAAGATGCGCCCGAGCCGCGGATCCTTCGCGGTGTCGACCATCTCCGGCTCGCCGATCGCCGCGAGGATGCGCTCGGGCGCGCTCGCGTACATCATCGGATCGGATTTGCACCCTTCGAGATAGTCCATCAGGGACATCTCGGTCTCGCGCCGCCGATCGTACATCTGCGCGAAGGTGGTGAAGAGGTCGTCGTTAGGATACATGGCCGCTCGCCTCGCCCCGTCGTCCCAATCTCGATAGTGAACCCCCGAACTGCGCCGAAGGTTGCCGGGAGAATGCGGCCAAGGCTCGACCGTTTGTCGCGCCCCGCCACGGTGCGACAAGCTCGCCGAACCGGAAGGCCGCAGCCACTCGCGACTCGCTCACATGCGTGAGTGTGACAGAGACCCGGCCGACTTGCATCCGCTTCACAGCGGATGCGGCGATTATGGCCAGGCTCGACGCCACCCCCGACATGCTCGCACCCGCAGAAGCAAGAGACGTACCTCGCGGGCGGTCGCGCGCCGTCGCAATTCGGCTACACTCGCGCGCCAACCCGCACCTCGGCGCGCCGGTCCGCGCGCCGCCGCAGAAGAACGAAAGCCTCCACGTCCCGTCATGCGCGCCGCCGTCACCCCCGTTCTCGCCCTCCTCCTCGCCGTGATCCTGCTCACCGCCGGCTCCGGCCCGCTCGGCACCGTGGTCAGCGTGCGGCTCGAAGCCGCGGAGGCCTCCACCCTCGTGATCGGCCTCGTGATGGCCGCCTATTTCCTGGGTCTGACGCTCGGCTCGCTCCTCTCCTTCCGGGTGGTGAAGGCGGTCGGCCACGTCCGCGCCTTCGCCGCCTTCGCCGCCGTCATGGCGGTGGGCGCGCTCGCCTATCCGATCCTCGTCGATCCCCTCCCCTGGTCGCTCAACCGGCTGATCCAGGGCTTCTGCATGGCCGGCCTGTTCGTGTGCATCGAGAGCTGGCTCAACGATTCGGCGACCGCCGAGAACCGCGGCACGCTGCTCGCGATCTACATGACCTGCCTCTATTTCGCGCAAGGCGCGGGGCAATTCGTGCTGAACGTGCCGGACCCCTCCGGCTACCTCATCTTCGTCCTCGTCGCGATCACGATGACGCTCGCGGTCGTGCCCGTCGCGATGAGCCCGCGCGCGCCGCCGATGCTGCCGAACGTCGTCTCGCTGAGCTTCCGGCGGCTGTGGGAGGCCTCGCCGCTCGGCATCTTCGGCTGTCTCTCCTCGGGGCTGATCCTCGGCGCCTTCTACGGGCTCGGTCCGATCTACGCCTCGGGCGCGGGGCTCGACCTGTCGCAGACGGCGACCTTCATGAGCGCGGTGATCTTCGGCGGCGTGCTGCTGCAATGGCCGCTCGGGCGGATCTCGGATCTCTACGATCGTCGCCTCGTCATCGTCTGGGTGATCGTGGCGCTGACGGTGGCGAGCCTCGCGATGATCGGCGCGCCCGCGCTCGGCTTCCCCGCGATGGTGGCGCTCGGCGCTCTGTTCGGGGGTATCGGCTTCGTCGCCTATCCCCTGTGCGTCGCGCACACGAACGACCATCTCGCGCGCGAGGAGCGGGTCGGCGCCTCGGGCGGGCTCGTGCTCGCCTATTCGGTCGGCGCCACCGCGGGCCCGCCGCTCGCGGCCGGCGTGATGCAGGGGATCGGCCCGGCCGGGCTGTTCGTGTTCTGCGCGGGCGTCGCGGGCCTGTCGATCGTCTTCTGCGTGTGGCGCCTGCGCGCGCGCGGCCCCGTGCCGGCCGAGCGCCAGGGGCCGTTCCAGACGCTGCCGCGAACGACGCCGATCGCCGCTCCGCTCGATCCGCGCGGCGAGGAGGCGGTCGAGACGGTCCCGACCTTCTCCCACACCATCGCCGCCTTCGCCGCCGACGCCCTCGCCGCCCGCCCCGAGCCGGCGGACCCGGACCAGGGCGAGCTCGATTTCGCCGCCCATGGCGAGGACGAATCGCGCCGGGAGGACGCGCCGGCAGCCGCGGGGTCGTAGAGCGCGGCGTGGAGGCTGGCAGGCGGAGGATCTTCGACCTCTCACCCCTTCGGCAGCATCTCCTTCACGAGCGCGCTCGCGCGGGCGAAATCCATGCGGCCGGCATAGGCGCCGCGCAGGTGGCCGACGACCTTGCCCATGTCCTTCATGGTGGCGGCCCCGGTCTGCGCGATCGCGTCCTCGACGGCGGCGCGGGTCTCGGCCTCGTCGAGCTGCTTGGGCAGGAAGGAGGCGACGATCTCGGCCTCCTCGCGCTCGGCCGTCGCGAGCTCCTCGCGGCCGTTCTGCGCGTAGACCTCGGCGCTCTCCTGGCGCTGCTTGATCATCTTCTGGAGGAGGGCGAGGATCTCCTCGTCGGAGGCCGCCTCGCGGCCGGCGCCGCGGGCCTCGATGTCCTTGTCCTTGATCGCGGCCTGGATCATGCGCACGGTGCCGAGCTTGCGCTTGTCGCCGGCCTTCATCGCGTCCTTCATCTCGGTCGTGAAGCGCTCGCGCAGCAGCATCTGCATGTGGTGGTCCTCCTCGCTGTGGCGACCCGTTCGCCGTTGACCTTCGCGGCCACAACCCTTAACTCACCGATCGACAGCCGACCCGCGAGACCGACCGCGCGGCCGCCGCCCCGCGCGCCGGCCCGCACATAGCCGAGAACGAACCGATGTCGCAAGCCGATCCGAAGACCGCCTCCGGGTGGGAAGAGCCGACGCCGACCGCGATCCTCGTCTTGGCCGACGGGACCGTGCTCGAAGGCTACGGCATCGGAGCCGTGACCGAGAGCGCTGGCGAGGTCTGCTTCAACACGGCGATGACCGGCTACCAGGAGATCCTGACGGACCCCTCCTATGCCGGGCAGATCGTCACCTTCACCTTCCCCCATATCGGCAATGTCGGCACCAACGAGGAAGACACCGAGACGGTGAACGCCGCCGCCTCCTCGGGCGTGCGCGGCGTGGTGCTCGCCGCCCCGATCTCGGACCCGTCGAGCTGGCGCGCGAGCCGCGATTTCGACGCCTGGCTGAAGGCGCGCGGCATTCCGGGCATCAGCGGGATCGACACCCGCGCGCTGACGGCGCTCATCCGCGACAACGGCATGCCGAACGCCGTCCTCGCGCACGATCCCGAGGGACGCTTCGATATCGAGGCGTTGAAGGCGCGCGCCGCGACCCTGCCCTCGATGACGGGTCAGGACCTCGTGCCGCTGGTCGGCGCCGCGCAGCGCTACGAATGGGACGAGACGCCCTGGGAGCTCGGGCGCGGCTACGGTCGCCGGGCGACCGCGACGCGCCACGTCGTCGCGATCGATTACGGCGTCAAGCGCAACATCCTGCGCCTCCTCGCCCGCGCCGGCTGCAAGGTGACGGTGGTGCCGCCGACGACGCCCGCCGAGGAGATCCTCGCGCTCGCGCCCGACGGCGTCTTCCTCTCGAACGGCCCCGGCGATCCCGCGGCGACGGGGGAATACGCGGTGCCGACGATCCGCAAGCTCCTCGACGAGAAGGTGCCGACCTTCGGCATCTGCCTCGGCCACCAGATGCTCGGCCTCGCGATCGGCGCCAAGACCACCAAGATGATGCAGGGCCATCACGGCGCGAACCATCCGGTCAAGGACAAGACGACCGGCAAGGTCGAGATCGTGTCGATGAACCACGGCTTCGCGGTCGACACGGCGACGCTGCCGGCGAACGCGTCGGAGACTCACGTCTCGCTCTTCGACGGCTCGAATTGCGGCATCGCGCTCACCGACAAGCCCGCCTTCTCGGTCCAGTACCATCCGGAGGCCTCGCCGGGCCCACGCGACAGCCATTACCTCTTCGATCGCTTCGTCGAGATGATGGAGAAGCGCGAGCCGATCGCCTGATCCGGCGCCGGCCCGACCACGGCCACATCGCCGCCTTAACCGCTCGTTAACCATGATCGGACGACCCTCCTCGGGCCGGCGCAGGACGCGCCGGCCGCGAATCGCTTCAGGCCCGGAGTGACCGTCCATGAACGCGGGTGCCCTCGTCCGCTCGCTGGTGCTCGTCGCCGTCGGCGCCATCGCCGTCACCGCGCTCGCGCGGGCGCAGGCCGACGACGGCGACAAGCTGCGCGGGCAGCGGATCCTCGCCCAGAACTGCGCCGCCTGCCACGCGATCGGCCCCACCGGCGACAGCCCCGTCGCCGCCGCGCCCCCCTTGCGCGTGCTCGGACAGCGCTACCCCCTCGAGAGCCTCGAGGAGGCGCTCGGCGAAGGCATCCTCGTCGGCCACGACGGCCTCCCCCAGATGCCCGAATTCGTGTTCTCGCCCGAGGACATCGGCGACATCCTGGCTTATCTGGCGACGGTCCAGACGCAGGAGGGCGGGGGCTAGCGGACCCAATCCTTGCAGGTGCCTGCAGGGGTGATATATCTTCCGAACGATCGGAAGATTTGAGGGCCGTGGTGATCAGCGAAGCCGACATGCTCAAGACCTCGGAGGCCGCACTCGTGGCGGAGGTCGAATTGCGCGACGTCCATCGCCTGATCGACGAGCAGATCCTGCCCCAGGGCTTCGTCGGCACGAACGGATTGCGGCGCGTCCAGGCACTGGCCTGTCCGCTCATCGCCTTCTATTTCGAGACGGCCGACCGCCTCACGGCCGCGGAACGGCGCTCGGCCATCGTGACGATCACCCCGCGTTTGAGCCTGATCGCGTCGAGAGGCGGCCGAAGCGACGATCTGCGTCTTCGTGACGACTATCTCACGATCGATTTCAATCCCTTCTTCGCGAGAGCCGAACGCAACTTGGCGAGGCTCGGCGCGGCGCGCGATGCCATCGAGAGCGATCCTCATGTGCTCGGCGGCACGCCCGTCCTGAAGGGAACGCGCGTTCCGGTTCATGACGTCGCCGCATCTCTGGAGGCTGGCCTCAACGAGGATCGGATCCTCGAAGCCTACCCGAGCCTCACGCCGGAGATGCTCGACCTCTGCGTTCTTTATGCACAGGCAAACCCTTTGCGGGGTCGACCGCGCAGGGAGGGCCGCGTCGCGCCGGGCGCCGTCGTGATCGAGGATATCGCGGTGAAGAGGCGCGGCGCGGCCGGATGAAGCTTCTGATCGACGAATGCCTCAGCCCCAAGCTCGTCACGCGGGCCCGGGCCGAGGGGTTTTCCGGCTCGTCTCACATCGTCTGGCTGGGCTTGGCGGGACGAAAAGATTGGGAGCTCAAGACGGTCATCGTCGATGGTGATTGGACGTTCGTCACCAAGAACGCGATCGACTTCAGAGGCCCCGCCGAACGGCGGGGGAGCGGCGGGCAATACGCCGATTTGGCGCTCCATGCCGGTCACGTCTGCCTGAACGGTCCGGTCGGCATGGATCTGGATATGCAGCTGGAGCTGTTCGACGTTGCGCTCGAAAGGCTCGTTCGCGATCCGGACCTCGTCAACAGGGTGTTGGAGGTGACGCTGGCCGACGACGTCATCCACGTGCTGCGCTACGCCCTACCCGCGTGAGGCACGCCTGCGCATATCCCTCCCCGTAGGGGAGGGTGGCCTCCGAGCCGAAGGCGATGGAGGTCGGGTGGGGCCCGACGCTTGCAGAATGATCTCCGCGCCACGGGCCCCACCCGACCCCTTTCGCTTCGCTCAGGGGCCACCCTCCCCTCCGGGGAGGGATCACACCGCCGCCGCCACCGCCAACCCCGCGAACAGAATCAAGCCCGCGTCGCGGTTCGAGCGGAACAGCATCAGCGCGCGGGCGCCGTCCTTCGCGTCGAGGGTCGCCACCTGCCAGGCGAGGTGGGCGGCGAAGGCGAGAAGCGCGACGATCGCGAGCGGCGCGGGCGAGACGAGGGCGATCGCCCCGCCGATCAGGAGGGTGGCGAGGACGTAGCAGGCCGCCACCGCCTCGCGCACCCGCGCGCCGAACAGGCGGGCGGAGGACTTGATGCCGGCGATCTCGTCGTCCTCGATGTCCTGGAGCGCGTAGATCGTGTCGTAGCCCACCACCCAGGCGATGGTGCCGAGATAGAGGAGCACGGGCGCGAGCGACAAGGAGCCGAAGGCGGCCGCCCAGCCCATCAGGGCGCCCCAGGAGAAGCACAGGCCGAGCACCACCTGCGGCAGCCAGATCAACCGCTTCATGAAGGGATAGGCGAGCACGATCGCGACGGACGCGAAGCCGGTCGCGATCGCGAAGGGGTTGAACTGGAGGAGAACCGCCAAGCCCACCAGGCATTGCAGGGCGACGAAGGCGGCTGCGGCCTTCGCGCTCACGAGGCCCGAGGCGATCGGCCGATCGCGGGTGCGCGCGACGCGCGCGTCGAGATCGCGGTCGACGATGTCGTTGTAGGTCGAGCCCGCCCCGCGCATCGCCACCGCGCCGACGAGGAAGAGGGCGAGGTGCCACGGGTCCGGATAGGCAGCCGCCCCCGTCTCCCCCGCCGTGTGCAGCGCCGCGAGCGCCGCCGACCACCAGCACGGCAGGAGGAGAAGCCACCAGCCGATCGGCCGCTCGAGCCGGGCGAGGCGCGCGAAGGGCCGCGCGGCGAGTGGCACGAAGCGATCGGCCCAATGGCCGCGCACCGCGTCGGGCAGGCGCTTGTCGACGCCGGCGAGGAAGGAGAAGCGTCGACGGGGCACGTGCGTCAGAGCGCGCCCTGCGGAATCGGGAAGCGACCCGTGAGGCCGGGCCCGCCGAATTGCTGCTGCTCCTGCTGCTGGCGCGCCTGACGCTCCATCTGGTTCATCTGGGCGGCCGCGCGGCAGGCTTGCGTGCGCAGAGAGCCGACGCGCTCGTGGTCCTCGCGCATGTTCGTCGCGAAATCGTTGGGGATCTGGCACCAGGTCTGGTTCTCGTCGAGGAATTCGACGATGCGGCCGCCGTTCTCCTCGAGCGAGCGCAGAGCCGTGCAGGCCGGGCGCGGGTCGACGTCGTCGCTGCCGAGCGCGTTCAGACGATCGACGATCGTGCGGCGCTCCTCGAGGAGCGGGCCGATCGCCTGACAGGTGGGGTCCTGCGCCTGCGCCGCCACCGGCACGAAGGCGATCGCGAGCGCGAGCGCCGATCCGCAGACGAGCCGTCCGATCAAGCTGTGGTCCATCATCGCCCCGCGGTTCCCCCGCTCGTTTCGCACGCCCGGCGACGAGCCCGCCGGGCTTTTGCGCATTATCAGATCTCGCGCGCCCGCGCCAGAGCGCGATGGAGCGCGACGGAGCGGCACGACGGTGCGGCGGCCCGGAGGCGCGCCTTGCCCCCGCGCCGCGCGCGTGCTTTCGAGAGACCACGCGATCGTGGCGAAATTGCCGTGCCGCCGCCCGGCGCGCGCGGCGACGCATTTCGGGAGACGACCTTGGCCGCCTACGACTTCGACGCCCCGCGCCTCTTCCTCGACGCCCCCCTCGCCAAGGGCAACCGGCTCGGGCTCGACCGGGCGCAGGCGAACTACCTCCTCAACGTCCTGCGGCTCGGCCCCGGCGCCGACGTCCTCGTCTTCAACGGACGCGACGGCGAATGGCGCACGCAGGTCCAGCCGGAGGGCCGCAAGGCCGCGAGCCTGCTCGCGCTCGAGGAGACCCGCCCCCAGACGCCGCCCTCCGAGCTCCTCTACCTGTTCGCGCCCCTCAAGCACGCGCGGCTCGACTACATGGCCCAGAAGGCGGTCGAGATGGGCGCGGGCAGCCTGCGCCCCGTGCTCACGCGCCGCACGCAGGCCGGGCGGATCAATCTCGACCGGCTGCGCGCGAACGCGATCGAGGCGGCCGAGCAATGCGGCATCCTCGCCATTCCCGAGATCGCGGCGGAGGAGAAGCTCGAGCCCGCGCTCGCGGCGATTCCGGCGAGCCACCTCCTCGTCTTCTGCGACGAGGACGCGCCGATCGCGGATCCGCTCGCCGCGCTCGCCGCCGCGCCGCCCGGCCCCTGCGCCGTCCTGATCGGCCCCGAGGGCGGCTTCGACCCTGCCGAGCGGGACCTGCTCCTGTCGCGCGAGCGCATCGTGCGCCTCTCGCTCGGCCCCCGCATCCTGCGCGCCGACACGGCGGCGGTCGCGGCGCTCGCTGTGGTGCAGGCGGCGCGGGGGGATTGGCGGGGGTGAGGAGAGGTCAAATCTCCAGCGGAATGTCGGGATCGACGGTTCCTTGGAGAGCGGCGAAGACACGGCGGAATCGATCTTCGGCCTCACGACGTTCATCGACGGCGGCGGGCTCGTCGGGCGAGCGCCCCTCGGCGGCGCACGTTTCGAGATAATCGTCCACGGCTCGCTTAAATGCGACACGCAATCCGCGTGCGTCTGGAGCCGCGCAAGAAACGAGGTCTCGAGCGAGTTCGACTTTCCCGAAGAATACCTCGTCCTCGGCGCTGTACTCGGCCGAACCGACATAGCCACGATGTTCCAGCTTGGTGGTCATGTCGATCCAAACTTCTGAGATCGAGAATAGCCGGACCGTTGAGAATGCACAACCATCTGGTGGTAGTTCTATTTACCACGCCCCCCCATCAACCGCGCCGCATACCGCGCCATCAGATCCACCTCCAGATTCACCCGGTCCCCCGCCGCGCGCTCGCCGAAGGTCGTCACCGCGAGCGTGTGCGGGATGAGGAGGACGGAGAAGGCGTCGCCGTCGACGGAATTGACGGTCAGCGACACGCCGTCGAGGCTCACCGAGCCCTTCTCGGCGATGAAGCGCGAGAGCGCGGGCGGGGCGGCGATGTCGAAACGAGCGGTCGCGCCCCAACCGGTCTCCTCGGGCGTGACCTCGGTGCGGGCGAGGATCTCGGCCACGCCGTCGACATGGCCGGTGACGATGTGGCCGCCGAGCTCGTCGCCGATCTTGAGCGAGCGCTCGAGGTTGATCCGCGCCCCCTCCCGCCATTGCCCGACCGTCGTGCGCGCGAGCGTCTCCGCGCCGACGTCGACGGCAAACCACATGTCGCCCGCCGCGCCGCCCGTCTCGACCACCGTGAGGCAGGGGCCCGAACAGGCGATCGAGGCGCCGATCGCGATCGTGTGGGGATCGTCCGCGCAGGCGATGACGAGGCGTCGCTGGTCGGCGCGATCCTCGGTGCGGACGACGCGGCCGACGCCGCCGACGATACCGGTGAACATCAGGCGATCCTCTCGTAGATCTGGAACCGGTCGGGCCCGGCATTCTCCTCGCCGACGAGGCGCAGGCGGCGCGCGAGCGCCTCGCCGAGGGCGGGGCCGACCGCCCGGTGACCCGGCGCGCCGAGCGTGTGCGGCGCGGTGACGATCGCCGCCTCGTCGACGAGATCGGCCTCCGCGAGCGCCTCGGCGAGCACCGGCCCGCCCTCGCAGAAGACGCGGGTGATGCCGCGCGCGGCCAAGAGGCGCAAGGCCTCGTCGAGCCGCACCCGGCCGTGGGGGTCCGCGCCCACCCGCATCACCTCGATTCCCGCCGCGACAAGCCGGCGCTCGGCCTCGACCGGCGCGCCGATCGTGGTGACGATCCAGGTCGGCGGCGCACCCGCGCTCGTGACGAGGCTCGCGTCGAGGGGAAGCGCCAGCGCGCTGTCGACGACGACCCGCACCGGCGAGCGATGTTCGAGGCCCGGCAGGCGCACGGTCAACCGCGGATCGTCCGCGAGCACCGTGCCGAGCCCCACGAGAATCGCGTCCGCATGGGCGCGCATCAGGTGGACGCGGGCATTGGCGAGGGCGCCGGTGATCATCAGCCGCTCGTTCGAGGCGGCCGCCGCGAAGCCGTCGGCGGTCCGGGCGAGCTTGAGGAGGACGCTCGGGCGGCTCTGGGTCACCCGCATCACGTGCCCGCGATGCGCGCGCGCCGCGTCCGCCTCGCCGATCCCCGCGCTCACCGCGAGCCCGGCCTGGCGCAGGAGCGCGCCGCCGCGCCCGGCGACCCGCGGATCGGGATCGGCCAGCGCGTAGACGACCCGCGTCAGCCCCGCCGCGATCACCGCCTCGGCGCAGGGCGGCGTCTTGCCGTGATGCGAGCAGGGCTCGAGCGTGACGTAGATCGTCGCGCCGCGCGCGAGCGGGCCCGCCGCGTCGATCGCCACGCGCTCGGCATGCGGTCGCCCGCCGGGCTGCGTGACGCCGCGGGAGACGACGACCGCCCTCCCCTCCTCGTGGCGCACGATCACCGCTCCGACGGACGGGTTCGGCCAGGTGAGCCCGAGATTGCGCGCGCCGACGGCGAGCGCGCTCTCCATGAAGCGACGGTCCTCGCGCGCCCGCGCCTCGCCGGAGATATCGCCGCCGCTCATGGGGCGCCGGGCTCGGCCGCGTCCGCCGAAGCCTCGCCGTCCGCGCTCGGCACCGCGCGCGCGGCCTGCCCGAGACCGACGAGGAGCTCCTCGAAATCCTTCGGCTCGCGGAAATTCTTGTAGACGGAGGCGAAGCGGACATAGGCGACGTCGTCGAGCGCCTTGAGCCCCTCCATCACGAGCGCGCCGACCGCGTCCGACGTGACGTCCGTCTCGCCCGAGGATTCGAGCTGGCGCACGATGCCGTTGATCATCCGCTCGACGCGCACCGGATCGACCTCGCGCTTGCGCAAAGCCACGTCGATCGAGCGCTGCAGCTTGTCGCGGTCGAAGGGCACGCGCTTGCCCGAGCGCTTGACGACGAAGAGCTCGCGCAGCTGCACCCGCTCGAACGTCGTGAAGCGCCCTCCGCAATCGGGGCAGACGCGCCGGCGCCGGATCGCGGCCGAATCCTCCGCCGGCCGCGAATCCTTCACCTGCGTGTCGAGGCTCCCGCAATAGGGGCAGCGCATGTCGGTCGCGCGCTCCTCAGGCGTAGATCGGGAAACGGCGGGTGAGCGCGTGGACGCGCTCGCGCACCGCGGCCTCGGCGGCCGCATTGCCCTCCTCGCCGCTCGCCGCGAGACCGTCGAGCGTGTCGACGACGAGGCGCCCCACCTCCTGGAACTCGGCGACCCCGAAGCCGCGGGTGGTGCAGGCCGGGGTGCCGAGCCGCACGCCCGAGGTCACCATCGGCTTCTCGGGATCGAAGGGCACGCCGTTCTTGTTGCAGGTGATGTGCGCGCGCGTCAGCGCCGCCTCCGCCGCCTTGCCGGTGAGCTTCTTCGGCCGCAGGTCGACGAGCATCAGGTGGTTGTCGGTCCCGCCCGTCGTGATGGCGAAGCCGCCGTCCTGGATCACCCGCGCCATGGCGCGCGCATTGTCGACGATCGCCTGCGCGTAGAGCTTGAACTCGGGCCGCAGCGCCTCGCCGAAGGCGACGGCCTTGGCCGCGATCACGTGCATGAGCGGCCCGCCCTGGAGGCCCGGGAAGACGGCGGAGTTGAACTTCTTGGCGAGATCCTCCTCGTTCGTGAGGATCATGCCGCCGCGCGGGCCGCGCAGGGTCTTGTGGGTCGTCGTCGTCGCGACATGCGCGTGCGGGAACGGCGAGGGATGCGAGCCGCCCGCGACGAGGCCGGCGAAATGCGCCATGTCGACGAGGAAATAGGCGCCCACCGCGTCCGCGATCGCGCGGAAGCGGGCGAAGTCCCAATGGCGCGGATAGGCCGAGCCGCCGGCGATGATCAGCTTGGGCTTGGCCTCGTGGGCGAGGCGCTCGACCTCGTCCATGTCGATGAGCTGGTCCTCGCGGCGCACGTTGTAGGGCACGACGTTGAACCACTTGCCCGAGACGTTGACCGGCGCGCCGTGGGTGAGATGCCCGCCCGCCGCGAGATCGAGGCCCATGAAGGTGTCGCCGGGCTTCATCAGCGCCATGAACACCGCCTGGTTCGCCTGGCTGCCGGAATTGGGCTGCACGTTGGCGAAGCGGCAGTCGAACAGCTTGCAGGCGCGCTCGATCGCGAGGCTCTCGGCGATGTCGACGAACTGGCAGCCCGCGTAGTAGCGCCGGCCGGGATAGCCCTCGGCGTATTTGTTCGTCATCACCGAGCCCTGCGCCTCGAGCACGGCGCGGGAGACGATGTTCTCGGAGGCGATCAGCTCGATCTCGAGGCGCTGGCGACCGAGCTCGGCCTCGATGGCGCGCGCGATCTCGGGATCGGCGTCGGCGAGGCCGGCATTGAAGAAGGAATTGGACAGGTGGGTGGCGCCGCTCATCGCTTCACCTCGGAGCGCCCCGAGAGCAAGGCGCGCCGCGACGGGGCTCGATCGAGACGCGCGGAGGGCGCGCGACACGCCCCGGATCGATGCCGCGCTCTAGCACGCGCGGGACGCGGGCGCAAAGGCCGATAGTGTCGCGTGAACGGGCGGCGCTTGCCGGACGGGGCGCGCTCGCCTATCACCGAGCGTTCGCGAGAAGGCAGCCTCCGGATGAACGCGACCGACCGCCCCGGCGAGGACGACCTCATCGCCCGCTTCTTCCGCCCGATCGCGGGCGCGGACGGGCTCGGGCTGCGCGACGACGCGGCGCGGCTCGTGCCCGGCGCGGACACGGAGCTCGTGGTGACGACAGATGCGATCGTCGCCGGCGTGCACTTCTTCCCCGACGACCCTCCCCAATCGATCGCCCGCAAGGCGCTGGGCGTCAACCTGTCGGATCTCGCCGCCAAGGGGGCGCGGCCGCGCGGCTTCGTGCTCACGATCGCGCTGCCGGACGATTGGAAAGCGCCCTGGCTCGGCGCCTTCGCGGAGGCGCTCGGCGAGGCGGCGGCGTCGCACGGCTGCCCCTTGATCGGCGGCGACACGGTGCGCACGCCCGGCCCGTTCCTCGTCTCGATCACCGCCTTCGGCGAGACGACGCGCGGGGCGATGGTCACCCGTTTCGCGGCGCGCCCCGGCGACCGGATCTGCGTCACCGGCACGATCGGCGACGCGGCGCTCGGGCTCGCGCTGCGGCTCGACCCCGGCGCGGCCTGGACCCGCGGGCTCGCGCTCGACGCGCGCCTGCATCTCACCGACCGCTATCTGCATCCGCAGCCGCGGCTTGCCGCGGCGCGGGCGGTGGGGGCGGCGGGGGGGGCGGGGGAGGGGGGGAGCGGGGGGG
>NZ_JBKBQG010000007.1:0-92777 GCF_046292825.1 Salinarimonas sp. | reverse complement strand
CCGTGGCGCCCGCGGGGGGGGGGGGCCGCGCCCCCCCCCCCGCGGCGATGGACGTCTCCGACGGGCTCGCGGGCGACCTCGCGAAGATGTGTCGCGAGAGCGGCACGAGCGCGGAAGTGGATTTGGCGCTCCTGCCCCTCTCGGCGGCGGCGCGGGCTGCCATCGCGCGCGACCCCGACCTCCTCGACCGCTGCATAACCGGCGGAGACGATTACGAAATCCTCTGCGCCGTCCCCGACGAATCGGTCGCGTCCTTCCTCGATTCCTGCGCGCAGGCGAGGGTCCCGGCAGCGGTGATCGGGCGGATGGTCGAGGGCGACGCCCTGCCCGTGTTTCGTGACGCGGGCGTCGAGAAGCGCTATGCCAGCGGTTCCTATCGTCATTTTTGAATGCGAGTGCCGATGACGAAGACCGCCACCGCCCCGCTCGGCGCACCCGCCGACGCGCCGGCCGGACACGACGACGCGCTCGCGCGCCGCAACGCCCTCGTGCTCGCCGGCGCGCAATCGCTCGGCGGCGCCAATCCCGCGATCGTGATCTCGCTCGGCGGCATCGTCGGCCTCTCGCTCGCGGAGAACCCGGCGCTCGCCACGCTGCCGGTGAGCCTGCTCAATCTCGGTCTCGCGCTCGGCACCATCCCCGCCGCGCTCCTGATGCGCCGCTTCGGCCGGCGCACCGGCTACGTGATCGGCGCCACGATCGGCGTCGTCGCCGGGATCACGGCCGCGATGGGCATCTTCCGCGAGGCTTTCGTCCTCTTCTGCATCGGCACCTTCGTCGCCGGCTTCTACGGCGCCTTCGTCCAGTCCTACCGCTTCGCGGCGGCCGACAGCGCGAGCCCGGCCTTCAAGCCGCGGGCGATCTCCTACGTCATGGCGGGCGGGCTCGTCGCCGGCATCATCGGTCCGCAGACCGTCATCTTCACGCGCGAAGCGATCCCCGGCGCGGAATTCGCGGGCGCCTTCCTCGCGCAGAGCGGGCTCGCGCTCCTGTCGATCCTCGTCGTCGCCTTCCTGCGCGTGCCCCCTGCCCCGCCGCCGCGCCCGGCCGGCAGCGCGCCGGCCGATCCGGGGCGTCCGCTCTCCGAGATCCTCCTGCGGCCGCGCTTCCTCGTGGCGGTCTGCGCAGGGATCGTGTCCTACGGTCTGATGAGCTTCCTGATGACGGCGGCGCCGATCGCGATGGTCGGCTGCGGGCTGCCCGTCGAGACCGCCGCGCTCGGCATCTCCTGGCACATCCTCGCGATGTTCGCGCCGAGCTTCTTCACGGGCCGCCTCATCGAGCGCTTCGGCAAGGAGACGATCACGGCGATCGGCCTCGTGATGATCGCGATCTCCGCCGCGATCGGGCTCTCGGGCCTGACGGTGGCGCATTTCTGGAGCGGGCTGATCCTCTTGGGGATCGGCTGGAATTTCGGCTTCATCGGCGCGACCGCCATGGTGACGGACTGCCACACCGGAGCGGAGCGCGCCAAGGTCCAGGCGGCGAACGACTTCCTCGTGTTCGGCTCGGTCGCGATCGCCTCCTTCTCCTCCGGCAAGCTCCTCGATCTCGGCGGGTGGGAGACGGTCAATTGGCTCGTCTTCCCCCCCGTCGCGATCGCCCTCCTCCTCGTCGCGCTGCAAGCGCGCGCAAAGCGGGCGGCGGCGGCCTGATCGTTCGGATCCTTGCCCCGCTGTGTCATCCCGGACGCCGAAGGCGATCCGGGACCCATATCCACGACGTTCCAGTCGCAGCCTGTAGGCTGCGTTTCTCCGACAATCGGCTCTTCACGGTGGCGCAGCGAGCGCGGCATGCGCGCTCGGACGGGTCGTCGCGCGTATGGGTCCCGGGTCCGCTTCGCGGCCCGGGATGACGACCTTGGAGCATTCGAAAACCCAAGGAGACCCGCCGCGCTCATTGCGCGGCGAGAACGGTCTCGCCCTCGACCGGGCCCGCGATCGACGCGGTCGCGGCCGGCGTCGTCGCCGCGATCTCCGCCATCCGCCGCTCGTGCTCTTCCGCGAGCGCGCGGTTGTGGCTCACCCCGAGGCGGGCATCGGCCATCGCCCGCAGGGAGCGCGGCATACGGGCATCGTCGAAGGCGGCGAAGTCGGAGAGATCGCGCGGGTCGCCGTCGCGGCCCTGATAGACGATCGGCCCGTCCTGCGTCACCACGATGTCGCCGCGCCGTAGCGTCATGTCCTTGCGGATGTCGAGGCGATCGGCGACCCGCCGGTTGGGACCCTGGCACGAGCAGGCGCCGTCGATGGCGTTGCGATAGGCGTAGGCGACCGGCAGATCGGCATAGCGCGTCCCGTCCTCCGCGCGGGCGTTCTCGAAATCCTCCGCGCCGGGCTCGAGCGTGAAGACCTTGGTGGGGGCGCCGGGGCAGCTCGCGTTGCAGGCGAGATCGTGCAGCGCGAGATCGCGCACGCGCTCGAGATCGCCGATCGGAAAGGCGTAGCCGTCGCACAGGCGCACGCAGATCGTGCGCTGACCGAGCGAGGCCTGCGCGGTCGGGGCGCGCGGCGCCGCGCGCTCCTGGCGCGGCTGCGCCTGCGGGGCGGGCGCGGCCTGGCGCGGCGCCGGCTGCGGCTCGAAGAGACGCTGCAACAGCCCGCCGCCGCCCGGAGCGGGGTCCGGGCGTCGCGCCTCCCGATGGGCCTCCTGCCGGAAGAAGTCGAGCGCGCCCATCGCCGAGACGACGCTCGGCGCGACGACGCCCGAGGCCGGCACGGCCAGGAGGGCGGAGATCAGGACGAGCCCCGCCGCACGCGCCGCCACGAAGGCGCGCCGCGGGCGGTGGGACCGCAATTTCGTGCGCGCGGCCGAATCCGCGCGCTGCCGCGCGAGAGCGCGGTCGCTGTCGTTCTTGTGGTGCATTGGGCTCTCTCGCTCGAGGCCCGCACTCCCCTGTACTTGGGCTTGTCAAGTGCAAATCGCGGATCGGAGTTCCCGACGCCCCCCTCCCTCCGTCGCAGCTGCGACACCGCATCAAGCGCTTGAAAGGACACGTGTCTGCGGGCATAGATCGTCTCCGGAAACACTCGGGAGGACACCCCCATGAAGGCCTTCATCGCCGCGATCGCCGTCGCGACCATCGCCGCGTTCGGCGCCGCCTATCTACTCGAGACGAGCTGGCAGTCGACCGCCGCCACGTCCTTCGCCACCGAGGGTGCGCGCGTCGGCGATCCCGGCCACAACCTCGTCGGCCCGAGCTGGTACGGCGGGCGCTCCTGATCGCGACCGCGGCATCGCGCCCGCGCGACGCGGTGCCAGGCCCGCGCCCGAGCCGCCCGCGCCCGAGCCGCCCGTGACGCGGATCGTCTGCATCGGCGGCGCGGTTCTCGACCGCGCCTACCGCCTCGACGCGCCCGCACGCGCCGGCACCTCGAACCCGGCACGGGCCTCGCTCGCCTTCGGCGGGGTCGCGCGCAACGTCGCCGAGAGCCTCGCGCGGATGGGCGACGGCGTCGCCCTCGTGTCGCTCGTGGGCGAGGACGAATCCGGCGCGGCGCTCCTCGCCCATGCGCGCGCCGTCGGCATCGACGTCTCGGCCGTCGCCCGCGTCCAGGACGCGCGAACCGCCGAATATGTCTGCGTCCTGGAGCCCGACGGCGGCCTCGCGATGGGGCTCGCCGCCATGGAGCTCTTCGCCCGCCTCGATCGCGCCTTCGTCGAGGGACATGCCGCCCTCGTCGAGAGCGCCGGTCTCGTCTTCGGCGAGTGCAACCTCGCGGCGGACGCCGTCGCCGCGCTGATCGCCCACGCCCGCGTCGGCGGCGTCCCGCTCGCGCTCGACGCCGTCTCCGTCGCCAAATCCGCCCGCCTCCCGCGCGATCTGTCGGGGACGAGCGTCCTCTTCTGCGCGCGCGACGAGGCGGAGGCGATCGTGGGCGCGGCGCGGGAGCCGGAGGCGCTCGCGGGCGCGCTCGTGGAGCGCGGCGCCGCGGCGGCGGTGGTGACGCTCGGGGCCGACGGCCTCGTCCTCGCCGAGCGCGACGCGCCGCACCGCCGCCTGCCCGCACCGGCCGCGGACGTCGTCGACGTGACGGGCGCCGGCGACGCGCTCATCGCCGGCACGCTCCACCGCCTCGCGGCGGGCGCGCCGCTCGCGGACGCGCTCCGCACCGGCCAGCGCCTCGCGCGCCTCGCCATCGCGCGGCCCGGCGCCGTGCGCGCCGACCTCACCCCCGCTCTCGTCGAGGAGATCGACCATGCCTGAACTCTCGCCCGATCTCGTCCTCTCCGACGAGGTCGCCGCCGCCCGCGAGGCCGGTCGGCCGATCGTGGCGCTCGAATCGACCATCGTCACCCACGGCATGCCCCACCCGCGCAACCTCGAGACCGCCGCGCGCGTCGAGGCGATCGTGCGCGCGGCCGGCGCGACGCCCGCCACGATCGCGGTGATCGCCGGGCGCATCCATGTCGGGATCTCCCCCGAGGCGCTCGCCGCCCTCGCCGCGAAGCCGAAGATCCTCAAGCTCAGCCGCGCCGATCTCCCCTTCGCGGTGGCGACCGGGGCGGACGGCGCGACGACGGTCGCCGCAACCATGATCTGCGCCGCCCGCGCCGGCATCCGCGTCTTCGCGACCGGCGGCATCGGCGGGGTGCATCGCGGGGTGGAGGAGACGATGGACGTCTCGGCGGATTTGGAGGAGCTCGCGCGCACGCCGGTCTGCGTCGTCTGCGCGGGCGCCAAGGCGATCCTCGATCTGCCGCGCACGCTCGAGGCGCTCGAGACCCGCGGCGTGCCCGTCGTCGGCTATCGCACCGACGCCTTCCCCGCCTTCTGGAGCCGCGACAGCGGCCTGCCGGCGCCCCTGCGGCTCGACGATCCGCGCGCGATCGCGGCGCTGATCCGGGCGAAGGAGCGGCTCGCGCTCGACGGCGGCGTCCTCGTCGCGAACCCCGTGCCGGAGCCCGCCGAGATCCCCCGCGCCGAGATCGAGGCCCATATCGAGGCGGCGATCGCACAGACGCGCGCGGCGGGCGTCGCGGCCAAGGACGTCACCCCCGCCCTCCTCTCCCGCCTCCTCGCCCTGACCGAAGGCCGCAGCCTGGAGACGAACGTGGCGCTCGTGGAGAACAACGCCCGGCTCGCGGGGGAGATCGCGGTGGCGTTGGGGTGAAGCGGCAGTGTCAGGACGTGATCACGTGTCGGCACGGGATCCGGCCGCGCGGACGTCTGCGATGAAAGACGGGTCGCTATGGCCAAGACGCGTCGACACGAATCGGCGCGAAGCGCGTCGGGCGACCTCTGCAGGGGTTGAACGCGGCACCGCCGAATTCCGTGAGATGAACACGATGGAACGTGCTGCCCGCGCGAAGAACGGTCGTATTCGGCTCGCGCAGCGCAGCGGGCGGCGTCGGCACGACGCCGCTCATCCGACCGTCGGCTCTCGCATGCGCTCGGCGGCGGCCACGACCGCGGCGGGATCGTCGAGGCGCTCCTGCGGGGCCGCGCCACCGAGCCAGCCATTGCCCGAGGCGAACCAGAACGCGATCTGCCACGGGGTCATTCCCTGCGGCAGCGCGCTCAGGATCTCGCGGATGACGGCCTTCGGCTGCCCGTGCGCGAACTGGAAGGCCGGGAAGCGATCGACGCCCCGGTGAGGGACCGCGAAGACCCTCCCTTCCTTCTTCCAGCCCGACGCGAGTGCGCTTCGGTTCGCCGCCCGGCTCGCGGCGAGCGCATGGACGTCCGCGGCGCCGTAGGTCGGCACGGTCTCGAGATAGCGCACGCGCAGCGCCACATTGTCGAGGGCGAGTGCCTCATCGAGGGCGGAGACGGGCTCGTCGATCAGCGCGTCGACGAGCTTCTCGATCCGCTCGGCCTGCCGCGCCGCGCGCGCGCGAACCACGCGCGAGCCGAGCGTCTGCATCACGCGCTGCGCGAAGGCTAGGTCCTCGGCGCTCTCGCTCGTCACCACGAGCGTGTGACCGGGCGAGAGATCCTTCGCGCGAGCCTCGTCGGGTCCCAGCCTGCGGATCGTGAACGCCCCGTCGTGCCCGGCGGTCATGGTGCGCCTCCTCGTTCGTTCCACTCGAAGATAGGCTCTGAGATCCATGAGAGCAAGGCGCCGTCCGCGATCTCATCGCTCCCTCCGCAATCCCCCGCTCCGGATCGTGCCGGAGGTTACAGGCGCGCGGGCGCCGATATCCTGCCGCGCGCCGGGAACGACCGGCCGGCGCGGCGAAAATCGTCGGCGTGCGGAGGAAAACAGGAGGCTCTCATGGCAGACAAGGACGCGCTCGTCGTCGATCTCGCGCATCTCACCCGCGGCGACGGCGCCCGGGTCGGCGGCAAGAATTCCTCGCTCGGCGAGATGATCGGCCGCCTCGCGCAAGCCGGGATCCGCGTGCCGGGCGGCTTCGCGACGACCTCCACCGCCTATTGGCTCTACATCCGCGAGAACGATCTCGACGGCGAGATCCGCGCCGCCATCGGCTCGCTCGCCGAGGACCAGAGCAATCTCGCGCAGGTCGGCCGGCGCGTGCGCGAGGCCATTCTGAGCGGCGAGGTCCCCGCCGTGCTCGCCGACGAGATCCGCCGCTTCTACGCCGATCTCTCGCGCGGGGGCCACCCGATCAAGGTCGCCGTGCGCTCCTCCGCCACCGCCGAGGACCTGCCCGAGGCGAGCTTTGCGGGTCAGCTCGAGACCTTCCTCAACATCGAGGGCGACGAGGCTTTGATGGAGGCGGTGCGCCGCTGCTACGCCTCGCTGTTCACCGACCGCGCGATCTCCTACCGGGAGGTGCACGGCTTCGATCACCTCCAGGTCGCGCTCTCGGTCGGCGTCCAGCGCATGGTCCGCTCCGACATCGCCGCGTCCGGCGTCATGTTCTCGATCGACACCGAGACCGGCTACCCCGACGTCGTCCTCATCACGAGCGCCTACGGGCTGGGCGAAACCGTGGTGCAGGGCATCGTCGAGCCCGACGAATACCAGGTCTACAAGCCCTTCCTCGACCGCGAGGGCCTCGTGCCCATCATCGAGAAGGCGCGCGGCGCCAAGGCGGTGAAGATGGTGCTCGCACGCGCCGGCACCGACGGCGCGCCGACGGTGACGATCGAGACGAGCGAGGCGGAGCGCGCCGCCTTCACGCTCGCCGACGAGGAGGTGCTGACGCTCGGGCGCTGGGCGGCGATCATCGAGAAGCACTACGGCCAGCCCATGGACATGGAATGGGCCAAGGACGGGGAGACGGGCGAGCTCTTCATCGTCCAGGCCCGCCCCGAGACCGTTCAATCCCGCCGCGAGGCCGGCGCGCTGAAATCCTACGCGCTCGGCGCGCATGGCGCGCGCGTCCTCACCGGTCTCGCCATCGGCGACGCGATCGCGACCGGCAAGGTCTGTCTGCTCGAGAGCGCGGAGGACATCGCGAAGTTCGAGCCCGGCTCGGTCCTCGTCACCACCATGACGGACCCGGATTGGGTGCCGATCATGAAGAAGGCCGCCGCCATCGTCACCGATCACGGCGGGCGCACGAGCCATGCCGCGATCGTCTCGCGCGAGCTCGGCCTGCCGGCCATCGTCGGCACGCAGGACGCGACGAAGCGGCTCGCCTCTGGCGCCGCCGTCACGGTCTCCTGCGCGGAGGGCGACGAGGGGCACGTCTACGAGGGCATCGCCGAGTTCTCGGTCGAGGAGCTCGACCTCGCCGACCTGCCGGCGACGCGCACCAAGATCATGGTCAACCTCGCCGATCCCGCCGCGGCTCTGCGCTGGTGGCGGCTTCCGACGGACGGGGTCGGGCTCGCCCGGATGGAGTTCGTCATCTCGAACCACATCAAGGTGCACCCGATGGCGCTCGTGCGCTTCGACGCGGTGGCCGACGAGAAGGCGCGCGCGCAGATCGAGGCGCTGACGCGGGGCTTTCCGAGCCGGGAGGAGTTCTTCGTCGACACCCTCGCGCGCGGCATCGCCCGCATCGCCGCGCCGCATTTCCCCAATCCCGTCGTCCTGCGCATGAGCGACTTCAAGACGAACGAATATGCCGAGCTCCTCGGCGGGCGGGGCTTCGAGCCCGCGGAAGAGAACCCGATGCTCGGCTGGCGCGGCGCGAGCCGCTATTACCACCCCGATTATCGCGAGGGCTTCGCGCTCGAATGCCGGGCGGTGAAGCGGGCGCGCGAGGAGATCGGCATGACGAACGTCGTCATGATGATCCCCTTCTGCCGCACGCCCGAGGAGGCCGACGCCGTCCTCGCCGAGATGGCCCGTCACGGTCTCGTCCGCGGCGAGAACGGGCTCGAAGTCTACGTGATGGCGGAGCTGCCCTCGAACGTCCGCCTCGCCCACCGCTTCGCCGAGCGCTTCGACGGCTTCTCGATCGGCTCGAACGACCTGACCCAGCTGATGCTCGGCGTCGACCGCGATTCGGACCGGCTCTCGAAGATCTTCGACGAGCGCCACGAGGCGGTGAAGCTCACCATCGCCGACCTCATCGCCAAGGCCCGCGAGAGCGGCACCCATACCGGCATTTGCGGCCAGGCCCCGAGCGACCACCCGGATTTCGCGCGCTTCCTCGTGCAGGAGGGAATCGACTCGATCTCGGTGACGCCGGACACCTTCGTGCGCGTGAAGAAGGAAGTCGCGGCCGCGGAGGCCGAGCATCCCTCCCCGTAGGGGAGGGTGGACTTGCGAGGCGCAGCCGAGAAAGGCCGGGTGGGGCCCGGGTCGAGAATATCCTTCAACCCTCGGGGCACACCCAACCCCTTCGCTCCGCTCAGGGGCCACCCTCCCCCCGGGGAGGGATGTCGAGCGCCCATCCCTCCCCGTAGGGGAGGGTGGACTTGCGAGGCGAAGCCGAGAAAGGCCGGGTGGGGCCCGGGTCGAGAATATCCTCCGAACCACGGGCCCCACCCGACCCCGTCGCTCCGCTCAGGGGCCACCCTCCCCTACGGGGAGGAAGGTCGAGCGCCCATCCCTCCCCGTAGGGGAGGGTGGACTTGCGAGGCGTGAGCCGAGAAAGGCCGGGTGGGGCCCGGGTGGAGATCATCCTCAAACCTCGGGCCCCACCCGACCCCTTCGCTCCGCTCAGGGGCCACCCTCCCCTACGGGGAGGGATTCCTTCGGGAGGAATTCCCCGCCCCTTACCCGACGAGCCCCCTCCCCCGATGCTCGCGCACCACGACGCGCGTGCCGATGGGGGTGCGGCGGTAGAGGTCGATGATGTCCTGGTTGAGGAGCCGAATGCAGCCCGAGGAGACCGCCTGACCGATCGACCAGGGCTCGTTCGTGCCGTGCAGGCGGTAGAGCGTGTCGCGGCCGTTGCGATAGAGGTAGAGCGCGCGGGCGCCGAGCGGATTCTCCAGGCCGCCGGGCATGCCGCCGGCCCAGGGCGCGTTGCGCTCGGGATCGCGGCGGATCATGTTCTGGGTCGGCGTCCAGCGCGGCCAGGCCGCCTTGCGCGCGACGATGGCCGTGCCGGTGAAGGCGAGGCCCTCCTGGCCGACGCCGATGCCGTAGCGCACCGCCCGCCCGCCCTCGAGCGACAGGTAGAGGAAGCGGTCGTCCGTATCGACCGTGATCGTGCCCTCGGGCTCGCCGGTCGGATCGCTCACCACCCGCCGCCAGAATTGCGGCTCGACGATCGAGGGGTCGATCGCCGGCAGCGGGAATTCCTCGCCGGGCAGCGCGGCATACATCTCGAGAATGTCCGCCGGAATGGGCGGGGCGAGCGACGGCGCCTCGGCCGCCCGGCGGGCGACCGGGGTGCAGGCGCCGAGAAGAAGGCCCGCGCCGACGAGAACGGCACGGCGCGTCAGGGTCTCGGGGAAGCTCACTTGGAAAATCTCCACGCAATCGGGCTTTGAACGGATAACGGCCCAGGCCGCTTCCGGACAGCCACCTCACGTGAATATGACCGGACGGGGGCGCGCGTTCCCGGCTGCGTGAGCATCCGTGCGCTTGTTGCTGCGGCGCAACAGCGGCGGCGGCCGAATCCGCGCCACCTCAGCGGGCACCCTGCTCAACCGCGCGCCACCGCCTTCTTGCGCCGCGCCTCGTCATTGGCCGCCCGCTCGGCGGCCTGCGGGGTGGCGAAGACGCGGCCCTCGAGCCGCGCGAAGCGGTCGCGGCTCGCGAAGAAGCGGTATCCGCCGCGCTCGGCGACGACGAGCCCCGCGGATTCGTCGCCCACCTCGATGACGTAGCTCTGCGTCATGGCCTCCGACCCGTCCCCCGGCTCCCCGTGCACCGGACGCTCGAAGCAATCTCCGGGCCGCCGCGGCGTCGCCGGCACGGCATCCGGATCGGTACGTATGTCGCGGGCATGGACTCTCCCCCGGTCGTCCCGGCCAGAATCGTCGCGCATGCCGTCACCGGCAAGAAAAGGGTCTGTCGAATTCGCGCCGCACGGTGGGAGATTTCTCTCCGCCGCGGGCCTCGCCCGAAGCCGCGCTCAGGCGGCCGATCGCGTCGAGATAGGGCGCGCGGCGCTCGGCGTGGCGGCGCGCGAGGCGTGCCGCGATGCCCGCCCCGAGCGCGGGATCGCGCGCGGAGAGCCGGGCCTGGTCGAGGCGCGCGCGGTGCTCCGCGTCGAGATTGCGCAGGGTCTCCTCCAGCATCGCCAGAAGCGGGCCGGGCCGGTGCCCTCGCACGCCGGGCGCGCGCGCCTCGTCTGCGGCGAGGGCGCACGAACGGGCCCGCGTCGGTGCGGCAGCGAGATCTGTCATGGAGGTAGAACCCCTCGATGCTCTTGTCGAATCGGTTGCGCTTCTCCTCCGCCGGACGATCTGGCGCGATCGCCGACAGATGCATCGCAGACGCTTCTAGCAGTTCGCCGGGATCGCGGTAACGAACTAGGTTAATCGCACCCGCAAAAACGAGAGGCGCGCCCGGGCAGAGGCGCTGGGACACTCAAATTCTATTTCGTATTCCGAAGTATGCGAATGAATTTCATTTCCGCTCGGCGACGCCGTTCGCGGGAACCGCCTCGGCTTCGTCGAGCGGAATGTGGCGCCTCGCCAGCGCGGGGAAGGCGATCTGCTGGCCGATGCCGCGGGCGAGGAGGAAGACCAGAAAGGCGATCCACAGCCCCGTATTGCCGAGCCCCTGCGCGGCGAGGAGGACGACGAGATAGGCGGCGAAGGCGGCGAGCATCAGGTTGCGCAGAGCCCGCGTCCAGGTCGCGCCGATATAGATCCCGTCATGGGCGAAGGCGAGCGCGCCCGCGAGCGGGGTGAGCGCCGCGAAGACGATGTAGAGGCGCGCGGTCTCGCGCACCCCCGGATCGGTCGAGACGAAGTCGACGAAGGCCGTGCCGCCGACGAGGAAGGCGAGGCTGATGCCCGCTCCGAAGACGTGCGCCCACAGGATCGCGAGGCCCGCCGCCCGGCGGAAGTCCCGCGCCCGCCGCGCGCCGTAGGCCTGACCGCAGATCGCCTCGGCGGCGGTGGCGAAGCCGTCGAGGAAATAGCCGCCGAGCAGGAACATGTTGAGGAGGACGGCATTGGCCGCGAGCGTCTCGTCCCCCACCCGCGCGCCCATGGCGTTGAAGAGGAGGAAGGCCGCCCCGAGCGCCACGGTCCGCAGCATGATGTCGCCGTTCACGGCCGTCATCCGCGCGAGCGCCGGCCGGTCGAGGAGCGCCGCGCGCGAGACCCTGAACGGGTTGTCGCCGAGCCGCAGCACCACCGCGAGGCCGAGCCCGAGCCCGACAACCTCCGCGAGCGCGGTGCCGAGCGCGGCCCCGCCCACGCCCATCTCGAGACCGACGACGAAGGCGATCGTGAGCGCGATGTTCAGGACGTTCTGCACGACCTGGACGAGAAAGCCGAGATCGGTCCGCCCCCGTCCCGTCAGCGTCCCGAGAAGCGCGTAATTGGCGAGCGTCACCGGCGCGACCCAGATGCGGATCGCGAAATATTCGGCGAGCGCCGCGTTCACGGCGTCGGAGGCGCCGAGCGCCGCGAAGGCCGCCCAGGCGATCGGCCCCTGCAGGACGACGAGGACGAGGCCGATCGCGGTGCCGACGAGGAGCGCGCGCGCGAGCGTCTCGGACACGGCCTTCGCGTCCCGCGCGCCCACCGCCTGCGCGGTGATCCCGGCGGTGCCCATGCGCAAAGCACCGAAGGTCCAGAAGATCGTGTTGAACACGACGGCGCCGAGCGCCACCGCGCCGAGCAGCGCCGCGTCTCCCAGGCGCCCGATCACGGTCGCGTCGACGAGGCCGAGCAGCGGCACCGTGATGTGCGAGAGCATCATCGGCACCGCGATCGCGAACATGCGGCGGTGGGAGACCTCCGGCGGCGTCGCGGCGGGCGCCACCGCGCTCAACGGCGCGCCCCGAACAGCCGCGACAGGAGCCAGAGCGGCACCACCAGCACCGCGCCGTAGAGGAGCCAGCGCAGGAGCGTGTGCACGGCGTCGAAGCCCGCGTCCCAGAGGCCCTGCGCGAGCGCCACCGCGCGCGCGATCAGCGTCTCGGGGGTGAGCCCGAGCAGCGACATGAAGGCGCCCACGAGGAGCGAGAGGAATACGAGCTTGACGATCGTCGCGGCCGGCGAGCCGCCCAAGATCCGCGACATGCGGGGCTCCTTCGCGGCGCCGCCGTGCATCCGCGGGAGAATCGCGCGAAAGCGGCCGGCGCTGTGGCTCCGTTCATGGCAAGCACGCGCCCGGATGGCAAGCGCGCACGTCGCCCTCAGCGGCCCCCGTCGCCCGGCAGGTCGAGCGTCGCGGAGAGGCCGCCGAGCGGGCTGTCGCCGAGGACGAGGGTGCCGCGATAGAGGGCGGCGAGATCGGCGACGATCGAGAGGCCGAGGCCGGAGCCGGGCTTCGTCTCGTCGAGGCGGCGGCCGCGCTCGATCATCGCCGCGCGCTGCTCGGCGGGGACGCCCGGCCCGTCGTCCTCGACGCGGATCAGGACGCGCGGGCGCTCGGCGTCGCCCGCCGCCTGCGCCGTGACGCGCACGCAGCCCGTCGCCCATTTGGCCGCGTTGTCGAGGAGGTTGCCGAGCATCTCCTCGAGATCCTGCTTCTCGCCGCGGAAGCGCAGCTCGTCGGGCACCTCGAGCGCGAGATCGAGGCCGCGCCCGGCATGGATCTTGGCGAAGGCGCGCATCAGCGAGGCGGCGACGGGCTCGATCTCGGTCATGGTGCCGAGCGTGCCGACCTGCGCGGCCGCGCGCGCGCGGTCGAGATAATAGGTGATCTGCCGGCTCATCGTCTCGGCCTCGGCGCGCACGGTGTCGGCGAGGGGGCCGGGATGGGAGCGCGCCTCGTTCATGACGACGGAGAGCGGCGTCTTGAGCGCGTGCGCGAGATTGCCGACCTGGGTGCGCGCCCGCTCGAGGATGTCGCGGTTCGAGCCGATCAGGAGGTTGATCTCGCCCGCGAGCGGCGCGACGTCGTGGGGATAGTCGCCCGCGATCCGGTCCGCCTCGCCGCGGCGGATCGCGACGACGCCGGCGCGCAGGCGGGCGAGCGGACGCAGGCCGAAGCGGATCTGCAGGAGGGTCGAGAGCCCCAGCGCCAGGCCGAGCGCGGCGAAGGTGATCGCGAGCGCGATGGTGAAGCGGCGCGTGTCGTCGGCGATCTCGTCGGCGGGGGCCGCGACGAGCACGGCGAAGCGCTCGCCCTCGGCGGTGAAGCCGCGCTCGAGCGCGCGCAGGCGCGTGCCGTCGGGCCCTTCGACATAGCCGGTGCGCACCTCGCCGGGCTCCGCACCCGGTCCCGCGAGCCAGGGCAGCGCGGCTCCGACGAGGGAGCGCGAGGTGACGAGGTCGCGCAATGCGGCCTCGGGCGTCCCGATCTGCCAGTACCAGCCGGAGAACGGCAATTCGAAGAGCGGATCGCCCCCCGCGAGCGTGGTGCGCCCGGTCGCGACCTGGCTGCCGAGCGTCGTCGCGTGGACGAGGAGGCGCTGGTCGAAGCCGCGCTCGGTCGAATCGCGATAGAGCGCGACGAGGGTGGCGCCGGCGACGAGGAGGATCAGGAAGGACCAGAACAGAGCCGAGGCGGCGAGCCGCACCGCGATCGAGCGGGAGGCGAGCGGCCCGCGCGCCCGCGGCGGCGCCTCGGACGCAGCCTCGCGCGGCGCCTCGCGCGGCGGGGCCGGAGCCGGGGCCGGCTTCGCCTCGCCGCTCACGGCGCCTCGATCAGATAGCCGAGGCCGCGCATGGTCTTGATGACGTCCACGCCGAGCTTCTTGCGCAGCCGCCCGACGAAGACCTCGATCGTGTTCGAATCGCGATCGAAATCCTGGTCGTAGAGATGCTCTGTGAGCTCGGCGCGCGAGACGATGCGGCCCTTGTGGTGGATGAGATAGGCGAGAAGCCGGTATTCGTGGCTCGTCAGCTTCACCGGCACGCCCTCGACGAGGACGCGGCCCGAGCGCGTGTCGAGCGTCACGGGTCCGACCGCGATCTCGGCGCTGGCGTGGCCCGCCGCCCGGCGCAGGAGCGCGCGCACCCGCGCCATCAGCTCCTCGACGTGGAAGGGCTTCGTCACGTAGTCGTCCGCGCCCGCGTCGAAGCCCTGCACCTTGTCGCTCCAGCGGTCGCGCGCGGTGAGGATGAGGACGGGCATCACGCGCCCGGCCCGGCGCCAGGCGGAGAGCACGGAGACCCCGTCGGTCTTCGGCAGGCCGAGATCGAGGATCACGCAATCGTAGGGCTCGGTCTCGCCGAGGAACTGGCCCTCCTCGCCGTCGAAGGCCTTGTCGACGACGTAGCCGGAATCCTCGAGCGCGGCGACGATCTGGCGGTTGAGCGAGGCATCGTCCTCGACGACGAGCAGGCGCACGTTGATCCCCTCCCCCGTTCAGCGCGCGGAGACCACCTGTCCCGAGCGCGCGTCGACCACGACGGTCACGAAGCTCCCGTCGCGGGTCAGCGCCGCGATCCGGTAGACGTAGGAGCCCGGCGCGCCGCAGAGATCGACCTGCGTCGCCTGGCCGCCGGGCACGGCCGCCTCCGCCGCGCGCATCGCGGCGTGCGCCGGCACCACCGCGCCCGAGGCCACCACCTCCCGCGTCTCCCCCGGCGACAGGCAGGCCTGCGCGACCGCGCTCGCGGACCCGAGCGGGAGGCCCGAGAGAAGCGCGAGAATCGCGAGCGCGGGGAGAAGGGCGAGATGGCGTGCCATGAGGCCGTTCATGCCGCAGATCGACTGAATGCGCAATGAATGGCGGGCCCGCGGGCGGCGATCTAGGGGCTCGCGGGACCATCCGCTTCGGCGATGCGCGTTTCGTGCAACGCGAGGTCCGGCCCGAGCACGACGAGATCGGCGCGGCCGCCCTCCACGATCCGCCCGCGGCCCTCTCCCAGGCCGGCGAGGCGCGCGGGCGTGGCGGTCGCCATGGCGAGCGCGTCGGCGAGGCTCGCGCCCATCATCGCGACGGCGTTGCGCACGGCCTCGTCCATGCCGAGATGCGCGCCCGCGAGCGTCCCGTCCGGCCCGGTGAGCCGGCCGCCCTCGAGGCGGATCGGCCGCCCCTGGAGCACGAACCCGCCCGAAGCCGAGCCGACCGAGGGCATGGCGTCGCTGACGAGCGCGAGGCGCCTTGCGCCCATAGTGCGGTAGGCGAGCCGCAGATTGGCCGGATGGACGTGCAGCCCGTCGCAGATGATGCCGGCGGACAGGCGCGGATCGTCGAGGACGGCGCCCACCAGCCCGGGCTCGCGGGGGCCGATCTGAGACATCGCGTTGAACAGGTGGGTCGCGCCGACCGCCCCCTCCGCGACCGCGCGCGCGACGCAGTCCGCATCCGCCTCGGTGTGGCCGAGGAAGACGCGCACGCCGCTTCTCGCGAAGCGCGCGATCGTGCCGGGGGCGACGCGCTCGGGCGCGAGGGTGAGGATCGTCGGCGCGATCGCGGCGAGGCGGGCGAGGCGCGCGAAATCCGCCTCTCCGGGCGGCCGCAGCACCTCGGCGCGGTGGATACCGCGGCGGGCGGGCGCGAAGAAGGGACCCTCGACGTGAAAGCCGGCGATGCCGGGCACGCGGGCGATCTCCGGTGCGGCGTCGACGAGGCGATCGAGCACCGCCTCCTCGTCGCTGATCAGGGTCGCGAGGAGCGCGGTCGTGCCGTGGCCGCGATGGGCTTCGGCGATGGCCTGCGCGCCGCGCGCCGTCGGCGCGTCGTTGAGGAGGACGCCGCCACCGCCATTGACCTGGAGATCGACGAAGCCCGGCGCGAGCACGCTCCCCTCGGGCAGGCGCGTGCAGGGCGCCGGGCCTTCGATGCCGGCCTCCCCGATCGCGACGATGCGCCCGCCCTCGACGAGCACGGTCGCGTTCGTGCGCAGCGCCTCGCCGTCGAAGAGGCGCGGTGCCGCAAGGGCATAGGCGGGCATGGACGGCTCCGGGCCTGCGACGATCCGAGAGCGGTGCGACGTCCACTCACGCGACGAGCATAGGACCAGACCGCGCGGCGCGGCAAGCGCGGGGCGGCGTCAGCGCTCGGGCATGAGGCAGGGGTCGAGGCGCGCGTCGGCGAGGCCCGGCACCGCGGGCGGGATCGAGCCGGTGATCAGCGGCGACGCCTGTTGCGGCCCCGCGAGGCGGGCGAGAGCGTCCCGGTCGAAATGCTGCGAGAGCGAGGCCGCGGCGAGATAGCTGATCACGCCCACCGCCAGGACGATCTTGAGCGTCCTCCAAAGGATCGCCGATCCCGATCCGATCATTCCGAAATCCCCCGTCCGTCTCGTTTGCGCGCATTTTCGGCGCGCAGCGTTAAGAGGGGGTTGCCGGAACCGGACGACGATAGGAATTTGCGCCGAGGCGCAGCGGCTTATCGGTCGGGACGCGCAAGCGCGGGCACGCCGACGCGGGCCTCGAGGAGCGACGCGAAACCGCCGGCGAGCCGGTCGACGAGGCTTTCGCGCGGATCGAGCACGATGACGGGCGGACCGGAGGTGCCGCGGCGCGCGCGCAGACGATCGGCGAGCGCCTGGAAGCGCGCGCTGTCCTCTGACGAGGCGCAACGGGGGATCTGCAGGACGATGGCGGCCGGCGTCGGAATGAGCGCGAGCACCTCGTCCGCCGCTTCGAGCGACGTGGTGACGCTCGCATAGCCATTCTCGGCGAGTTCGACGGAGAGGCCGGAATCGGTCGCGCGCTCGCCGTCGTCCACGATCACGATGCGTCTGAGGGAAGTCATCGCTCTCTTTGTCCCACGGCTCCGAAGGTGGCGAGCCGTCTCATCAACGCACATTCCGGGCGCCTGTTCCACAGCAGAATACCGACTTGTGCAGAGATTTTTCGCAGCGCACAATGCTCGGCCGTCGCTGCGCGATCGTCGACGCGCCGCCCTCCGATCTCAGGACACGGCGATCATGAGCCCGGCGAAACGCTCGGCCACGTAACCGGTCGAGCGCGAGGGCGGGCATCTCGGCTCCCCTCCCGCGCGATCGACGAGGCGCGTGCGCGCCGCCGGTCCCTCGACCATGATCCGCCCGGCCTCGTCGCAGCGCAGCGAGAGGAGACCCGCTCCGGTCGGCGCCGGCTCGAGCGGGAAGCTGACGCGGCTCGGATCGATGCGCGAAGCCGCGAGCAGCGCCCATTCGCCGAGGGAGAGCACGTCGATCACCGGCCGATCGAGCGCGACCCGCCGCTTGAACCGCGTCGGCGCCTGATGGACGAGGACGATACCGGTCACGCAGGACGGCAGCCGCGCCGCCGCCAGCCGCTCCTCCAGGAAAGCCGGCGCGACGAGCCGCACCGGGCGCTCCCGCGCGAGGCTCGCCGCGAGCGCGGGGCCGTCGAACAGGCCGTGCGCCTCGTAGGCGACGCTGGCGGCGAGCGCGGCGAAGGGGCCGGTGACGAGACCGGCGAGATCGTCGGGCGCGACGAGGCTGAGGATGCGCTCGTCGGGCGCGATCCGGGCGACCGAGAGGAAATGGGCGGTCGCCGCGAGCCAGGAGGCGCCGGGGCGGAACACGGCCCGCAGAGGCCCCTCGCCGCGCGCGAGCGTGACGATGCCGGAGTCGATCTCCACGCCGCCGCCGCTCTCGGGCAGGGCGGGCGCGTCCTCCGCGCCCTCCTCGGCACGGGCGCGCAGGCGTGCCTGGTCGTCGGCGACGAGCACGCGGTCGAGCTCGATCACGCCGTCCGGAATTCCGGGGCCGAAGGCGAGGACGAAACGCAGGCCGAAATAGGCCATGGCGATGTCGCGGGCCGCCTCGGCGGGCCGCAGGTCGCCGATCATGGCCTGGGTGACGATCGCGACGGCCTGCGTCGCCTCGACCGCCCGCGCGGTCTCGGCCGGCCCCGTGGCGGCGGGGATCATCGCCGGGACGAGGCCCGCCCGCTCGAGCGCGAGGATCGTCAGGCAGATCTCGGCGCCGCCCGGCAGCATCACCGCGACGCAGGCGCCGCGCGGCAGGTCGAGCCCGGCGAAGAAGGCGGCGAGCCGGGCCACCATCGGCTCGGCGGCGCGCAGGCTCCAAGCGATGCGCGGGCGCCCGCTCCAGGCCTCGCGGCCCTCCTGGTCGAGGAGCGCGAGCGCGCCCGGCTGACGCGCGAGCGCCGCCTCGAACAGGCGCGAGAGCCCGCCGCGCGCGCCCTCGCGCTCCGCGGCGCCGCGCGCCTCCTCCTGAGCCGCCACAGCGCTCATGCCCCCTCCCCGCTCGCCATCGCGACGTTCCCCGCGCCGATCATGCGCCCTCAGCGTGATTCGCGCCACCACAACTCGGTCGGAATGCCGAGCAACGGCTCCGCCTCGGGACGCCGCAGCGACGCGTCGTAGGCGATCCAGATCGCCGGCTGCACGTAGAGCGGGACGACGTAGAAGCCCGACAGGAGGAGCCTGTCGAGCGCGCGGACCGCCGCGGCGAAATCCTCGCGGGTCGTCGCGGCGAGCATCGTCTGGATCATCGCGTCGATCGCGGGCTCGCGCGCGCCCGAATAATTCAGCGAGCCTTCGCGCTCGGCGGCGACGCTCGACCAGCGGTTCACCTGCTCGTTGCCCGGCGAGGGCGAGACCCGCCAGGACCACTGGATCATGTCGAAATCGAACGAGGCGAGCCGGCGCCAATATTGCGCGTCGTCGACGAGGCGGATCGACATCTGGATGCCGATGCGCTGCAGCGCCTGCGCGTAATTGAGCGCGATCCGCTCCTGCTGGCGGGAGACGGCGAGGAACTCGAAGGCGAGCGGCTGGCCGGTGGCGACCGAGCGCATCACGTTGCCGTCGAGCCGATAGCCCGCTTCGCCGAGGAGCTCGACCGCCTGCCGGATCAGCACCCGGTCGCGGCCCGAGCCGTCGCTCACGGGCGGATGCCAGGTGCCCTCGAGGATGTCCGGACGCACCGCCTGCGCGAAGGGCGCGAGGAGCGCGCGTTCGGCCTCGTCGGCCGGCACCCCGCGGGCGGAGAGGTCGGCACCGTCGAAATAGCTGCCGGCACGGGCGAACAGCCCGAACAGGAGGTTGGCGTTCACCCATTCGAAGTCGAACAGGAGACCGAGCGCCTCGCGCACGCGCACGTCCGCGAACATCTCCCGGCGCGTGTTGAAGACGAAGCCCGTCATCCCGTTGGGGCGCCGGATCTCGACCTCCTCGCGCACGATTCGTCCGTCCTGGATGGCGGGGAAGTCGTAGCCCGTCGCCCAGCGCGTCGGGTCGCCCTCCTCGCGCCAATCGTAGACGCCCGTCTTGAAGGCTTCGAACATCGTGTTGGCGTCGCGGAAGAACTCGTAGCGGATCTCGTCGAAATTGAAGAGGTTGCGCCGCACGGGCAGGTCCTCGCCCCAATAATCGTCCCTGCGCACCACGCTCACGCGCTCGCCCGGCGCGATCGTGCCGAAGCGGTAGGGCCCCGAGCCGATCATCGGGCGCAGCGTCGTGCGGTCGAAGGTCTCGGGATCGATCGTGTGGGTCGCGAAGATCGGGGCGGTGGCGACGAGGAGCGGCAATTCGCGATCGCCGCTGTCGTCGAAGACGAAGCGGATCGTGTGGTCGTCGGGCGTCTCGATCTCGACGATGCGCGCGAAATTGGTGCGGTGGAACGGCTTGCCGTGCCGGCGCAGGAGCTCGACGGAGGCGCGCACGTGCTCGGAGGTGAGCGGCACGCCGTCCGAGAAGCGCGCGCGCGGGTCGAGCCGGAACGTCGCCTGCGAGCGGTCCTCGGGCATCTCGACCGAGCGCGCGACGAGGCCGTAGACGGTGAAGGGCTCGTCGAGCGAGCGCGTCATCAGGCTCTCGAGCACGAATCGGGGGGCGAGATCTGGCGCGACGCCGAGCACGACGAAGGGATTGAGGCTGTCGTAGGTGCCCTGCAGCGCGAGCACCTTACGCCCGCCGCGCCGCGCGTTCGGATCGGCATAGGGGAATCGCTCGAAATCGGCGGGCAGAGCGGGCTCGCCGTGCATGGCGATGCCGTGGGCGGGCGCGATCTCGCCGGCGGCGAGCGGCGAGAGGGCGGCGAGGAACGCGGACGCGAGCAGGGCCGCGCCTGCGGCGAGCGCGGCGAGAGCGTGCGGCGCACGGGTTCCGGCGCGGGGGTCGGCAGAGTGGGGCACGGCTCGGGTCCCTCGTTCTTCTCGTGGCGTCGGCCGCGACCTCCGCGAATCGGAGCGTCGCGCGGCCTCTCGACGATCGCTCTTATAGCGACTGGAAACCGCGCGCGCGAGCGGCTACAAGAGCGCGGCGCGTGCCATGCCTTCGCCGTTATCGGCGTGGATGCACGGGCCGGGGGCGGAACCGCCGCGCCCGCGAAGTCGACCAGGAAATCCCCAGCGGATTGCAAGAGGACCTCAAGGATGTCGTTTTCGGCACGAATCGCGCGTAAGCGGACGTCGATCGGGCGCTCCACCGCTCTCGCTTTGGCCGCCGTCGCGCTCGGGCCGCTCGCGGCGCTCGCGCAGACGGCGCCCGTACCCGAGGGAGCCGGCCCGGCCGTGATCCCCGTCGTCCCCGAGCCGTCGCAGACCGGCTGGACCAAGCTGTGCGGCGACGATCCCGAGACGAATGCGCGCATCTGCTACACGACGCGCGATTTCGTGTCGGAGCAGGGCCAGCCGGTGCTGGCGGTCGCGATCTACGACATCGACGCGCCCGAGGGTCAGGAGGACCAGATCGTCGCGCGCTTCCTGATGCCGCTCGGCCTCCTGCTGCAGCCCGGCATCCGTTTCGCCGCCGACCAGAACCGGCCGACCAACGGCGCCTTCGCGGTCTGCTTCCCCAATGGCTGCTTCGCCGAGGCGCAGGTCACGACCGAGGTCGTCAACCAGATGAAGGCCGGCGCGACGCTCAACGTCAGCGTCCAGAACCAGATGGCGCAGGTCGTGACCTTCGCGGTTCCGCTGGAAGGCTTCACCGCCGGCTGGGAAGGCGACCCGATCGACCCGGCCGAGCTCGAAGCCCAGCAGCGCCGCCTGCAGGAAGAGCTCCAGCGCCGCTCCGAGGAACTGCGCCAGCGCCTCGAGCAGCAGACCGGCGACGCGCCTCCGCAATAAGGCTGGCGACGAGGGGGCGCTCGGTCGCGAGCGCCCTCTCGCGCTGCGCATCCGTCGAAATGCCCGAGGGCTGTCATCCCGGACGCCGAAGGCGATCCGGGACCCATAGCCACGACATGTCGGTCGCAGCCTATAGGCTGCGTTTCTCCGACGAATGTGCGGTTCGGCAGCAGCGCGAGCGCGGCATGCGCGCTCGGACGATCGTCGAGGATATGGGTCCCGGGTCCGCTTCGCGGCCCGGGATGACACCGTCGAGCCGATCGCTCACCCCTCCCCCCTCCCCCTCAATTCGCCGCGACCGTCTTCGCGCGGTAGGTGCCGTCCTCGGCGCGCTCGAAGAGCGTAGGCACCATCGGGTGGCGCAGGGGGGCGTCGGAGGTGTCCGGCACGAGGTTCTGCTCGGAGACGTAGGCGACGTATTCCGTCTCCGCGTTCTCGGCGAGCAGGTGGTAGAAGGGCTGGTCCTTGCGCGGGCGGGCGTGCTCGGGGATCGCGAGCCACCATTCCTCGGTGTTCGCGAAGACCGGGTCGACGTCGAAGATGATTCCGCGGAACGGATAGAGGCGGTGCCGCACCACCTGACCGATACCGAATTTCGCCTCGCGAAGCGCCATGTCGTCCTCCGAGCCGAGAGATAGGGTGCCGAGCGTGGCTTGCAAAGTGCGCGCGGGCCGCCGCCCGTTCGGACGCGAATTGCTTTTGCGCGCGCGAGAGGCCGGTGCTAGAGCCTCCCCATGAGCGTAACTCGACCTCCCCGCGGCGCAGGCCGGCCCACCTCCTCGCGCAAGACCGCGCGCCAGAGGATTCGCTCGGCCGCCGCCGAAGCCAAGCTTTCGGACGGCAAGGCCGCCGACGGCAAGCGGGAGGGGCGCCCGCGCGCGAAGCCCTCCGCCGGCCCCGGCATAGGGCAGGCCAAAGGCCCCCCGCGTCCCCCCTCCCAAAAGCGCGTCCAGAAGGACGCCACCACGCAGACGCTCGCGACCGGCATCCAGACCCTCGTCGTCACCCAGGACGAGGCGGACATGCGCGTCGATCGCTTCCTGACCGCCCGCTTCCCCCGCCTCGCCTTCAGCCACGTCCAGCGCATCGTGCGCACGGGTCAGCTGCGCGTCGACGGCAAGCGCGTGAAGCCGAACGATCGTCTGCCGGTCGGCGCCTCCGTGCGCGTGCCGCCGCTCGAGCTCGACGTCGAGCGCCCGCGCTCGAGCGCGCGCAACGAGGGCGATCTCGAATTCCTCAAGTCGATCACGCTCTACGAGGACAAGGACGTCCTCGTGCTCGACAAGCCCGCCGGCCTCGCCTCGCAAGGCGGATCGGGCACGACGCGCCATGTCGACGGCCTGCTCGAGGCGATGCGCGACGAGAAGGGCGAGAAGCCCCGCCTCGTCCACCGGCTCGACAAGGAGACGGCTGGCTGCCTCGTCGTGGCGAAATCGCGCTTCGCCGCGAGCGTGCTCTCGAAGAGCTTCCGCTCGCGCGCCACGCGGAAGGTGTATTGGGCGATCGTGGCGGGCGTGCCGCGCACCCGGCAGGGGCGCGTGTCGTCCTACATCGCCAAGGAGATGCTGCCCGACGGCGACAGCCGCATGCGCGTCGCCAAGCACGGCGACGAGGGCGCCGAGCACGCGCTCACCTATTACGCCGTCGTCGAGCAATCCGCCCAGAAGCTCGCCTGGCTCTCGCTCAAGCCGGTGACCGGGCGCACGCACCAGCTGCGCGTCCACACCGCCCATATCGGCCACCCGATCATCGGCGACGCCAAATATTTCAACGTCGAGAACTGGGAGCTGCCCGGCGGCATCCAGAACCGGCTCCACCTGCTCGCGCGGCGCATCGTCGTCCCGCATCCGCGCACCGGCAAGCCGATCGACGTCACCGCCCCCCTGCCGCCGCACATGCGCCAGACCTTCAACCTCCTCGGTCTCGACACGGACGCCTACGATCCGATCGTCGAGGCACCCGAGGAATGAGTTGAGCGTTCAACCCGGGCCCACGCGCCCACACGAGGACGAAGACACATGTTCACGCTCGAGATCGACGGCCGCGCCATCGCCGTCACGGACGCCTCCGAGAAGGACGCCAAGGACCTGCTCGAGAGCATCGCCGAGGAGCTGATCGACCTCGAGAGCGAGGGCGGGATGATCTGGGACGGCACGAGCCCCCTCACCATCCGCCGCGCCACCGACGAGGAGGTCGCCGCCTTCGACGAGGCGGAGATGGACGAGGAGGACGAGGAGGACGACGAGGATCCGGTCGTCGTCTTCCTGATCGACATCGACGGCCTCGAGGAGGACGACGAGGACGAGGACTGACACGCACGATCCGCCCGCGATCCGCTCGGGCCCGCCGCGCGTAAGCCCTCCGCCATGTCGGAAGGGAATTTTATGCGCGCGGCACTGGTGACCGGGGGGGCGAAGCGGATCGGGCGGGCGCTCGTCGAGCGGCTCGCGCGCGAGGGGTTCGCGGTGGCGATCCACTGCAACGCCTCGCGCACGGACGCCGAGGGGCTCGCGGACGCGATCGAGCGCGAGGGCGGGCGCGCTGGCGTCGTCGTCGGCGATCTCGCCGACGGGGGCGCGGTCGGCGGCCTTCTCCGTGCCGCCTCGGAGCGATTGGGCCAACCGATCGATCTCCTCGTCAACAATGCGAGCGTGTTCGAGCCCGACGGCATCGCCGATCTCGACCGCACCGCCTTCGAGCGCACGCTCGCGATCAATCTCACCGCGCCGCTCGTGCTCGCGCGCGATCTCGCCGCCGGACTGCCCGAAGACGCCGAGGGCCTCGTCGTCAACATCCTCGATCAGCGGGTGTGGAAGGAGACGCCGGCGTTCTTCTCCTACCAGATCTCCAAATCCGCGCTCTTCACGGCGACGCGCACCATGGCGCAGGCGCTCGCCCCGCGCGTGCGCGTCTGCGCCATCGGCCCCGGCCCGACTTTGGTGGGCCCCCGCCAGCACCCCGAGGATTTCGCGCGCCAGAGCGCGAGCGTGCCCCTGCGCCACGGCGGAACGCCCGACGAGATCGCCGACGCGCTCCTCTATCTGATCGGCGCGCGCAGCGTCACCGGCCAGATGATCGCGGTCGACGGCGGCCAGCACCTCGCCTGGGAGACCCCCGACGTCACGCAGAGCGGAGAGTAGGCCGGCGGCGAGGCGGCAAGCGGCGAAGAGAGCCGTTGCGCTCGCGCGCCCGCATCCCCATTCTCCGCCGCGGACGCCCGCGCGGGCGTCGGCGTTCGATGAAGGGAAGAAGGTATGCGAGAGAACCGCCTGTTCGACGAGATGTCCCGCCTGTTCTCCGAGGCCGCCGGGGCCGCAGGCGGCGTGCGCCGCGAGGTCGAAGCCATCGTCCGCGCCCAATTCGAGCGCCTGATCAAGGACATGGACGTCGTCTCTCGCGAGGAGCACGAAGCCGTCCGCGAAATGGCCATCGCCGCCCGCGACGACGCCGAAAAGCTCGCCGCGCGCGTGGACGCGCTGGAGAAGCGGGTGGCGGCGATGGAGGGGAAGAAGGGGTGAGGCACACGCGCCGAGGCGCTCGAGCGGGGCGTCGATGTCGGGCACGGCAGCGTCTGCGGCTCAGCGCCTAAGGCGCGCCTGATGCCCGAGACCAGGCGGCAAGTCGCCGCCGCAACAGCTTGCTACGCAAGCGTCTTCCCGTGCTGGGTCCCCTTCCCCTGCGCGCCTTCGGCGCTCCGGCCGGGGATGACACCCTTGAAGCCCTCTACGTGCCATACCTAGCCGGAGCACGCGTAGCGTGCGCAGGGGAAGGGGACCCAGCACAGGAAGACGCGTGCGGAGCACGCTCCCGATGCCGCCGACCAGGCGGCTCGTCGCGGCAAGCGCGTCTGACTTGACGACGCGCTCCCCTCACCCCCCCACCCGCACCCAATCCAAACACCCCGCCGGCAGCGGCCCTCCCGTCACGAGCAACGCGCCGTGGCGGTAGAGGGTGGCGAGGCGGGTCGTCTCGCTCGTGGCGATCGTCCAGACGGCGCCGGTCGGGTGGCGGTCGAGGAGGTGGGCGTCGGCGGCGGCGATCGCGGCGAGGACGCCCGCATCGTCGAGCCCGGCGCGGAATATCACGATCCGCGCGTCGGAGACCGCGTCGCGCGGGGGCAGCGCGGCGATCGCGCCCGAGATGCCGACCCCGAGCGCGAGGACGAGCGCGGCGCCGCCGGACGCCCGCGCGTCGCGCCAGGGGCCGGAGCGGCGCGCGAGGAGGAAGGCGAGGCCGAGCGGCACGAGGCCGAAGAGCGCTAGCCAGCCGAGATCCCACGCGAGCGGGTTCTCCACGTCCATGCGGATGCGGTGGATCTGCAGCGTCCAATGGAAGACGACCGCGTCGACGACGTCCCACAAGCCGAAGCCGGCGAGGAGCCCGATCGCGAGCCCGCGGCCGGAGCCGGGCAGGCCGAGCGCGCGACGGCGGCGCCACAGCATCGCGAGGCCGACGAGCGCGACGCCGTACATGCCGGCGTGGAAGAGCCCGTCGGCGAGGATCTGGACGCGGATGTCGCGGAAGGTCGCGCCCTCGAGCGCGCTCAAGAGATGGTGCCATTGCAGGATCTGGTGGAGCAGGATCCCGTCGAAGAAGCCGCCGAGCGCAAAGCCGATCACCCCGCCGGCGGTCCCGATCGACCAGGCCGCGCGCGAATCCCCCGTCTGCCGTGCCTGTGCCATCGATCGCCCTCCCGCGCCCGGCGAACGGCGGGGCGGAGCCGAGGTTCCCCCGCGCGACGCGGGCGCCTCTGGCAAAAGGGTGCGATCTCGCTTATGTGAGCGGCGCCCGTCGCGCGCTCTCGAGAGCGCGCGCGGCGGCTCGTGCTTCGCCGCGCCGCATGCGGCTTCCGGGACCCCGCTCCATGAATGCTTCCGCCCCGAAGATCTCCTTCGTTTCGCTCGGCTGCCCGAAGGCGCTCGTCGATTCGGAGCGGATCATCACGCAATTGCGCGCGCAGGGCTATGCGCTCACCCGCGAGCACGAGGGCGCGGATCTCGTCATCGTCAATACCTGCGGCTTCCTCGACAGCGCCAAGGCGGAATCGCTCGAGGCGATCGGCGAGGCGATGGCGGAGAACGGGCGCGTCATCGTCACGGGCTGCATGGGCGCCGAGCCCGAGCAGATCCGGGACAAGTTCCCCAATGTCCTCGCGATCACCGGCCCGCAAGCCTACGAGAGCGTCGTCTCCGCGGTGAACGAGGCGGCGCCGCCCGCGCACGATCCCTTCGTCGATCTCGTGCCGCCGCAGGGCATCAAGCTCACGCCGCGGCACTATGCCTATCTGAAGATCTCGGAAGGCTGCAACAATCGCTGCTCGTTCTGCATCATCCCCAAGCTGCGCGGCGATCTCGTCTCGCGGCCGGCGGGCGAGGTCCTGCGCGAGGCGGAGAAGCTCGTGAAGGCGGGCGTGCGCGAGCTCCTCGTGATCTCGCAGGACACCTCGGCCTACGGCGTCGACGTCAAATACGCGCCCTCGCAATGGCGCGACCAGGAGGTGCGCACGCGCTTCCTCGATCTGTCCCGCGCGCTCGGCTCGCTCGGAGTCTGGGTGCGGCTGCACTACGTCTATCCCTATCCGCATGTCGACGAGATCATCCCGCTGATGAGCGAAGGGGTGGTGCTGCCTTATCTCGACATCCCATTCCAGCACGCCTCGCCGAAGGTCCTGCGCGCCATGCGCCGGCCCGGCAACGTCGAGAAGACGCTCGATCGCATCAAGGATTGGAAGCGCGTCTGCCCCGATCTCGGCATCCGCTCGACCTTCATCGTCGGCTTCCCCGGCGAGACCGAGGCCGATTTCGAGCTCCTGCTCGATTGGCTCGACGAGGCCGAGCTCACCCGCGTCGGCTGCTTCCGCTACGAGCCCGTCGCCGGCGCCCCCGCCAATGCGATCGAGGGCGCGGTGCCGGACGAGGTCAAGGAGGAGCGCTGGCATCGCTTCATGGCCAAGCAAGCCGAGATCTCCGAGCGCGTGATGGCGCGGCGCGTCGGGCGCACGATCCCGGTGATGATCGACGAGGTCGGCCCCACCGTCTCGGTCGGCCGCTCGCAATGGGACGCGCCGGAGATCGACGGGAACGTGTTCGTGCGCACCCGCGCGAAGAGCATCGCGCCCGGCGACGTCGTCGAGGTCGCGATCGAGCGCGCCGACGCCTACGACCTGCACGGGGTTCTCGCCAAGAGCCGGCGCGTCGCCGCCGAGTGAGCCGCGCGGGGCACGCGCGTGCGTCTCGCGCGTGCATCTCGACCTGCGCGGGATTTCGCGCTTAATCTCCGGCCGCCCGCCCGAATGGCGAGCGGGCGAGACCGAGGCGACCGACCCGCATGCACCAGATCCTCGTCACGAATGCCCGCCTGCCGGACGGCACCGGCCCCGTCTCGATCGCCGTGCGCGAGGGGCGGATCGTCGAGATCGCGCCGCAGATCGCGGGCGCGGCCGAGCGGACGATCGACGCGGGCGGCCGGCTCGTGGCGCCGCCCTTCGTCGATCCGCATTTCCACATGGACGCGACGCTCTCGCTCGGCATGCCCCGCCTCAACCGCTCGGGCACGCTGCTCGAGGGGATCGCGCTCTGGGGCGAGCTGAAGCCGCACCTCACCGAGGAGGCGGTGATGGAGCGGGCGCTGCGTTATTGCGACATGGCGGTCGCGCGCGGGCTCCTCGCGATCCGCACCCATGTCGACGTCTGCGACGAGCGCCTCGTCGCCGTGCGCGCGCTCCTCGAGGTGAGGAAGCGCGTCGCGCCCTATATCGACCTCCAGCTCGTCGCCTTCCCGCAGGACGGCCTCTATCGGCACAAGCGCGGCGAGGCGGGGCTGATCGAGGCGCTCGATCTCGGGGTCGACGTCGTCGGCGCGATCCCGCATTTCGAGCGCACGATGGAGGACGGCGCGGCATCCCTCGCCCGCATCTGCGCCATCGCCGCCGAGCGCGGGCTGATGGTCGACGTGCATTGCGACGAGACCGACGACCCGCTCTCGCGCCATATCGAGACGCTTGCCGCGCAGACGATCCGCCACGGCCTCGAGGGGCGGGTGGCCGGCTCGCACCTGACCTCGATGCACTCGATGGACAATTACTACGTCTCGAAGCTGATCCCGCTGATCGCCGAGGCGCGGCTGCACGCGATCCCCAATCCGCTCATCAACATCACGCTCCAGGGCCGCGCCGATACCTATCCGCGTCGGCGCGGGCTCACCCGCATCCCCGAGCTGCGCGCGGCGGGTATCAACGTCGCGCTCGGCCAGGACTGCACGATGGACCCCTGGTACCCGCTCGGCTCCGCCGACATGCTCGACGTCGCCCACATGGCGATCCACGCCGTGCCGATGACCTCGCGCGAGGCGATGCGCTTCGCCTTCGACGCGGTGACCGTGAACGGCGCGCGCGCGATGGGCCTGCCGGACCCGACGCTGCGGGTCGGGGGCCCGGCGCGCTTCGTCGTGCTCGACGCGCGCGATCCGATCGAGGCGATCCGCCTGCGCGCGAACCGCCTCGCGGTGGTGCACGACGGGCGGGTGATCGCGCAGGAGGCGCCCCGCACCATCGCGCTCGACCTCCCCGGCCGCCCGCAGACGATCGTTCTGTCGGATTACGCGCCCGCGGCGGAGGATCGTCCACAAGAAGGCCCGGCTCTCGCTTGACACGGCCGCGCGGGTGGCCTCCGTCTTGCGTGGCGGGGTCTGCCGCTGCGTCATGCGCGGCAGCCTTCCGTACCGTGCCTTTCGAAGAGGTCGCCCAGTCATGAGCATCCGCCCGACCCGCCGCCACGTCCTCGTCGGCGCCGCCGCCACCCTCGTTCTGCCGGCGATGTTCCGGTCCGCGCGCGCCGACACGCCCGTCCGGGTCGCCGGCATCCACGCCTCGCCCGTCGAGAACGCCTGGAACTCGCGCATTCACGAGGCGATGCGCCAGGCGGCTGCCGACGGGCTGATCGAGTACACCTTCTCCGAGGGCGTCTCCGCGACCGATTACCCGCGCGTGATGCGCGAATTCGCCGAATCGGGCGTCGACCTCGTCTGGGGCGAGAGCTATGCGGTGGAGCGCGAGGCGCGCCGCGTCGCGGCCGATTATCCGGACGTCGCCTTCCTGATGGGCTCCTCCGGCGGGCCGGAAGGCGAGAATTTCGGCGTGTTCGGCACGCAGAACCACGAATCCGCCTATCTCGCGGGCATGCTCGCCGGGCGGATGTCGCAGACGGGCGTGTTCGGCTCGGTCGGCGGCTACCCGATCCCGGAGGTGAACCTCCTCATCAACGCCTATCGCGCCGGCGTGCGCGAGGTGCGGCCCGACGCGCGCTTCCTGAACGGCTTCATCGGCGCCTGGTTCGACCCGGCCCGCGCCAAGGAGGCCGGCATCGCGCAGATCGACGCGGGCGCCGACATCCTGTTCGGCGAGCGCATCGGCACGGCGGATGCGGCGCAGGAGCGCGGCGTCAAGGCGATCGGCTCGCTCCTCGACTACACCCCGCGCTATCCGGAAACGGTCTTCGCCAACGCGGTGTGGAACTACCGCCCGACGATCGACGCGATCGTCGCCGACATCCGTGCCGGCAACCCGGTCGGGCGAGATTACAGCGAGTTCTCCCTGATGCGGCACGGCGGCAACGAGCTCGTCTTCGATGCCGGCCAGGTGCCGGAGGACGCGCTGCCGGCGATGGAGGCGCGCCGCGCCGAGATCATGGCGGGCACCTTCGAGGTGCCGATCGTGACGACCGAGCCGGCCTGATCGGCGGCGCGCGGGCGGGGGACGGGCATGGACGCGACGGCGCTCGCGGCGGCGATCCGGGACGGGCGCACGAGCGCGGCCGCCGCGATGGAGGCCGCGCTCGAGGCCGCGCGGGCGCGCGCCGATCTCGGCGCGACCGTCCGGCTCGAGCCGGCGCTCGGACGCGCGGGGGCGCAGGCGCGCGACGCCCTGCCGGAGGCCGCGCGCGGGCCCCTCCACGGCGTGCCTTTCCTCGCCAAGGATCTCGGCTCGTTCGCGGCCGGCCTGTGCCCCGCCGCGGGCTCGCCGGCGCTGCGGCGGATGCTGCCGGATCCCACCGGCGATACGCCCTTCTTCGCCCGCCTGCACGCAGCCGGCCTCGTCACCTTCGGGATCACGACGACGCCGGAATTCGGCCTCGCGCTCACCGCCGAGCCGCCGGGCGGGCCTCTCGCGCGCAACCCCTTCGACCCCGCCCTCAGCCCCGGCGGCTCCTCGGGCGGCGCGGCGGCGGCGGTGGCGGCGGGGATCGTCGCGATCGCGCACGCGACGGACGGCGCCGGATCGACGCGCGTGCCCGCCGCCTGCTGCGGGCTCGTCGGGATGAAGCCGAGCCGCGGCGCGACCCCGATGGGCCCGGGCTTCGAGAACCACCTGATGGGCCTCGTCGGCGAGCTCGTCCTCGCCCGCTCGGTGCGCGACGTCGCGACGGCCTTTGCGGCGGTCGCCGGCGCGGTCGCGGGGCCCGAGGGCGAGCTTCTCGCCCGCACGCTCCCCGCCGCCCCGCGGGTGCGCCTGCACGTCCCCGCGACGACCTCTCCCGCGAATGCCGCCGCGCTGCGCGCCGCCGCCGCCGCGCTCGCCGATCTCGGCTGCACCGTGCGCGAGACGGATCCCGACGACCTCGTGGCGCTTTGCGACCGCGCGGCCGCGGTCGCGCATCCGATCCTCGCGATCGCGGCGGCCGAGGGGCTCGACGCGCTCGGCATCGCGATGGACGACGTCTCGCCGATCGCCGCGGCGATCGCGCGGAGCGGGCGGGAGCTCTCGGCGGCGCGCCTGTTCGCGCTCGCGCGGGAGGCGGCGCGCATCGCGCATGGGACGGCCCTCCTGTTCTCGGACACGGACGTGATCCTCTCCCCCGTCCTCGCCGACGGACCGCCCCGGATCGGCCGGCTCGACCCGCAGGCGCAAGACGCGCAGGCCCATTTCGCCGCGATGGAGGCGATCGCGCCGGGCGTGTCCCTCGCGAACGTCGCCGGCGTGCCCGCGCTCGCCCTCCCCTTCGGCATGCGCGAGGACGGCCTGCCGGCGAGCGTGCAGCTGATGGGCCTGCACGGCAGCGACCGCGCGCTCCTCGCCCTCGCCGCGCGGCTCGCGGGCGCGGCGCCCCCCGTCCGCTATCCCGGGCCGATCGCGGGGCTGCCCGCGTGAGCACCCCCGTCCTCGCGCTCGAGCGCATCACCAAACGCTTCGGCTCCCTCGTCGCCAACGAGGACGTGAGCCTGTCTCTCGGGCGCGGCGAGATCCTGGCGCTGCTCGGCGAGAACGGCGCGGGCAAGACCACGCTGATGAACATCCTGTTCGGCCATTACACCGCCGACGAGGGCCGCGTCCTCGTCGACGGCGCGCCGCTGCCGGCGGGGCGTCCGCGCGCGGCGATCGAGGCCGGCATCGGCATGGTGCATCAGCATTTCACGCTCGCCGCCAACCTCACCGTCCTCGACAACGTGATGATCGGCTCGGAGCCGCTTCTGCGCGTCTCGAGCCGCCGCGAGGAGGGCCGCAAGAAGCTTCTCGCCGTCTCCGAGCGCTTCGGTCTGCCGGTCGATCCGGCGGCGCGCGTCGGCGATCTGTCGGTGGGCGAGCGCCAGCGCGTCGAGATCCTCAAGGCGCTCTACCGCGACGCGCGCATCCTCGTCCTCGACGAGCCGACCGCCGTTCTCGCGCGGCCGGAGGCGGAGCGCCTGTTCGAGACGCTGCGGGGCATGACCGCGCAGGGGCTCTCGCTCGTCTTCATCTCGCACAAGCTCGGCGAGGTGATGGCGGCGGCGGACCGCGTCGTCGTCCTGCGCCGCGGGCGCGTCGTCGGCGAGCGGCGTCCCGCCGAGACGAGCGCGGCCGAGCTCGCCGAGCTGATGGTCGGCCGGCGCGTCGAGCGCCCGCGCCGCTCCGCGCACGCGGTCGGGCCGATCGTCGTGCGCGGCGAGAGCGTCGGGCTCGTCGAGGGCGGTCATACGCGTCTCCTCGACGTCGATTTCGAGATCGCCGCGGGCGAGATCCTGGGCATCGTCGGCGTCTCGGGCAACGGCCAGGCGGCGCTCGGGCGCATCGTGAGCGGGCTCGCCGCGCCGACCTCCGGGCGGCTCACCCTCGACGAAGGCGAGACGGGCGCGCGCGACATGGGCGCCCTCGATCCCGCCGCCCTCGTCGCCGCCGGAATCGGCCGCATCCCCGAGGATCGCCACGCCGAGGGCGTCGTCGGCGAGATGAGCGTGTGGGAGAACGCGGTGCTCGAGCGCCTCCACGAGCCGGGCTTCTCGCGGCTCGGTTTCGTGCGCCGCGGCGCCGCGCGCGTCTTCGCGCAGAGCCTGATCGCGCGCTTCGACATCCGCAGCGCGACGCCCGACACCCGCACGCGGCTCCTGTCGGGCGGCAACATGCAGAAGCTCGTTCTCGGCCGCAACCTCGCCCGCGAGCCGCGTTTCGTCGTCGCCGACCAGCCGACCCGCGGCCTCGACGAGGGCGCGATCGCCGCCGTCCATTCCGAGCTCCTCGCCGCGCGGGCGCGCGGGGCGGCGATCCTGCTGATCTCCGAGGATCTCGACGAGGTCCTCGCGCTCGCCGACCGCATCCAGGCGATCGTCAAGGGCCGGCTGTCGCGGCCGATCCGGGCGGAGGACGCCGATGCGCGCAGCGTCGGGCTGATGATGGCGGGCGTTTGGGAGGAAGCCGCGTGAGGCTGGAGCGACGCGCCGACACCCCCCTCGCGCTCGCGGCGGCGGCCCCGATCGGCGCCGTGATCGCCGCGCTCGCGATCTCGGGCGTCCTGATCGCGGCCGCGGGCGCGAGCCCGCTCGACGCCTATGCGGCGATGCTGCGCGGCGCCTTCGGCTCGCGGCTCGCGATCACCGAGACGCTCGCGCGCGCGACGCCTTTGATCCTCACCGGGCTCGCGGCGGCGGTCGCGTTTCGCGCGCGGCTGTGGAACATCGGGGGCGAGGGGCAGCTCTACATGGGCGCCCTCGTCACCGCCTGGCTCGGCCATTCGGTCCTCGTCGGCCTGCCCCCGCCGCTCGCGATCCTCCTGATGATGCTCGCCGGCATGGCCGCGGGCGCCGCGCTCCTGCTCGGGCCCGTGATCCTGCGCGTGCGCTACGGCGTCGACGAGGTCGTGACGACGCTCCTCCTCAACTTCGTCGTCATCCTGTTCGTCGGCATGATGATCGAGGGTCCCCTGCGCGACCCGTTCGCCTTCGGCTGGCCGCAATCGGTGCCGGTCGACGACGCCCTGATGCTGCCCGCCCTCGTCGAGCGCACCCGGCTGCATGTCGGGCTCCTGATCGCGATCGTCGCGGCGCTCGTCGTCGCCCTGATCGGCGCGCGCACGACCTTCGGAATGCGCAGCCGCGCGGCCGGCCTCTCCCCGCGCGCCGCCGCCTTCGCCGGCGTGTCGCTGCCCCGGACCCTTCTCGGGATCGGCCTCCTGTCGGGCGCGCTCGCGGGGCTCGCCGGCGCGGTCGAGGTCGCGGGGCTCAAGGGCGCCGTCACGACCGATCTCTCCCCCGGCTACGGCTATGCCGGCATCGTCGTCGCCATGCTCGCCGCGCTCAACCCGATCGGCATCGTCGCGAGCGCGCTGTTCGTGGCGGTCGCCTTCGTCGGCGCGGACGCGATGAGCCGCGCGGTCGGGACGCCGAGCTTCATCGCGGACGTCATCGTCGCGGTCTCGCTGCTCACGATGCTCGTCGCCCTCCTCTTCACCAGCTACCGGATCCGCCGATGATCGAGGCGATCGAGATCCTCGGCACCACGAGCCTGTGGGCCGCCACCCTGCGCATCGCGACGCCGCTGATCCTCGGCGCGCTCGGCGCCCTGATCTGCGAGCGGGCGGGCATCCTCAATCTCGGCATCGAGGGCATCATGACCATGGGCGCCATGGTCGGCTGGCTCACCGTGTTCATGGGCGGCGACCTGTGGACGGGGATCGCGGCCGCGGCCTTCTTCGGCGCCCTGTTCGGGCTCCTGCACGCCGCGCTCACGGTGCCGCTCGGCCTCTCGCAACACGTGGCCGGGCTCGGCATCACCTTGTTCGCCTCCTCGCTCAGCTATTACGTCTACCGGCTCGTCGTGCAGGTCGGCGCCTCGCCGCCGACGATCGAGCCGTTCCGCCCCCTCGCGGTGCCGCTCCTGTCCGACCTGCCCTTCCTCGGCCCCGTTCTCTTCACGCAGACCGCGCCGACCTATCTCGCGCTCGCGGCGGTGGGCGTTACGGCCTACGTCCTCGCGCGCACGCCGCTCGGGCTCGCCGTGCGGATGGCGGGCGAGAACCCGCACGCGGTCGAGGCGCAGGGCCTCGATCCGAACGCGATCCGCATCGGCGCGGTGATGGTGGGCTCGGCCCTGATGGCGATCGGCGGCGCCTTCCTGACGACGGCGGCCTTCAACTCGTTCTTCCCGCACATGGTGCAGGGGCGCGGCTGGATCTGCATCGCGCTCGTCGTCTTCGCGGCCTGGCGGCCGGGCAAGGCGCTCGTCGGCGCGCTCCTGTTCGCCTTCTTCGACGCCTACCAGCTGCGCCTGCAGCACGTGGTGCCGGGGCTGCCCTATCAGGTCTTCCTGATGACGCCCTACCTCCTCTCGATCCTCGCCCTCGTGCTCGTCTCCCGGCGCGGGCGCGCGCCCGAGGCGCTGATGGCGCCCTATCGGCGCGGGGAGCGTTGAGGGAAGCGCCGAGCGGCACGCGCGCGGATTAACGCCGCGCTTGCCGCGTTTCTCCCGTGTCGAGAAGAACGGGCGCCCCCCGCCGGAGCGGTGTCGGCGCGCCTCGCGAGAGGAACACGTCCATGCTGCAAGCGATATCACGACCGGCGGTGAGCCTCGCCGACCGGTACCTCCCCGACGCCTTCGTCTTCGTGCTCGTCTTGACGATCGTCGCGGCGGCGTCCGCCATCGCCTTCGAAGGGGCCGGCCCTCTCGAGGTCGTCGAGATGTGGGGCGACGGGTTCTGGGGGCTCCTCGCCTTCTCGATGCAGATGCTCCTCGTCCTCGTGACGGGATTCATCCTGGCCTCGTCCCCGCCGGTGCGCCGGATCCTCGGGGCTCTCGCGGGGCTCGCGCGGAGCGCCGGCGCGGCGATCGTGCTCGTCACCCTGGTCTCGATGGTAGCGGCGTGGATCAATTGGGGTTTCGGCCTCGTGGTGGGCGCGCTCTTCGCCAAGGAGGTCGCGCGCCACGTGCGCGTCGACTACCGCCTCCTCGTCGCCTCGGCCTATTCCGGCTTCGTCGTCTGGCACGCGGGGCTCGCGGGCTCGGTCCCGCTCACCATCGCGACGCCGGGCCATTTCGCGGAAGGGCAGATCGGGCTCGTCGGCACGGACGCGACGATCTTCGCCCCGTTCAACCTGATCATCGTCGCGGTCCTGTTCGTCACCATCCCGCTCCTCAACCGGCTCATGCTGCCGCGCGAGGACGAGAGCGTCTACGTGAGCCGCGAGCAGCTCGGCGAGAAGCAGGCCGAGGACTTCGCGCCCGCGCGCCCCGCCGACCATCTCGAGAACAGCCGCATCCTGATGTGGCTCGTCGGCGTGCCTGGCCTCGTCTTCCTCGTCCACTATTTCGCGGTGCGCGGCGAGGGGCTGAACCTCAACATCGTCAACTACCTGTTCCTGATGCTGGGGATCGTGCTCCACGGCACCGCGCGCAACCTCCTCGCCGCCCTCCAGGAGGGCGTGAAGGGCGGGGCGGGGATCGTGATCCAGTTCCCGTTCTATGCGGGCATCATGGCGATCATGACCCAATCCGGCCTCGCGGCGAGCATGTCGCACTTCTTCGTCTCGATCTCGAGCGCCGCGACGCTGCCGTTCTGGACCTTCCTGAGCGCGGGCCTCGTCAACCTGTTCGTGCCCTCCGGCGGCGGCCAATGGGCGGTGCAGGCGCCGGTCGTGCTGCCGGCGGCGGAGGCGCTCGGCGCGGACGTCGCGCGCGTGGCGATGGCGGTCGCCTGGGGCGACGCGTGGACGAACCTCCTGCAGCCCTTCTGGGCGCTGCCGATGCTCGGGATCGCCGGGTTGAAGGCCAAGGACATCATGGGCTTCTGCCTCGTGCACCTCGTCGTCGTCGGCGCCGTCGTCGGCACCCTGCTGACGGTTCTGTGAGGCGCGCACGCACGCGGAAAGGGGGGCGCCCGGAGCGCCCCCCGGCCTCGTCCGGAACCCGGCTCGGCCGTGTGGACTTGTAAGGATCGCGCCTCGAGGGGGCGGCAGATCGGCGAGGCGACCGGCTCCATGAAAGCTCTTCTCGTTCACAACCCCGGCGCCGGCGACGGCGAGACCAGCGGCGAAAGATTGCGGTCCCTGCTGCGCGACGCGAAGATCACCGCGCGCTACCAGTCGAGCAAGGTCGGCGAGCTGACCGCGGCCCTGTCGGAGCCCTGCGACGTCGTCATCGTCGCAGGCGGGGACGGGACGGTCGCCAAGGCGATCACGCAGATGCCGGACCGCTCGGTCCCGATCGCGATCCTGCCGCTCGGCACCGCCAACAACATCGCCGCCTCGTTCGGCATCGGCGGGAGCCTCGAGGACATCCTGCACGCGTTGCGAGACGCCGAGCGGCGGCGCCTCGACGTCGGCATGGCGCGGGGCCCCTGGGGTTGCGCGCGGGTCGTCGAAGGGATCGGCCTCGGCGCCCTCGTGCGCAGCGCCAAGCGCCTCGGCAAGCCCGATACTGGTCGCGACGCCCGTCTCAAGGCGGCCGCGAAGGCGATCCGGCAGGAGGTCGAGAAGAGCGACGCGGACCGCGTGCGGGTGCTCGTCGACGACGAGCCGATGCCGGAGGACCATCTTCTCCTCGAGGTGCTCAACATCCCCTGCGGCGGGCCGCGCCTGCGGCTCGCGCCCGATGCCGACCCCGGCGACGGGATGTTCGACGTCGTCGTGCTGGAGCCATCCCGGCGCAAGGACATGCTCCGCTGGCTGAAATCCGGCGATCCCGGCGAGAAGCCGCCTCTGACGACGCGGCGCGGCCGCAGGATCGCGCTCGCCTGGGAGGGAACGCCGCTGCACGTCGACGACGACATCCCGCCCTCGGAGGCGTGCCCGGCGACGGTCGAGCTCGAGGTCGAGCCGGACGCGGTGACGATCCTCGTCGGCCCCGCCTCCGGCCGGCCGGGCGAGGTCGACGACGCGCAGACATGAGAACTCGGGCCGGGAACGATCCTCGGCCTCGCCCATTGTCCCCGGCCTTCCGATGCAGCGCCCGGGATACGACATCATGACTGCGATCACGACTGAAGCCGCCGCGGCCGCGAGCGGCGGCCGTTTCGACATGGTCGTCGTGGGCAGCGGGTTCGGATCGGCGTTCTTCCTCGCCGGCATCCTCGCGCGCGCCCCCGAACGCACGCGCATCCTCGTCCTGGAGCGCGGCGGCCTGCACGACCACGCCTGGCAGATCGAGAACGCGAGAAACAGTGCGACCGACCACGAGAGCACCTATTCGCGCGCCTCCGAGAAGCCCTGGAACTTCACCATCGGCTTCGGCGGCGGCATGAATTGCTGGTTCGCGCAGACGCCGCGCATGCACCCGAACGATTTCCGCCTGCGCTCCCTCTACGGCGTCGGCGAGGATTGGCCGATCGGCTACGACGATCTCGAGCCGCATTACCAGACGGCCGAGGAGATCATGGCGATCTCGGGCGACGCCGACATGGGACGCGTCCTGCCGCGCTCGGCCCCGTTCCCCCAGCCGCCCCATCGCGGCTCGGCGATCGATCGGCTGATGAAGGCAGCCCAGCCCGACCACCATTTCATCATGCCCACCGCCCGCGCGCGGATCGCGACCCCGACGCGTCCGGCCTGCTGCGCGTCGCTGCGCTGTCAGATCTGCCCGGCCGACGCCAAGTTCACCGCGCAGAACGGGCTCGCGCACGTGTTCGGGGATCCGCGCGTCACGCTCGTCTGCGACGCGCGGGTGACCCGGCTCGAAACGTCGGGCGGGCTCGTGTCGGCGGTCGTCTTCGAGGCGGACGGGCGCGAGCACCGGGCGAGCGCCGATCTCGTGGTGCTCGGCGCCAACGCGATCCACGCGCCCGCCATCCTCGAGGCCTCCGGCATGGGCGGGGGCCTCACCGGGCGCGGCCTGCACGAGACGCACGGCGTGGAATACGAGGTCCTCCTCGACGGGCTCGACAATTTCGACGGCAGCACGATCACGACGGGCCTCAATTACGCGCTCGCCGACGGGGACTTCCGCGCCCGCCACGGCGCGGCGCTCGTCTTCTTCGAGAATCGCTGGAAGCACGGGCTGCGTCGGGAGCCCGGCCGCTGGCGCCAGACGCTGCCTCTGATGGTCGTCACCGAGGATCTTCCCTCCGACGAATCCCGCGTCCTCCTCGGCGACGACGGCGAGCCGCACGTCGTCTTCCCCGGCTTCTCGGATTACGCCCGCGCCGGGATTGTCGCCGTCGAGGAGCGCCTGCCGGAGATCCTGGCGCCGCTTCCCGTCGAGGCGATCCGCTTCGTCTTCGAGCGGCCGACCGAATCGCATCTGCAGGGGACGCTGCGCATGGGCCACGATCCGCAGACCTCCGTGATCGACGCCGACATGATCCACCATCGCTGGCGCAACCTCGTCTGCGTCGGCTCGGCCGCCTTCACCACCTGCGCGACCGCCAACCCGAGCCTCACCGTCGCGGCGCTCTCGCTGCGTGCGGCCGAGCGCCTGCACGGAGGCCTGCGATGACGAACCGCTCCGAACGCGGCCCGAGCCGCCGCACCGTCCTTTTCTCGGCGACCGGGATCGTCGGCGCGCTCGCGATCGGCGGCGCGGCGGGCGCGCGGCTGACGGACCAGAGCTTCATCCGCGACACGCTGCACCGGCTCGTCGGCCCCTTCCGCATGGAGGAGACGGAATTCGAGGCCTTCGCGGAGGGGTTCCGCGAGACCGCCTACGTCTTCGGCTCGGCGCGCGCGACCCCGATCCGGGCCGCGGAAGCGCTCGGCGGCGCGCCGCTCGTCGAGCGCTTCGCCCCGCCCGGCGTCGCCGCGCGCATGGAGCGCTTCGAGCGCGAGCTCCTGACGAGCTTCGTGACGACGACCGACTTCCTCGCCACGCGCGAGGATCCCGACGCTCCGGTGCATTATCTCGGCCCCGTCGGCTGCGCGAACCCCTACGCCGACCTCACGCCGCCGCAAGGCGCGTGAGAGTTCGAAAAATCTGCGCACGGGACCTCGACGCCGTCATTCCGGGGCGCGAAGCGAGCCCGGAACCCAGACTCCCGAGGTCCGATGAGCAGCCTGTAGGCTGCGTCCGACGACGCATCCGATGCATGGAGTTGCGGAACGAGCACCCCCGCGCGCTCGCACGCGGGCCGGCCGCGACTTCATTGCATGCCCCATGAAACGGAGGGCGCCGCTCGGGCGTTCCGGTGGCGCGCGCTGCTCCGAAGTAGAGGCGCACCTCGGTTCCGGTCGTGTCCTCCCTTTCAGCAGTGGCGTGGAGAATGTCGTGGCGCACATCTTGTTCGTCGTGGACGAGGCCTACGCACGACATCTGCCGGTTGCTATGAACTCTATTCTGAGGCATGCGCGGGCACCCGTCACCTTCCACATCGTGCATGCGGCGATCGCGAGGCCGACGCGGGAGGCCATCGCCGCCTATGTCGAGGGGCGTGCGGCCTGCCTCTGGCATGCCGAGCCCCAGAACCCGCTCCTCGGGCTCGACGTCTACCTCCCGCACGTGTCCAGCGCGTCCTTCCTGCGCCTCGTCGCCGACACGGTGGTGCCGCCCGAGGTGACGCGGGTCGTCTATCTCGACGTCGACGTGCTGGTGCTCGACGACATCGCGCGGATCGCGTCGATCGACCTCCAGGGCCGCTCCGTCGGGGCCGTCGCCGATCCCGGCGTCGATCCGCGAGAATTCGCGAGCACGTACGGCCTCGGGGGGCCCGGCCTCTACTTCAATGCGGGCGTGATGGTGATGGATCTCGAGGCGATCCGGACGCGGGGCAGCCTCGCGCGGGCACGGGAGGCGGCGGAGGGCGGGCGCTTCTCCTACGGCGACCAGGACATCCTCAACATCTGCTTCTGGGGCGACGCCCTCGCGCTCGCGCCGCGCTGGAACGTCCAGCGCAATGCCTTCTATCGCGAACGCACGCCGGAGACGCCCCCCGCTATCCTCCATTTCACCGACGATCTGAAGCCGTGGTCGAGCGCCGAATGGCACCCGCGCGCGTACGATTACCTCGTCTATCTCGCGAACACCCCCTTCGCGGACGAGATCCGACACGAAGGCGGGCTCACGCACACCGTCGCCTTGCGCTGGCGCGTGCGACGGGCCCGGCACGAGCTGCGCTGCATGAGAGCGCATCTGCGTCGCCGATCGAGCGGGGCCGCGCGTTCCCCAGACGACCGGAGCGCGCGCGAGCGGCCCACCGGACACGAACTCTCACCGGGAGCCCGCCATGGCAGCACCGCAGACCGCTGATCGAGGGACGACGCCCGCGCGCGAGGGCCCCCGCGTGAGCATCGTCATCCCCTGCTACAACCAGGCCCGCTGGCTCGGCGAGGCGATCGCCAGCGTCCGCGCGCAGACCTACGGGAGCATCGAGACGATCGTCGTCGACGACGGCTCGCAGGACGACACGGCCGGCGTTTGCGCGGCCCATCCCGAGATCCGCTACGTCCGCCAGGACAATCGCGGCCTCTCGGCTGCCCGAAACGCCGGACTCGCCGTCGCGACGGGGGAATACGTCTGCTTCCTCGACGCCGACGACCTGCTGCGGCCCGATGCGATCGCGCAGGGCGTGGCGGCTCTCGACGCGAACCCCGATTGGGGCTTCGTCTATGCGGGTCACGTCGGGGTGCTCGCGGATCGCACACCGCTCTGGGAGACGCATCCCGAGCGGGCGCGGGAGAGCTATCGCGGGCTCCTCGAGGCGAATTTCATCGGCATGCACGCGACCGTGGTCTACCGCCGCGATCTCCTCGAGCGCGCGGGCGGCTTCGACGTCGGGCTCGAAGCGGCGGAGGATTACGACGTCTACCTGCGTCTGGCGAGGCGCCATTCCTTCGGCTCCCACGACACGATCGCGGCGGAGTACCGGCGCCACGACGGCAACATGTCCGAGGATCCCTCCCGGATGCTCCGCGCCTGCCTGAAGGTGCTCGCCCGCCAGGAGCCGTTCGTCGCCGATTCGCTCGAGGATCGCGCGGCCCTGCGGCGCGGGATCGGCGTCGTCGAGGCCTTCTACGGCGGGCCTCTCGTGCGCAAGGGCTTGCGCGATCTCGTGGTGCGCGAGCGGCGCGCGCAGGCGCTGGCGCGGCTCGCGGAGGCAAGGCGCCTCGCCCCGCGCAGCTTCGCGCACGCTTTGCGCGACACCGGCCGCGAGCGCGGCGCACGGGCCGCGAAGGCGCTCGTGCGCGCCCTGCCCGCGCCTGTCGGCCATCTCGCACGGCGGCTCGCGGGGCGCGAGCCGCTCGCGGGCGCGGCGCGCCCGGTGCGGTTCGGCGACCTCCGGCGCACCACCCCGATCGATCCCGATTTCGGCTTCGCCCGCGGCCTGCCGATCGATCGCCACTACATCGAGGGCTTTCTCGCGCGCAACGCGGACGCGATCGCCGGGCGCGTGCTGGAGATCGGCGACGCCGCCTATACGAAGCGCTTCGGCGGCGAGCGGGTGACGCACAGCGACGTGCTGCACGTGCACGAAGACGCGCCGGAGGCGACCATCGTCGGCGATCTGGAGAACGCCGAGCACATCGCGAGCGACACGTTCGACTGCATCGTCCTCACCCAGACCCTGCATCTCGTCTTCGACATGCGAAAGGCGGTGGCGACGCTCCACCGCATCCTGAAGCCGGGCGGAATCCTCCTCCTGACGGTGCCCGGCATCAGCCAGGTCGATCGCGGCGAGTGGGGCGACACCTGGTACTGGTCGCTCACGGGCGCGGCCGTGCGCCGGCTCCTCGGCGAGGGCTGGTCGCCGACCGCGGTCGAGACGCACGGCAACGTGCTCGCCGCGAGCGCCTTCCTCTACGGCCTCGCCGCGCACGAGCTGACGCCCGAGGAGCTCGCCGCGCACGATCCCGCCTACCCGATGATCGTCGCCGCCCGCGCGGCGAAGGCGGCGGAGGCGACGCCGTGAGGAGCGGCTTGAGAGGCGCGCTCGGCCGCGCGGCGCGCGCCGGGCGGGGGCTGCGGCGCCGCCTGGCGAACCGGCTCGCGGGAGTCCGGATCGTCTTCGTCTATCACCGCGTCGCGACGCCCGACCGCGACCCGTGGGCGCTCGCCGTCGCGCCGGAGCGCTTCGACGAGCAGCTTTCGGTGCTGCGCCGGTACGGCACGCTGATGCGCCTCGGCGACATGGTGGCGGCGGGCAACGAGGGGCGGCTGCCGCGCCGGGCGATCGCGATCACCTTCGACGACGGCTATGCGGACAATCTCGCGACGGCCAAGCCCCTGCTCGAGCGCCACGACGCGCCGGCCACCTTCTTCCTCGCGCCCGATCTCCTCGACGGCCGCACGCCGTTCTGGTGGGACGCCCTCGCGCGCATCGTCTGGACGCCCGAGACCCTGCCGCGCGCCCTCGACCTCGCGATCGGCGGCGCGACCTTCCGCTGGAGCGCTCCCGAGGCGGACGCTGCGGCGGCGGACGATCCGGATTGGCGCGCCTGGGACCCGCCCGCGACCGCACGCCAGGCGCTCTACCTCGCTCTGTGGAGCGCTCTGCGCCCCCTCCCCCGCTCCGCGCAGGCCGAGGCGCTCGCCGCGCTCTCGGACTGGGCCTCGCCGCCCGCCCTCGTGAGAGGAGCCGACGACGACCGGCCGCTCGATCGCGAGGAGGCGGCCCGGCTCGCCGCGGGCGGGCTCGTCGAGATCGGCGCGCACACGCTCACCCATCCCTCGCTCCCCGCCCATGGCGCGGCGCACCAGCGCGCCGAGATCGAAGGCGGCAAGGCGGCCTGCGAGGCGATCGCCGGCCGGCGCATGGCGAGCTTCTCCTATCCCTTCGGCGACCATACGGAGGCGACCTGCGCGCTCGTGCGGGAGGCGGGATTCGCGAGCGCGTGCACGACGCAGGCCGCGCCCTTCCGGCCGCGCGCGGATCCGTTTCGCCTGCCGCGGGTTCAGATGCTCGACTGGACCGGAGCCGAGCTCGAGCGGCGGCTCGCCGCCGGCGATTTCTTCTGAGGGAGGCTGACCCGATGACCTCTCGACCGCTGATTTCGGTGATCACCCCCTATCTCGACGTCGCGCCCTATCTCGCCGAGGCGATCGAGAGCGTGCTCGCCCAGAGCGTCTCGGACTGGGAGCTGATCCTCGTCGACGACGGCTCGCAGGACGGCTCCTCCGAGATCGCCCGCGCCTACGCCGCACGCCATCCCGGGCGGATCGTCGCCATCGAACATGCCGGCCACGCCAATCTCGGCAGCAGCGCCTCGCGCAATGCCGGGCGGCAGGTCGCGCGCGGGGAATGGATCGCCTATCTCGACGCGGACGACGTCTGGTACCCGAACAAGCTCGCGCTGCAGATGGCGATCGCGCAGACGCATCCGGAGGTCGGGCTGATGATGGGCGCCTCGCTCTATTGGCACGGCTGGAGGGGCCGCGCCGAGGACGCCGCCCGCGACGAGGTGATCCTCGTCGGCGCGCCCCCGGAGACGGTGTACGAGCCGCCGCGCCTGCTGGAGCTCCTCTACCCGCTCGGTCCGGGCGCCGCGCCCTCGATGAACGGCGTCCTGGTGCGCACGCGGCTGCTCGACGCCGTGGGCGGCTGGGAGGACCGCTTCAGGTCCGGCTACGACGATCAGGCGCTGCTGACGAAGCTCTATCTGTGCACGAAAGCCTTCGTTTCGAGCCATGTCTTCGACCGCTACCGGCAGAGGCCCGGCTCGATCTGCGCCAGCGAATTGCGCGGCGGCGGGTACCACGAGGCGCGGCTGCGCTTCCTCGAATGGCTCGAGGCCCGTCTTGCGGGAGCCGGCATGCCGAATGCCCGCATCGCCGCGCTCCTGCGCGAGGCGCTGCGCCCCTATCGCCATCCGCTGCGCGATCGCACGATCCGCTTCGGGCGGCGCGTCACGCGTGGGCTGCGCGATCGGATCGTGCGCATGGTCGCGTCATGACGCAGACGCCGCTCGTCACCGTCGTCGTGCCCGCCTACGACGCCGCGCGCTTCGTCGGCGAGACGCTGCGCGCGGCATGCGCCCAGACCTACCCGCGGCTCGAGATCGTCGTCGTCGACGACGGCTCGCGGGACGGCACGGCCGCGATCGTGGCGGCGATCGCGGCCCGCGACGACCGGGTCCGGCTCGTGCGCAAGGCGAATGCCGGCGTCGCGGCCGCGCGCAATACCGGCATCGAGGCGGCGCGGGGCGAGCTCGTCGCGATCCTCGACGCCGATGATCTCTGGCATCCGCACAAGATCGCCCGTCAGGTCGAGGTGCTCGCGCGCCATGGCGGCGATCTCGGCATCGTCTATTGCCGCTACCGCGAGATCGACGAGGCGGGCCGCGTGCTGCGCAGCCCCTCGTTCGAGCCGCCGCGCGGGGACGTCTACGGCGCCCTCGTGCTCTTCAACTTCCTCGGCGGGGGCAGCTCCGCCCTGATGCGGCGCGATCGCCTGATCGCCGTCGGCGGATTCGACCCGGACGTCACCCGGCTCGGCGGGCCCGGGGCGGAGGACACGATGCTCTTCCTCAGGATGGCCGAGCGCTGGGATTGGGACCTCGCCGACGCCTACCTCCTCGGCTATCGCCGCATGACCGGGACGATGTCGACGGCGACCGAGGCGATGGCGCGCTCGAGCGACTACGTCGTCGCGGACGCCCGCGCCCGCCATCCCGAACTGCCCCCGCGCCTGTTCCGCTGGGCGGCGGGCGAGGGGCGCGCCTATCTCGGGACGGAGGCGCTCTACGACGGCGATTGGGGTGCCGGCCTGCGCCTCCTGCGCCGCGCCGGCGCCGTCGATCCGGGCGCGGTGCTGCGGCCGCGCACGGCGCATGCGCTGGCGATCGCGCTGCGCCGCAGCCTCGCCGAGCGGCTCGGGCGATCCGCCCGCACGATGGTACCCGCGCACGAGGCGCCCGGCGAGACGCCGCCCGGCGACGGGACGGATCCCACCGTCGGGCGCCCCTTCCTCGAGGTCGATCCCGATCTGCGCCCCACCGGCCCGGGCCTCCCGCCCGCCCTCGCCCGCCGTTGCGCGCAGGCGGCGCGTTGGCGGACGGCGCGGCCGCGCGCGGCGCTCGGGACCGCGTCATGAGCCGCCCCGAGCCCTCCTCCTTCGCGCAGGCGATCCGCACGCTCGCTCCCGTGATGCGGGACCGGTGGTGGACGATCCCCGTCCTCGTCGTGCTCGGCATCCTCGCCGCGCTCACGGAGGGCATCGGCATCGGCCTCCTGATCCCGCTCTTCGCGACGATGTTCGGATCGGGCGCGGGATCCGAGACCGCAGGCGCGTTCCTCGGCGGCCTCGGCGCGGGGATGAGCGAGGAGGAGCGCGTGCGCGTTCTCGTCGCCATCGTGCTCGTCCTCGTCGTCGCCCGCGCGCTGATCCAATTCTCCTACGATGCCGTGTCGGTCTGGTTCGGCGGCCTCCTCGTCCACCGCCTGCATCGCAGCCTCTTCCGCCGGCTGCTCGACGTCGGCTACGCCTATTTCGGCGACAAGGAGACCGGCGCCCTGTTCGAGATCGTGCGCGGGCGCACCTGGATCGTCAGCGAGGCGGTGGCGCATGCCTCGCGCGCGCTGATCAGCCTGTGCACGATCGCCGTGTTCACGCTGCTGCTCATGCTGATCTCGCCCATGCTCACGCTCTTCGCGGCGATCGGCGCCGGCGTCGTCGCGCTCGTCATCCACCGCGTGACGAAGCGCGTGCGGCCGATCGGCGACGAGGCGGTGGCGGTCGGCAATGCCCTGTCCGGCGTGGTGATCGCGGCCTTGCGCAACATGCGCGTCATCCGCCTCTTCGGCCAGGAGGACCGCGCCTTCGCCCGCCTCGACGCCGTCTCCGAGAAGGACCGCGTCGCCGCCCGCAGGCTCGGGGTCATCGGCGCGGCGATCCAGCCGGCGACCGAACTCGCCTACGTCCCGATCTTCCTCGGCATCCTGATCGGCGCCTGGGCCTCGGGGCTCGACCTCGCGACGCTGATCGGCTTCCTCGTCCTCCTCTACCGCCTGCAGCCGCACGTGCGCCGGCTCGACCAGATCCGCGTCGAGATCGCCGGTATGATGCCGATGGTGGATCAGGTGGTCGACCTCCTGCGGCGCGAGGGCAAGCCCTTCGTGCCGTCGGGCGACGCGCCGTTCGAGCGGCTCGAGCGCGAGATCCGCTTCGAGCGCGTCGGCTTCGCCTACGAGAGCGGCCATGCGGAGCGCGGGCGGGCGGTGGAGGAGATCGACCTCGTCATCCCCGCCGATCGCACGACGGCGCTCGTCGGGGAATCGGGGTCGGGCAAGAGCACCCTTCTGAACCTCCTCTTCCGGCTCTACGATCCGACGAGCGGGCGCATTCTCGTCGACGGACGGCCGCTGCAGCGCCTCGATCTCGCCGCCTGGCGCGGACGCCTCGCCTTCGCGGGGCAGGACGCGGAGATCGTCGGCGAGACGATCCGCGACGCGATCTCCTTCGGGCATCCGCAGGCCGACGCACGCGCGGTGGAGAAGGCGGCGCGGCGGGCCCATGCGGAGGAATTCATCCGGCGCTTGCCGCAGGGCTACGACACGCCGATCGGCGAGGGCGGGCTGCAGCTCTCCGCCGGCCAGCGCCAGCGCCTCGGCCTCGCGCGCGCCCTCGTCCGCGAGCCCTCCGTGCTCGTGCTCGACGAGGCGACGAGCGCGCTCGACGCGATCTCCGAGCACCACATCCAGGCCGCGCTCGCCGAGCTCGCCGGCGCGATCACGATGGTGGTCGTCGCCCACCGCCTGAGCACGATCCGCAACGCGGACCACGTCGTGGTGCTCCAGGGCGGGCGCGTCGTCGAAGAGGGGTCGCCGCAGGACCTCCTCGCCCGGCCGGGGAGCGTGCTCGCGCGGATGTGGCGCCTCCAGACCGACGCCTTCGCCCCGAGCCGCGGCTGAGAGCCTGTGAATCTTTCGAAGGTTGTCATCCCGGGCCGCGAAGCGGACATGGGACCCATAACCTCGACGACCGTTCGAGCGCGCATGCCGCGCTCGTTCCGCGACCTTTGCGCAGCTTTCGTTCGAGAAACGCAGCCTACAGGCTGCGACCGAGACGTGGTGGTTATGGGTCCCGGATCGCCTTCGGCGTCCGGGATGACACCGCAACGTAAGATTTTCAAGGTGTGAGCCGAGGAACGCGATGGCGATCCGCGCGCGGCGTCGCGAGAAGCGACGTTCCGACCGACGCCCCGGACGACGCGACGCATCCGCCCGCTCGCGCGTGCGCTGCAACCTTTGCCCCGATCGCGCATTGGACAGGGGTTCCGCGCCGAGCAGCCGAGCGACCGAGGGGGCGATCTTCATGAGTGGCGAGCACGCTGGGCGTGCCATCGGCGGGATCGCCTATACGAGCGTTGCGCAGGCGGTGAAGGTCACGCTCGGCTTCATGTCGACCGTTCTCCTGACGCGCCTCCTCGCGCCCGAGGATTTCGGGCTCGTCGCGATGGTCATGCCGGTCGTGGCGCTCGCGATGCTCGCTCAGGATTTCGGCCTCTCGCAGGTGACGATCCAGGCCGAGCGCATCGAGAACAGCGAGGTGTCGACCCTCTTCTGGATCGGCCTCCTCGTCAGCGTCCTCCTCGCGGGGGGCATCGCGGCGAGCGCGTCCTTCGTGGCGCAGTTCTACGGCGAGCCGCGGGCGATGCCGCTCCTCCTCGCCTTCTCGGGCCTCGTCGTCGTCTGGGGCGTCAGCTCGCAGCCGGTCGCGCTCCTGACGCGGCACATGCGCTTCAAGGCGCTCGCGGCGATCGACATCGGCGCGGCGCTCGCTGGCTTCGCCGTAGGCATCGCGATCGCCTATGTCTGGCGCACCTATTGGGCGCTCTTCGCCGCCGCTCTGTGCGTCGCGTTCACGACCGCGGCGGGGAGCTGGATCGCGAGCCGCTTCCGCCCCACCCGCCCGCAGGGCAGCGGGACGTTGAAGCGCCAGCTGCAATTCGGCGGCAGCGTCTCCGGCTTCAACTTCATGAACTTCTTCGCCCGCAATCTCGATGCGGTGCTCATCGGGCGCGTGCACGGGCCGGCCGCGCTCGGCCTCTACGAGCGCGCCTACAAGCTCCTCCTGTTCCCGCTCCAGCAGGTCACGATCCCGCTCGCGCGGGTGATGGTCCCCCTGCTCTCGCGGCGGCAATCGGATCCGGAGGGCTATCGGCGCGGCTATTTCGACTGCGTCGGCGCGCTCCTCCTCCTCGTGCACCCGGGGGTGCTGACCGCGATCGTGTTCGCGCCCGCGGCCTTCGCCGTGGTGCTCGGGCCGCAATGGGTCGAGGCGGCGCCGATCTTCCAATGGCTCGGCCTCGCGGGCCTGCACCAGGCCGCGACCCAGACGGCCGGCTGGCTGTTCCTGAGCCAGGCGCGCGGGCGCGATTATCTCGTGCTCGGCGCGCTCGGCTCGGCGATCACGGTGGGCGCGATCGTGGTCGGGCTGCCCGGCGGGCCGCTCGGGGTCGCGACCGCCTACGCGATCTCCGAGCTCGTGCTCAAGGTCCCGCTCATCCTCGCGATCGCCGGACGCAGCGGGCCGGTGCGCACGCGCCATCTGATCGCGAGCTTCGGCCCGCATCTGATCGCGCTCCTCGTCGCGGCCGGGGTCCTGTTCGCCGCGGACGCGCAGCTCTCGGTCATCGGGATCGAGGCGCTCGTCGCGCTGACGATCCTCTCCTACCTCGCCTATGGCGCCACGCTCCTCGTCTTTCCCGCCAAGAGGCGCCTCCTCGCCGAGCTCTTCGGCCGAGCGCGCGCGGCGCTGGCGCGGCGGGGCTCTTCGGCACGCGCCATTCCCGAACGAACGACGACGAGACCACGCCGGAGGTCGTGATGAACTACCGCTCCATCGCCGACATGAACGACACGATCATGCGCAACCTGCCGCGCCTGCCGCGCGACATCGATCTCGTCGTGGGCGTGCCGCGCAGCGGGCTGCTCGCCGGCAATCTCCTGTGCCTCGCGCTCAACATCGCGCTGACCGACGTCGAGGGCTTTCTCGAGGGCCGCGTCCTCGCCGCCGGCAAGACGCGCCGCACCGCGCGCCTCGACCGCGACCCCGCCGCGCTCAAGCGCGTCCTCGTGATCGACGACAGCATCTATCGCGGCAACGCCATGGAGGAGGTGCGCCGACGCATCGAGGCCGCGGCGCCGGAGGCCGAGATCACCTATTGCGCCGTCTACGGCAACGAGACGAGCCATCCGGCGGTCGACATCGTGCTCGAGGCCGTGCCGCAGCCGCGGATGTTCCAGTGGAACGTCTTCCACCATGCCAGCCTCGAACATTGCTGCGTGGACATCGACGGGGTGCTCTGCTGCGATCCGACGCACGAGGAGAACGACGACGGCGAGCGCTACCGGCGCTTCCTCGCCGAGACGGCGCCGATGCTGGTGCCGTCCAAACCCCTCGGCTGGCTGGTGACGAGCCGCCTCGAGAAATACCGCGCCGAGACCGAGGACTGGCTGGCGAAGGCCGGGATCTCCTATCGCGAGCTGATCATGCTCGATCTCCCGGGCGCCGAGGCGCGGCGGCAGGCGCGCGCGCACGGCAGCTTCAAGGGGGAGGTCTACCGCGCGCTCGACGCGCTCCTGTTCATCGAGAGCGAATTGGAACAGGCGGAGGAGATCGCGCGGCTGTCCGGCAAGCCGGTCCTGTGCATCGAGACCCACCATGTCGTGATGCCGGAGCCCTCGCTGCTCGCGACCCGACAGGCGCTGCGCGCCCTGCCGCGCCGCCGCCGCCTCGCCGAGAGCCCGCCCGTCCTCAACCTCGCCGTCCGCTCGCTCCTCGGAGAGCGCGCCTATGGCGGGCTGCGGGCGCTGGTGAAGGGGCGCGCGGGCGGTTGAGAACGCGCCGGCAGCAATCCCGGCCACGGGCGCCTGTCGAGACCGTGGCGGGAACCACATCGCTCACCCGTCGGTTACCCGAGCGGCGCCGATGCCCGGTGGGTCCGCCCCCCGGGCTCGCATGCCGGTCGCGAATCTCGGTCGCCCATCCACCGACATCGCCAGCGAGCACGCCCCGCACGCGACACAGACGGCCTCGCGCGGATCGGGGCCGCGGAGTTTCGAAACGATGAGAATCCTCTTCGTCACCGCGCACGCGCACATGCCCCAGATGGTCGGCGGGTCGCAGAGCTCGACGCACGAACTCGCGCTGCATCTCGCCGGGAAGGGCCATGCCGTCGCCGTGCTCTCGGCGCTCTGGGGGCAGGGCTGGATCGGCTGGCGCGGCCGCATCCAGATGAAGCTCCTGCGCCGCAAGGTCGCTCACGACACGCTGCTCGGCTACGATTGCTTCAGGAAATGGCGCGTTTGGGAGGACGTCGAGGCCGTCACCGACCGCTTTTCGCCCGACGTCGCGGTCGTCATGGCGATGAACCCGGTGCCGTCGGCGCGCGCGCTCATCGCCGCCGGCATCCCCACCGCGGTCTATTTCAGGGACGTCGATTTCGACAAGCTCGGCGGCGATCCGCGCGAGCTCGACGGGGCGGTGTTCGTCGCCAACTCGGAATTCACGGCGGCGCGCTTCGCCGAGGCCTTCGGGCTCGACTGCGTCGTCGTGCCCCCGCTCTTCGATCCGAGCCGCTACCGCACCGAGCGCACGGAGGGGGGACGCGTCACCTTCATCAATCCCCATCCCCTGAAGGGCAGCCCGCTCGCCTTCGCCATCGCCGAGCGCTGCCCGCAGATCCCCTTCCAATTCGTCGAATCCTGGCCGCTCGACGAGACGGCGCGGGCCGAGATCGAGGCCCGCACGCGGGGCACGAACGTCACGTTCCTGCGCCGGACCTCCGACATGAAGACGATCTATGCGCAGACGCGCATCCTCCTCGCACCGAGCCGCTGGGAGGAGGCGTGGGGGCGCGTCGCGACGGAAGCCCAGTTCAGCGGCATTCCGGTCGTCGCGAGCGACATCGGCGGGTTGCCGGAGGCGGTGGGGCCCGGCGGCATCCTCGTCTCGCCCGACGCGCCGGCGGACGCGTGGGCGGCCGCGCTGACGCGGCTGTGGGAGGACCGCGCGTATTATGCGGACCTCTCGGCCGCGGCCTTGCGCCATTCCGAGCGCCCCGCGCTCGATGCCGACACGCAGGCGGCCACCCTGATCGCCCATTTCAAGCGGGCGGTGGCGGGCGGATCCGCCCTTGCGCGCGCCCCGGTCGATCGTGCGAGCGGGATCGCCTCGGTCCAGGCCGGCCGTTGATCGACCGGGCGGCGAGCGTCGCGGGCGGAGCCGCCGTGGAACGTCCCGCACCTCAGGACGTTTGAGTGCGGTGCGGGAGGGTCCCGCTCGGGCCCGCGAACGCTCCGGCGCCTGGCGCGCCGTCAGGCGTGCGCCCCCTGCGGCACGCAATCCTGCGCATCTCGACACCCGACGCTTTAAGGACACCCATGCCGTTCATCGACGAAGGCCGCCCCGGAGACGAGCCCCGCCTGCGGATCGACGTGCCGGCGATCGTGGGCTTCCTGCGTCGGCGGGTGGCGATCATCGCGGCGGCGATGGCCGTCTGCATCGGGCTCGGCCTCGTCTACGGCTTCACGGCGCAGCCCAAGTTCACGGCCGTGACCGGGCTGATCATCGACGATCCGCAGAACGACGCCGGCCAGCTCGGAACGGGCGCGGCGCCGGCCGCCGAGAGCATGATCGCCATCGAGACGCAGATCCAGATCATCCGCTCGCAGGAGGTGGCGCTCAGCGTCGTCGACGCGCTCGAGCTCCTCGAAGACCCCCGCTTCGTGCCCGATCGCCCCGATGCGCTGACGAGCACCGTCGCCGGCCTGCGCGGTGCCGTCGCCGGCATCGGCGGCCTGTTCCAGTCGGAGCCGGAGGGCGGCGGCGAGGGAACCGCGCTCACTCCGCGCGAGGAGGCGGCTCTCGCCATCCGCCGGGACGTCAGCGTCTATCGGCTCGGCTCCTCGCGCGCGGTCGAGGTGCGCTATCTCGGCACCCATCCCGAAATGTCGGCGGCGATCGCCAACGCCCTGTCCGAGGCCTATGTCCGCAATCGCGTCTCCGCGCGCTTCGACGCCGCCGAGAACGCGGCCGATTGGTTGCGCGACCGCATCTCCGAGCTGCAGGCCCGCTTCGGCGAGACGGCCCGGCAGGTCCAGGCCTTCCGCGCCGAGAACCAGATCATCGACACGGGCGGCGGGCGCGGCCTCGTCACCCAGCAGGCCCTCTCGGAGGTGAACCAGCGCCTCGTCGCGGCGGCGTCCCAGGCCGCCGAGGCGCAGGCGCGGGTCGCGCGCGTCGAGGCCGCCCTGCAGAGCGAGAACCTCGCCGTCGACGCGCTCGATGCGGGCGAGAGCGCCCTCGTCGCCGAATTGCGCGCGCGCTGGATCGAGCTCGCCGGCGAGGAAGCCGATCGCGCGACGCGGCTCGCCGAAGGCAGCCCCGCGCTCGAGGCGATCCGCCGCGATCGCCTGCGCACGGAGGAGGCGATCCGCGCCGAGCTGCGCCGGGTCGGCTCGCGCCTCGCGACCGAGGCCGAGGTGGCGCGCGCGCGCCAGCAGGACCTCCAGGACGAGCTCGCCCGTCTCATCGCCCGCGTGCACCAGACCGACGAGGCGAGCGTGCTCCTCCAGCAGCTCGAGAGCGAGGCGGAGGTGCTGCAAGCGGCGCTCGAGAGCTATCTGCGCCGCTATACCGAGGTCATCCAGCAGCAGAGCGCGCCCTTCCTCACCGCGCGCGTCATCTCCCCCGCGCTCGTGCCGACGGCGCCGTCGAGTCCGCGCCGGGCGCTGATCCTGATCCTCGCCACCCTGATCGGCGGCGGGCTCGGCCTCGCCCTCGCGATCGTCGCCGAGAGCCTCGACCGCTCGGTGCGTCTGCCGGCCCATCTCGCGGCGGCGGGGATCGCGCCGCTCGGCGTCGTGCCGGCGGTCGCGCGCGACAAGGGCTTCGTCGGCGCCGCGACGAGCGGCCTCGGCTACGCCGTCGCGGCACCGGGCACGCCCTTCGCGAACGGGCTCCGACGGGTGAAGGCGGAGATCGCCCGCGACCTGCCGACCGGCCGGGGCACCGTGATCGGCGTCGCCTCGCTCACGCCGGGCGAAGGCACCTCGACGATCGCGGGCAATCTCGGGCGGCTGTTCGCGCTCGGCGGCCACGTGACGCTTCTCGTCGACGCCAACCTGCACACGCGCACGCTGTCCAGCGCCGAGGCCGAGGACGAGCCGATGCGCCGCCTCTCCGCTTTGGGCAGCGAGGACCTGATCAAGCGGCTGTGGGACCCGACCGAGAACGACCCGAACGCCACCCCGAGCGCCGCCGACCTGTTCGCCTCGCAGCGCATGCGTGCCTTCCTCGACGACGCCCGCAAGCGCAACGAGGTGGTCATCCTCGACCTTCCGGCGCTCGAGGCGGTGCCGGACGCCAACGCGGTGGCGCCGCTCCTCGATTCGATGATCCTGGTGACGGATTGGGGCCGCACCAGCCGTCCCGCGCTCGCGGAAGCCGCCGACGGCCTGCGCCGCAACGGCGCCACCATCGCCGGCGGCATCCTCAACAAGGCGCGCCTGCGCGCCATGCGCGCCCACGGCTACCGCCCGACCGACCAGGGCTACGGCCAATACCCCGCAAGCAAGGCCGCCTGAGGGAGCGACGGCGCTCCTGTCGCCGGCAAACAGGCGGCACGTCCGCTGAGGCACTCCTGCGTGTCATTCCCGGCCGGAGCACGCGCAGCGTGCGCAGGGGAAGGGGACCCAGCATCAAGACGTGTGCGGAGCACACTATCGTGCCGCCGACCAGGCGGCTTGGCGCCCCGATAAGTGCTTGCTGCGCAAGCGATTCTCGTGCTGGGTCCCCTTCCCCTCCGGGCGCAAGCGTCCTCCGGCCGGGGATGACACCCCTGGAGCCGCTCACCCGTGTCGTACCCCTGTCGGCGCGACTGACTCGATGACGACCGTGGGGCCTTATGGACCCGCACGAGCCCTCACGCCGGCTTCGCGGCGCGGGCCTCTCCGGCCTGCTCGAGCGTCTCCAGCAGCGTGCGCGTGTCGTCCTGGTCGACGAAGGCGCCGGGCGGGCGGGCGAGGAGGCGCTCGCGCCGGGCGACGTAGGCGGCGGGGTCGAAGCCCTCGACGAGGGCGCAGGCGGCCTCGATCGGCGGCTCGGGCAGCACGAGCCCCAGATCGTCGGCGACCACCCGGCGCCCGACCTCCGTACCCTCTCGCGCGAGCGTCGGCGCACCGAAATAGCCGCCTTCGTAGAGGCGGTTGGGGAGGAGCCAATCGGAATTCGCGCCTGCATCGGTATAGTCGAGCGCCCAGGTGTAGTGGACGCCGCCATAGAGATCGGCGAGGTCGTCTGGGCTCGCATAGGGGCCCTCGAAGACGAGGTTCGCGCAGCGCGCCTGGGCGGCGGCGAGGCGCTCGCGGGAGATGTCCTCCTCGGCGAGCTTGCCGCGCAGCAGGATGCGCACCCGCGGCCCGAGCCGCGCGGCGATCTCCTCGAGGAGATCGAGGCTGCGCGCGCAGCGCAGCACGCCGAACCAGCCGATGACGACCGGCCCCTCGAGCGGCGGATGGCGCAGGATGCGTGCGAACCGCTCCGGGGCCGCCGCGATGCGAGAGGCCGGGATCTTGTTCTCGAGGAGCCGCCAGGGCCCGCGATAGTCCTGGACCGGCTCGAAATAGCGCGAGACGAAGGCCGGCGCGCTCACCACGAGGCAATCCGAATGCGCGAGCGCCCGGCGCTCGGCGGCGCGGAAGGCGCGCCCCACCGCGTCCTCGCGCAGGAAGACGCGCTGCACGTCGAGCACCTCGTAGGCCAGCGTCGCCCGCGAGCCCGTCAGGCGTTTGGCCGCGAGCGCGAGCGCCATCATGTCGATGTTGCGCGCATAGATCACCCGCGCCTCGCGCAGAGCCTTCGCGTGGCGCAGGATCCGCGGCAGCGCCGCCGCGAGCCGGGGCAGCCGGCGCGCGTAGTTGCGATCGCGCGTCGTGCCGAGGGGCACGTCCTGCCAGATGATCTCCGGCGCCCGCGCGTCCTCCGGGCGCGGTCGCGCGAAGGTGAAGCCGACGACGTGGCGACCGGCGTCGCGAAAGCCCGCGATGCGCTTGCGCACGGTGCTCTCGTGCGCGTCGTGCGCGAAGACCGCGACGATCGGCGCCTTCCCGCTCATCGGCCGGGCTCCGATCGGGCCGGATCGGCGACGCGCGGCGTCTCGATCCGCGGCGCGGCGTATTCGCGCGCCTCGTGGCCGAAGGCGCTGGCGACGAGGCCCGCGCCGCGCGCGATCGTGAACAGGCGCGCGACGAGCCGGCTCCTGTCGCGCCAGCCCCCCGCGAGCCCCGTGCCGGCGAGACGCGCCCCGCCTCCGCCGATCCGCACGAGACCGCGCGCGAGCGCCGTCGCGCGGCCCCTCGGCGAGCCGTAGGCGCTCGCCTGGGTGCGGGCCTCGAGGGCGCCGGTCCGGTACCAGCGCCGCACGAGCCAGGCGAGCGCGACGCGGCGGGCGGGCACCCATTCGTGGACGATCGCGTCGTGCGCGATCGCGATCCGCCAGCCGCGCGCCTTCAGCGCCCGGAACAAGGCGGTGTCCTCCCCGCCGAGCTCGTCGTAGGCGGGATCGAAGACGACGCCCTCCGCGAAGAGCGCCGCGCTTACGAGGATCACGTTGTTGGTGCGGCCCTCGGCGGCGAATTCGGCGTCGGGCGGGTCGCAATCGGCGAAGAAGCCGCCGCGCAGGGCCCATTCGGGCGGGCGCTCCTCGAAGAGCGGATGGACGGGCCCGATCGCCGCGGGCGCGCCGGTGCGCACGAGCGCGGCGCGCAAGCCCGCGAGCCAGGAGGGCGTCGCGACCTCGTCGTCGTCGATGAAGGCGATCGCCTCCTCGCCGCCCGCGCGGGCGGCGGCGAGCGCCGCGTTGCGGGCGCGCGAGAGACCCTTCGCCGGCTCGTGCACGCAGGTCACCCGAAACCGGCTCGTCGCCGCGTGAGCCGCGACGACGGGGTGCGCCGAGGCGCTCGCGGCATTGTCGACGACGACGATCCGGACGGCCGCGTCGGGCAGTCCCGGCGTCTCGAGCCGCTCGAGCGAGGCGAGGCAGCGCGCGAGGCTCTGCGGGCGCTCGTAGCTGCACACGCAGATCGCGACCGAGCGCGGCGCGCAGGCGGCCCCGCTCATCGCTCGCGCCCGCACACGATCGATTCCGGGAACTGGCAATCGTCGCCGGGCGCCGTGAAGGCGACGCGCTCCACCACCATCGTCGGCGGCGTGTCCTGTTCCTCGAAGCGGCCGAGCCAGGGATCGTAGCGGGCGCGGCCGCTGTAGAGGACGATGTAGATCTTGCCCGGCGCCTGCGGGATGCGCGCCGCGTCCGTGATCTCGCCCACCTGCTCGCCGTCGACGAAGAAGCGGACGGCGTCCTGCGTCCACTCGAAGGCGTAGTCGCGGAACTCGGCGGAGACGTCGAAATCGACGTCGAGCCTGATCGCGCCGTCGCCGTCCGAGCCGTCCCGCCAGCTGTTGAGTTCGACCGTGCGGGTGCGCGCGCCGGGCAACTCGATGTCGATCTCGTCGTGTGGGTCGCCGAAATAAGGACCCGTATAGGTGAAGAAGGCGCTCATCAGGCCGCTGCCTTCGGCGGCGCGCAGGCGCGCCTCGAAGACGCCGTGGTGGAAGAGCTCGACCGACTGGACCTGCGCGCACATGAATTCGCGCTCGGCGGTCGGCCTGCGCTCGATGCGGAATTCGAGCGTGTCGCCCACCTTGCGCAGCGCGTCGGCGCTCCAGGCGCAATCGAAATCGGGCGTGTCCACCCACCCGTCCGCGACGAACCAACGCTCCCGATCGAGCCGCTCGTCCGCGAAGGTCTCGAGGAAGGAGCCGCCCGTGCGCGTCGCTTCGTCGCGGGCGAGAGCCGGGGCGGAGACGACGGTGACGAGCGCGAGCGCGAGGCAGGTCGTACGCGAGATCGGGATTCGCATGCAGTCCGTCTCCATTCGAAAACAAGGGAAAATGCCGCCGGAAGGCGCAGCGCATCGGCAAAACGTGAGAGGCGGCGTTTCGATCCCGCGGCGATTCCCCTGTTTCCGCGTCAGGCGAACCATTCCGGCAGGTCGACGTTTCGGCTCCCGTCCGTGGTCTGCAGATGCCACCGCGTGATCATCACCGATCGACGACTGCCACCGGGGAGCGCTTCGTGCTCGAAATCGCCGCACTCTTCGTCGCGCTCGCCGCGGCCTCCACGATCTCGCTGTATCGCCTCGCGCTGCGGCGCCTCGCCGAGGGGACGCCGGAGATCCGCGCCCCCGAGCGGCGCCGCGTACCGCCCGTCGCCTTCCTCACCTGCACCCGCGCCGACGAGGCCCTCATCGACGACAAGCTCGCCAATCTCGCCGCCTGCCGCGCAGCGGCGCCGGGCAGCCGCGCGCTGCTCTTCGTCGACGGCGGCGAGCCGCCGGCGGGCGCGCCCGAGGGAGTGGAGATCCTCTCCTCCCGGCGTCGCGTCGGCAAGATCGAGGGGCTCAACCGGCTTCTCTCGGAGGCGCGCGCCGAGGTCGCCGTGATGAGCGACGTCAACGTCTTCCTCGATCCCGAGCCCGTGCGCGAGGCGGCGCGGCACTTCGGCGATCCGGAGATCGGCGCCATCCAGCTCGTCGTCGAGAACCGGCAGGAGGTCTCCGAGCTCGCTGGAGCGCTCGGCGGCTACGCGCGCTCCGATCTCGAGACCTCCGCCCTCGAATCGCGGCTCGGCTCGATGGTGCATCTCGACGGCAGCGCCTGCGCGGTGAGGACGAAGCACCTGCGCCGGCTGGAGCCGGGGATGGCGGACGATCAGGCGATCGCCTTCGACGTGCTGCTCGACGGCGGCCGGATCGTGCTCCATCCCGAGCGGGCGGCCTACGAGATCGGGCGCACGAGCCTGCGCTCGGAGATCGCGCGCAAGGTCCGCGTCGCCTGCAATTCCTTCTGCGCCCACCTGCATTTCCGCGAGCGGCTGCACGTGCTGCCCTGGCGGCTGAAACTGTTCTACGTCTTCCACAAGTACCTGCGCTGGCTGCTCCCCTTCCAGCTCGCGCTGCTCGGCCTCCTCCTCTCCGTGATCCTGTGGCGGGCGATGGGCCTGCAGGCTTTCCTCGGAACGACCGTCCTCGGCCTCGCCGTGCTGACGCTCGCGGCCCAGGCGAGCGAGCGGGTGCGCCGGGCCGTGGTCCTCGTCGTCTTCCTCATCGCCTCCGGATGGGGCGTCGCGCGCGCCTGCGCCGGTCGCCGCTTCGTCTCCTGGCAGGGCTCGCGGACGCAGGCGGATCTCGGGATGCCCGACGAGAAGGAGCGCACGGCGTGACGGCGGTCAGCGTCATCGTCGCCGCCCACGACGCGTCCGCCACGATCGGCGCGGCGGTCTCCTCCGCGCTCGGCCAGAGCCTCTCGGATGTCGAGGTGATCGTCGTCGACGACGCCTCGGGCGACGACACCGTCGCCGCCGCGACGCAGGCGGCCGCGGGCGATCCGCGGCTGCGCATCGTCGCGCTCGACCGCAATCGCGGTCCGGCCGGCGCGCGCAACGAAGGGATCGCGCAGGCGCGCGGGCGCTTCGTCGCGGTGCTCGACGCGGACGATGCCTTCGCGCCGACCCGCCTCGAGGCGCTCCTCGCCGTCCTCGACGAAACCGGCGCGGAGATCGCCTGCGACGACCTCCTCCTCGTCGACGGCGATACGGGGGAGGAGCTCGGCCCGATGTTCGGCGATGCCGGCCTGCCGGCCGATCTCGACCTCGCCGCCTTCGCGCTCGCCGACCTGCCGGACCCGCGCGCGCCGCGGCGCGGCTCGGGCTTCCTCAAGCCGGTCGTGTCGCGCGATTTCCTCGGCCGCCACGGCCTCTCCTATCCGGAGACGATGCGTTTCGCGGAGGATTACGCCTTCGCGCTCGCCTGCCTGATCGCGGGCGCGCGCTGGCGCACGATCGGCGCTCCGCTCTACCGCTACGCCGTCCACGGCCGCTCGCTCACCGCCCGCCACGGCGCCGCCGATCTCGAAGCCTTGTGCGCGGCGGACGTCGCCGCGCTCGCGCGGCTCGGCCCGGATTGCCCCCGCGGGACGCGCGAGGCGCTCGGCATGCATCTCTCCGGCGTTCGGCGCCGGGCCGCCTGGGCGCGCTTCGTCGAGGACTACAAGGCCGGCGCCCTGCGCGGTGCGCTGCGCGCCGCGTGCGCCGACGCCGACACGCTCCGGCACGTCGCCGCGCAATGTCTCGGCCACCTGCGCGAGCGCGGCCTGCCGCGGCTGCCCCGCCGCGCAGCCTCCACCGGGACGGGAGCCGGCCGATGAGCGGCGCGCCCGCGGGCGCCGTCGAGAGGCCGCGCGACGACGGCCTCGTCTTCGTCCTCACGCGAACCCATGCCGTCGTCGTGCTCGGTTCCGTCGTCCTCGCGGCGACGGTGCTCCTGCCGATGCTCGAGCGCCTGGCGGCCGTCGCCTTCCTCGGCGCGGGGATGGGCATCGTGTTCCTCGCGCGCGATCGCCTCTCGGCATTCGCCGGCGACGCCACCCTGTTCATGCTGCCGCCTCTGGTGGCGATCCTCTCGGCGGTCACGTCGCTGCACCCGCAGGAGACGCTGTGGTTCGGCGGTCAGTATGCGGTGAGCGCGCTCGTCTTCTACGCGCTCGTCCTGTCCGTGCCGCCGCTCGTCGCCATGCGGATGGCGAGCCTCGCGATCTGCCTCGGGCTCGTGATGAGCCTCCTCTACGGGGAGTACCACCATGTCGGCCACACGGGCGAGATCGCCTTCGTCGGCATCTTCACGAGCAAGAACAACTACTCGCTGATCGTCGGCGTCCTCGTGGTGCTCGGGGCCGGGCAATGCGCGGCGGGAGGGCCGATCGGGCGCGCGATGGGGCTCGCCTTCGTCGCGATCGGCTTCGCCTTCCTCGTCGGCGGGCGCTCGCTCGGGGCGATCGTCGCGGCGAGCGCGGCGGTGGGACTGGCGGTCCTGTTTCTCGGGACGCGCATGTTCAACCGCTCCGTGATCGGGCCGACGATCCTCTTCGCGACGACCCTCGCACTCGCGATCGGCATCTGGATCGCCGCGGAATTCCACCTCATCGCCAGCCGGATGGTCGATCTCGGCCGCGATCCGACGCTGACGGGGCGGACCGTCCTGTGGGATCTCGCCTGGCGCAGCTTCCTCGAACGACCGCTTCTTGGCGTCGGCTACAGGGGCTATTTCGTGCCCCATTATCCGCCGGCCGCGGAGGTGCTCGCCTTCTTCCACATGCCGCCGGACGCCGCCTGGCACCACCACAACGCCTTCTTCGACATCCTCGCGGGGACGGGCCTCCTCGGCGTGACGGCCCATGCGCTGCTGCTGGGGCGCATCCTCCTCCTCTTCGGCCGCGGCATCGCGCGCGAGGCGCTGGGCGCCGTCGACACCGGGATCGTCGCCGTGTTCGCCTATCTCGCGCTGCGCTCGGCGCTGGAGGTGGACTTCACGGGCGAATACGCGCTGGGCCTCTTCCTCTACGCGCTCGTCCACGCGACGCTCGCGCGGCGCACGAGCACGGGCGTCGCGAGCACACGAGGCAATTAATAGAGATTGATGGCGATTCGGTTGCCCGCTCACTAGTCGATTTGGGCGCTTCTTAGGCAACGAAGCTGATTTTACACGCAGATCAACGCGGAGCTCGGCCGTAGAGAGGGGGCGATTGCCCGGATTTGCTGGCGTATTGCCACGCCGTTCCAGGGAACCCGCGAAAGAACTCTTCCCCAATCACAAGAAAAGCAGGATTCGCATCGGAACACCTCAGGGGCTTTCGCGTTCGGAGGCGGAGACCCTTCGGCCGCGCGGCGGCGGCGGGCGGGTCGACGGCGGTCGCAGCGCGATCGCCACGGCTCCCAGAGCACGCTCCAAGAGGTTATCCATGTCGACAGATATCGACCGGCGGAATGCACCGGTCTCGAACGTCGCGGACGTGCTGGCGGCGCCCGCCTACCTGCCGCACTCCCTCGCCGCGATCCTCTTCGCCACTCTCGACATGCTGCTGGCCGTCGGCGCCTTCGGCGTCGCCGACGTCCTCTTCCACACGTTCCTGAGCGATCGCGGGGCGGAGCCCGTCGAGGCGGCGCTCATCGGCGCGCAGGTCGGCGTGCTGGTCGTGGCGGCCGGTGCGCTCATGCGCAGCTATGCGGCGGCCGCCCTGCAGCGCTCCGTCGAGAGCGCCCTCTCCTATCTGCGCGCCTGGCTCGCCGCCTTCTTCGTGCTCGGCTGGATCGCCTTCATGACGCAGGTGACGACGGAGGCTTCGCGCGGGAGCGTGACGCTCGCCTTCGTCATCGGCATTCTCGTGATGCTCCCCATCCGCCACGCCGTTCTCGCCGCCTATCAGCGTCAGGTCCGCGCCATGCGTCTCGCGGTGCGCCGCGTCGTCGTGATCCACGACGGCGACGAGGGCGCCGCCCGCCGCTTCCGGGCGAGCCTGCGGCAGAACGGGGTCGATGCGATCGCGACGCTTCGCTACAGCTCCGGGCCGGACAATCGGCTCGTGGCGGCGTGCCGGCAGACGCTCGCCGAGCGCAAGGCGGAGGCCGTCTATCTCTTCACCCCCTGGCGGGACGCGCCGCGCTTCCGCAGCCTGCGCTCGCAGCTGCGCAAGCTGCCTGTGCCGGTCTACCTCTTCCCCGACGACCACGCCTCCGAGGTCCTGCGCAGCCCCAGCATCGATGCCGGCTTCGCGCGCGGCTACGAGATCCAGCGGGCGCCGCTCGACACGCTCGACCGATTCCTGAAGCGCGTCCTCGACGTCGTCGTCTCGGCGACCATGCTCGTCGTCCTCGCGCCGCTCTTCCTGTGCGTGGCCCTCGCGGTGAAGCTCGATTCGCCCGGACCCGTCTTCTTTCGGCAGACGCGGCGGGGTTTTTCGGGCCGCCCGTTCCAGATCCTGAAATTCCGCTCGATGCGCTGCGCCGAGGACGGCCCGGTGGTGCGCCAGGCCTCGCGCGACGACGACCGGACGACGGCGATCGGCCGCTTCCTGCGCGCGTCGAGCATCGACGAGCTGCCGCAGCTCCTGAACGTGCTCCTCGGCCAGATGTCGCTCGTCGGCCCCCGCCCGCACGCGGTCGCGCACGACGAGTACTACACCCGGCTCATCGAGACCTATGCGGACCGCCACCACGTCAAGCCCGGCCTGACCGGCTGGGCGCAGGTCAACGGCCATCGCGGCGCGACGCCGGAGGTCGGCCACATGCAGGCCCGCGTCGAGCACGATCTGTGGTACATCGACAATTGGTCCCTCTGGCTCGACATCCGCATCATCTTCCGCACCGCTCTGCTCGTGGTGCGCGATCGGAACGCGTATTGAGTCGGGGGCGTGCCACGGCCGGATCGCGATCTCCGCGACGATCGCAGGAGCGACCCGCCGACGCGATCTCCTTGCCCTCGGAGCGCGTGAGTCCTTCGGAGGTTGTCATCCCGGGCCGCGAAGCGGACCCGGGACCCATACCCACGAGGATCGTCCGAGCGCGCATGCCGCGCTCGCTCCGCTCCTTTGCCGCATCGATCGTCGAAGAATCGCAGCCTACAGGCTGCGACTGAAACGTCGCGGATATGGGTCCCGGATCGCCTCCGGCGTCCGGGATGACACCGCAACGGTGTATTCTCGAAATCCTCAGGAACAAGCCGGAGCGCCCGTCACGCCCCGCGCCGCCGCAGGCGGTTCGCGACCGCCTCTCCGCCGTAGCGGAGGGCGAGCGGCCAGGTGGCGGGGTCTCGGCCGAGGCGCGAGGCGGCCTCGCGGCGGCGCCCGGCCTTCGCATCGTCCACCGCATCGAGAAAGCCGCGCGCCCGCGACAGGCCGGCGCGGTATCGCGCGAGCGCGCGCGCCGTCTCGGGCTCGGACGCGGCGTCGGGGCGGCGGGCGACGAGCCGATCGAGCCCGGCCGCGAGCTCGTCGAGCCGCGCCGCCGCGATCCGGTGCGAGAGCGAGCCCGGGCGGGCGCTGTAGCGATATCCGGCGCGCGAGGAGACGACGTAGCGCGCTCCGGCGAGGAGCGCCTCGAGCCAGAACAGGAAATCCTCACCCACGCGCACGGCGGGATCGTAGGCGAGCCGGTGATCCGCGACGAAGCGCGCGCGCACCATCGGCTTGAGGTAGCCCGTGCCGAAACGTCCCGCCATCGGCACGTTGTCGGCGCAATAGGAGACCGGATCGAGCGCGAAGCCGTACGGCGCGGGGCCGGGCGGCAGCGCGCGCGAGACCGGCCGCCCCGCATGATCGAGGCGCAGGAGATCGTCGGCCACGATGTCTGCCCCCGTGAGGCGGGCGAGGTCGAGAAGGTCGCGGGTGCGGGTCGGCTCGAGCGTGTCGTCGGCGTCGAGCACCGCGAGGAAACGCCCGGCGGCGGCGGCGATCGCCGCGTTGCGGGCGCCCGACGGCCCGCCGTTCCGCGCGAGCCGGATCAGCCGGATGCGCGGCTCGTTCTCCGCGAGGCGCGCGACGCGCTCCGCGGTGTCGTCGTCGGAGGCGTCGTCCACGACGATCGCCTCGACCCGCGCCCCCTCCTGGGCCAGCGCCGAACGCAGGGCGTCCTCGATCGTGTCCCCCGCGCGGAAGGCGGGGACGAGGTAGCTCACGTCGATCGCGCCGTCGGTCTCGCTCATGGCCGCGCCGCGCTGTCTCGACGATCGGTCGCGGCGAGGCTCGCCGGAGTGGCGGCCGGCGCGGGCCGGGAGGCGGAGGGGCCGATGCCGAAGGCGCCGATGTCGGGCAGCGGCAGGACGGCCCGGACCGTGTCGCCGGGCAGGACGAGCGTCTTCTCGTCGGCGTCCATCTCGGTCGGGGCGCCGTCGACCATGCGGATGACGGTGAAGATCGGCTCCTGCTCGCTCTGGCGCTCGCGCGCGAGGCTGCGGGCGGGGGCGATCACCTCCGCCTCCTGGACAAGGGCGCTCGCCGTCGCGAAACGCTCGTGCAGCTCCTCGATCGCCCCTTGCGTGTCGCGCAATTCGCGCGAGATTTCGCGGCGGTGGGAGGCGCGCAGCGCGATGACGTTGCGCTCCGCCTGGTTGATGTCGACCTGCGCCCGGATGATCGAGCGGATGATGTCGCCGCGGTCGGATTCGTAGCCCGTCAGGCGCCGCTCCAGGTCGGAGAGGCGCGTCGCGGTGGTCAGGCCGCGCTGGACGAGGTCGCGCACGCTCTCGGTCTCTTCCCGCAGCGACTCGAGCTGGCGCTCCTTGAGCGCCACCTGCTCCTCGAGCTGCTCGACCTGTTCGCGCAGCAGCGTCTCGAGGCGTTGGTTCGCGGCGACCTCCTGCTCGAGCGCCTCGCCCCGCGAGACGAAGATCAGCTCCTCCTCGCGCAGCAGACGGCCGATCGCCGGATCGGCGCGGCGCTCCAGGAGCTCCTCGGGAAAGTCGATCGCGTCGGCCCCGGCGAGCTCCGCCTCCAGCCGAGCGCGGCGCGCGCCGAGCTGATCGAGCTCGAGCGCGACGACGCGCAGCTGCCCGCGTCCGGTGATCGAATCGCGCTCGATCCGCGCGAACGGGTCGGCCGAGCGGCGCATGCCGCCCGCGAGGCTCACCGCCTGGAGGACGGTCAGCGGCGGGCGAAACGGATAGGCCCCCGGCCTGTCGACGGCGCCGGCGACGAAGACCGGGCGCCACTCGGCCACCTCGACCACGGCGCTCGGCGCCTGCAACAGGCTCGCGCTCTCCTTCAACCGCTCGCCGATCGCCGCGCCGATCGCCGTGCGATCCTGCCCCTGCGCCTCGATCGTCCCGATCAGCGGCAGCGCGATCATCCCGTCCGGTCCGACGACGTAGTCGCCCTCGAGCGCCTCCCAGGCGAAGGGCTCGCCGGTCGAGGGGCGCCATTCGAGCACGCGGATGCGCAGGGTGTCGCCGGGGCCGATCTCGGGCGCGCCGACGGGCATCGCCGCCGCCTCGGGGGGCACGAGGAAGGCGGCGAGGAGGAACGGGAGGAAAGCGAGCGAACGGAAGCGCGAATGGCCGGTCATCGATATACCTTCGAACGTGCACGGGCGCGCGGGATCGGGCGCGGACCCGTCTCGCCGCGCTGCATCAACGCGCAGGGCGGCGCATGTATCCACGGCCCGTCTCCGTCCTCGTGCGGCTGGCGTCGGCGCCCTCGAGGGGCGACATTGGGGAGGAGACGCGAACAGGAGACCTCATGGCCGAACCCGGACCCCCGCGCGATCGCGCGGACGATACCCGCCGCATGAAGGCGATCCTCGTCGTCATGACGGCCGTCACGTTCGCGATCGTGCCCTTCATGGTGCCCTTCGACGGCTTCGACCCGGGCCTCTTCCCGGTGCCGCAGGACGATCCGCCGGTCCAGCCAGCCGGCTACGCCTTCGGGATCTGGGGGCCGATCTATGCCTGGCTCGTCGTCTCCGCCGTGTTCGGCCTGTTCGCGCGCGCCGAGGTGCCGGCCTGGGACGCCCCGCGCTGGCCGCTCGTGGCGAGCCTCGCGATCGGCGCGGCCTGGCTGCCGGTGGCGCAGACGAGCCCGGTTCTGGCGACGGTGCTCATCTTCGCGATGCTCCTCCTCGCGCTCGTCGCCCTCTCGCGCACGCCGAGCGCGGATCGCTGGCTCCTGCGCGCGCCGATCGCGCTCTATGCGGGCTGGCTGACGGCGGCCTCGTTCGTGTCGCTCGGGCTGACGGGGGCGGGCTACGGCCTCCTCTTCGGGCAGACGGGCTGGGCCGTCGCGGCGCTCCTCGGCGCGCTCGTCGCGGCGGGGCTCGTGCAATGGCGGCTGCGCCGCATCCCGCTCTACACGCTCGCGATGGTCTGGGCGCTCGTCGCCGTCGCGGTCGCCAATCGAGGCGAGGCCTGGAGCCTCGTCGCGCTGAGCCTCCTCGGCGCGGCCGCCCTCGTGGCGCAGGCCGTGCGCGACCATCGGTCGGGGGCGCGCTAGCCGCCTCCCGCCCGCGCGCGTCGCGATGTCACACCGCCGTCATGGGCCGTCTTTATCGGCCGGGCGATGCAGACGACGCCTGACGCACCGGCAATCGCCGTCGACGACCTCGCCTTCGCCTATGCCCGCGAGCCGATCCTCGACACCGTCTCGCTGAGCGTCGCGCAGGGCGAGGTGGTCGCGCTCCTCGGCGCCTCCGGCTCGGGCAAGACGACGCTCCTGCGCATCCTCGCGGGGCTTCTCGCGCCGACGCGCGGGCGGGTCTCGATCTCGGGCCATGTCGTGGCGGGCGCGGGCGTGCTCGTGCCGCCCGAGCGGCGCGATCTCGGCATGGTCTTCCAGGATTACGGGCTGTGGCCGCACATGAGCGTGGCGCGCAACGTGGCCTTCCCGCTCGAGATGCGCCGCCTGCCGCGCGAGGAGATCGCGCGGCGCGTCGCCGCCGCCCTCGACCGCGTCGCGCTCGGCCCCTTCGCGGAGCGCGCGCCCGGCGCCCTGTCCGGCGGGCAGCAGCAGCGCGTCGCGATCGCCCGCGCCATCGTCGCCGAGCCGCGGCTCGTCCTGTTCGACGAACCTTTGTCGAATCTCGACCGGGAGCTGCGCGAGCAGCTCGTCGAGGAGATCGGCGACCTCCTGCGCGCGCTCTGCCTCTCGGGCGTCTACGTCACCCACGATCACGCGGAGGCCTTCGCGCTCGCCGACCGCGTCGTGATCCTCGCCGGCGGTCGCGTCCTCCAGATCGGCACGCCGGAGGAGGTCTGCAGCGAGCCCTCCTGCGAGGCCGTCTGCGACTTCCTCAAGCTCGGGCCGCTCGTCGATGCGCGGCGGGAGGGCGGTTCCTACCGGCTCGCCGACGGCACCGCGCTCCCCGCCCCCTGCGACGCGCCGCCCGTGGAGGGCCGCCTCCTCCTGCCGCGCGCGGCGCTCGCGATCGGCGATGCCCCCTCCCCCGCAGCAGCGATCCCCGCGCGCGTCGAGGCGGCGCGCTTTCGCGGCGACGGACACCTCGCGAGCCTGCGGATCGGCGCCGGCGATGGCGGCCCCGTCGTCTCCCTGCCGGTCTCCGCGCGCCTCGCGCCGGGGACGATCGTCTCCCTCGCCGTCGCGCCCGAGCGGCTGCGCTTCTTTCCCCGCAACGAAAGGACCTGACCCATGCTCAAGACCCTGCTGGCGGCCGGCGCCGCCCTCCTCCTCGCCGGCGCGCCCGCGCTCGCGCAGGATCGCATCACCGTCTACACGGCCGGCCCCGCGAACCTCATCGAGCGCCTCGCCGAGGGCTTCACCGCGCAGACCGGCATCGCGGTCGACGTCTTCCAGGCGACGACCGGGCAGGTGATGGCCCGCATCGAGGCCGAGGCGGCGAACCCCGTCGTCGACGTCGTCATCTCCGCCTCCTGGGAGACGGCGGAGGATTTCGAGAGCCGCGGCTGGACCGTCGCCTACACCTCGCCCAATGCCGAGACCGTGCCGGACTTCCTCAAGACCGAGCACGCGGTCGCCCAGGGCGTCTCCGCGCTCGCCCTCGTCTGGAACAGCCGGAGCGGCACGCCGCGCCCCGCCGACTGGTCGGACCTCGCCGACGAGGCTTTTCGCGATCTCGTGACCATGCCCGATCCCGCCCAGTCCGGCTCGGCCTTCGAGCTCGTCGCGGCGCTCGCGGCGGCGCAGGGCGGCATGGATCTGTTCGAGCGGCTCGCCGAGAACGGCCTCGAAGTGCCCGGCGCCAACGCGCAGGCGCTCAACCCCGTCCTCCAGGGCGCCAAGGCCGCCGTGTTCGGCGCGGTCGACTACATCGCCATGGGCCGCGCCGCGGCGGGCGAGACCGTCGAGGTGATCTTCCCCGCCTCCGGCACGGTGATCGCGCCGCGCCCGATGATGATCACCTCCTGGGCGCGCAACCGCGCCGGCGCGGAGGCCTTCGTCGACTACGTCCTCTCCGACGAGGGCCAGGCGATGGTCGCGGACGTCTTCATGATCCCCGCCCGCAGCGACATCGCCGCCGATCGCCCGCTGATGGCCGATCTCGCGCTCGTCGAGCTCGACACGCAGGCGGCCTATGCCGCGCGCGAGGAGATCCTGCGCGATTTCCGCGCCGCGCTCGGCCAATAAGGGGCCCGGCGCGTGTCTCCCGGAGGCGGCGGATCGGCGACACTCATGCGCAACGTCACGGTCGCGGCGCTCGTCGTGATCGTGGCGCTGCCGCTCGCCTTCGTCGTCCTCCAGGCGATCTTCCCCTTCATCGGGAGGGGCTCCCTGGCCGAGCCCCTCTCGCGGGTGCTCCCCGTCCTCGCCGACCCGGATCTCGTGCGGCTCACCGGCAACACGCTCCTCCTCGGCATCGCCTGCGTGATCGGCGCGGCGATTCTCGCGGTGCCGCTCGGCGCGCTGCGGGCTTTGTTCGCGGTGCCCTTCGCGCGCGTCTTCGACGTCGTCTTCCTGACCCCCTTCATGATCCCGCCCTACATCGCGGCGCTCGGCTGGATCATGATGCTGCAGCCGCGCGGCTATCTGCACCAGATCGCCGGCTTCCACCTCGCCCCGTTCCTGTTCTCGTTCTGGGGCGGCGTGTTCGTGATGGTGCTCAACGTCTTCCCCGTCGTCTATTTCGCGACCTCGCGCACGCTCGCGATCGTCGGCGGACGCTACGGCGAGATCGCGCGCGTCTTCGGCGCGGACCCCGCCACCGCCTTCCGCCGCATCACGCTGCCGCTCGCGACGCCGGGGCTCGCGGCGAGCCTGCTACTCGTCTTCGCCATGGCGATCGAGGAATACGGCACGCCGGCCGCGCTGGGCGCGCGGGCGGGGTTCTTCGTGCTCGTGACGGGCATCGACACGCGCGTCTCGGACTGGCCGATCGATCTGCCGGGCGCGGCGATCCTCTCGCTCGTGCTCGTTCTCCTCTCGGTCGGCGCCTTCTGGCTGCAGCTGCGCATCGTCGCGCGCCGCTCCTTCGAGACGGTCTCGGGCAAGCCGCAGCCGGCCGTGCCGCGCCCGCTCGGCCGCTGGCGATGGCCGGTTCTCGCCTATTTCCTCCTCGCCGCGCTCCTCGGCACCGGGCTGCCGCTCTTCGCAATCGTGACGGCGGGCCTCCAGAACACGATCTCGGGCGGGCTCGCGCTCTCCAATCTCGGCCTCCAGCATTTCGCGGCGATCGCCGAGAACCGGTCGGGCGCCCTGCGCGCTCTGACGAACTCGCTCGCGCTCGGCATCGGCACGGCGCTGCTCGCGGGCATACTCGGTGCGGCCGCCTCCTACCAGGTGGTGCGCGCGCGGCTGCGCGGAGGTGCGGCGCTCGATGCGCTCACCTTGATGCCGAACGCGATGCCGAGCATCGTCGTGGCGGTGGGCCTCATACTCGCCTGGAACAACCCGCTCTGGCCGGCGAGCCCCTACAACACGCCCGCGATCCTGCTCCTCGCCTATACCTGCATCCTCCTGCCCTACACCGTGCGCTACGCGAACGCCGCCTTCCGGCAGATCGGGACGAGCGTGGAGGACGCGGCGCGCGTCGCGGGCGCCTCGCCGGTCACGGTGTTCCGCCGCATCCTCCTGCCGCTCGTCGCGCCGAGCATGATCGCGGCGATGCTGATCGTCTTCGCGATCGCCTCGCGCGAGCTCGTCGCCTCGCTCCTCGTCGCGCCCGTCGGGATGCCCACCGTCGCGACCTTCATCTGGCGGCAATTCGAGCAGGGCTCGCTCGGGCTCGGCATGGCGATGAGCGCGCTCGCGATCCTCGTCACGACGACGATCCCCGTCCTCGTGATCCTCGCGATGCGCCGACGCGGCGCGGTGGACTTCTGAACGAGGCGCCTCACCCCACCCGGATCGGGTCCCCGGGCGCGATCGCGAGGGCGACGGCGGCGCCCGGCTCGAGAACGGGCTCGCCGATCGGGCGGGAGACGAGGAGCTCGCCCGACGCGGTCGCGACCACGTATTCCCGCCGGCTCCCCAGATAGGTCGCCGAGACGACGCGTGCGGGCCCGCCCGGCGAAAGGCCGATCCGCTCCGGGCGGATCGTGATCGCGGCGGGCCCGTCGGGCCCTTCGAGGGGGAGGTCGAAATCGGGCGCGAGGAAGCGGCCCGCCGAGACGCTGCCCTCGATCAGGTTCGCGTCCCCGATGAAATCGGCGACGAACCGGTCGCTCGGGCGGTCGTAGAGGTCCTGCGGCGTGCCGATCTGGGCGATGCGGCCGTCGCGCATCACGACGATCCGATCGGACACCGCGAGCGCTTCCTCCTGGTCGTGCGTGACGTAGACGACGGTGAGCCCGAAGCGGCGTTGGAGGTCGCGGATCTCCGCGCGCACCTTGCGCCGCAACTTGGCGTCGACGTTCGAGAGCGGCTCGTCGAAGAGGAGGACGTCGGGCTGCTGGACGATGGCGCGCGCGACCGCGACGCGCTGCTGCTGCCCGCCGGAGAGCTCGGCCGGCAGGCGGTGCCCGAGGCCCGAAAGGCCGATCTGCTCGAGAATGGCGTGCGCCTTCTGGTGGGCCTGCTTCTTCGGCTCGCCGCGGATGGTGGGGCCGTAGGCGACGTTGTCGAGGACGCTCATGTGGGGGAAGAGCGCGTAGGACTGGAAGACCATGCCCACATTGCGCTCGCTCGCGGGATCGCGGCTGACGTCCCGCCCGGCGATGATCACGCGCCCGCTCGTCGGCAGTTCGAGGCCCGCGATGAGGCGCAGGCTCGTCGTCTTGCCGCAGCCCGAAGGGCCGAGGAAGGTCACGAGCTCGCCGCGCCGGATGACGAGGTCGGCCGCATCCACCGCCACCGCGCTGCCGTAGCGCTTCGTCACCTTCTCGAACGCGATCGCAACATCCGACATGGCATCCTCACTCCGCGAATCCCGTTCGAAAATCTCGCTGCGCCCCTCGGACGAGCGCCGCCCTTCTCCTTCCCCTCAGGGGAAGGAGAAGGAGCGCGCCGTTTCACGTCGTGCGCATGCATGAACTGCGATATGTGCGCCCCGTAGCCGCAAGGGGGAGCGAGACCGTCGAGCACTGCGCAAACCTCGAAAACTCCTAGTGGACAAGATGGGTTGATCGGATCGCTCACTCCGCGGGCGCGTAGGCGGGCTGCCCGCGCGCCTCGCGGCGGCGCCCGAGCCTGCGCTCGCCCACCATCATCTGGATCGCCGCGACGCACACGATCATCACGAGCATCAGGACGGCGGAATAGGCGATCGCGAGCGCGAATTCGCCGTTCTCGACGCGCCCCATGATGTAGGCGGTGGCCATGTTGTGGCGCGCCGAGACGAGGAAGATCACCGCCGAGACCGCCGTCATCGCCGTCACGAAGGAATAGACGAGCGCGGTGAAGATCGCCGGCCGCACGAGCGGCAGCACCACCTTGCGCAGGGTCGTCGCGCCGCCGGCCCCGATCGTCTGGCTCGCCTCCTCCATCGAGCGGTCGATCTGCGCGAGGGCGGCCATGCCGGCGCGCATGCCCACCGGCATGTTGCGGAAGACGAAGCAGATCACGAGGATCGCCATGGTGCCGGTGATGTCGATCGGCGGCACGTTGAAGGCCGCGACGTAGGAGACGCCGACGACGGTGCCCGGGATGGCGAAGCTCAGCATCGTGCCGAACTCGAAGGCGCGCTTGCCCGCGAAATCCTGCCGCGCGACGAGCCAGGCGGTGAGGATGCCGACGAGCGTCGTCAGCGGCGCCGCGATCGCCGAGACCCAGAGCGTCGTGATCATCGAGTTCCAGGCCGAGCCGTAGAGCTGCAACCCGCCCGCGCCGATCTCGAAATTGAAGGCCGTGACGAGGTGGCGGAAGGTCGGCGTCAGGTCGAAGCGCCCGATATCGGCGACGAACCCGCCCGCGGCCACGATCGCGTAGACGCCGACGGTGAACAGCACCCAGGGGATCGCGATCGCGACGGCGAGCACCTTCACGAAACCCGGCAGCGGGGCGGCGAGCCCGTTGTCGGACTTGCCCGTGACGGTGACGTAGCTGCGCCGCCCGAGCCAGCGCATCTGCAGCCAGAAGGCGACGAGCGTCAGCGACAGGAGCACCATCGCCATCGTCGCCGCATTGCCGAGATCGTAGCGCGCGCCGACGACCGCGAAATAGATGCGCGTCGAGAGGACCTCGTAGCCGCCGCCGAGGACGATCGGGTTGCCGAAATCGGCGAGGCTCTCGATGAAGGCGATGAGGAAGGCGGCGGCGAGGCCGGGGCGCAGCAGCGGCCAGGTCACGGTGCGGAAGGTGGTGAGGGGCCGCGCGCCGAGCGTCTTCGAGGCCTCTTCGAGCGTCGGGTTGATGGCTTCCAACGTCGAGAGGAGGACGAGGAAGGTGATCGGCGAGAAGGCGAGCACCTGCGCCATCAGGATGCCGGGCAGGCCGTAGACCCAGCGCGTCGGGCGCACGTCGAGGAGCTCGGCGCCGAACTGCGTCAGCACGCCCGTGCGCCCGAACAGCACGATGATCGCGACGCCCACGACGAAGGGCGGGGTGATGATCGGCAGGATCGAGATCGCCCGCAGCGTCTGCTTGAAGCGGAAATCGGCGCGCGCGACGAGGAGCGCCAGCGCGAGGCCGAGCAGCGTCGACAGCGTCGCGGCGAGGATGCCGAGGACGAGCGTGTTGATCACGACGCCGCAGCGCCCGCCGCCTGTCAGGCAGTCGAGCCGCCACAGCGCGGGCGCGGAAAGCCGCTCGCCGAATTGCGCGAGGGCGAAGCTGCCGTCCGGCGCGATGAACGCGGTAAGCCCGAGCTTGATGATGGGGAAGAAGACGAAGGTGGCGAGGAGCGCCACGATCATGGTCACGCACAGCGAGGCGAACCGGTCGCCCCGGCAGAAGCCGCGCGCCGCCGCGACCTCCGCGACGAGGCCCACGAGCGCGATCGCGGCGAGGAAGCCGCCCCAGCCGAAGCCGGGCTGCCCCGCGGCGGCGGCGGGAAAGAGGGTCTCGAGCCCCGGGAGCGAGGGCCCGCGCAAACCGATGGCGAAACCCTGGGCGACGATCCAGCCGAGCGCGGCGACGACGAGCGGTCCCGCGGCCGGATGGCGGCGGAAATCGCCGCCGCGCGCCGCCATCGCCGCGAGGACGAGCGCGATCGCGATCGGGGGCAGGAGCCAGACGCGCCCCGCGAGCCCGTGCGCGAGCGCGGACGCGCCGGGCCCGTCGAGGAGCGCCGCGTCGCGGAACCACGGCAGGAGGAGGAGCGCCGCGAGGAGGAGGCCGAGCCAGGCGATCCCGGCTCGGCGCAGAACCGGCGCGGCTGTCGCGCGGGCTGCGATCACCGCGGAGCCGAGCCGATCTCGGCATCCCAGCGCGCGAGGAGGCGCGAGCGCTCCTCGGACGAGCCGAAGCGGGCGAAGTCGTAGTCGATCAGCCTGATCTGATCGAGGTTCGGCGCCTGCTCGGGCGTGGCCGCGTTGCGGTTCGAGGGCACCTGGAAGCTGTTCGCCTGCGCGCCGAGCTCCTGGGCCGCGGCGGTGAGCGCCCAATCGTAGAAGGCCCGCGCGTTGTCCGGGTTCGGGCCGCCCTCGATCAGCGACATCGAGCCGACCTCGTAGCCGGTGCCCTCGCAGGGCGCGACCGTGACGATCGGCGCGCCCTGGACGGCCTGGGCGACGGCGTCGTGCATGAAGACGATCCCGATCGCGGTCTCGCCGGTCGCAGCCGCGCGGATCGGCGCGCTGCCGGACTGCGTGTACTGGCTCACGTTCGCGTGCAGGTCCGCCATGAACGCGAACGCCTCGTCCTCGCCGAAGAGCTGCACGAAGGTCGCGAGCATCGTGTAGGCGGTGCCGGACGAATTGGGGTTCGCCACCTGGATGTCGTCGCGGAAGCGCTCGTCGAGCAGGTCCGCCCAGCAGGAGGGCGGGTTCTCGTCGACGAGATCCGAATTGTAGCCGAAGCCGAGCGCGCCGGCATAGATGCCGACCGTGCGGAAGCCCGAGGTCTCGGCCTGGCGCACCGCCCAATCCTGCAATTCGTCGAGCATCGGCGAGCGGTACTCGACGGTCAGCCCCTCCTGGGCCGCCTGGAGATGGGGATCGCCCGTGCCGCCCCACCACACGTCGCCGCGCGGCTGCCCGGCCTCCGCCATCAACTGCGCGAAGGTCTCGCCGGAGGAGCGGCGCGTCATCAGCACGTTGACGCCGGTCTCGCGCTGGAACGCCTCCGACATCGTGCGGCACCAATTCTCCTCGGCCGAGCAATAGAACACGAGCTCGCCCTGGGCGAGGGCCGGCGCGGGCGCCGCGGCCGCGAGCACGGCCGTCGCCGCCGCGGTGAGGATGATCTTGTTCATCGGGTCGTCTCCTCTGGGTCGTTTCCTGCCGCACCTGTCGGCATTGCAGCTCTTCGGCCGCCTAGCACCCGACCATGACAGTCGGACGACACCTGTCAAGGGACCGACGCGGAGCCGACACGAAGGCGTCATCGAACCGACACATGATGACCGCGCCTCCCCTCCCCGGAATCGCGCGCCCTCCGCATGCTCGATCTCAACGACCTGCGCCTGTTCGTCCACATCGTCGACCACCAGGGCATCCTGCGCGCCGCCCGGGCGCTCTCACTGCCGAAATCGACGATCAGCCGGCGGCTCGCGGCGCTCGAGGAGAGCCTCCGGGACCGGCTCATCGTGCGCGCGGGGGAGGATTTCGCGCTGACGCCGAAGGGGGCGGAGGTCTATGCGCTCGGCCTCGCCATGGTCGAGGCGGCGAGCCGGGCGGAGGAGCGCCTCTTGGATGCGCGCCGGGCGATCGGCGGCAGCGTCAGCCTCTCCGCCTCGAGCCTCCTCGCGCCGCTCCTGCCCGCGCTCGTCGCCGATCTCGCGGCCGAGCATCCGCGCCTGTCGCTCGCCGTCGAGATCGCCGAGCGCGACGCGGACCGGATCGGCGACGGCTTCGATCTCGTCCTACGGGCGCATCATTGGAGCCTGCGCGATTCCGCCCTCGTCCAGCGGCGCGTCGCGCGCAATCCGATCGTCGTCGTCGCGAGCCCCGAACGCCTCGCGCGCAAAGGTCGACCCGAATCGCCCGCGGATCTCCTCGATACGGACACCCTCGCCTTCGGCCTGCCCGGAGCGGCGCCCATCGCTTTTCGCGACGCGCGAGGGGAGGAGCAGAGCCTCGCGCTCGCCCCGCGCCTCCTCACCGCGTCCGTGCCGATCCTGCGCGAGGCGGCGCTCGCGGGGGCGGGCCTCGCGCTCCTGCCCGAGCTGGCGGTGCGCGAGGATCTCGCTTCGGGCCGGCTCGTGCGCGTGCTCCCCGCCTTCGCGGGCCCGAGCGTCGCCCTGACGCTGCTCTCCCCGCCGCGCCGCCTCATGAGCGCGACGACGCGGCTCGTCGCCGATCGCCTCGCGGAGGCCGTCAAGGAAGCGGCGCTCGGTCGGGGTGTTCCGCGGATGGGATCCCCGGTCCCGGTTCCGCACCCCCGTTCTGTTGTCGAACCGTCATCGGCGGCGCCTACCCCGGTCGTGCCCGTCGCGGAGGACGGGCTCGACCCGGAGGCAGAGACGACCATGAATCCGATCCTCAGAGCCGTGGGCGCCGCCGCCCTCTCCACAGGTCTCGCGGGCGGCGCGCTCGCGCAGGACGCCGACGGCCCGCTCGTGCTCTACACGAACGATTTCGAAGGCGTGATCACCGAGCGCTTCGAGGCCGATACCGGCCGCGAGATCGACGTCGTCCAGATGAGCGGCGGCGAGCTTCTCGCCCGCATCGCGGCCGAGGCGTCGAACCCGCAATGGGACGTGCTGATCTTCAACGGCTCCTACGTCATGCACGGTCTCGACCTGCAGGGCCAGCTCAAGCGCGACGTGACGCCCGCCAATCTCGACAATCTCGACGCGCTCGGCCGCTCTTTCCTGCCCGATAACCTCGCCTGGTTCCCGATCGGCCTGTCCGCCTCCTGCGTGATGCTCTACCGCACCGACCTCGTGGAGACCCCGCCCGCCTCCTTCGAGGATCTCGCGGATGCGCGCTTCAACGGCATGGTCGGCATGGCCGATCCCGCGGTCGCCGCGCCCGCTTATCCCTGCGTCGCGCAATTCTTCCACGAGCGCGGCTTCGAGGAGGCGCAGGGCCTGTTCACGAGCCTGTTCGAGAACGGGCTGCGCGTGTTCCGCACGAACGGCCCGGTCGGCCGCGCCATCGCCTCGGGCGACATCTCGGTCGCGCTGATCACCTCGCAGGTCGCCTATTCGCTCGAGGCCACGGGCGCCCCGGTCGAGGTGGTCTGGCCTCAGAGCGGCGCTCCCGGCTCGGTGCGCGGCGTCGCGATCCAGGCGAGCACGGCGCGCCCCGAGGGGGCGACGGCCTTCGTCGAATGGCTGCTCGAGCCCGCGACGCAGAGCTTCCTGGCCGAGGCCGTGCCCGCGGACGGGCTGTTCGAGCCGACCGTCACCGGCGCCGTGCGCCGCGCCGACGGCCCGCCCGCGGGCGCGGTCTACCGCGTCGCGCCGGACGCCTTCGCCGTCGAGCACGAGGAGGCGATCAAGACCTGGTTCGCCGATCAGGCGCTGAACTGAGCGCGGGCGAGCGAGACCATGGCCGACGCAGCCGCCACCGCAACGGCACCCGCCGCGACGCGGACGCCTCCCCTCCCCCGCCGCGCGCTGCGGGCGGAGGACGGGCTCGGGCTCCTGGTCGTGGCGGCGCTGACGATCCTCGTGCTCGCGCCGATGGCGAGCGTCGTCGTCCAGGCCTTCGTGCCGGGCCTGTTCAGCGGCCAGGCGAGCCGTGTCGGCTTCACGGGCCTCCTCGAGATCTTCGAGCGTCCGCTCTGGCGGCGGGCGCTCGAGAACTCGCTCTTCCTCGCGAGCGTCGCCGCCCTCGTCGGCTGCGCGCTCGGGACGGGGCTGGCGATCCTGCGCCACACGACCGGGCTCGTCATCGGCCGCGCGCTCGACGCCGCCGCCTGGGCGATCCTGATCCTGCCCTCCTTCATCGTGGCGCAGGGCTGGATCCTGTTCGCGAGCCGCGGCGGCATCGCCGATCGATGGCTCGGGCTCTCCTTCGTGCCCGACCTCGTGTTCAACCCATGGGGTCTCGCTTGGGTGATGAGCCTCAAGGCCTTCCCTTACGCCTACATCACGGTCTGCGCGGCCCTGCATTGGCGGATGGACGATTACGTCGCCGCCGCGCGCCTGTGCGGCGCCTCGCCGCTGCGCGTTCTCGCGAGCGTGCGCATCCCGATGCTGATGCCGGCCGTGCTCGCGGGCGCGGTGCTCATCTTCATCGACGTCATCGGCGATTTCGGCCTGCCCGCCGCGCTCGCCACCACCTACCGCTTCCCGACGCTGACCTACGCGATCTACGTCGCGATCAACCAATCGCCCATCCGCTTCGATCTCGCGGGCGTGCTCGCCTTCTACGTGACGGTCATCATGCTCGTCGCGGTCTGCGCCTATTTCTGGATCCTGCGTCGGCGCCGCTACGACTTCCTCGGCGCGCGCGCCCGGATCGCCGAGGCGCCCGCGCGCGGGCGGATCGGCTGGCCGGACGCGGTCGCGGCGCTCGCGCTCCTCGTCGCGCTCGTCCTGCCGATCGGCTCGAGCTTCCTCGTCTCGATCGCCGACCGGCTGCACGGCGGCTTCACTCTCGACAATCTCACCTTGCGCCACTACGCCTTCGTGCTGGAGACGGGCGGCGCCTTCCTGAGGGCGCTCTCGAATTCCATGGGCATCGCGGCGCTCGCAGCGCTCGGCAGCGCATCGGTCGCGGCGGCGGCGGCCTATGTGATGACCTTCTCCGATTTCCGCCTCAACCGCCTCATCGACCTCACCTGCACGTTGAGCCTCGCGGTTCCGGGCGTCGTCCTCGGCATCGGCTACATCTTCGTCTGGAACGCGCCCGCGCTCGCGCAGGCCGGGCTGTCGCTGTACGGCACCTGGCATATCCTGGTGCTGGCCGGCATGGCGGGCGCGATCCCGATCGCGGTGCGGGTTCTGCTCGGCGCGATGGCGCAGGTGCCCGCGAGCCAGCTCTCGGCCGCAGCCCTGCAGGGGGCGGGGCTCGCGCGGCGCATCCTGACGATCGTGATCCCCCTCGTCGCCGCCGCCCTCGTCGCCGCGACGCTGACCGCCTTCGGCTCGGCGGTGTTCGATCTCGCAATCAACGCGATCCTGCGCCCGCCGCGCCTCGACGTGCTGCCGGTCTACGTCAACCGCGCCTTCGAGCAGGGCGCGTTCGGCGCGGCGACGGCGGCGACGCTCGTCGCGGGCGGCGCCACTGTCGCGCTCGTCGCCGGCATCGACGCGCTCGCCAAAAGCGCCCTGCGCCGCGTCCTCGCTCCCCCATCCGCAGAGAAGGAGACGTCGTGATGCTCGCCATCGAGCGCCTCACCCGCCGCTTCGGCGCGAGCACCGTGCTGGACGGCGTCGATCTCGCGATCGCCGAGGGGCAGGTCGCCTGCATCGTCGGCCCCTCCGGCTGCGGGAAGTCGACGCTCCTGCGCCTCGTCGCGGGGCTCGATCGGCCGGACGGCGGGCAGATCCGCCTGCGCGGGCAGACGATCTCGGACGCCGGCTGGGCGCTCGCTCCGGAGAAGCGGCGGCTCAACATGGTCTTCCAGGATTACGCGCTGTGGCCGCACATGCGCGTGCGCGCGATCGTCGGCTACGGCCTCTCGCATCTGCCGGCGAAGGCGCGCACGCAGCGTGTCGACGCGCTCATGGCCGCGATGCGCATCGAGGCGCTCGCCGATCGCCTGCCCGCGCAGATCTCCGGCGGGCAGCAGCAGCGCGTCGCCATCGCCCGCGCGCTCGCGACCGATCCGGACGTGCTCCTCCTAGACGAGCCCTTGTCGAATCTCGACGTGCAGCTGCGGCTGACCATGCGCGTCGAGCTCGCCGATCTCTTCCGGCGCCTCGGCAAGACCGTCCTCTACGTGACTCACGACCCGCTCGAAGCCGCCTCCTTCGCCGATCTCCTCGTCGTGATGCGCGCAGGCACCATCGAGCAGGCCGGCAGCCCGCAGAGCCTCTTCGCGCGGCCCCGCTCGGCCTGGATCGCGACGCTCGCCGGCTACGAGACGCGGCTGTCGGCGCGCGTCGACGCGCTCGACGCGGACGCGGTCTCGCTGCGTATCGGCACGCAGACGGTTCCCGTCTCGCGCGAGGCGGCGGCGGGCGCGCTCGCTGCGGGGGATGGGGTCGTGCTGATGCTCCAGCCCGGCCGCGTGCGCCTCCTCGCCGCGGAGGAGGCGGCGGCACCCGGCGAGATCCGCCTCGCGGGGGAGGTCGCGCGCATCCTGTTCGAGGGGCGCGACTGGCGCGTGATCGTCGATGTCGCGGGCGAGGCGGTGAGCGCGACCGCGCCGGCCCCGCTCCCCGTCGGCGCCCCCACCCACCTCGCCTTCCGCCCCGAGGCGGCGGTCCTCTTCCCCGCGTGAGACGTTTCGAGAAGCATGCACGACAGCGCCTTCGTCCCCTTCCACGTCCCCGACGCGCCCGGCCCGATCGGCGCAGTCGCGTTCCCCATCGCCGATCGGCTCGCCCGCGTAGGCCTCGCGGTGCCCGTCGAGACGGGCATCGCCCTCGCGCCGTCCGCGAGCCTCACCGACCGCCTCGAGGACGTGCGCGAGAGCCTCGCCGCAGCCGGCCTCATCGGCCCGCCGCGCGACGAGCCGATGCCGGTGCGCCCCGGCTGCGAGGGGCCGGAGATCGCCCGCATCGACCGCAGCGCCCTGCGCGCGTTGGGGCTGTGGGCGGAGAAGGTCCATCTCAACGGGCTCGTGCCGGACGAAGCCGGCGGGCCGCCGCGGATCTGGCTGTCGCTGCGCGCCCGCACGGCCCCCTCGAACCCGCTCGCCTGGGACACGCTCGTCGCGGGCGGGCGCCCCTGCGATACGAGCCGCGCGGAGACGCTGCGCAAGGAGGCCTTCGAGGAGGCCGGGATCGACGGCGCCGCCTGCGCGCGGGCGGTCTTCGTGCGCACGATGAGCGTGCAATACGTGAGCGAGCGCGGCTTCCACCAGGAGCTGATCGCGATCCACGATCTGACGCTCGATCCGCGCTTCGCCCCCGTCTGCCACGACGGCGAGATCGAATCCGCCCGCCTGTTCCCCCTCCCCGCCCTGCGCGCCGCCCTCGCCGACGGCACCCGCTTCAAGCTCTCCTCGCGCCTCGTGACGCAGGACCTCGTGGCGAGGCTCGATGCGATGCGCTGATCGCCGACGGGGAATTTCCTTCCCCTCAGACTCGCATTTTGGGTGTCTTGCGTTGCGGTGTCATCCCGGACGCCGAAGGCGATCCGGGACCCAGACCCACGACGTGTCAGTCGCAGCCTGTAGGCTGCGTTTCGCCGACGGCCGCAAAGGTCCCGTGGAGGAGCGAGCGCGGCATGCGCGCTCGGTCGATCGTCGCGGTCATGGGTCCCGGGTCCGCTTCGCGGCCCGGGATGACACCGCCGTGTTGAATTACAAGCTCCCGAGGAAAGGGTATTCCCCCCTCACCCCCCGACGCGCCCTTTCGCGACGAGGTGCTCGAGGAGGCGGGCGACGGCTTCCGCGCCGGGGTCGTTGTAGCCGAGCATCGTGCCTTCCGCGAGATAGCTCGCCCGGCCCGCCCGTGCGCGGCGCATCCGGGCGGTGGCATCGGCGCCCTCCCGCGCGGCTGCGGCAGCGACGGCGAGGCCGTCCGGAAGCGCGCGCAGGGCGGGCTCGAGGGCATCGATCAGCGTCCGGTCGCCCGCCTGCGCGCCGCCGACCTGCTGCACCCGGTCGAGCCCCGCCCGCAGCGCGTCGATGGCGGTCGCGCCGCTCGCGGACGCGTCGCCCGCCGCCGCGAAGAAGATCGCGAGGAGCACGCCGGAGGAGCCGCCCATGGTCTGGCTGAGTTCGATCCCGATCGCGCGGTAGAGCTGCGTGTGATCGGCGAGCGGCAGCCTGTCGAGCGCCTTCGTCAGCGCCCGCGCCGCGGTCGCGAGCGTCGAGCCGGTGTCGCCGTCGCCGGATTTGGCGTCGAGCGCGTTCAGGTCCGCCTCCGCCGCGATCAGCCCGCGGCAGCATTCCTCGAGAATCGCGCGGGTCCCGTCGTGCGCCGACGGGATCGGCTTGATCGGGGTCAGCCCGTCGGGCAGCTCGTGGACCTCGATCTCGCCCACCGGCAGGCAGCCCGGCCAGGCCCAGGGCGCGACGGGCGCGCGCAACGCGTCCTCGTCAGCCTTCGTCGCCGGCAGGAGCGAGACCGAAAAACCCTTCATGTCGAGCGAGGTCATCAGGGGCGCGGGGCCGACCATCCAGCGGATGCGCTCGCCGATGCGCGAGCGCACCAGCTCCTCGGCGAGGACCGCCATCTCGAGCGGCGTCGCCCCGCCGAGATTGTTGAGGAGCGCCACGTGCGGGCCCTCGCCGATCTCGGGCGCGAGCCGGGCGACGACCTTCTCCATCGCGTCGCGCGCGCCCGCGAACTCCACCTGCTCGATCCCCGCCTCGCCGTGGATGCCGAGCCCGAGCTCCGCCTTGCCCTGCGCGATGCGGTCCTCCTTCGGCGAGCCGGGGATCGTGCAGGTGTCGAGCGACATGCCGATCGAGACGACGCCGGAGATGACGCGCTGCGCCTCGGCCGTCAGCGTGTCGAGATCGGCGCCCGCCTCGGCGAGCGCGCCGACGATCTTGTGCACGAACAAGGTCCCCGCGACCCCGCGCGCCTGCGGCAGATCGGGCAGCGCCACGTCGTCGTCGACGACCACCATCGACACCCGCATCCCTTGCGCGCGGGCGCGCTCGGCGGCGAGCCCGAAATTGAGACGATCGCCGGTATAGTTCTTGACGATGAGCAGACACCCCGCCTTGCCCGTCACGGCGAGGATGCCGGCGAGCACGGCGTCGACCGAGGGCGAGGCGAAGACCTCGCCGCAGACGGCCGCCGTGAGCATGCCGCGCCCGACGAAGCCCGCATGGCTCGGCTCGTGCCCCGAGCCGCCGCCCGACACGAGCGCCACGCGCGAGCGGTCCCAATCGCTGCGCACCACGACCTTGATGTGCGGATAGCCGTCGAGCCGCGCGAGCCGCCCGCCGGCCGTGCGCAGGAGACCGTCCAGCGCTTCGGTGACGAGGGTTTCCTTGGCGTTGATGAACTGCCTCATGGGGTTCCTCCTGAGGAAAGGCGGGCGCCGTCGGCGTCGAAGAACAGAGGCTTGCGGGGCTCGACGAGCAGCGTGTCGCCGGGCGCGAGCGCGGTGTGGACCTCGGCGAGCGTCACGATCTCGTGCCCGTCGAGGCGCAGGTGGAGCCGGGTCTGGTCGCCGAGCCGCTCGACGCGCACGACCGCGCTCGGCCGCCCCGAACCTTGCGCGATATGCTCGGGACGAAGCCCCATGAAGCGCGCCCGGCCGGGGCCGCCGGCGAAGAGATCGGCGGGGAGGATGTTGATGCGCGGCTGGCCGAGCCGCGCCGCGACCTCGACGCTCACCGGATCCTCGTAGACCTCCCGCGGCGTGCCCACCTGCACGAGCCGACCCTCGTCGAGGACGCCGATGCGGGTCGCCATGGTCATGGCTTCCGTATGGTCGTGCGTGACGTAGAGGAAGGTAGCGCCGAGATCGGCGTGGATGCGCTTGAGCTCGACGCGCAGATCCGCCCGCAGCTTCGCGTCGAGCGAGCTCAGGGGCTCGTCCATCAGGTGGATCGCGGGGTCGCGCACGAGGGCGCGGCCGATCGAGACGCGCTGCATCTCGCCGCCCGAGAGCGCGGTCGCCTTGTTGTCGAGCTTGTGGGCGATGTGGAGGACTTCCGCGACCTCCTGCACCTTGCGCCGGATCTCGTCCTCGGGCGTGCGCAGCACCGGCGAGCGCAACGGGAATGCGAGGTTCTGGCGCACGCTCATATGCGGGTAGAGCGAATATTGCTGGAAGACCATCGCGACGTCGCGCTGCGCGGGCGTCTCCGCGAGCACGGAGCGGCCGTCGATGCGGATGTCCCCCTCGTCCGGCCGCTCGAGCCCGGCGATGAGCCGCAGGGTCGTGGTCTTGCCGGCGCCGGTCGGGCCGAGCAGCACCACGAACTCCCGATCCGCGACGGCGAGCGACATGCCTGCGACGGCCGTGACCGCGCCGAAGGACTTCGTGACGTTCTCGAGCCGCACGTCAGCCATGGCGCAGCACACCCTCGTTGAGCTCCGAGCGCAGAGCGTGTCCCGTCTGCGCGTCGAAGAGCGTGATCGTGCCGGGGTCGAAGGCGAGGCCGATCGTCTCGTCGACCCGCGCGGGGCGATCGGAGGCGATGCGCGCCTTGATCTGCCCGCCCGCCGTCTCGATCGTGACGATCTGCGTCGTGCCGAGATATTCGGTCGCGATGACGCGGCCGCGATGGGGCGCGTCGTCGGTCAGCCGCACGTGCTCGGGGCGCACGCCGAAGACCATGTCGCCCTCGAAGGCCTCGCGCATGCTCGGCACGCCGACCGCGTGATGCTGCAGGTCGACCCGGCTGTCGCCGGGACGCACCTTGCCGTGGAAGCGCACGAAATTCATCGGCGGCGAGCCGATGAAGCTCGCGACGAAGAGCGTCGCGGGCTTGTCGTAGATGTCCTGCGGCGTCGCGATCTGCTCGATGACGCCGTGGTTCATCACCACGATCTTGTCGCCCATCTGCATGGCCTCGAGCTGATCGTGGGTGACGTAGACCGTCGTGGCGCCCATGCGGTCGTGCAGCGCGCGCAATTCCTCGGCCATCCGCTCGCGGAACTCGGCATCGAGCGCGCCGAGCGGCTCGTCCATGAGAAAGCACTTCGGATTGCGCACGATCGCCCGGGCGAGCGCGACGCGCTGCCGGTCCCCGCCCGAGAGGCCGCCGACGGGCCGGTCGAGGATCGCCTCGATGTCGAGAATGCGCGCGACCTCGGCCACCTTCTCGCGGATGGCGGCGCGCGCCAGGCCCTGGCTCGCGAGGGGATAGGCGATGTTGCGGCGCACGTTCATGTGCGGATAGAGCGCGAACATCTGGAACACGAAGGCGATGTCGCGCTCGCGCGCGGGCTTGCGGCCGACCTCCTCGCCGTCGATGAAGATCTCGCCGGACGTCGGCAATTCGAGCCCGGCGATCATCCGGAGCGTCGTCGTCTTCCCGCAGCCGGAAGGCCCCAGCAGCATGAAGAACTCGCCGTCCTCGATGCGGAAGCTCGACGACTTCACGGCGGTGAAGGTGCCGAATTCCTTGCGCAGGTTCTGGACCACGATCTCGGCCATGATCATTCCCGAAAGTGGCTGACGACGACGAACATTACCGTGCCCGTCAGCGTCACGACGAAGGACCAGGTGAAGGCCCACAGAACGAATGGCTGCATCAGCATGACCACGCCGAGCGCGATCGTGAGGGAGGCGACGCGCTCCCAGGGGCCGCGCCGCAAGCCGAGGAGACCGTTCCAGAAGCCCGTCATTTGCGCACCGCCCCGAAGGTGATGCCGCGCAGGAGGTGGCGGCGCAGGAGGATCGTGAAGACCATCACCGGCACGAGGAAGATCGTCGCGCCCGCCGCCACCGCCGGCCAGTCGCGCCCGCCGACCCCGATGATGGTCGGGATGAAGGGCGGCGCCGTCTGGGCCGTGCCGGAGGTCAGCAGCACGGCGAAGGCGTATTCGTTCCAGGCGAAGATCAGGCAGAAGATCGCGGTCGAGGCGATGCCGGTCGCCGCCTGCGGCAGGACCACCTTCACGAAGGCCTGGAAGCGGGTATAGCCGTCGATGAGCGCCGCCTCCTCGTATTCGCGCGGGATCTCGTCGATGAAGCCCTTGAGCAGCCAGACCGCGAGCGAGAGATTCACCGCCGTGTAGAGAAGGATCATCCCCGCATGCGTGTCCGACAGGCCGGCGGCGCGGAACATGAGGAAGATCGGGATCGCCACCGCGATCGGCGGCATCATCCGGGTCGAGAGGATGAAGAACAGGAGATCGTCCTTGAGCGGCACCCGGTAGCGCGAGAAGGCATAGGCCGCGAGCGTGCCGAGGAAGACGGAGAGGAAGGTCGAGCCGAACCCGATGATCACCGAGTTCATGAACCGCTCGCCGAAGCGCGACGGCCCGCTGACGACCATGCCCTTCTCGTGGACGATCCGTTCGTACCAGGTCTGCGGCGGGTTCTGGGCGAGCTGCTCGGCGCTCGCCCGGTTCTGGGTCGTGAACAGGTTCACGTAGCCCTCGAGCGTCGGCTCGAACAGCACCTTCGGCGGATAGGCGATCGCGTCGGTCGAGGACTTGAAGCCCGTCGCCACGATCCACAGGAGCGGCATCAGCGTGACGAGCGCATAGGCCACCACAAGGGTGCCGGCGATCCATTTCAGCCGCGCGGAGGGCTCGGTGATGGAATGCGTGCTCATCGGCTCTTCACCCGGTTGAGCGCCTTGACGTAGATGGAGGCGAGCCCGAAGACGGTGACGAACAGGATCACCGCATAGGCCGACGCGAAGCCCGTGCGCCATTTCTCGAAGGCTTCGCGCTTGAGGTTGATCGATGTGAGCTCGGTCGTGGAGCCCGGACCGCCGCCGGTCAGCTGCACCACGAGATCGAACATCTTGAAGTTCTCGATGCCGCGGAACAAAACCGCGAGCATCAGGAAGGGCAGCACCATCGGCACCGTGATCGTCCAGAATTGCCGCCATTTCGACGCGCGGTCGCATTCGGCGGCCTCGTAGATCGAATCCGGGATCGAGCGCAGGCCCGCGAGGCAGATCAGCATCACGAACGGCGTCCACATCCAGGTGTCGACGATGACGATCGACCAGGGCGCGAGCCGCACGTCGCCGATCATGCTGAAGCTCGTCGGGTCGGCGCCCGTGAAGAACGAGACGACGTGGTTGAAGATGCCGATCTGCGGCTGGTAGAGCAGCGTCCAGAAATTGCCCACGACGGCGGGCGAGAGCATCATCGGCAAGACGATGATCGTCGTCCACAGGTCGTTGCCGCGGAATCTCGAGTTGATCAGCCACGCGAGCGCGAAGCCGATCAGCACCTGCAGGACGAGCGTCCAGGCGAGGAAATGCGCCGTTGCCTGCATCGTCTGCCAGATCTCGGGATCGGTGAGGATGCGTTGGTAGTTCTGCAGCCCGACCCATTGCACCTCGGCGTTCGGCCGGTTGGCGCGGTAGTTCGTGAAGCTGAGATAGATCGTCCAGATCAGCGGAAAGATGTTGACGGCCAGGAGAAGAACGATGGTGGGGGCGATGAAGACCCACGCGATCGCGCGGTCGGAGAGCCCGCGGACCTTGCGCGCGATGCGCGGAGGGGTCGCCTCCGCGACGCGTGCCGCCGTTGCGTGCAGCATGCCGTTATCCTTCGGATCTCGTGTACGGCGGTGGCGGGCGCCCGCGACGGGGCGCCCGCAATCCCGTTACAGCTTGCCGTCGTCCTCGAAGATCTCGGTCCAGTCGCGCACGAGCGCGTCGAGCGCTTCCTGCGCCGTGCCCTCGCCGGCGACGACGTAGCGGTGGACGCGGTTCTGCATGGCGAGCAGAAGCTCGGCATAAGTGGGCTCGGCCCAGAAATCCTTCACGATCGCCATCGAATCGAGGAAGGTCTGCGCGTAGGGCTGGCTCTGCGCGAAGCCGTCCGCCTCGACGACGGCGTTGAGCGCCGAGAAGCCGCCGAGCTCCCACCAGCGCTGCTGGATCTCGGGCTGGGCGAACCACTTGATGTATTCGAGCGCCGCCTCGCGGTTCTGCGAATAGGACACGACCGAGATGCCCTGGCCGCCGAGCTGGGCGAAATGCCCCGCAGGTCCCGCCGGGTTCGGGAAATAGCCCGAGCGATCCCCGCCGACGTTCGGATCCTGGTCGACGCCGGGCCAGATGAAGGCGAAGTTCATCTGCAGCGCGACCTGGCCGGAGCGGAAGGCGTCGATCGTCTCGGACATGTACCAGTCGGACGAGCCCGGCGGCGTGCAGCATTCGTAGAGCGCCCGGTAGAATTCGAGCCCCTCGACCGCGCCCGGCGAGTTGACGTAGCCCTCGAGGTCGTAGGGGTTATCGGGGCTGCCGTAGGTGAAGCCGTAATTGTAGAGGACGTTCGTCACGCCCATCGTGATGCCTTCCGAGCCGCGCTCGGTATAGATCGCGGCGCCGTAGACGGTGCGCCCGTCGATCTCGCGGCCCTGGAAGAACTGCGCGATGTCCTTGAGCTCGGCGAGCGTGTTCGGCGCCTCGAGCTCGCGGCCGTGCTTGGCGCGGAACTCCTCGCGCAGCTCGGGGCGCGCGAACCAGTCGCGCCGATAGGTCCAGCCGACCACGTCCGCGAAGGCGGGAAGCGCCCAGTAATTCGGCGTGCCCTTCGGCCATTCGGCATAGCCGGTGACGGTGGCGGGGATGAAGGCATCCATGCTGATGCCTTCCGCCTCGAAGAACTCGTTCAGCTTGACGTAATGTCCGGACTCGGCCGCGAGACCGATCCACTGGCTGTCGCCGATCATCAGGTCGCAGAGCTGGCCGCGCGAATTGAGCTCGTTCAGCATGCGGTCGGCGAAGTTCGGCCAGGGTACGAACTCGAACCGCATCGTGTTGCCGGTCTTCGCCTCGAAGTCGCGCGAGAGCTCGATCAGCGCGTTGGCGGGGTCCCAGGCCGCCCAGCAGAGGGTGAGTGTGGCGGCCTGCGCGTTCGTGGCGCCGAGCCCGAGGGCACCGGCGAGCGCCGTCGCGGCCAGAAGCTTGCTTGCTCCGGACATCGTATCCTCCCGTCTTTCCCGCCGCCTTCAGGCGGCACCGGCTGCCTTGTGCGGATCGGCAGCCTCTCCACTTAAATGATGTACGTACCTCATTGCAAGGAAATCGTGATGGACCCCGCGCCTGCGCCGGAGCGAGCGGCCGCGGGAGCCGGTCGGCGTCTCAATTCAGGGTAGGTTCTCGCGCGTGACGATCTCGATCCGGATCCGCTCCTGCGGCTCGAAGATCGGCAGCCCGTCGCTGAGGCTGCGCAGCACCCGCAGCGTCCCGCGCACGAGATGGCCCGCATTCTGCGCGATCACCGCGTCGATCTCCCCCGAGAGGAGCCCGGCGCGCGTCGGCGGGGTGAGCTCGTGCACGATCACCGAGACCTCGGCCGCCCGCGCGCTCCGGCGCAGGGCGTTGAGAACCTGCTGGTTGCCCGCGCCCATCGAGTAGATGCCGACGAGGCGCGGGCGCCGGATCAGCTGGCCGAAGACGACGTCCTCCATGCGCGCGGGATCGTCGAAGGATTCGACGGTGGGCAGGACGGCGTGGAGCGGGAAATCGCTCTGCATGACCGCGTCGAAGCCGAGCCGCCGCTCGAGGCTGTCGCGGGCGCGGATCGAGTTCGTGACGACGAGGATCTCCCCGTCGCGCCTCAGGAACTTGCCCATCAGGAGCGCCGCGGTGCGGCCCGCCTTGACGTTGTCGATGCCGACGAAATAGTCGCGCGGCGAGTTCGGCAGGTCGGAGGCGAGCGCGACGACGGGGAGCCCGCTCTGCTTGATCCGCGCCACCTGGTCGCGCACCTGCGGGCTCTCGGGCACCATCAGCGCGATGCCGTCGAGCGCTTTCGGATCGAGCGCGCGCAGCGCCCGCACGATCGCGTGGGGATCTTGCGCGGGCACCGAGACGACGCGCAGGAGGACGCGATCCGCGAGTTGGCTCGCATAGGCTTCGCGCAGGGCGGCGCGGATCGATTCGACGAATTGGCTCCGGGCTTCCGGCAGGAGGATCGCGAAGGTGTAGCGCCGCTGCCGCGCGAGATTGGCCGCCGAGGTGTCGCGCACGTAGCCCATCCGCTCGACGACCGCGTTGACGCGTTCGATCGTCGCCGGACGCACGCCGGGGCGGCCATTGAGCACGCGATCAATGGTTGCTAGGCTGACGCCGGCCTCGCGGGCGATGTCGTGGATCGTGGGCTTGATGGCGGCACCCTCCTCCGGATCTGGATAAAGGCCGCCCCGAGGTACGTCAATCGGCGCGCACGCCGCCCGGCCGAGCCCTCACCGGCACAGCGCCCAATCCTCCCCCGCGAAGAAGACGTCCCCCTCCCCCTCCGCGACCGCGCTCCCGAGCACGAGCCGCGAGACGTCGCGGGGGCGGCCCTCGGCGAAGGCGCGGGCGAGGCGGGCGCGATGGTCCGGCGCGACGGGCTCGGCGCCCTCCGCGCAGATGAAGAAGGCCGGCGAGACGAAGCGCGCGGCGACGCCCCCCTCGCCCGGCGCGAGGAGATAGGCCGCGCCCGTGGCGAAGGTGTGCCCCGGCCCGTCCGTGCGCGCCCCGAGCGGCGCGAGGATGCGGGTGCCGCGCGCGAGCGCCGCGAGCCACGTCTTCGGGTAATCCTCCACCGCGAAGCTGACATAGACCGCGTCGAAGCCCTCGAGATCGAGCGCCAGACCGTCGCCGGCGATCGCGCGCACCTGGGGATCGCCCGCGAGCGTCCGCTCGGCATGGCCGGCGAGCCCGGCCTCGTGCTCGACCGCGAGCACGTGCCCGCTCTCGCCGACGAGCCGGGCGAGGATCGCGCTGAAATAGCCCGTCCCCGCGCCGAGATGCGCGACGCGCTCGCCTTCGCGCAGGCCGAGCGCCGCGATCATCCGCGCATGCAGCGACGGCTCGCCGTTGTTGATGCCCCGCCCCGGCAGGAGCGCGATCACCGCGTCCTGATAGGCGAGCACCGGATCGGGCGGCAGCATCACCGGCGCGCCGCGCGTCGGCAGATGCCAAGGCCTGCGCCCGAGGAAGGCCTCCCGCGGCACCGCCGCGAACGCCGCCTCGATGCGGGGATCGTCGACGCCAACCTTCGCGACGACGAGGCGCGCGAAGGCGCGCCGCAGGAAGGCCATCTCGTCGGGGGTGGCGGGGAGCGGGGGGCGGGTTTGGGGGGCGTTAGGGGTCATGGGCAAGGATCCTGGCCGAAGAGCGCACCGTTGCGCCGAGACTAACGCGCCCGCCGAGATTGCCGCAAGCAACATAGATCAATCTCGGGGGATCGTCTCATCCCTGCCGCAAAGCTCCGGTCGTCTGTCCTCATGCCCGCGCCCCGCCCCGACGACGATCCCTCGCCCTCCCCTCCCCCCTCCCGCCTGCGCCGCCTCGTCGAGACGCGGATCGATCCGTTCGCGCAGCCGCCCGGGGCGCTCGTCGAGCCGGGGATGTCGCTGCCGCTCTTCGTGTGGCGGGCGAGCCGGCCGGCGCGGCCCTGGCTCCTTCTCCTCGCCGGGCTCTCGATGCTGGTGGGCATCGCCGACGCGCTCCTGATGATCGCGATCGGCGCCTTCGTCGATCTCCTCGCGCAGACGCCGCCCGAAGCCGGGCTGTCTGGCCATGCGGGCACGCTCGTCGCGCTCGGCCTGTTCGTGATCGTGCTCCAGCCGGCTCTGCAGCTCGCCCGCAGCGTGGTCTCCTCGCAGGTGGTGACGCCGCAATTCGTGGCAGGGATGCAATGGCAATCCTACCGCTACGCGATGGGCCACGCGCTCGGCTATTTCCAGAGCGATCTCGCCGGGCGCGTCTCCCAGCGCATCCTGCAGGTGGGCGGCACCTTGCGCGGCATCGTCATGACGGTGCTCGATTCCCTCGTGACGATCGGCATCTTCGTGGTCTCGACGGCGGCGCTGCTCGCCGCGCTCGCCCCCCTCCTTCTCGTGCCGATCGTCCTGTGGGCGGCAGGCTTCCTCGTCCTCGCGCGGCTGTTCGTTCCGCGCGCGATGGCGGTGTCGGAGCGGCGCTCGGCGGCGCGCTCGAACCTCACCGCGCAGGTGGTGGACACGGTGGCGAACGTCTCCACGCTCAAGCTCTTCGCCCGCGGCGAGCTCGAGCGCGACCGGGTGCGTGCGGCGCTCGAGCGCTCGCTGCGCGCGGGGCTCGACGCGAGCTGGCTCGTGACGGGCACCTTCGGAATCCTGTCCCTGCTCAACGGCCTCCTCGTCGCCGGCCTCGCGGCGACGGCGCTCCTCCTGTGGCGCGACGGCGCGCTCACCCCCGGCGGCGCCGCGGCCGCGCTGGCGCTCGCGCTGCGTCTCACCTCGATCGCGGGCGGCGTGATGATGCAGATGCACGCGCTCTTCGAGAATGTCGGCACGCTCAAGGAGGCGATGCGCACGGTCGCCGCGCCCCGCACCGTCGTCGATCGGCCTGACGCAGTGCCGCTCGTGGTGCCGCGCGGCGGCGGCGCGATCCGCTTCGAGGACGTCACCTTCCGCTACGGCGGGGAGACGCAGGTGCTGGAGCGGTTCCGGCTCGACGTGGCCGCGGGCGAGCGGATCGGCCTCGTCGGGCCCTCGGGCGCGGGCAAGTCGACGATCGTCTCGCTCCTCCTGCGCCTGCACGATCTCGAGGGCGGGCGCATCCTCGTCGACGGGCAGGACATCGCCCGCGTCACCCAGGACAGCCTGCGCGCGCAGATCGGCGTCGTCACGCAGGACGTCTCGCTGCTCCACCGCTCGGTCGCCGACAACATCGCCTATGGCCGCCCCGGCGCGAGCCCCTCCGAGATCGAGGCGGCGGCGCGCGCGGCGCACGCCCACGCGTTCATCGAGGATCTCGTCGATTCGAGCGGGCGCAGAGGCTACGACGCCCATGTCGGCGAGCGCGGCATCAAGCTCTCGGGCGGGCAGCGGCAGCGGATCGCGATCGCCCGCGTGCTCCTCAAGGACGCGCCGATCCTCGTCCTCGACGAGGCGACCTCCGCGCTCGATTCGGAGACCGAGGCGGCGATCCAGGCGGCGCTCGTGCGGCTGATGGAGGGGCGCACCGTCATTGCCATCGCCCACCGCCTCTCGACGATCTCCGCGCTCGACCGGCTGATCGTGCTCGATCGCGGCCGCATCGTCGAGGAGGGCGGCCATGCGGCGCTCCTCGCGCGCGGCGGCGTCTACGCCCGCCTGTGGGAGCGCCAGTCCCGGGGTTTTTTGCCGGAGGAGGCGCTTTCCGGGCCGAACGAGCCGCGCTGATCGCTTCCCACTCCGTCATTCCGGGGCGGACGCGACGCGACGGCCCTCTCCTTCCCCTCGGAGTTTGAAAATTTTTCGTTGCGGTGTCATCCCGGACGCCGAAGGCGATCCGGGACCCATACCCACGACGTGTCAGTCGCAGCCTGTAGGCTGCGTTTCTCAAACGAAAGCTGCGCAAAGGTCGAGCAGCGAGCGCGGCATGCGCGCTCGGACAATCGTCGAGGTTATGGGTCCCGGGTCCGCTTCGCGGCCCGGGATGACAGCCTTCCGAACGATTCACAGACTCTCGGGGGAAGGAGAGCGGCGGCGTCTTCGCCTCGCGCTCGTGCCGTCCCGCTCCGCGCGCGGGCGCGAAAAAGCCCGGGACGCGGGGTCCCGGGCTCTTCTTTCGTCGCTCTCGCGAGCGGGCGCTCAGCGCGGGTAGCAGAAGCCGTCGCGGGCGAGGAAGTAGCCCGCCGGGCAGGCGCCCGCGGTCGTCGGAGCGGTGCCCGCGCCGATCACGGCACCGGCGCCGGCGCCGAGCGCGCCGCCGACGAGGGCGCCGCGGGTGTCGCCGACCGCCGCGCCGACGGCGGCGC
>NZ_JBKBQG010000006.1:0-151173 GCF_046292825.1 Salinarimonas sp. | reverse complement strand
CCTTGGGGGAAGGTGGCTCCGGGCGCGTCAGCGACCGGAGACGGATGGGGATCGTGCAGGCATTGGCGTTACGGTGCCTCCTGCACCACCCCCACCCCCGGCCCCTCCCCACAAGGGGGAGGGGAGACCCGCGCGCTTTTCATCGACCATGGAGAGCGCGCGGACGCGTCGAGCCATCTTGTCCTTCCCCCTTGTGGGGAAGGTGGCTCCGGGCGCGAGCCCGGAGACGGATGGGGGTCGTGCAGAAGGCACCGTTACGCCACATCCTGCACCACCCCCACCCCCGACCCCTCCCCACAAGGGGGAGGGGAGAGCGTCGCGGCCTTCGGAAACCCCCAATCTCACCGCGCCGCGTCGAGATCGTAGAACAGCTCGATCAGGCGGTCGTAATGCTTCAGGCCCATCGGGTGCTGCTCCATCAGGCCGCGCATGCGGGCCCAGTTCTCCTCGCGGCCGGCCTGGAGGTAGCGCGCGGCGGCCTCGCCCTCGAGGCGAACCGTCGTCATGCCGCCGGCTTCGAGCTCGGCGATCTCGCGGTCGCGGCGCTCGCGCAGCGCCTCGACGCTCTCGCGCTCGTGCTCGATCGCGGCCTCCTGGAGGATGGTGCGCGCCTCCTCCGAGAGAGCGTTCCAGCGCTCCAGATTGACGATCACGCCGAGGTCGGTCGAGAAGAAGGCCGGCTCGATGCGGTAGCGCACGAACTCGTTCCAGCGCAGGTCGATGAGGCCGATCTCGGTCCAGCCGGTGGCGTCGACGATGCCGCGCTCGAGGGCCGAATAGACTTCCGTGGTGGGGATGTCGATGACCTGAGCGCCGAGGAAGTTCGTGAAGAAGGCGTTGTAGACCGGGTTGCCGCGCAGCCGGATGCCGGTCACGTCGAGATTGCCGTCGGCGTCGAAGCGCGGCTCGTTGACCATCCAGAGGTTATACTGGACGCCCGAGTCGAACCAGCCGAGATAGTAGACGCCCATCTTCTCCTGGTGGATCTCGTTGATCAGATCGATGCCGCCGTTCTCGCGGGCCTCGATCGCTGTGATGTTCGAGGAGACCAGCGCGTCGCGCTCGGGGAAGGCGCCGGCATAGAAGCTGCCCGGCACGTAGGCCATGTCGACGACCCCGTCGCGCACGGCGTCCGCCTGCTGGAAGGAGCCGATCGCCTCGGGCCCGCCGCGAACCTCGATCTCGACCACGCCCGCGCCGCGCTCGTTCACCTTCTCGACGAAGGCGAGGAAGCTCTGGGTGTAGACGAGGGTGGTGGGGAAGGCGTGCACCGCGCTGATCCGCTCGACCGCGAGCGCCGGGCCCGCGGCGAGCAAAGCGAGGCCGGCGACCGCGCTCTTCAGGACGTATCTCATAATCGACTCCCGTTTCGAAGGTGATCCGCGACCGTTCCCGCGAGGCCTGTTGCTGCGGCCTCGCTTGTCCTTGCGGCAGGCCCGTCGGCCGCCGAGAAGGGTCGGCGCGTGCGCCGACGCCGTTTGCGTCAGCCGCCCATCCGCGGCCAGAGCCAGGGCTGCGCCGTGCGCCGCGCCTCCACGAAGGCGGCGATCTCGTCGGCATGGGCGCGCGTGAGGTCGATGTCGTCCCAGCCGTTGAGGAGCTTGAGACGGTGCACCGGGTCGAGCCCGAAGCGGATTGTGCGCCCCGCGCTCAGGATCCACGACGCGTCGAGATCGATCTCGACGCAATGCGGACCCGAAGCGATCAGCGCCTCGATCTCGGCCTCCTCCACCTGCGCGGGAAGGAGGCCGTTGTTGACGGCGTTGCCGGCGAAGATGTCGCCGAAGGAGGGCGCGAGCACCGCCTTGAAGCCGGCATCGACGAGCGCATAGACCGCCGCCTCGCGCGACGACCCGCAGCCGAAATTGCGCCGCGCGATCAGGACGGAGGCGCCGCGCGCGGCGGGCTCGTCGAGCGGAAAGCCCGGGCGCGGGCGCCCGTCGGCCTCGTGGCGCAGGTCGTGCAGGAGAAAGCCGCCGTAGCCGGCTTTGCGCGGCGCCGACATGAAGCGCGCCGGGATCAGCTGGTCGGTGTCGACATTGGCGAGCGGCAGGGGCGCCGCGAGCCCGCAATGGCGCTTGAAGCCCGCCATCAGAGCCTCCCCGCGAGCATCGGACGTACGTCCGCGAGCCGCCCGGCGACGGCAGAAGCGGCGACCATCGCCGGCGACATCAGGTGCGTTCGCGCGCCGGGGCCCTGACGGCCGCGGAAATTGCGGTTCGTGGTCGAGGCGCAGCGCTTCCCCGGCGCGACGACGTCGCCGTTCATGCCCACGCACATCGAGCAGCCCGAATCCGCCCATTCGAGCCCGGCCGCGACGAAGATCGCCGCGAGGCCCTCCTCCTCCGCCTGCTGCTTGACGAGCCGCGAGCCCGGCGAGACGAGGCCCGGCACGCGCGCCTTGCGCCCCGCGAGCACGGCCGCGGCGGCGCGCAGGTCCTCGATCCGGGCATTGGTGCAGGAGCCGATGAAGACCTGGTCGATCGCGATCGTGTCGAGCGCCTTGCCGGGGGTGAGCGCCATGTAGTCGAGCGCCGCGCGGATGCGCTCGGCCTCGGCCGGGCTCGACGCGGCAGCCGGGTCGGGCACGCGCCCGGTGATCGGCAGCGCCTCCTCCGGGCTCGTGCCCCAGGTGACGATCGGCGCGATGTCGGAGGCGTCGATCGTGACGTCGAGATCGAAGCGCGCGCCCGGATCGCTCGGCAGGCGCGCCCAGTCTTCGCGCGCGCGCTCCCATGCGTCGCCCTTCGGCGCGAAGGGGCGGCCTTCGAGATAGGCGGATGTGGTCTCGTCGGGCGCGACCATGCCGCAACGCGCGCCGCCCTCGATGGAGAGATTGCAGAGCGTCATCCGCCCCTCCATCGACAAAGCGCGCACGGCCGAGCCCGCATATTCCACCGCATGCCCCCGCGCCCCGTCGGCGCCGAGCTTGGCGATCCAATTGAGGCCGATATCCTTCGCCGCGACGCCGGGCGCGAGCGCGCCCTCGATCGAGAGGCGCATGCGCTTGGGCTTCTTCTGGCGGATCGTCTGCGTGGCGAGCACGTGGGCGACCTCGGTCGCGCCGATGCCGAAGGCGAAGACGCCGAACGCCCCGTGCGTCGAGGTGTGGCTGTCGCCGCAGGTCGCGAGCATGCCGGGCAAGGTCAGCCCCTGCTCGGCGGCGACGACGTGGACGATGCCCTGGCGCGGATCGTCGAGGCCGAAGAGCGCAAAACCGTGCCGCTCGGCATTGGCGGACAGGGTCTCGACCATGCGCGCGACGTTCTCGTCCGCGATGGCCCCGCCGCGGCCGCGGGTCGGCACGTAATGATCGGCGAAGCCGAAGGTCAGCGCCGGCTCGGCGAGGGGGAGCCCGCGCTCGTCGAGCTTGCGGAAGGCGTGGTGGGAGCCCTCGTGGACATAGTGCCGGTCGACGAAGAGGAGGCTCGCGCCGTCTTCGCCGCGCAGGATCTCGTGCGCGTCCCAGAGCTTGTCGAAGAGGGTCTTGGGCGCGCTCATCGCTCGCCTCCCTCGGCGGCCCGCGCCCCGACGACGGGTTCCCAGCGCCGCGAATCCGGCTCGCCGACGCGGTCGAGGGTCATTTCCAGGCGATAGCGGTCCGGGCGATAAAGCGCGGTGAGGTGCTCGACGCCGCGACCTTGCGCGTCGAACACGACGCGGGTGAGCGCGATGAGCGCCGCGCCGACCGAGGTTTCGAGCGCATCCGCCACGTCCGGCGTCGCGAGCGTCGCCGAGATCGTCTGCGTCGCGCGCTCGACCGTGACGCCGCTACGCTCGAGCAGGCGGAAGAGCGGCGTCGTCGCGAGATCGGCCTCCGAATAGCCCTGGGCGATCGCTTCCGGAACGTAGGTCGTCAGATGCGAGAAGGGCGCGCCCTCGATCAGGCGCACGCGCACCGCGCGCTGCACGCGCGCTTCCGGAGCCAGACCCATCGCCTGGGCGACGGAGGGGGGAGGGGCGGTGTAGGAGAAGGCGAGAAGCCGCGCGGTCGTGGACAAGCCCATCGCCACGACCTGCGGCATCAAGGTCGCGAAATCGGCGGTGACGGCGCCCGGCGCCGGGCGCGGCGAACGCACGATCGTGCCGCTGCCGGCGCGCCGCTCGACGAGACCGTCCGCCACGAGCCCGTCGAGCGCCCGGCGGATCGTCACCCGCGAGACCGCGAAACGCTCGGCGAGCTTGAGCTCGCCCGGCAGCGCGCCGCCGTCGGCATGGGCGCCGTTCAGGATCTCGTCGCGCAGGAGGAGATAGACCCTCTGGGCCTTGCCGCCGTCCGGCGCCTGGAATGCGAGCGGTTGATCCAAGGGGCTGTTCCTCGACCGACCAGAACGTCACGATCGGGCGCATCCTAGCCCGGTTTTGAAATTGCGCAAGCGACCTGTCTGGCCTGGACGTACGAATATGTCTTTTTTCTCGTCGCAATCTGTCTTATAGACCAGACCGGTGATTATCCGCCGGAGGGAAGCTTCATGTCGAGCGCGTCCCCGACAGAGCCCGCAGACCTCGTCCGCGCCTTCCTCGCCGCGATGGAAGCCCGCGACCTCGCGACCGCCCGCGCCTTCCTCGGCGAGGGTTTTTCGATGACCTTCCCCGGCGGGGTGAGGATGACGACGCTGGAGGAACTGGTCGCCTTCGCCGCGCCGCGATACCGCTTCGTGCGCAAGACGTACGAGGGGTTCGAGGTGGCGCGGGGAGCTTCCCCGGCTGTCCAGCACGGCGGTTTCGAACAGGCGCCGCCCCCTCGTCCTTCCCCCTTGGGGGAAGGTGGCCCGGCGGCGCAGCCGACGGGTCGGATGGGGGTCGTCCAGAACGAAGCGACCGCGTTCCGCAGCCGCCACCCTCACGAGCCGGCGGAGCCACATCCTGCACGACCCCCATCCGTCTCCGGGCTGTGCCCGGAGCCACCTTCCCCCAAGTGGGAAGGACAAGGTGGCGGCGCCGTCGTCTATTGCTTCGGCACGCTCTCGGGCGAGTGGCCGGACGGGACGGCGTTTTCCGGCATCCGCTTCATCGACCGCTTCGAGATCGCAAACGGCCTCCTCGTCCGCCAGGACGTCTGGAACGACCTCGCCGAGATCCGCTCGCGCGCGGAGGCGCCGTTGAGGGATCGTGGAGGCGGCAGAGACGAGACGCCCCCTCGTCCTTCCCCCTTGGGGGAAGGTGGCCCGGCGGCGCAGCCGACGGGTCGGTTGGGGGTCGTCGAGAACGAAGCGACCGAGTTCCGCAGCCGCCACCCTCACGAGCCGGCGGAGCCCCATTCTGCACGACCCCCATCCGTCTCCGGGCTACGCCCAGAGCCACCTTCCCCCAAGGGGCAAGGACAAGAGGCTCTTTCCTTCCCCTCAGGGGAAGGTGGCTCCGGCCCCCAACAGGGGCCGGAGACGGATGGGGTCCTTCGCTCCGAAGGAGCGAAGGGGCGTCCGGCGCCTCCTTCCGTAAGGAGCCTGTCGGCACGCCCCTTCGCCGCTTCGCGGCGAAAAACCCCATCCGACCCGTCGCCTCCGGCGCCGGGCCACCTTCCCCTGAGGGGAAGGAAAGACACTCCCACACCTCCCCACCAAGGACCCCGCTGATGACCCCCGCGATCGACCCGATCACGCTCGCGGTGCTCGCGGGACGCATGGAGCAGATCGCCGACGAGATGGACGCGACGCTCTTCCGCTCGGCCTTCAACCCGATCATCGCGGAGGCGCACGACGCCTCGCACGGGCTCTACCACGCGACCACCGGCGACACGCTCGTGCAGGGCAAATCCGGCCTCCCGATCTTCGTGGGCGTCATGGCCTTCGCGGTGAAGGCGGTGATCGAGAAGGCGGCGCGGGACGGGGATCTCGTCGAGGGCGACGTCTACATCTTCAACGATTCCATCTTAGGCGGCACGCATCTCTCCGACATGCGGCTCGTGCGGCCCTTTTTCCACGAGGGCCGGGTGTTCTGCCATCTCGCCTCCGTCGGCCATTGGCACGATGTCGGCGGCGCGGTGCCGGGCAATTACAACCCCTCCGCCCGCGAGGCCTTCCAGGAGGCGTTCGTGCTGCCCCCGGTGAAGCTCGTCCGCGCGGGCGTGCTTCAGCAGGACATCGTCGACATCCTCCTGCGCAACACCCGCCTGCCGCAATCGGCGCTCGGCGATCTCAACGGCCAGCTCAACGCGCTCGATCTCGGCGTGCGCCGGCTCGACGCGCTGCTCGCCGAATACGGCGCCGAGACGGTCGAGGCCGCCCTCACCGCGCTCGGCGAGCGGGCCGAGACCCTGATGCGCGCCGAACTCGCCGCGCTGCCGGACGGGCGCTACGAGGCGGAGGATTTCCTCGACAACGACGGCACGTCGGACGCGCCGCTCCCCATCCGCGTCGCGCTCGAGATCGCGGGCGACCGGCTCGCGCTCGATTTCGCGGGCACGGCGGGGGCCGCGGCGGGGCCGCTCAACATCTCGGAAGGCACAGCCATCGCCTGCGTCTACGTCGCGCTCAAGCACGTCTTCCCGGACCTGCCCGCCAATGCCGGCGTGATGCGGCCGATCGACGTCCGCATTCCGGAAGGGAGCCTCCTCGCGGCGCAATTCCCCGCGCCGACGGGCGGCTATACCGAGACGATCCTGCGCATGATCGACGTGATCTTCGCCGCCATGGCCAAGGCCGCGCCCGAGCGCGTGGTGGCGAACGCCTACGGCACCATCAACGCGCTCTCGATCGCCGGGCGGCGGGCTGACGGGCGGCGCTGGGTGATGTTCTCCTTTTACGGCGGCGGACACGGCGGCACGCCGGAAGGCGACGGGCTCGACCACGGCAACGCCCCGATTTCGACGGCGACGATCCCGCCGGTCGAGATCCTGGAGGCGGCCTATCCCGTCCTCTTCCGGCAATGGGCTTTGCGCCCCGACAGCGCGGGTGCCGGCCGCCATCGCGGCGGAATGGGGGCGGTCTACGAGATCGAACTCTTGGAGGAGCGCGCGGAGGTGTTCCTCTTCGGCGAGCGCGGGCGCTTTCCGCCGAAGGGCGTCGCGGGCGGGGCGGATGCGGCCATGAACGTCTTTTCCTACGAGGCGGACGGCGCGATGCGCACGCCCCCGCTCGTCTCGAAGGTCGTCGGCGTGACCCTCGCGCGGGGAGAGCGCGTGCGGCTCGAGACGCCGGGGGGAGGGGGCTACGGCCCGCCGGACGCCCGCGACCCGGCCGCGATCGCCCGCGACGTGCGCCTCGGCCTCGTCTCGGCCGAGCGGGCGGACGCGGATTACGGGACGGCCTGGCGGGAGACGGGGCGATGAGCGGTTCTGCGAGGGGCACGAAGGTCGTCGGCGTCGATGTCGGCGGCACCTTCACCGACGTCTTCGTGCTCGACGAGGCGACGGGCGAAGCCTCCGTCGCCAAGGTCCCGACGACGCGGCCCGACCAATCGGGCGGCTTCCTCGCGGGCATCCGGGCGCGCGTCGCCGATCCCGGCGAGATCGCCACCGTCGTCCACGGCACGACGGCGGGCACGAACGCGCTCCTCGAGCGCAAGGGCGCGCGCATCGGCGTGATCACGACGGCGGGCTTCCGCGACGTGCTCGAGATGCGCCGGCGCGACCGCCCCCGCACCTGGGGCCTGCGCGGGCGCTTCGAGGCGGTGGTCCCGCGCGATCTGCGCCGCGAGGTGCCCGAGCGCACGCTCGCCGACGGCACGATCCTGGAGGGCGTCGATCTCGACGCGGTGCGTGCGGCGGGCGAGGCTCTGCTCGCCGCCGGGTGCCGGGCGATCGCCGTGCTCTTCGTCAATGCCTACGCCAATCCGGAGAACGAGCGCGCGGCGGTCGCAATCTTGCGCGACTTCTGGCCGAACCCGCATGTCTGCGCCTCCTCCGAGATCCTCCCCGAGATCCGCGAATTCGAGCGCTTCTCGACGAGCGCGCTCAACGCCTATCTCCAGCCGGAGGTGGCGGGCTATCTCGACCGGCTGTCACGGGCCCTGAGCGAGGACGGGTTCTCGGGCGAGTTCCTGATCGTGCAGTCGAACGGCGGCGTTATGTCCGTCGACACCGCCTGCCGGCTGCCCGTACGCACCGCGCTCTCGGGCCCGGCCGCGGGCGTGATCGCGGCGGGGCACATCGCGAGCGAGGCGGGCTTCCGCAACGTGATCACGGGCGACATGGGCGGCACGAGCTTCGACGTCTCGCTGATCGCCGACGGTCGCAGCGTGCTCGCGCCGCAGACGAGCATCGATTTCGGCCTCGTCGTGCGCACGCCCATGATCGAGATCGCGACGATCGGCGCGGGCGGCGGCTCGATCGCGTCGGTCGACAAAGGCGGGCTGTTGAACATCGGCCCCGAGAGCGCGGGCTCCGATCCCGGCCCCGTCGCCTATGGCCGCGGCAACGATCGCCCGACGGTGACGGACGCCAATATCGTGCTCGGCCGCATCGATTCGCAGCGCCCGATCGGCGGCGGGCTCGCGCGGCTCGACGTGGATGCGGCCCGGCGGGCGATCGCCACGCACGTCGCCGAGCCGCTCGGGCTCGACGTCGACCGCGCGGCGGAGGCGATCGTGACGGTCGCCAATGCGCGCATGGCGGGCGCGATCCGGCTCGTCTCGATCGAGCGCGGCTTCGACCCGAAGACCTTCGCCTACATGCCTTTCGGCGGCGGCGGGGCGCTGCATGCCTGCGCGCTGATCGCGGCGGTGGGGATCGGCCGCGCGATCGTGCCGCTCTATCCCGGCGTCGTCTCGGCCATGGGCTGCGTCATCGCGGACATGCGCCAGGACTTCGTGCAGACGATCAACACGGCGACGCAAGCCCTCGACGAACAAGCGCTCGGCGCGCTGATCGCGGCCCATGTCGCGGAAGGCGGGCGCCTGCTCGATGCGGCGGGGATCGCCTTCGCCGGTCGCGAGATCGCGGTCGAGCTCGATATGGCCTATCTCGGCCAGACCCACACGGTGGCCGTGCCGCTCGACGTCGCGATCGCGGAGGGTCGCGTCGCAGCGCCGACGCGCGCGGGGGTCGAGGCGTCCTTCGCGGCGGCCTACGAGCGCGTGTACGGCCGCCTCCTGCCCGGCGGCACGACGCGCGTCCTCAACCTGCGCACGGCGATCATCGGCAAGAGGCCGAAGTTCGACCTCGCCCGCCTCGCGCCGAGCGCCGACGCCTCGTTGGAGCGCGCGCGGCGGGGGACGCGGCGCGTCTATGTCGCGGGGGCGTGGCAGGAGGCGGCGATCTACGATCGTCTCGCGCTGCCGGTCGGCGCCGCGATCGCCGGGCCGGCGGTGCTCGAACAGCCGGACACGACGATCCTGATCGAGCCGGGTTTTTCCGGCCGCGTCGACCGGCTCGGCAACATCGTCATCGCCGCCGAAGAAAGCGCGTAAGGGGAGGGGGGAGCCATGGCCCATGAGGGAGAGATCGATCCGCGCCGCACGGCGCTCCTCACGATCGATCTGCAGAACGACTTCCTCCACCCGCAGGGCGCCTATGGCCGTGCGGGCCTCTCGGAGCCCGCGATCGCGGCGCTGCCCGCGCGCATCCGCCCGCTCGCCGACGCTTTGCGGGCGGCGGGCGGCCTCTACGTCTCGGCGCAATTCACGCTCGTGCCGGGGCGCGGCGGCGAGCCCCTGATCTCGCCCCACCTGAAGCGCCTGCGCCCCTTCCTGACCCGCGGCGATTTCCTCCCCGGCGCCTTCGGCCACGCCCTCGTCGACGCGCTCGCGCCCGCCGACGTCACGATCGAGAAGGTCGCCTACAGCGCCTTCTGGCAGACGCGGCTCGACTACGTGCTGAAGGCGATGGGCATCGACACGCTGATCGTCGGCGGCATCGTGACGAATGGCGGCGTCGCGAGCACGGTCCGCGACGCTCACCTGCGCGACATCCACACGATCCTCCTCACCGACGGCTGCGCCGCCTTCGACCCGCGCGTCCACGAGGCGACCCTCGTCTCGCTCGGCACGGTGACGCGCCAGGCCACCTGCGCGCAGGCGCTCGCGCTCATCGGAGGCGCCCCATGACGATCCCCTCGCTCAAAGAGCGCCTCGCGCGAAAGCCCATCCTCCTCGCGCCGGGCGTCTATGACGGCCTCACCGCCGCGCTCGCCGAGGCGGCGGGCGCGGAGGCGCTCTATCTCTCGGGCGCCGCCGTCGCCTATACGCGCCTCGGGCGGCCCGATATCGGGCTCACCGCGATGACCGAGATGGCCGATACGCTCGCCCTCATCCGCGACCGCGTGCGCCTGCCGATCGTGATCGACGCCGATACCGGCTTCGGCAACGCGCTCAACGCCCAGCGCACGATGCGCGTCTACGAGCGCGCCGGCGCCTCCGCGCTCCAGGTCGAGGACCAGACCTATCCGAAGCGCTGCGGCCACCTCGCCGACAAGTCGCTGATTTCCACCTCCGAGATGGCCGGCAAGATCGCCGCCATGGCCGATGCGCGCGCGAGCGAGGAGACGCTCATCATCGCGCGCACGGACGCGATCGCGGTGGAGGGCTTCGAGGCGGCGATGGCGCGCGCGCAAGCCTATCTCGAGGCCGGCGCCGACGCGCTCTTCATCGAGGCTCCGCGCTCGGCGGAAGAACTCGCCGCGATCCCCCGACTGATCGGGGGGCGCGCGCCGCTGATGGCGAACATGGTCGAAGGCGGCGCGACGCCGATCGCGAGCGCCTCCGAGCTCGAGGCGCTCGGCTACGCCCTCGTCATCTTCCCCGGCGGCATCGTGCGCGCGCTCGCCCGCACGGCGGAGGATTATTACGCGAGCCTCCTGCGCGCGGGCTCGAACCGCCCCTTCGCCGAGCGGATGTTCGATTTCAAGGAGCTGAACGAGCGGCTCGGCACGGCGGACCTGCTGGCGCAGGGGGAGAAGTGGGACGGGCGGTGACGCCTCTCCCCTCTCCCGAACGGGAGAGGGGCCGGGGGTGAGGCTGTACGGTCGGAGGCCTGGCGTCGTCTGCACGGAGCGGGTCGCTCTCTTTCCTTCCCCTCAGGGGAAGGTGGCTCCGGGCGATAGCCCGGAGACGGATGGGGTCATTCGACCCGCAGGGTCGAAGGGGCGTCGGGAGCCGCCTTACGTAAGGAGCTTTACGACAACGCCCCTTCGCCGCGTTCCGCGTCGAAAAACCCCATCCGACCCGTCGGCTACGCCGCCGGGCCACCTTCCCCTGACGGGAAGGAGAGCGGCGCCATCCGCGCTGAGGGTCACCGGATGCCGGATTCCCTCACCCCTGCCCCTCTCCCATTCGAGAGAGGGGTTCTCGCGTTTCCTTCGGCCCAGGAACGAGGCCCCGAACCATGCTCCACCCCGACATCTTCACCCTCGCCACCCCACCCGAAACCGACCTCCACGTCGACACCCTCATCGTCGGCGCGGGGGCGGGCGGGCTCGTGGCGGCGTTGGCGGCGCGGGAGGCGGGGCGCGAGCCGCTGGTCGTGGAGCGCGACGCGGCGCCGGCGGGCTCGACCGCGCTCTCGGCGGGCCTGATCCCCGCCGCCGGCACCCGCTTCCAGCGCGCGGCCGGCATCGCGGACGAACCGGCCCTCTTCGCGGCCGACATCCAGCGCAAGGCCCATGGCGAGAACGACCCGGCCCTCGTCGCGGCGCTCGCGGAGGGCGCGGGACCCCTCGTCGAATGGCTCGCCGACCGCCACGGCCTGCCCTTCGAGTGCGTGACCGATTTCGACTATCCCGGCCATTCGCGTCGGCGCATGCACGGCCTGCCGACGCGCTCGGGGCGCGAGCTCGTCGACCGGCTGCGCGCCGCCTGCGAAGGGGAGGGGATCGACATCGTCTGCGAGCGACGCGCGGTGCGGCTCCTCGTCGATCGCGACGGGCGCGTGCAGGCGGTGGAGGTCGCGCGGCCGGACGGCGGCATCGAGCGCATCGGCTGCGATCGCCTGATCCTCGCCTGCAACGGGTTCGGCGGCAATCCGGCGCTCGTGCGCGCGCATGTGCCGGAGGCGGCGGACGCGCTCTATTTCGGCCATCCCGGCAACCAGGGCGAGGCCCTTGTCTGGGGGCAGGCGCTTGGCGCGCGGCTGCGCCATACGGGCGCCTGGCAGGGCCACGGCAACGTCGCGCACCCGCACGGCATCCTGATCACCTGGGCGACGATCATGGAGGGCGGGTGCCAGGTGAACCGCGAGGGACGCCGCTTCTGGAACGAGGCGCAGGGCTATTCGGAAGCCGCCCGCGCCGTCCTCGCCCAGCCCGACGGGATCGCCTTCGCGATCTTCGACGCGCGGATCGCCGCGATCGCCGCGCAGTTCGCCGATTTCCGCGAGGCGCAGGCGCAAGGCGCGGTGCGCGAGGCGGACGATGTCGCGACCCTCGCGCGGATGCTGGGCCTGCCCGAGGAGGCGCTCGCGCGGACGCTCCACGCCTTCGAGGCCTGCAAGGCCGGCACCGCGCGCGATCCCTTCGGGCGCGCGCTCGACGGCGTGGCGCCGCTCGTGCCGCCTTATCGCGCGGTGCGCGTCACGGGTGCGCTATTCCACACGCAGGGCGGGCTCGAGACCGACGGGAGCGCCCGCGTGCGGCGCGCGGACGGGGGCCTCCTGCCGAACCTGTTCGCGGTGGGCGGTGCGGCCTGCGGCGTCTCGGGGAGCGGGGCGTCGGGCTATCTCTCCGGCAACGGTCTCCTCGCGGCGACGGTGCTCGGGCGCGCGGCGGGCGCTTGACCGCGGGCCGTGCCGCGGCGCCAATGGCGAAAACGGCCGGAGGAGCGCGCCCTTGTCGATCAGCCTCACCTTTCACGGCGCCGCCGGCGCCGTCACCGGGTCCTCGTTCCGGCTCGAGACGAGCCGCGCGCGGATCCTCGTCGATTGCGGGCTCTTCCAGGGCTCGAAGACGGAGAAGGAGCTGAATTATCGCGACTTTCCGTTCGATCCCACCACGATCGACGCGCTCGTCCTCACCCACGCTCATATCGACCATTCCGGCCTCGTGCCGAAGCTCGTGAAGGCGGGGTTCGCCGGGCGCGTCCACGCGACCGAGGCGACCGCCGATCTCGCCTCGATCATGCTCCCCGATTCGGGGGCGATCCAGGAGGCCGAGGTCGCCCAGCTCAACCGCCGCAACGCCCAGCGCGGGCGACCGGCGGTGACGCCGATCTACACCGCCGACGACGCCGTCCACGCGCTCGCGCGCTTCTCGGCGCAGGATTACGGCGACCTCGTCGAGATCGCGCCGGGCATCCGGCTGCGCTTCTGGAACGCGGGCCATCTCCTCGGCTCGGCCTCCGCCGAGATCCTGGTCGAGGACGGGGACGAGCGCCTCGCGATCCTCTTCTCCGGCGACATCGGCCCCGACGACAAGCTCCTCCAATCCGATCCGGAGGGGCCGCGCGGGCTCGATTACGTCGTCTGCGAGGCGACCTACGGAGACACGTCGCGCACGCCGCCGAGCGCGGCCGATCGGCGCGCGCGGCTCGCTGCGGAGGTACGCGAGGCGGTGCGGCCGAGCGGGGTCCTCCTGATTCCCTCCTTCGCGGTGGAGCGCACGCAGGAGCTTCTCGTCGATCTCGTCTCGCTGATGGACGAGGGGGCGATCCCGCGCGCGCCGATCTTCATCGATTCGCCGCTCGCCATCCGCGCGAGCGCCGTCTTCGGGCGCCACGCGCAGGCGACGCCGGAGGGCGCGGCCCTGGTCCGGGCTCTGTCGGCGCCGATGGTGCGCTTCACGGCGAGCGTCGAGGAGAGCAAGGGCATCGCCCGGATCGGCTCCTTCCACATCGTGCTCGCGGGCAGCGGGATGTGCGATGCCGGGCGCATCCGCCATCACCTGAAGGCGCGGCTGTGGCGCGAGGACACGACGGTGCTCCTCCCCGGCTTCCAGGCGCAGGGCACCCTCGGGCGCATCCTCGCCGACGGCGCGAGCCGGGTGCGGATCATGGGCGAGGAGGTGCGGGTTCGCGCGCGCATCCGCACGCTCGACGTCTATTCCGGCCACGCCGATGCCGACGGGCTCGCCGTCTGGCTCGCGGCGCGCGCGCCGATCCGCGCGGGGCTGTTCCTCGTCCACGGCGAGGAGGCGGCGCTCGCGGGCCTCGCGGCGCGGGCGCGCGCGCTCCTGCCGCGGACGCCGGTCCACGTGCCGGCGCTCGACGCGGGGTTCGTGCTCGGCCCCCGCGAGGCCGTCCCGCTCGTCGAGAGCCCGGCGCCGCGCGTCCCGCCCGAGCGGCTCGGGCATCTCGATTGGCACAACGACCTCTCGCGCCTCCTCCTCGACATCTCCGCCGCGATGGAGGGCCGGGCCGACGAGCGCGCCCGCGGCAAGCTCGTGCGCCGCCTGCGCCGCGCGCTCGAAGAGGAGACGCGCTAGCGTGGCGCGTGGCGTCCGCCCGATTGCGTCCTGAGGTCGCTCTTCGGACCTTTCACGCGCGCGAAAACTGTGTTTTAATCGACCCGCGCCGGACGAGCGGACCGTCGAAGAGTCCGTCCCCCCGAGAGCGCGGGAAGCCGATGGCTCGGGACGGCGTGCCGCCCCGTGCCCGGATCGATTCGGGGTGGGCGGAGGTCGTCGTGGATCTCGACACGTTCGCGCGCGCGGCGCTCGCGTGCTATTTCACCTTCATCGCCGTGTTCTACACGGCGAAGCTCATCGCGCTGCGCGCGCGCACCGGGCGGGCGCACGTCGTCGTCGGCGCGCGCGGTTCGGCTCAACGCAAGGGCCGCGACACGTTCAACGCCTTCCGGCTCGCGATCTGGGCCGTCTGCGTCGTGCGCGTTCCCTATCCGGAGCTCGACGCCTGGCTCGGCCGCTTCGAGCCGCTCTACGTCGCGCCGGTGATCGCGACGGGCCTCGCGCTCCTCCTCGTCTCGCAGGCGCTGACCGTCTACACCCATTCCTACATGGCCGACGATTGGATGTCCGGAACCGGCGACGGCGGCCCGCGCCGCCTCATCACCGGCGGCCCCTTCGGCGTGATGCGCCATCCGCTCTTCGTCGCGATCGGGGTCGGCCAGCTCGGCCTCTTCCTGGCGCTGCCGAGCCTGTTCACCCTCGTCTCGCTCGTCGTCGGCGCGGCGGTGATCGCCAATCAGGCGCGGATCGAGGATCGCGCGCTCGAGCGCCGCTTCGGCGGCGAATGGCGCGCCTACGCCGCCCGCGTCCCCGCGCTCGCCATGCCGCGCCCGTTCCGGAGGCGGCTGAGCGGTTGACGAGGGGCGGGGCGTCGTCCCCGGCCGGGACCGACGCCTTCCGAGCGAAGACCCCGTCTCTCACGCCACCAGCGCGGGAGCGTCGCAGACGCGTCGGCGGCCGCGGCGCTTGGCGTCGTAGAGCGCGCCGTCGGCGCGGCGCAGGAGGGCGTCGCCGGTCTCGCCGGGTCGGGCTTCGGCGAGCCCGACGCTCGCCCCGATCGCCACCGTCACGTCGCCGAGCGTCACGGGTGCCGACACGGCGCGCACGATCTCCTCGGCGGCGGCGCGCGCGACCTCGGCGGCGGGGAGGATGACCGCGAACTCGTCGCCCCCGAGCCTCGCGACGAAACCCGCCGGCCCCGCGCAGGCCTGCAGGCGCTCGGCGATCGCCACGAGGAGCCGGTCCCCCGCCTCGTGCCCGTGGGCGTCGTTCACGGGCTTGAAGCCGTCGAGATCGACGACGAGGAGCGCGCAGCCCCCCGTCTCGAGCGCCTGCGCGAGGCGGTCGTGGAAGGAGCGCCGATTGGGGAGGCCCGTGAGCGGATCGTGCAGCGCGAGGCGCGCGACCTCGGCATGGGCCGCGGCGGCTTCCTCGATCGCCTTCTTGAGCGCGGTGATGTCGGCCCGGATGCCCACCGTCCGCCCCGAGGCGGTGCGCCGCTCGTTGATCAGGATCCAGCGCCCGTCGGGCAATTGCCGCTCGAAGCAGCCGTTGGGCCGACGATGGCTGTCGACCACCTCGCGGATGAATTCCTCCTCGCGGCCGAGCGCGGCGGGGAATTGGCCGACGGCGACGGCCTGGCGGATCACGTCCTCGAAACGCGCGCCTGCGACGAGGAATTGGGCGCTCCGCGCGTAGACCTTGCGAAACTGGGAATCGCACATCGCCAGGCGATCCTCCTCGTCCCAGACGACGATGCCGCCGGCGAGCGAGTGCATGCTCTCGACGACGTCGGCGAGGATGGCGTTTGCCCGCTCGGCCTCGCGACAGGCCCGGGCGCGCGACACGAGCGCCCAGGCGGACAATGCGCCGAGCGCGAGGCTCGTGACGAAGAGGAAATGGGGTAGGTACGCCGTCAATCTACGCTCCACGGGTGCAATTCGCGCCCAGTGAAGCACGCAGTTTCTTACAAATTTACCTACATATGGGAATAGACCTTCGTCGGGACGCCCGACGCAGGAGCTTCGTCCTGGCCCTACTCCTCCCGCTCGACCGGGCAATCCTCGCGCGCGCCCCATTCCGCCCAGGAGCCGTCGTAGAGGGCGCGGGCGGGGTGGCCGGCTTTGGCGAAGGCGAGGGAGAGGATCGCCGCCGAGACGCCCGAGCCGCAGCTCGTCAGGACGGGGCGCGACGGGTCGACGCCCGCCTTCGCCATCGCGGCGCGGATCGTCTGCGCATCGGCGAGGCGGCCGTCCTCGACGATCTCGGTGAAGGGCAGGTTGAGCGCGCCGGGCATGTGACCCGACCGCAGCCCCGGACGCGGCTCGGGCACGCGGCCCGCGAAGCGGTCCGCCGGACGCGCGTCGACGACCTGGGCCGAGCCCGTGTCGAGCGCGCGGCGCACGTCCTCTAGGGCGGCGACGGCGCTGTGGTCGAAGCGGGCGGTGAAGGTGCGCTTGGCGCGTGGGCGCGCCGGCCCCTCCTCGACGGGCAGGCCCGCCGCCTCCCAGGCGGGGAAGCCGCCCTCCAGGATCGAGACGCTCTGCGCGCCGAAGGTCTTGAGCGTCCACCACACGCGCGGCGCGGAGAACAGGCCCGCGCCGTCGTAGACGACGATCGTCTGCCCGTCGCCGATGCCGAGCGCCCCCACCTTCGCGGCGAAGGTCGCCGCGTCGGGCAGCATGTGGGGATAGGGCGAGGCCTCGTCCTTGATCGCGTCGATGTCGAAGCGCACCGCGCCGGGAATGCGCCGCGCCTCGTGCTCGGCGGCCGCGTCGCGCCCCATCGTCGGCAGGTAATAGGAGCCGTCGACCACGACGAGATCGGGGGCGCCGAGGCGCTCCGCGAGCCAGGCGGGGGTGACGAAGACCGTGTCCGTTTCGCTCATGGGGGGCGTCTCCTCTCGCGGGGCGGGCGGGCCGGATCAGGCGAGCGCGATGCGCACGCGCCGGTTCTGCTTGCCCTTCTTCTGGACGTCGGTGACGAGGATGCGGCCGATCTCGCCGGTCCGGCGCACGTGGGTGCCGCCGCAGGGCTGCAGGTCGATGCCGGCGATCTCGACGAGGCGCACGCGCCCCGAGCCGCGCGGCGGCTTGACCGACATCGTCTTGACGAGGTCGGGCGCGGCGTCGAGCTCCTCGTCGGTGATCCAGCGCTCGCTCACCGGCGCGTCGCGGTCGACGAGCGCGTTGAGCTCGGCGGCGATCTCGTCCTTGTCGATCCCCGCCTCGGGGATGTCGAAATCGAGCCGGCCCTCGCCGTCGCCGATCGCGCCGCCGGTGACGGGGTAGGGCAGTACCACGCTGAGCAGGTGCAGCGCCGTGTGGATGCGCATGCGCGGGTGGCGGACGTCCCAATCGAGTTCGAGCGTCACGTCCTCGCCGAGCATGTCCTCGGGCGCGGGCTCGCCGTCGGCGGGAAGGTGGAGGATCTCCTTGCGATCGGGGCCGTAGACCGTGTTCGCGATGCGCAGGACGCGGCCGTCGGCGCGGGTGAGCGTGCCGACGTCGCCGGGCTGGCCGCCGCCCTGCGCGTAGAAGATCGTGCGGTCGAGCACGATGCCCCCGTCGCGGACCGCGACGACTCGGGCGGTCGCACGGCGCAGATAGGCGTCCTCGCGGAACAGCGGCTCGGTCACGGGGCGTTTCTCCGGTCGTTGCGTGGAGCGGCACGGTAGAAGTCCTCCGCGACGCTGGCAAGGCGGCACGCATGCGGGGAACGCTCGCACCCTCTACGGTTTTCTGCGTATAGGATACGGCGAACTCCTAATACATTGTCCGGCATGCCCAAAATGGACTCGGCGGTATGATCCGGGCGACACGTTCGACCGTAACTGATTGTGACGCGGCTCCGTCCTTTCGATGGAAGCCGTAAGGCCGCCGGGCCCCGAGGATGAGCCAAGTGACGACGCACCTGCACGAACGACCGCTGGACACGCTCCTGGCGGATTATGCGAGCGGCGGCCTCAGCGCCCCGCTCCATGCGCTCGTCGCGAGCCATCTCGTTCTCAAGCCCGAGAGTCGCCGCTTCGTGTCGATGCTCGAGGCCGCCCGCGCAGCGGAGATCGAGCGCGTCGCCCCCGCTCCGATCCGCGATCGGGACGCCCGGCTCGCCGCGATCTTCGCCGCCAGCGACGAGGCCGCCCGTCCGCGCCCGGAGGCCGCCGACGAGGCGGTGCCCGCGCCGCTCGCCCGCTACCTCGCCGCCTCGCAGCTCGGCCGCGGGCGTCTCGCCGAGGTGCCGTGGAAGACGCTCATCCCCGGCGTGAAGGAATACCGCGTCGCCGACAACGAGGACGGCGAGGCGACGCTCTACTGGATCCGCGGCGGCCGCAAGATCCCCTCGCACACCCACGAGGGCTCGGAATACACCCTCGTGCTCAAGGGCGCGTTCAGCGACATCAACGGCCATTACGCCCGCGGCGACATCGCGGTGGCGGACATGGACGTCGACCACCAGCCGGTCGCCGACGCGCACGAGGATTGCTTCTGCTTCGCCGTCACCGACGCGCCGCTGCGCCTGACCGGGCCGATCGGGCGCATCGTGCAGAAGCTGTTCCGGCATTGACAGGCGGCGGGTGCGCCCGAAGGCGCGCCCGCTTCGCCGCCGAACGGGCGATCAGACGCAGCGTCCGCCGTCGACCTCGAGACACACCCCCGTCAGGAATTCCGCCTCGTCCGAGCAGAGGTAGAGCGCTGCGTTGGCGATGTCCTTGGGCTGCGAGAAGCGCCCGAGCGGGATCGTCGCCTTGAACATCGCGCGCCGCTCCTCCGTGTCCTGCCCGAGGAACGTCGCGAGCATGCCGGTCTCGCCGGCCACGGGGTTGATGGCGCACACGCGGATGCGATCCGGCGCGAGCTCGACCGCCATCGAGCGGGTGATCGTGATCGCCGCGCCCTTCGAGCCGTTGTACCAGGTCAGCCCCGGCCGCGGGCGCACGCCGGCGGTGGAGGCGATGTTGAGGATGACGCCCGCTCCGCGCGCGCGCATCGCCGGGATCGCGGCCATGGCGCCGTGATAGATGCCCTTCACGTTCACGGCGAAGATGCGGTCGAAGGTTTCCTCGTCCACTTCCAGCATCGGGCGGTTGGTGTGGGCGAAGCCCGCATTGTTGACGAGGATGTCGAGCCCGCCGAATTCGGAGAGCGCGGCATCGACCATCGCCTTCACGTCCGCGCCCTTCGAGACGTCCGCGCGCACGTAGCGCGCCGCGGCCCCGATCTCGTCGGCGACGCGCCGCCCGCCCTCGTCGGCGATGTCGCCCACGATCACCTTGGCGCCCTCGCGCGCGAAGGTCTTGGCGATGCCCTCGCCGAAGCCGGAGCCCGCGCCGGTGACGATCGCGACTTTTCCTTGCAGCCTCAATGCTTCCTCCTCGATTTCCTCATCCCTCCCCGTAGGGGAGGGTGGACTTTCGAGCGACAGCGAGAAAGGCCGGGTGGGGCACGACGCGCGGAGGGTATTCTCCACCCGTGCCCCACCCGACCCCTGTCGCTGCGCTCCAGGGGCCACCCTCCCCTCCGGGGAGGGAGGACCCGCCTCACTCGTATTTCACCGCGACCGTCTTCAGCGTCCCGAACCCGTACAAGCCGACAAAACCCTTCTCGCGGCCGTGGCCGGATTTGCCGACGCCGCCGAAGGGGAGCTCGACGCCGCCGCCCGCGCCGTAATTGTTGACGAAGACCTGGCCGGCGCGCACGCGCTTGGCCATGCGCAGCGCCCGCGAGCCGTCGCGGGTCCACACGCCGGCGACGAGGCCGTAATCGGTGCCGTTGGCGATCGCGACCGCCTCGTCCTCGCCCGTGAACGGCACGAGCGAGAGGACGGGGCCGAACACCTCCTCGCGGGCGAGCTCGGTTTTCGAATCGACAGGGCCGAACAGAGCGGGCGCCACGTAGAAGCCGCCCTTGGGCGCGTCGTCGAGGATCTTGCCGCGTGCGAGCAAAGCCGCGCCGGACGTCTCCCCGCGCGAGACGAAGCCCTCGACGCGCGCCTTCTGCTCGGCGCTGACGATGGGCCCGACATCGGGATCGTCGAGCGCGGGGCCGACGCTCAGCTTGGAGAAGCGCTCCGCGATCGCCGAGGCGACCTCGTCGAAGACGCTGCGCTCGATCAGGATGCGGGAGCCCGCCGAGCAGGTCTGGCCGGCATTCTGGACGGCGGCGCGCACCAGGAAGGGGAGGGCGGCGTCGAGATCGGCATCGGCGAAGACGAGCTGCGGGGACTTGCCGCCGAGCTCCAGCGTCACCGGCACGATGTTGCGCGCCGCCGCTTCCTGGATGCGCTGGCCGACCGCGACCGAGCCCGTGAAGGAGATGTGATGAATGCCCGGATGGCGCGCGAGCGCCGCGCCGGCCTCCTCGCCGTAGCCCGTGACGATGTTGAGGACGCCCTCCGGCAGCCCGGCCTCGAGCGCGAGCTTGCCGAGGACGAGGGCGGTCAGCGAGGCGTCCTCGCCCGGCTTGACGACGCAGGCATTGCCCATCGCGAGCGCCGCGCCGACGCTCCTCCCGATGATCTGCATCGGGTAGTTCCACGGCACGATGTGCGCCGTGACGCCGTGGGGCTCCCACCAGGTCATCACCTGGTAGCCCGCCTGATAGGGGATGGTGTCGCCGTGGAGCTTGTCGGCGGCGCCGCCGTAGAACTCGAAATAGCGCGCGCAGGCGATCGCGTCGGCCCGCGCCTGGGCGAGCGGCTTGCCGACGTCGCGCGCCTCGAGGATCGCGAGGTCCTGGGCGCGCTCGAGGATCTTGCCCGCGAGCTTCGAGAGGATGCGGCCGCGCTCCATCGCGCTCATGCGGCCCCAGGCGCCCTCGCGCGCCTTGTGGGCGGAGGCGACGGCCATCTCCACGTCGATCGAACGGCCGCGAGCGAGCTCCGCGAACGGCTCGCCGGTGGAGGGGTCGAGAACCGGGATGCGGTCCCCGCCTTGAGCGTCCTGGAAGGTGCCCCCGATGAGGAGCTTCGGTGCCGGCAGCGTCATGTCTCGTATCCGTGGCCTCGTCGTGAGGCGGAACTCTACCGACCGAAGGCGAGATTGCGGAAGAACAATGTCAGATCGGGGACGTAAGTGATGATCATCAGGCACGTCACGATCACGAGCACGAAGGGTACGAGGTGACGGATGATCCGCTCCAGCGGAACTTGCGCCACCTGGCATGCGGCGAAAAGATTGACGCCGAAGGGTGGCGTGATCATGCCGAGCGCGAGGTTCACCACCATGATCAGCCCGAAATGCACCGGATCGACGCCGTAGGCGATGGCGACGGGCACCAGGATCGGCGCGAGCACGATGATCGCCGCCGAGGTCTCGATGAACATGCCGACCACGAAGAGGAAGACGTTCACCGCGAGCAGGAACATCGCTGGGTTGTCGACGATGCTCGTGATCCAGGCGCTGATCGCCATCGGCACGCCCGCGCGGGTGAGGAGGAAGGAGAACACGCCCGCCGCCGCGATGATGAACATGATGATCGTCGAGGCGATCACCGAGCGGCGCAAGACCGAGAAGAACTCCCCCCAGCCGATCGCGCGGTAGACCACCGTGCCGACGAAGAGCGCGTAGAACACCGCGACGACCGACGCCTCCGTGGGCGTGAAGACGCCGCGATAGATGCCGCCGATGATGATGATCGGCATGATCAGCGCCCAGGCCGCCTCCTTCGTCGCGCGCAGGAGCGGCACGCGCCCGATATGGTCGTCCTTGCCCCAGCCGTTGATGCGGCAATAGACGAGGACGAAGAGGATCAGCGCCGCGCCGATGAGCAGCCCCGGCCCGATGCCGCCCACGAAGAGTTCGCCGATCGAGACCTCGGCCGAGACGCCGTAGAGGATGAGCGGGATCGAGGGCGGGATGATCACGCCGAGCTCGGCCGAGGTCGCCTGCAGGCTCGCCGCGAAGGGTTTGGGGTAGGCGTGGCGGATCATCGCGGGGATGATGATCGCGCCGATCGCGAAGGTGGTCGCCACCGACGAGCCCGAGACCGAGGCGAAGATCATGCAGGTGAGCACGCAGGAGGCCGCGAGCCCGCCCTGGACGCCGCCGACGAGCGATTTCGCGAATTCCACGAGGCGCTTGGAGATCCCTCCGGCCTCCATCAGATTGCCGGCGAGGATGAAGAACGGGATCGCCATCAGGGGGAAGGAATCGATCGTCGTCATCAGGCGTTGCGCCACGACGACGAGGGGGAGGTTCGCGAACAGCGTGATGCCGCCGATCGAGGCGGCGAGGATGGCGATCGCGATCGGGGCGCCGAGCGCGATGAAGAAGACCATGCCGATCAGCATGAAGGAGGGCATGGCTCAGATCTCCCGGGGACGCACGGCATCCGCCGCGTCCGTGTCGCTCGGACCGCCCGCGCGCGCCTCCGCGACGTCCTCGGCGAGGCGCCCGAGGACGGCGACCATGGACAGAGCCGCGCCGATGGGGATCGCGGCATAGACGAGCGAGATCGAGATGTTCTCCCCCGTGAACGGGTTCGAGACGCCCGCGAGCGATTGGAAGCGCACCCGATGCGCCATCTCCCAGCCCCACCAGACCATCACGAACAACACCCCCAAATTGAGCCCCGCGATCGCGACGACGAGGATCACGCGGATGGTCGGCGGCGCGAGGCGGCGCAGGAAGTCGACGGCGAGGAGCGCCCCCGTCCGGAAGGCCGCGACGAGGCCGAGATAGACCATCCAGATCTGCAAGGAGCGCGAGGTCACCTCCGACCAGGTCGAGGGCTGGGCGAAGACGAAGCGGGTGATGACCTGGTAGAACGACACGCATGCCATGGTGGCAAGCAGCGCCATCGCCAGCGCCATCGCGACGTTGAAGACGGCCTTGTCGACGAATCTCAGCGCTGCGAGCATGGGTGGCGTGGTCTTTTCGTGTTCGGGTGAGGGCGGGACCGGTGGTCGTCCCTCGGAGCTGTCATCCCGGGCCGCGAAGCGGACCCGGGACCCAGATCCGCGACGATCGTCGGAGCGCGCATGTCGCGCTCGCTCGCACACCGAAACGCGGCTTTGGTCGGCGAAACGCAGCCTACAGGCTGCGACTGCGGCGTCGGGAGTCTGGGTCCCGGATCGCCTTCGGCGTCCGGGATGACACCCCAGGAATGCCCCCTGGCGACGTCCGCCGCCGGGGGGACATCACGGCGTCACTGGCCGTAATTGACGATCGCGTCGATCTTGTCCTGGCCGAAGCGCTGGGCGAACTCGGCGAAGACCGGCTGGAGGGCGGCCTCGAAGGCGGCGCGGTCGACGTCCTCGACGACCTGCATGCCCTGCGACTTGAGCTGCGCGACGCCGTTCTCGGCATCCTCGCGCACCTTGGCGCGCATCGCCGCCGCGCCGGCGGCCGCGGCCTCGCGGAACCAGCCCTGCTCCTCCTCCGACAGCCCGTCCCAGATCATCGGCGACATCAGGATGAGCGCCGGGGAATAGACGTGCTGGGTCAGCGAGAGGTGCTGCTGCACCTGCGCGAAATTCGCCGACAGGATCACGCCGATCGGGTTCTCCTGGCCGTCGACCGTGCCCTGCTGGAGCGCGGTGAAGAGCTCGGGGAAGGCCATCGGGGTCGGCAGCACGCCGAGCTCCTGGAAGGCGCGCATGTGCACCTGGTTTTCCATGGTGCGCACCTTGAGACCGCGCGTGTCCTCCGGCGTGCGGATCGGGCGAACGCCGTTCGTGAGGTTGCGGAAGCCGTTCTCGCCCCAGGCGAGCGCGATCAGCCCGTGCTGGGGGAACTCGTCGAGGAGCGCCTGGCCAATCTCGCCGTCGAGCACCGCGTGGGCGTGCTCGTAGTCGCGGAACAGGAAGGGGATGTCCGTGATCAGCACGGAGGGCACGAAATTGCCGACCGGGCCCGTCGAGGTGATGACGAGATCGACGGTGCCGATCTGCGCGCCCTCGACCATCTCGCGCTCGCCGCCGAGCGCGTTGGCGGGGAATTGCTCGATCGTGAAGCGGCCGTCGGAGAGCCGCGCGAGCTCTTCCGCCATCGCGGTCGCGCCGACGCCGTAATGCGAGGTGGGCGCGAGCGAATAGCCGAGCTTGAGCGCGGTCTGGGCGTTGGCCGGGGCGAGCGTGAGCGCGCCGAGAACGGCCGCGAGCGCGCCCGCCTTGAGAACGTGGTGGAACGACATGGGCTCTTGAACCTCCCTTTTCAGGTTTCTTGCACAGGGTGTTGCGATCACGAGCGAACGTCTCGTTCGTCGTCTCGTCGAGCAGGCGTCGAGGATGCCGTCATGGCAGCGCCTCGAGCGCGCGCGCGAAGAAGTCCTCTCTGCCGAAATTGCCCGATTTCAGCGCGAGCGCGAGGGCGCCCGCGGGGGCCCCGAGGGCGAGGGTGGCGGGCACGCCCGGCGCGATCTGGGGGCCGATCGTGAGCGTGCGCACCTTCAACGCGTCGACGACCGCGCCCGAGGTCTCGCCGCCGGCGACGACGAGGCGGCGCAGGCCGTGCGCGACGAGGTGCTCGGCGATGCGCGCCATCAGCCCCTCGAGCGCATGACCCGCGGCGGCGGCGCCGAAGCGCGCCTGCACGGCGGCGACGATCTCCGGCGGAGCGCTCGTCGCGATCGCGACCGCCGCCGCGCCGCCGTCGACGAGATGCGTGCGGGCGAAATCGAGCGCGGAGGTCAGCGCGGCGTCCGGATCCTCCACCGCGCGCTCCGGATCGAGCCGCAGGACGGGCATGGTGCGCTCGGCCGCATCGAGCTGCGCGCGCGTCGCCGCCGAGCAGGAGCCGGCGAGGATCGCGGCCGGGCCTCCGACGGGCGGCAGCTTCGTCGCGGGGGAGGGGGCGACGCGCCCGCTCGCGAGAAGCGCGCGCGCAAGCCCGAGCCCGAGGCCGGACGCGCCCGTCGAGACGGGGGAGGCGAGGGCGGCGGCCCCGATCGCCGCGAGATCCTCGTCCGCCACGCAATCGACGATCGCCGCCCCGCACCCCGCTCCGGCCAGCGCGCTCGCCTGCGCGCCGACCGCGTCGGCCCCCGCGCGCACGGCGTCGAGATCGACGAGGCCGACCGGCGCCGCGCTCTGGCGCGCGAGGACGCACACGAGATCGGCGTCGCGCATCGGATTGAGCGGATGGTCCTTGAGCGGGCTCTCGGACAGGAGCCTGTCGCCGACGAAGAGATGGCCCTGGAAGACGCGACGCCCGGTCTCGGGGAAGGCCGGCGTCACGAGGCAGAGCCGCGTGCCCGTCGCGGCCCGCAGCGCGTCGGTGACGGGGCCGATATTGCCGGCATCGGTCGAATCGAAGGTCGAGCAGATCTTGTAGAGGACGTGCGTCGCCCCGCGCGCGACGAGCGCCGCGTGCGCCGACAGGGCCGCGGCGACGGCCTCCTCGGCGGGGACGGAGCGGATCTTGAGGGCGACGACCACGGCATCCGCGGTCGGGATCGGCGTGTCCGCATCGGGCAGGCCGATCGTCTGCACGGCGGCGAGGCCCGCGCGCGCGAACGTGTTGGCGAGATCGGTCGCGCCCGTGTAATCGTCGGCGATGGCGCCGAGCGTGATCGTGCGCACGGAACCGGCGCTCGCGACCTCAGCCATGCTCCTCCCCCGGCGCGCGACCCCGCGCGCTCGATCGCCCGCCTCCGGGCTTTTCCGTAGGTTATCGACAGTCAAACGCGGCCGCAATGGCCGTTTTTCTCTCGCGCGGACAGGAGCCCCGTGCGTGGATCGGCTGAAACCCCACGTTTCGAGGGTGTTTTGTTCGTCAGCCCTCTCCGCGCGGGAAGGCCGCGATCATCGGCCCGAGCGGGCGGAAGCCGTCGGAGCGCTCGAGATGGGGGGCGTAGAGCGCCGAGACGGAGCCGTCGAGATAGAGTGCGTTCGGCGTGCCGAGCGCGTCGCGGAACAGGCGGGCGAAATGGTGGAAGGTCACGGCCTCGTCCGAGATCGCGAACAGCACCCGCCCGTCCGGCCGCACGCCGACGCCGTTGCGGATGCGCAGCGAATCCGAGCCCGGCAGGAAGCGCGGATGCAGCCGCCCGTCGATCACGAGCATCGGACCCGATTGCGTGGCGATCTCCGCGTCGGGCGTCGCCGCGAGGAAATCCTGCGTGGTCATGACCCCGGCGCGGCCGCCCGCGACGTAGAACACGCCGTTGGGCAGCATGTGGAAATTGCCCGGCCCGTCGCGCGTGTTGAGCCGCTTGAGCTCGACGCCGTCCTCCACGTAGAGGCCGATCGGCGCGAGCTCGCGGTCGTACATGCCGGCATTCATCGCGAACAGGAGCGGGCGTCCCTCGATCTCCTTCGGCAGCCGGGCGGGCCGGGCGAAGGGGGTGCCGGTCTCGTCGGTCCAGAACAGCCGCAGATCGTGCTTTGCGAGATCGACGACGCACACGGTGAAGCGCCCGCCGTCGAAGGGGTGCGGGGCGCAGGGCTCGCTCGGATCCGCGTCGAGGGCGGCCGCCGGGGCGGCGAGGCCGAGCGCGAGCGCGGCGAGGAGCGCGCGCAGCCGTCGGTGGAGGCGCAGGCTCATACCAGCACCGGCTGCGGCGTCCGCTCTTCGACGTGGAAGACGCGCTTGTAGCGCTCGATCTCCGCGAGCGGCCCGATCGCCTTCGTCGGATTGTCGGAGAGCTTCACGGCGGGGCGCCCGTCGGCGCTGATCACCTTGCAGACGATCGAGATCGGATCGAGCGCGCCGTTGCCGACGAAGCCGCGGAAATCGTTCGTCAGGAGCGTTCCCCAGCCGAAGCCGAGGCGCATGCGGCCGGAGAACTTGCGGTGGATGCGCGCGATCAGGTCGACGTCGAGCGCGTCCGAGAAGATGGCGAGCTTCTGGCGCGGGTCCTGCCCGCGGGTGCGCCACCAGGCGATCGCCTCCTCGCCGCCCTCCAGCGGATCCTTCGAATCGATGCGGATGCCGGTCCAGGAGGCGACCCAGTCGGGGGCGTTGGCGAGGAAATTGGTGGTGCCGTAGGTGTCGGGCAGGATGACGCGCAGGTTGCCTTCGTAATCCTCCATCCAGTCGGAGAGGACGTCGTAGGGCGCCCGCGCCATCGCCGCCTCGGTCTCGGCGAGCGCGGTGTAGACCATCGGCAATTCGTGGGCGTTCGTGCCCACCGCCTCGACCTCGCGCCGCAGCGCGATGAGGCAATTCGAGGTGCCGAGGAAGCTCTCGCCCAGCCCCTCGATCATGGCCTGGACGCACCAATCCTGCCAGAGGAAGCCGTGGCGGCGGCGGGTGCCGAAATCGGCGATCGAGAGGTTGGGCAGCGCCTTGAGCGTCTGGATCTTCTCCCAGACGCGGCTCATCGCGCGCGCATAGAGCACCTGGAGCTCGAACTTGCCCATCTCGCGCAAGACCCCGCGCGAACGCAGCTCGTTGAGGATCGCGAGCGCGGGGATCTCCCACATCGTCGTCTCGATCCAGGGCCCCTCGAAGGTGAGGACGTATTGGCCGTCGCGGCGCTCGAGGTGGTAGGCGGGGAAGCGGAAGGTCTCGAGCCAGCCGATGAACTCGGGCGAGAACATCTGCCGCTTGCCGTAGAAGGTGTTGCCCCGCAGCCAGGTCGATTCGCCGCGCGTCAGCGATAGCGACCGCACGTGATCGAGCTGCTCGCGCAGTTCCCCCTCGTCGACGATGTCGGCGAGGCGCACCGATGTGGTGCGGTTCTGGATGCCGAAGGTGACCGCCACGTCCCGATGGCGACGAAAGATCGTCTGCGCCATCAGGAGCTTGTAGAAGTCGGTGTCGAGCACCGATCGGACGATCGGATCGATCTTCCAGTTGTGGTTGTAGACGCGTGTGGCGATGTCGACCATCGCGGCCCTTCTCCCGCATGTTCGGGGCATCGAGCGGCCACCATAGAGGCTTTCCCGCCGCTTGCCCATGGCCCGCCCATGCACGGGGCGCCGGGCGCGAACGCGCGGGCGTCAGGCGCGATCCTCCCCGGCCCGAGGCGGGGTCCGTTCGCCTCCACGAGGGCGACGGAGTGCACGCAGCGGCCTTCGTGCACCATACGACGCGAACGGCGCGCTCCCTCTCCTTCCCCTGAGGGGAAGGAGAGCGGCGGCGCATCGCCTTCTCGTCCGATGCGCAGATGACGACCCGTGCGCTCCGCAGGTTCGAGGGAGGAGCCCTGTCCGAGACCGCTCGTCAACCTGCCTCCGGGAAGGGCAGGACCGTCGTGGCGATGGAGAAGTAGATGATGACGCCGGCCGCGTCCGCGATCGAGGTGATCAGGGGCGCGCTCGCCGCCGCCGGATCGAGCTTGAGGCGCGACAGGAGGAAGGGCAGCGACATGCCGATCGTCGAGCCGACGAGCACGATCAGCACCATCGACGAGGCCACGACGAGGGCGATCTCCGGCCCGCCGCGGAACACGCCGATGACCGACACCGCGAGCGCCATCGTCAGGCCGAGAAGACCCGCGACCAGGACCTCGCGGCCGATCATCCGGCTCCAGTCGCGCATGCGCACGTCGCCGGTGGCGAGCCCGCGCACCATCAGCGTCGCGGCCTGCGAGCCGGCATTGCCGCCCGAATCGATCAGGAGCGGCAGGAAGAAGACGAGCGCCACGTAGGCCTCGATCGTCTCCTCGAAGGCGGCGATGCCCGCGCCCGAGAAGATGTTGCCGAAGACGAGAACCACGAGCCAGACGATGCGCAGCCGGTAGAGCATGAAGATGCTCGCCTCGCGCACGCTCGTCACGGCCGCGACCGCGCCGCCCTTGTGGCCGAGCCCCTCCTGGATGCCGCCGATCTTGCGGAATTCGCGCGTCGCCTCCTCCGCCTGGACGTCCATCGCGTCGTCGGTCGTGACGATGCCGACGAGGCGCGCGCGCTCGTCGAGGACGGGGAGCGCGATGAGGTCGTAATCGGCCACCTTGCGTGCGGCCTCGCCCTTCGGAGCGCTCGCCCGGACCGTCACGGGATCGCGGCGCATGACGTCGCTCACGCGCTTCGTGCCGGCGGCGAGAAGGAGGTCGCGCAGGGAGACGACGCCGAGGAGGCGGCGCTCGGGATCGACGACGTAGGCCTCGTAGATCGTCTCCGCGTCGGGCGCCTCGCGACGCAGGGCCTCGAAGGCGTTGGCGACGGAGAGATCGGGCGCGAGCGTCGCGTAGTCGGAGGTCATCACGGCGCCCGCCGTACCCTCGCCATAGGCGGCAAGGCGGCGGATGTCGTCGCGCTCGGCTTGCGCGAGGGCCGGGAGCAGCGTCTCCTGCTCGGCCGGGCTCATGCGCTTGAACACGTCGACCCGGTCGTCGTGCGACATTTCCGTGAAGATCGCGGCGAGATCGGCGCGGGGCATCGCCGCGACGAGATCGGCCTGCTGCTCGGGCGGAAGATAGCCGAACACGGCGCCGCGTTCGCCTGCGGGCAGGCCTGCGAGCAAGGCTGCCGCGCGCGCGGGCTCGAGCCCCGCCGCCTCGTTGGCGATGTCGGCGGGATGGGTGTCGGCGCGGCGCGCGCTCGGGCGGTCGACGACGGTCATGGCAGGTCTCCTGGGGCGAGGTGAGGATCGGTCGCGAGCGCCGCGGATCGACGCACGCCTTTCGGGGCTTTGGGGAGCTTTTCGGCGAGGCCGAGCCGCCAGGCGCGTCGCGCCATCTCGGTCCAGACCTCGTGGGGATCGATCCCGGCGTCGTGCCAGACGACGGCGAGGTGGTAGAGGAGGTCCGCGCTCTCGCGGACCACGCCGCCGCGGTCGCCGCGCTGCGCGTCGAGCGCGACCTCGGTCGCCTCCTCGACGAGCTTGCGCAGCTTCTTCGCGCGCCCGCTCGCGAGGAGCGCGCGCGTGCGCGGCGGCAGATCGGGACCGGCGAGGGCCGCGTGGAGGCGCTCGATCTGGCCCGAAGCAGGAGCCGCCCGATCGGCGGCGCAGGCACGGCGAAGGCGCGCACGCGCGCGGGTTCGCCGCTCCGGGCGGAGCGCGACGTGAAGGTTCATGGCGTCACCGGGTCAGTGGAGGGCGGCGTGCTCGTCGAGCGCGGGGCGGGGGCGCGCGCGGGTCGGGCCTCCGTCGCGCTCCTCGTCGTCCTCGACGATCCCGCGCGCATCGCCCGCGCGGATCACGTCGATGCCGCGCGCCTGCGCGCGGGCGACGAGATCGTGGGTGTGGCGACCGCCGGGGAGAGCGAGCACGCGATCGGGCCGGCTGTCGTCGAGCATGAAGGCGTTGCGCACGCCCTCGGCGCGCTTGCCGAGATGCTGCCAATTGGCCGGATAGCGGATCGCGTGGACGAGATTGGCGCGCGCCCACGCCTCGATGGCGGGGCCGAGCGTGGTGTGGCCGCCGTGGACGACGACGGTGAGGGCATGGTGCGCGTGCAGGCGCGAGAGCTCGCTCTCGACGAGACGCGCGTCGTGAAAGTGCCGTCCGGCACAGACGAGGAGCCGCATGGCCGCCTCCCAGGGTCAGGCGAAGAATCAGGAGCGTGGCGCGCGCCCGGATCGGGCGCCGGATCAGGCTCGGCTTCGACTGGGAGGGCGGGCGTCGCGGGCGCGGCGCAGGCAGGCCGCGAGCGCGGTGAGCGCACGTGCGAAGGCGCGCCGCCGACATTCGGCGGGCGGGAGCGCATGGCGGGGAGTGGCGAGCGTCGCTCTCATGGGCTCGTCTCCGATCGGGTCGACCCGATCGGAGCGGGCCACCCCCGTCGGAGGGGCCCGCGGCCGATCGAGCCTTCAGCCGATACCGTCGTTTCGGGACGCCCGACCGCGCGCGAGGGCGCTGGTCGAGGCGCTACTAGAGTAGCCGTCCATCGGTTTCGTCTTCGGGTTCGCGGAAAAAAGGACCGAGATGCGCACGACGCGCCCGGCACAACCGACTTGGCCCTTTCTGCCACGGATGTCAAGCCTTCATTCCGCCCGCGGCTCGAGCGCCAAAGGCGGCGCGCGAGAAAACGCTTCACCTCGCGGGCGCGCCCTGACACAAAGGGGCCGTCTCGTTCCCGGAGTGTCGTGCCATGCGCGTGATCGGGCTCGCCGGCTGGAGCGGCGCCGGCAAGACCACCCTTTTGAGGAAGCTGATCCCGGCGCTCGGCGCGCGCGGGCTGTCCGTCTCGACCCTCAAGCACGCCCACCACGCCTTCGACATCGACCAGCCCGGCAAGGACAGCCATGCCCATCGCGAGGCGGGGGCCCGCGAGGTGCTGATCGCCTCCGCGCGCCGCTTCGCCCTCGTCCACGAGATCCCGGAGGGCGCCGAGGAGCCGCCGCTCGGCGCGCTTCTCGAGCGGCTCTCGCCGGTCGATCTCGTGATCGTCGAAGGCTTCAAGGCCTATCCGCACCCCAAGATCGCGATCCATCGCGAGGCGAACGGCAAGCCGCATCTCCACGACCGCGCGCCCAACGTGCGGGCGATCGCGAGCGACGTGCCGGTGCCGGGCGCGGGCGTGCCGGTCGTGGCGCTCGACGACGTGGAGGCGATCGCGGAGATCGCGCTGCGCGAGGCGATGGCGCGCGACGCGCTCCTCGCGCTCCTCGCGCGGAGCCCCGTCCCCGCCCGCCTGTCGGCGCGCGCGACCGCCTGAGGGAGACGCGATCCGATGGCCCAGCTCTCGAACGATTGCTTCGCCTTCGGCGGCGCCCTCATGCGGGTGGACGAGGCGCTCGCGCTCGTCGAGGAGCGCCTCGCCCCGGTCGTGGGCGCGCAGAGCGTGCCGCTCGTCGAGGCCGACGGGCGCATCCTCGCCGACCCGGTGCACGCCCCGATCCCGCTGCCGCCCTTCTTCAACTCCGCCGTCGACGGCTATGCCGTGCGCCATGCCGATCTCGACGCGGCGGGGCCGACGCGCCTGCCCGTCGCCGGCCGGCTTCCCGCCGGCGCCGCGCCCGGGGGCGGGGAGGGGGCACGCGTGGCGTTGCGCATCTTCACGGGCGCTGCGATGCCGGAGGGGTTCGACACGGTCTACATGCAGGAGGACGCGCGCCGAGAGGGCGAGGCGGTCGTCCTGCCGGCGGGGCTGAAGGCCGGCGCCAACGCGCGGGAGGCCGGCGAGGACATCGCCCGCGGCGCGCTCGCCCTGCCCGCCGGCCAGCGGCTGAGCCCGCGCGACGTCGCGCTCCTCGCGGGGCTCGGGATCGAGCGGGTCGATGTCCGCGCGCCTCTCGTCGTCGGCGTGTTCTCGACCGGCGACGAGCTCGTGGCGCCGGGGGGCACGCTCGCGCCCGCGCAGCTCTACGACGCGAACCGGTTCATGCTCGGCGCGCTCCTGCGCCGGCTCGGCTGCGCCGTCGTCGATCTCGGCATCCTCCCCGATCGGCGCGCCGACGTCGCGCGCGCGCTCGCCGCCGCGGCCGAGCGGGTCGACGTGCTGATCACGTCGGGGGGCGTCTCGACGGGGGAGGAGGACCACGTCAAGGCGGCGGTCGAGGAGGCGGGCGCGCTCACCTTCTGGCGGGTCGGCATCAAGCCGGGGCGGCCGGTCGCGCTCGGCGTGGTGAAGGGCCGCGCCTTCATCGGCCTGCCCGGCAATCCGGCGGCCGTCTACGTGACCTTCACGATCATCGCCCGCGCGCTGATCGCGCGCCTCTCCGGCGAGACCTGGCGGCGGCCGCAGGGCGTGCCGGTGCGCGCCGGCTTCGCCTACAGGAAGAAGGAAGGCCGGCGGGAATTCGTCCGCTGCGCGCTCGCTCTCGGGGCGGACGGCGCGGCGATCGCCCGCAAGCACCCGCGCGAGGGCGCCGGGATCATCACGTCGTTGACGCAGACCGACGGCCTCGTCGAACTCCCCGAGGACGTCACCCGCATCGCGGAGGGCGATCCCGTGACTTTCCTCGACCACGCGATCCTGTGCCGCTGAGTGGCAGGGCGGCCACAGGACATTTTATTCCGTGGATAGGGGGGTTCAGGAGAATTTTCGGCTTGCACAACCCCATTCACGTCTCTAACTTAGGTTATGCGCCTGTGGGGGCGTACATCGAGAGCAACTGACCCGCCGAGCTTCGTCTCGGCGGGTTTTTTCTTGTTCTGGTTGTGTGGGTGGTCTCCCACCGCTGTCATCCCGTGCCGTGAAGCGGACCCGGGACCTACACGATTGACGCCGGTCCCAGCGCACAGCACATGCCGAGCCCGCGACAGGTTCAAGAGCCCCGGCTCCGCAGCGCCTCCAGGCGCGAGAGCGCGAACAGGCCCCAGATCAGGCCGAGCAGCAGATAATAGTGCCGCCAATGGTCGGTATCGATGATGAAGCCGAGCAGCATCTGCACGAACAATGTCGACCACACCGCGATCGCCACCGGCTGCAGCGAGAATCGTCGCGCCACCGTCGCGAAGCCCACGGCGATCGTCGCGAGCGTGAGCCCCAGATAGCTGATGCCGCCCAGCCAGCCGTAGGACGCGAAGGCATTCATGTAGACGTTGTGCGGCTCTTCCGGAAAGTGGCTGCGGAATTGCAGCGGTCCGAAACCGTTCGGCAGGCCGACGAGCATCGGCAGGGCCCGCGCCTGGTTGCCGAAGCGCCCCGTCGGGCCGGCATCGTATTCCTGGACGAGGTTCGCGCGCTGCTCCAGCATCTCGCGGATCGGCTCGACCGAGATCGCGGTGAGGAGCGCGCCCACCGCGAGGAAGGGCACGAGGAGGCCGAGGAGCACCATGCGCGTCCGCAGCCGCGCGTCCGAGCCGAGCACGAAGGTGAGCATCGCCATCATCAGGAGCGAGCCCGCCGTGTGCCCCCAGGCGCCGCGCGAGAAGGAGAGGAACACCCCGCCGAACAGGATCAGGCCGAGGAGCGCGAGATCGACGAGGACGCGCCCGCGGCGGAACAGGATCCTTTGCGCGAGGAGGAGGACGGGGAGGATGACGAAGGTGCCGAGCACGTTCGGATCCTTGAAGGTCCCCGACGCACGGTCGTGCAGCGTGAAGATCGCGGCAAGTCCCCCGACGTCGAAATAGCCGAGGATGCCGGCGAAGGAGGCGATCGCCGCGCCGACGATCAGGCCGCGGCCGAGCGCGTCGAAGCGCTCGGAGCCGCGCTCGAGCAGGATCATCGCGAAGAAGATGCTCGTCACCATCAGGTAGATGGAGATCGCGATGAACATCACGCTGTCGGTGACGTGGAGGAACGGCACGAGCGCGATCACGCCGCCGAGATTGAAGATCGCGAGCAGGATCGCCATCGGCAGGCTCGAGCGATGCAGCGCGAGCCCGCCGACGCCGAGCACCAGGACGCAGACGAAGAACAACAGCTCGTAGGGGGAGGGCTCGATCAGGACGACGCCCCCGCCCGCCCCGAGGAGCCACAAACAGGCATTCTCGACGCGCGGCGAGAAGGCGCGCGGGCGCGGGATCGCGTCGAGGGAAGCCGCCTTGGTGCTCAATAGGCGTTCTCGCGGTCGGTGAGGAGCGCGACGGGCGTCATCGCCAGGATCTGCAGGTCGAAGAACACCGACCAGTGCTCGATATAATAGAGGTCGTGCTCGACGCGGCGCTGGATCTTCTCCTGCGTGTCCGTCTCGCCGCGCCAGCCGTTGATCTGCGCCCAGCCGGTGATGCCGGGCTTGACCTTGTGGCGGGCGAAATAGCCGTCGACGACCTGATCGTAGAGCCGGTCCGCCGCCTTGGCGTGGAGCGCGTGCGGGCGCGGGCCGACGAGCGAGAGATTGCCGAAGAAGACCACGTTGAAGAGCTGCGGCAGCTCGTCGATCGAGGTCTTGCGGATGATCCGGCCGACGCGGGTGACGCGCGGGTCGTCCTTGGTGACGAGCTTCGACGCGCTCACGTCCGCCATGTCGGTATACATCGAGCGGAACTTGTAGACCTCGATCAGCTCGTTGTTGAAGCCGTAGCGCTTCTGCTTGAAGAAGACCGGCCCGCGCGAATCGAGCTTCACCGCGATCGCGGTCGCGACGAGGAACGGCGAGAGGAGGACGAGCAGGAGCGCGCCCACGACGCGGTCGAACAGCGACTTGACGACGACGTCCCAGTCGCGGATCGGGCGGTCGAGCACGTCGAGGACGGGCACCGAGCCGATATAGGAATAGGAGCGCGGGCGCAGCCGCAGCTTGCTCGCCTGCGCCGAGAGGCGGATGTCGATCGGCAGGACCCAGAGCTTCGAGAGCATCTGCAGGAGCCGCTCCTCGGCCGAGATCGGCACGGTGAAGACGACGAGGTCGAGATGCGTGCGGCGGGCATAGTCGACGAGATCGTCGACGCGGCCTAGCTTCGGATAGCCGGCGACGACGTCCGAGGAGCGATCGTCCGAGCGGTCGTCGAAGACGCCGACGATGCGGATACCGCTGTCGGGCTGGGCGTCGAGCGCCTTGATCATCGCCTCCGCGGCCGGGCCGCCGCCGACGATCGCGGTGCGGCGATCGAAGCGGCCGGCCCGCGTCATCGCGGTCACGATCCCGCACAGGACGAGCCGCGTCGCCGCGAGCGAGACGAGGCCGGCGGCGTACCAGGAGACGAGCCAGACCCGCGAGAAATGGTCCCCCGCCTTCAGGAGGAAGACCGCCGCGAGCGCGCAGAGGACGACGAGGCTCCAGCCGCCGACGACCTTGGTCATGAAGCGGAAATAGGCGCGGAACGCGTGGATTGAATAGGTCCCGAGGCCCTGCAGCACGATCGCCGCCGCGATGGAGAGGCCGACGAGGGCGAGCCAGTAATCGGTGGTCAGCGGCTCGGCGAGGTAGAGCCGGTGGGCGACGAGCCCGGTCGCGAGGAGGAGGAGCGCCTCGATCGCGCGCACCATCCCGACGAGGACGACGGGCGACCATTTCCGGTCGGGCACGACGGCCGCCGCGCTCTCGGCGATCGGGACCCGCGCGCGCCCTTCCGGCGGGCGTTGCGCCGCGGCCCCCTCGGCCGTCAGGCTGGCGGCGGCGCTCATCAGATCGCGGATGTTGACCAGGCTCATGAGGGCGTGTCCGGCTCGTTCGTTGATCTCGATCTTCGTCGAAACAGCTTCGAATTCGCTTAAGGCCGGGCGGGCGCGAGCGCGTCTTCCCCGGCGAGGCCGAGCGCCTGCGCGTAGCCGGCGATCACGGAATCGACCATGGTCTCCAGCCGAAAGCCCGCCCGGATGCGCGCCGCGAGCGCCTCCGCGGCGTGCGCGCGCGCCGCGTCGCTCTCGTCGAGCTTGGCGAGGATCGCGTCGGCGAGCCGCTCGGGATCGTCGGGCGGGATCAGCGCGTCGGCGAGGGGGCCGTAGATCTCGGGAATGCCGCCGACCCGCGTCGCGATCAGCGGCTGGCGCGCCGCGGCGGCTTCGAGCACCACGTAGGGCAGCGATTCCGCGCGCGAGGGCACGACCATCACGCGACCGCGGCCGAGCACGTCCCGGATCGGCCGGGGCGGCGCGAAGGTGACGGCATCGGCGATGCCGAGGCGCTCGGCCTCCCCCGCGAGGGCGGCCTCGTCGGGCCCCGAGCCGACGCACAGGACGCGCAGCCGGCGCCCGCGCGCGGCGAGGCGCGCCACCGCGTGCAGCAGCGTGTCGACGCCTTTGAAGGCGCGCATCTCGCCGATATAGAACAGGTCGAACGCTTCGCGGCTCGTGTCGATCGGCTCGAACTCGGCCTCCGCGACCCCGTTGTGGACGACGCGGATGCGGTCCTCCGAGCCGCGGATCTCCTGCCGGAAGCGGTCCGCCACATAGGCGCTCTCGAAGGTGAACAGCTCGGTGCGCCGGGCGAGGATCCGCTCGATCCCCATATAGACGTTCTTCGAGAGGCGGCCGGCATTGGCGTGGAAGCTGCCGCCGTGGGGCGTGTAGACGCGCGCCACGGGCCCGAAGCCGGACGGGATCCGAAGAAGCCGCACATAGGCGCCGCCCTTGGCCCCGTGGCCGTGCAGCACCCGCGCCTGCGCCTGCGCCTGCAGGCGGGAGAGGGCGCGGATCGCGGCGATGTCGCCGAGCCCCGGCTCGCGCGGCATCGCGACGCGGTGGAGGCCGAGCGAGAGCGACGGCGCGAGCGCGGCGAGCGCGGCCTCGCCCGCGGGATGCCCGTGCGTCTCGTCGCAGACGAGGCCGACCGCGTAGCCGCGCGCGACCTGCTCGCGGGCGAGATCGAGCACGTGGCGGAACAGACCGCCGACCGGTGCCCGGAAGACGTGGAGGATGCGCAGACGCGGCATCGTCCGGTGAATGTTCATGTCCGCTCTCCCCGGCCTCCGGCGCGGCGAGACCACGGTCTCCTCAGAGCCAACGCTCCCTGACCACGATCGTGTCGCCGGGCCGAACGGGAAAGGTCAATGGCACGGTTTCCGTTACGATTGCGTCACTCGTCACGCGGGAAATCTCGACCGATCGCCGCTCCGCCCGCGGCGTGAAGCCGCCGGCGATGGCCACCGCGGTCTGCGCGGTCATGCCGTTGACGAAAGGAAACTGGCCGGAATTCGTCACCTCGCCCATGATGAAGAACGGGCGATAGGTGTCGACCTCGACCGCCACGCGCGGATCGCGCAGGAAGCCCGCCCGCAGCCGCTCGGCGACGCGCGCCTCGATCGCGGCCGTCGTCGCCCCCGCGACGGGGATCGCGCCGACGAGCGGCATCGCGATCGCTCCGACCGCGTCCACCGTGTAGAGGTTCGAGAGGTCGTCCTGCCCGAACACGATGATCCGCAGCCTGTCGCCGGCCGCGACGCGGTACTGCGTCTCGAATTCCGCCTCGAGCAGGCGCGGGCGCGGCGTGACGCAGCCCGCGAGCAACGGGGCGGCCATGACGAGGGCGATGGCGCGGCGACGGGTGAGCATGCGTGTCGAGCTTCCTCTTTCCGCCTGAGAGGTTTAGGCGCGCATGGTTAACGAGCGGTGACCGCGTGGCGCGGTTGACAGGGGCGGCGGGTCGCTATATTGCACCCGGCAAGAGCGCGGGTCTCGGATCGGGGCCCGCGTTCGCGTTCGAGCGCAAGCTCGGGCTCTGTACGCACCCGTGGGCCGGTCCGCCGGCCCTGTCGTCCCGAGAGGGAAGAGGAGGGCGCGTTCCTCGACAACACCAAGATCGCAGAGGAACAGCGATGTCGAAGCGCATTCAGGCGAAGCACAAGATCGACCGGCGCCTGGGTCAGAACATCTGGGGCCGCCCGAAGAGCCCCGTCAACAAGCGCGAATACGGCCCCGGCCAGCACGGCCAGCGCCGCAAGGGCAAGCTCTCCGACTTCGGCACGCAGCTGCGCGCCAAGCAGAAGCTCAAGGGCTATTACGCCAACATCACCGAGAAGCAGTTCCGCCGCTACTACGCCGAGGCGATCCGCCAGAAGGGCGATTCCGGCGAGAACCTGATCGGTCTGCTCGAGCGCCGTCTCGACGCGGTGGTCTACCGCGCGAAGTTCGCGCCGACCCCGTTCGCGTCGCGCCAGTTCGTCAACCACGGCCACGTCCGGGTCAACGGGCGCCGCGTCAACATCCCGAGCTTCCTCGTCAAGCCCGGCGACGTGATCGAGGTGAAGGACGCCTCGAAGCAGCTCGTCATCGTGCTCGAGTCCGTGTCGCTCGCCGAGCGCGACGTGCCGGACTACATCGAGGTCGACCACCAGAAGATGGTCGCCAAGTTCGGCCGCATCCCGACCCTCTCCGAGGTGCCCTATCCGGTCCAGATGGAGCCGAACCTCGTGATTGAGTTCTACTCGCGCTGATCCGCGCAAGCGATTGCGACGATTGTCGAAGAGCCGCCCGGGAAACCGGGCGGCTCTTTTCGTTCATGCGCGGCCGCTCACCGTCTCATTCGGGGACGCTGGTCCGAGGGACTAGGGAGTGCAGAGATCGTCGGTCTCGCAGGCGTCTGACGGGCAGAGGACGCTCCCTTTCCTTCCCCTCAGGGGAAGGTGGCTCCGGACCCGAACCGGGTCCGGAGCCGGATGGGGTCGCTCGCTCCGATGGAGCGAAGGGGTGCTGGGCTTCTCCTTACGTAAGGAGCTTTAGGACCACGCCCCTTCGCCGCTTGCGCGGCGAAAAACCCCATCCGACCCGTCGGCTCCGCCGCCGGGCCACCTTCCCCTGAGGGGAAGGAGAGCGGCGGCGCCGGATCTTCTCCTCGATGCGCAGATCACGACGTGTGTGATGTTCGACGCGCCGAGGGGAGGGGAAACCGCCGAGTTCCTCGCCCTCCGCCCCGGCTCGCCGACGAGCCGGCGATCAGCGCGTGCGATCCGGCCCGCGGCCCTCGCGGCCCATGCGGTGGTGGTAGCCGCGATCGCGCATGCGCATCGGGCGCTCCATCCGCGGGCGCGGCCCGTCCATCGACCGCATGCCGAAGAGCGCCGGGAGCGTCGCGCGCTGGCCCTCGTCGAGGCTGTCCCAGAGCGGGCGGAGCGCCTCGACGAGCTGGACCTGCTCCTGCGTGCGCGCCGCGGCGAGCGCGCTGCGCCGCTCCATGCGGGTCATGAAATCGAGCGCGGGCTCGGTCTCGACGACGCCGGCCTGGGCCGCGCGCTCGGCGCGGGCGGCGTGGGCGTCGCGCATCGCCTGCTCGACGGGCTCGAACAGCGTCTCCTGCTCGTCGGATAGGCGCAGGCCGGCGCGCAGCGCGGCGATGCGCGCGTCGAGCAGAGCCTCCCGATCGGGCTGCGCCTGCGCGGTCGGCGCGGGAGCCGCCTCGCGGGGGGCTTCCTGCGCCTGGGGTGCGGGCTGCTGCTGCGCCAGGGCCGGGGCGCCCGCGAGCGCGGTCGCGGCCAAGAGTGCGACGATGAAGGGGCGGGTCATGAGCATCTCCTGCTTCTTGCGGGGCCCCGATTCGCCGGGGCCGAGACGTGAAATGTCGCCCCGCTCCGGTGTTCCCCGCCTGTCCGGCGCATGACCATTTCGTCATGATCGTTGCCGCCGGGGCCCCCGTGCCCGAGAATGAACGCGCGCCGCGCATTGGACGCACGCCACCTGGGGAAATCTTCCCCGAGCCCGACAACAGAGCCTTGCGCGCGCACGGAACTTGCTTGAGCTTGTGTCTCTTGGGATGAGGAGAGCTTCGCCCCGTGTCGATCCGCGTCGCGCTGCACCACGTCACGCACTACACCTACGATCGCCCGGTGGGCATCGGCCCGCAGGTGATCCGCCTGCGGCCGGCGCCACATACGCGCACCCGCGTGCCGAGCTACTCGCTCAAGGTCACGCCCGAGCAGCACTTCGTGAACTGGCAGCAGGACCCGCACGGCAATTGGCTCGCGCGGCTCGTCTTTCCGGAGAAGGCGACGCAGCTCAAGATCGAGGTCGACCTCGTCGCCGACATGGCGGTCGTCAACCCGTTCGACTTCTTCGTCGAGCCCTATGCGGAGAAGGCGCCCTTCGTCTACGCGCCGGAGCTCGCGCAGGAGCTCAAGCCCTATCTCGAGCCCGAGGCGGCCGGCCCCGAGCTCTCCGCCTTTCTGAGCGGATTGCCGCAAGAGCCGACGGGCACGATCGATTTCCTGGTCGATCTCAACCTGCGCGTCAACCGCGCGGTCGCCTACGTGATCCGCATGGAGCCCGGCGTCCAGGACCCGGAGGAGACGCTGTCGCTGCGCTCGGGCTCGTGCCGCGATTCGGCCTGGCTGCTCGTCCAGATCCTGCGCAATCTCGGTTTCGCCGCGCGCTTCGTCTCGGGCTATCTCATCCAGCTCAAGGCCGACGTCGACCCGATCGAGGGGCCGAAGGGCACCGCGCACGATTTCACCGATCTGCACGCCTGGGCGGAGGTCTACATCCCCGGCGCGGGATGGGTGGGGATGGACGCGACGTCGGGGCTGTTCTGCGGCGAGGGCCACATCCCGCTCGCCGCGACCCCGCATTACCGCTCGGCGGCGCCCATCACGGGAGCGACGGACCCGGCCAACGTCGAGTTCGGCTTCGAGATGCACGTCATGCGCATCGACGAGGCCCCGCGCGTCACGGCGCCCTTCGACGACGGCGCCTGGTCCGCGCTCGACGCGCTCGGCGCGCGGGTCGACGCCGACCTCGTCGCGCAGGACGTGCGGCTGACCATGGGCGGCGAGCCGACCTTCGTCTCGATCGACGATTTCCAGTCGGCCGAATGGAACATCGCGGCGGTGGGCCCCACCAAGCGGGCGCGGGCCGACGACCTGATCCGGCGCCTGCGCGCGCGCTTCGCGCCCGGCGGCTTCCTGCATTACGGACAGGGCAAGTGGTATCCCGGCGAGAGCCTGCCGCGCTGGGCGTTCGCGCTCTATTGGCGGCGCGACGGGGTGCCGATCTGGCGCGATCCGAACCTCATCGCGACCGAGGCCCGCACCCGCCCCAATGCCGGCACCGCCGATGCCCAGGCGATCGCGGAGGGCATCGCCGAGCGCCTCGGGCTCGATGCGCAATACGTCTCTCCCGCCTTCGAGGACCCGGCGCATTGGATGCTGCAGGAGGGGCAGCTCCCCGAGAACGTCGATCCGCTCGATCCGAAGCTCGCGGATGCGGAGGCGCGCGCGCGGATGGTGCGCGTCTTCGAGCGGGGGCTCGGCACGCCCGCGGGCTTCGTGCTGCCGATCCAGCGCTGGAACGCGCCCCATCGCGACCGCCGTTGGCGCTCGGAACGGTGGCGGCTTCGCCGCGGGCGGCTGTTCCTGGTGCCCGGCGATTCCCCCGTCGGCTACCGCCTTCCCCTGAACGCGCTGCCGTGGGTGCCGCCCTCGTCCTATCCGCACGTCCACCCGCAGGACCCGCTCGAGCCGCGCGGCGCGCTGCCGGTGCTCGATCTGCCCGAGCGCGCGCCCGAGGCCGAGCGCCAGCGCGTCGTCGAGCAGGTGCCCTCCGACATGGCGGTGCGCACCGCGCTCGCCGTCGAGGTCAGGGACGGGGTGACGACCGTGTTCATGCCCCCCGTCGAGCGGGTGGAGGATTATCTCGAGCTCCTCGCGGCGATCGAGGCCTCCGCGCGGGAGACGGGCATCCCCGTCCATGTCGAGGGCTACCCGCCGCCCTACGATCCGCGACTCGACGTCATCAAGGTCACCCCCGATCCCGGCGTGATCGAGGTGAACGTCCAGCCCGCGCGCGATTGGCGCGACGCGGTCGCGATCACGCAGGGGCTCTACGAGGACGCGCGCCAGGCGCGGCTCACGGCCGAGAAGTTCATGGTCGACGGCCGCCACACCGGCACGGGGGGCGGCAACCATGTGGTGCTCGGCGGCGCGAGCCCGCCCGATTCGCCCTTCCTGCGCCGGCCCGACCTCTTGAAGAGCCTCGTGCTCTATTGGCAGCGCCACCCTTCGCTCTCCTACCTCTTCTCGGGGCTGTTCATCGGGCCGACCTCGCAGGCGCCGCGCATCGACGAGGCGCGCCACGACGGGCTCTACGAGCTCGAGATCGCGCTCGCGCAGGTGCCGCATCCGAGCGAGGGGAGCGTGCCGCCCTGGCTCGTCGATCGCTTGTTCCGCAACCTCCTCGTCGACGTCACCGGCAACACCCACCGCGCCGAGATCTGCATCGACAAGCTCTACTCCCCCGATGGGCCGACGGGGCGGCTCGGGCTCGTCGAATTCCGCTCCTTCGAGATGCCGCCGGACGCGCGCATGTCGCTCGCCCAGCAGCTCCTCCTGCGCGCCCTCGTCGCCTGGTTCTGGCGCGAGCCGCAGGAGGGGAGGCTCGTTCGCTGGGGCACCGCTCTGCACGACCGTTTCATGCTGCCGCACTACGTCTGGGAGGATTTCCAGACGGTGCTCGGCGATCTCGCGGAGGCGGGCTATGCCTTCGATCCCGCCTGGTTCGAGGCCCTGTACGAGTTCCGCTTCCCGCTCTTCGGCCGCGTTCAGCACGGCGGCGTCACGCTCGAATTGCGCGGCGCGCTCGAGCCCTGGCACGTGATGGGCGAGGAAGGCGCGATCGGGGGCACGGTGCGCTACGTCGACAGCTCGGTCGAGCGGCTGCAGGTCGCCGCGCGCGGCTTCGTCGAGGGCCGCCACGTCGTCGCCTGCAACGGGCGCCGCCTGCCGATGACGGGCACGGGCAAGGTCGGCGAGGCGGTCGCGGGCGTGCGCTACAAGGCCTGGCAGCCGGCCTCGGGGCTCCACCCGACGATCCCCGTCCACGCGCCGCTCACCTTCGACGTGATCGACACCTGGAACGGGCGCTCGCTCGGCGGTTGCGTCTACCACGTCGCCCATCCCGGCGGCCGCAATTACGAGACGAATCCCGTCAATGCCTACGAGGCCGAGGCCCGGCGTCTCGCGCGCTTCCAGGATCACGGCCACACGCCCGGCCGCATCGCGGCGCCTCCCGAGGAGCGGCCGGGCGAGTTCCCGCTGACCCTCGACCTGCGCGCGCCGGCGAGGCGCTGAGGCGATGACGGCGCTCGGCCAGCCCCATCTGCAGCCGGCCGCGCCGACCCTGATGGCGAGCCTCGGCGCGGCCGCGCGCGCCTACCGCCCGTTGCCTGGCGCCGCCGACGAGATGCTCGATGCCGCCGGGCGGCTCGTTCCGGCCTGGGCGCGTTTCGCGCAGGCGCTCGGGGCGAGCGGGATCGCGGCGCTGGAGCGCGGCTTCGGCTCGGCCGAGCGCCACATCCGCGAGGCGGGGATCTCCTATCGCGCGCCCGGCGAGACGGTCGAGCGCGCCTGGCCGGTCGCCCACCTGCCGATCCTGATCGAGGCGGCGGAATGGCGGGCGATCGCGGCGGGCGTCGTCCAGCGCGCCCGGCTGATGGAGGCGCTTCTCGGCGAGATCTATTCCAGCGCGCCGCCCGGCGAGGGGGCGCCGCCGCCCGCCGCGATCCTCGGCAGCCCCAATTTCCTGCGCCCCCTCGTCGGCGTGAGGCCGCCGGGCGGACGCCACCTGCATCTCTACGCGGCCGATATCGGCCGGGGGCCGGACGGGCGCTGGTGGGTCCTGTCCGACCGCACCCAGGCGCCCTCCGGCGCGGGCTACGTGCTCGAGAACCGGATCGTCCTCTCGCGCGCCTATCCCGAATTGCGCGAGCGGATGCGCGTGAAACGGCTCGCCCCCTTCTACGGCGCCTTCCGCGACGGGCTCGCGGCGAGCGCCGAGCGGACGCAGCCGCGCATCGGGCTCCTCACACCCGGCCCCTATTCCGCGACCTATTTCGAGCAGGCGACCCTCGCGCGCTATCTCGGCTTCCCGCTCGTGGAGGGGGACGACCTCGTCGCCCGCGATGGGGAGGTGCACGTGCGCACCATCTCCGGTCTCAAGCGCGTCGACGTCCTGTGCCGGCGCGTCGACGGCGATTATTGCGATCCGCTCGCGCTGAACGCCGCCTCGCGGCTCGGCGTGCCGGGGCTCGTCGAGGCCCTGCGCGAGGGCGGGGTCGTCGTCGCCAACATGCCCGGATCGGGAGCGGTCGAGGCGCGCGCGCTCCTCGGCTTCATGGAGGCGCAGGCGCGCCGGCTGCTGGGCGAGGAGCTCGCTCTGCCCAACATCGCGACCTGGTGGTGCGGCGAGCCGGCGGCGCGGGAGGAGGCGCTCGCGCGCATGGACGAGCTCGCCTTCGCGGGCGCCTTCGACACCGCGCCCGCCCGCGCCGGCGCGAGCCTCGACGCGGCCGAGCGCGCGGCCTTGCGCGCGCGCATCGAGACGCGCGGGGTCGACGTCGTCGCCCAGGAGGTCGTGCGCCTGTCGACGACGCCCGTCTGGAAGGACGGCGCGCTCCTCGCGCGGCCCTTCGTGCTGCGCGTCTTCGCCTGCGCGACGCCCGACGGCTGGAGCGTGATGGCCGGCGGCTTCGCGCGCATCGCCGACAATCCGGACGCGCGCGCGATCAGCATGGGGGAGGGCACGCTCTCCGCGGACGTCTGGGTGCTCGCCGACGCGCCGGTCGAGCCGGTGACGCTCCTGCCGGCGCGGGGCGGGGAGAAGATCCGCCGCATCGCCGGGCATCTGCCGAGCCGGGCCGCCGACAACCTGTTCTGGCTCGGTCGCTATCTCGAACGCGCGGAGGCGACCGCGCGCGTCGTCAAGGCGCTCTCCCTCGCCTCGGCGGATGCCCGCGACGGCGGCCCCGTCGACGCGACCCAGGCGCGGCTGCGGGCGCTCCTCGTCGCCTGGGGCGCCGTCAAGCCGGAGCCGATCGCGGGGCTCGCCGCGCGCGCGCTCTCGGATCGCGAGGCATCCGGCTCCGCCGCCGCCGCGATCGCGGCCGCCGCCCGCACCGCCTCCGCCCTGCGCGACCGGCTCGCGCCCGATGCCGGACGTCTGATCGGCGAACTCGCCGGTCTCGTCTCGCTCGCCGCGGACGAGGACCCGCTGAGCCGGGCCGAGCGCGTGATCGAGGTCCTCGTCGCCATCGCCGGCCTCGTCCACGAGAACATGGTGCGCTCCGACGCCTGGCGCTTCCTCGACATGGGTCGGCGCGTCGAGCGGGCGATCGGCACCTGCCGCTATGCCCGCGCCCTCGGCGGCGCCGATGCCGAGCCGGGCGATCTCGACGCGCTGATCGACCTCGTCGATTGCCGCGTGAGCTACCGCGCGCGCTACCTGCTCGGGCCGGCGCTGGCGCCCGTGCGCGACATCGCGCTCCTCGACCCCGGCAATCCGCGCTCGCTCGCCTTCCAGGTCGAGGCCGTGCACGCCCACCTCGCGGCGCTGCCGAGCCTGCGCGAGGACGGGCTGCCGGAGACGCCGCGCCGGCTCGCGAGCGCGCTCCTGCGCAGCCTGGAGGAGGCGGAGGCGGCCGATCTCGGGGCGGTGGCGATGCTGGCCTACGAGCAGGACCTGATGGCCCTCGCCGACGCGATCGGCACGCGGTATTTTCCGCAAGGTGCGGCCGCGACCCGGCCCGAGAAGCTGAGCGGCCTCGCGTGATCTACGAGATCCGTCACGTCACGACCTACGAATACGAAGCGCCCGTCGTCGCGGCGCGCTGCGTGATGCGGCTCACCCCGCTCGCCGGCCCCGATCAGGAGGTGATCGCGAGCGAGGTCCGGATCGAGCCCTCGGCGAGCGTGACGCGCCATGTCGGCTTCTTCGGCGCGACGACGCACGTCGCCGCCATCGACGTCCCCCACGAGGAATTGCGGATCGAGGCGCGCTCGCGGGTGCGGATCGCCCGTCCGCGCCCCGACACGGACGCCGAAGGCGCGCCCTTCGAACGCGTCCGCGAGGCGGCCTTCGCCTCCCGCGCCCGCGGGCCGGACGCGCCGGGCCACGTGCTGTTCCCGAGCGAGCTCGTGCCGATCGTCCCCGAGGTCACCGCCTATGCCGCCGCCTCCTTCCCGGCGGGGCGGGGCGTGCTCGCGGGAGCGCGCGACCTGATGGCGCGGATCAACGCCGATTTCGCCTACGCGCCCGGCGAGACCCACGTCGCCACCCCGATGCGCGAGGCCTTCGCGGCGCGCCGCGGGGTCTGTCAGGATTTCGCGCACGTGATGATCGCGGGCCTGCGCGGGCTCGGCTTGCCGGCGCGCTACGTCTCGGGCTACTTGCGCACCATCCCCCCGCCCGGCAAGCCCCGCCTCGTCGGCGCGGACGCGACCCATGCCTGGGTCGAGCTCTGGTGCGGGGAGGAGCAGGGCCATGTCGGGCTCGATCCGACCAATGCCTGCCTGATCGGGACCGACCACATCGCGCTCGCCGTCGGCCGCGACTATGCCGACGTCGCCCCCGTCGACGGCGTGATCCATGCGAGCGGCGGCCAGAGCCTCGCGGTCGCGGTCGACGTGGAGCCGGTCGGGGAGGGGTGATCGCCCGTTCGTATATTTCCGACCCGGTGGAATTCGTGCGAAACGGGCAGTATTCGTCGCTCGCCTCTGTGATATCATAGTGACCCCCGAAACAGGGAGGTCAACAAATGTTCAGATTTCCACGCATGAAAACGATAGGCGTCTTTGCAGGTGTGGTCTTCTTCGCCGGGGCGGCATCGGCGCAAGTGACCCCCGAGCAGGAGATCGCCGATTACGATCAGCCCGAACAGAGCCGCTGTTTCTTCATGTGCGATCATGGCGTTCCGGGCGCCGGACGCGTGCTCGGCGGCGGCCTGACCGCGGAGGAGGAGATCGCGCTCTACGACGGGCCTTGGGCGAGCGCGTCCCTCTTCGCGCGGGATGGCCTGGCGCGGTCCGATCCGGACGTGACCGGGTCCATCGTGGCGCGCCGCGATCGGGCGCTTCGCGCCGAGGAGACGCGAGCCCTCTACGAGGATTGATCGCCTCGTCGGCCGCCCCGGCGCCTCACCAGGGGCGGCGGGGCGGTCGCGGAGGCGGGGGCAGGACCGGGACCGGGGGCGCCGGCTCGATCTCGACGACGATGCCGATCGGCCCTGCCGCGCTCGCCCGCTCGCGGGGGAGATGCGCGCAGAGCGTCTGCGGCGCGACGGCATAGCGGCCGTCGCGTCGCGCTGCGGAGGAGACGAAGCCGTAGCTCAGGGCATCGACCGCGCAGGGCGGCCGCTCGTCGCGCGGCGCCTGCGCCTGGAGCGGAGAGGCGAGGAGGAGGCCCGCGAGAAGCGTCGCGCCGAGGGGCAGTCTCTTACACATTCCCGTGATCCGCTCCTCCGATTTCGTCCCGTTCTGGCGCAAAATGCCGCCCATACACCCGCTTTCCCCAGCGTCGCAAAGGGCGTGCCGGGCATTGGGCAGCGGAAATGCGTCGGTTTCGTCGAAATTCGATCCTTTCCGTTCACCTCGTAGCGAGCGCTCCCCGGCTATCCTCCTGGCGTCGAGTCGAGGTGAATCATCCCCCCATGGCATCGCAGATCTACGATACCGATCTCGCCGACCACGCCAGTGGTCCCGAGGTCGCGTCGATTCTCGAAGCGTATCGCGCGCTCGCGGACGAGGACGGCCGTGCGCTGCTCGCGCGCCTCGATCCGCGCGCGCTCGATCATGTCGAGGTGCTCGAGCCCTGGGGCGAGGGCGACTGGTTCTACCTGCGCTACGGCCCAGCCGTCACGGCCGCCTACGGCCTCGACATGGCCGGCCGGCTCGTCTCGGAGATGCCTGCGCCGCTCGCAGCGACCTACAGCGACATCCTCGCGCGCGCGCTCGTCGAGCGCAAACCGTTGCTCGGCGTGTTCGATTCCGTCACCGTCCAGAAGGTGAAGAGCTGGGAGCGGCTCGTCCTGCCCTGCCGTTCGCCCTGCGGCGCGGACCGGATCGCGACCTATCTCACCCCGCGCTGCTCGCGGGAGGACCTGCTCACCGCGGTGCTCGAGGCCTCGCAGGACGGCATCATGAGCGTGCGCGCGGTGCGCGATCCGCAGGGCCGCGTCGTCGACGCGATCATCGTGACGGCCAACCAGCAGGCGTCGGAATATTCCGGCCATCCGGTCTGGCGCCTGGTGCACGGCTCGTTCAAGGCCTTGTTCCCCGGCCTCGTCGCGCGGCGCGTCTGGGAGCGCTGCACGCGCGTGATCGAGGAGCGCGTCACCGAGCGCTTCGAGATCAACATCTCGCATCGGCGCCTCGACACCTGGCTGCGCGTGACGATCGTGCCCCTCGACGACGGCTTCGTGATCTCGTTCTGCGACGTCACCGATCTCAAATACGCGCTCATCGAGGCGGAATGCTCGCGCGAGGAGCTCGCCGCCGAGATCGAGCAGCGCCTCGCGCTCGAGCAGGAGCTGCGGCGGCTCTCCCATACGGACGAGCTGACGAAGGCCCTCAACCGGCGCGGCTTCGAGGCGGTGCTCAAGCGCGAGCTCGCGATCTCGGCGCGCTACCAGCGCCCGCTCTCGGTGATCGCGGTCGATCTCGACCATTTCAAGCGCATCAACGACGTCTTCGGCCACGCCGCCGGCGACCGGGTCCTCATCGAGTTCGTCGACCTCGTCCGGGCACGGGTGCGGGCGGATGCGGATGCGGTGGGCCGCATCGGCGGCGAGGAATTCGTGGTGCTCCTGCCCTCGACCCGCCAGGAGGGCGCGATGGCGCTCGCCGAGCGCATTCGCGAGGCCGTCGCCGAGCATCGCTTCGAGATCGCCGGCCACGGGATCGCGATCACCGCGAGCTTCGGGGTCGCCGCGATCGAGGGTGAGGCGCCCGAGGACGAGGTGCTGCGCGTCGCCGACAGCGCGCTCTACGCGGCCAAGCGCTCGGGCCGCAACCGCGTCTGCCTCGCGCGCAACGGGCCCGACGTGCTGCAGGCGCGCGCCGGCTGAGCGGAACCGTAACGGGTCGCCCGGCGTCTAGCGCAGCATGGATGCGCGAGCGACGACGAACCCGCCCCTCACCGGCCCCCTGATCCGCCCCGGAGCGAGCGTGTGGCGCGCGCCGATGGCCGATCGTGCCGCCTGTCTCGTCGACAACGAGACCTATTTCCGCCTCGTGAAGCACGCGATCGCGCGCGCCGAGCGCTCGATCCTGATCGTCGGCTGGGCCTTCGATCCGCGCACGCGCCTCGATCCCCTCGCGGGCGAGGACGGGCTGCCCGACGCGATTGGCGAGATCCTCAACGCGGCGATCGCCGAGCGGCCCCATCTCGAGATCGGGCTCCTCATCTGGAACATGGTGCTGCCGATCGCGGCGACGCTCGACCTGTTTCCCCATCGCGCGGCCTATTGGCTCGACGAGCGCATCAAGCTCAGGCTCGCCGACGACGTGCCCCTCGGCGCCTGCCATCACCAGAAGACGGTTATCGTCGACGACAGCCTCGCCTTCGTCTCGGGCGACGACATCTCGCCCGATCGCTGGGACACGTCCGATCACGCCGACGCGCAGCCCGCGCGCGAGCTCGCCACCGGCATCGCCTACCAGCCCCATCACGGACTCACCATGATGCTCGAGGGGGAGGTCGCGCAGGCGCTCTCGGAAGCCGCGCGCGAGCGCTGGCTCGTCTCTACCGGCGAGGCGCTGCCGCCGCCCGAGCCGCTCCGGGCGGGGCTGTGGCCGGAGGAGATCGCGCCGGATTTTACCGGGATCCCGGTGGGCATCGCCCGCACCCTCCCGGCTCGCCACGGCAATCCGGCGGTGCGCGAGAGCGAGACGCTGCTGCTCGACGCCATCGCCTCGGCGCGCCGTCTCATCTATGTCGAGAACCAATATTTCGCCTCGCAGGCGGTCGGCGACGCGATCGCCCGTCGCCTCGCGGAGCCCGACGGGCCGGAGGTGGTCGCGATCGTCTCGCCGCACTCGCCGAGCTATTTCGACCGGATGGTGATGGACGCCGCCCGCGACGCGCTCCTCGCGGAGTTGCGCAGGCAGGACCCCCACGGTCGCCTGCACGTGCTCGCCCCCCATACGAGCGAGGGGCGGCCGGTGATCGTCCACGCCAAGACGATGATCGTCGACGATACGCTGGTGCGGATCGGCTCGGCGAACCTCAACAACCGCTCGCTCGGCTTCGACACCGAGCTCGACGTGGCGATCGAGGCGCCGGAGGGGCCGGCCGGCGCCGCGGTCCGCGCGCGGATCGACGGCCTCGTCGATCGCTTCGCCGGACATTTCGTCGGCGTGTCGCCGGACGCGCTCGCGGCAGCGCGGGCGCGGACGGGGAGCCTCGCGGGGGCGCTCGAGGCGCTCGACGGCGGCAAGCGGCTCGTGCGGCTCGAGCCGAGCGGTCCCGGCTTCTTCGGAGCGCTGACCGCGCGCCGCCATCTCGGTGATCCGACCGGCGCCGAGACCTCCTTCCGCCCCTGGAAACGCCGCCCCGGCCCCGCCCGCCTCACCACCGGCCACGCCCTCGCCGCCGGAGCCATCGGCGCGCTCGCGGGGTTTTTGGTCGCGCGGGTTCTGCGCAGGGGCGGCTAGAGCATCGTCCCTCCCCGTAGGGAAGGTTGGCCTCGGGAGTGGAGCGACCGAGGTCGGGTGGGGCCCGTCGGGCCGAGATCATCCTGCGCGTGTCGTGCCCGCCCCGGCCTGGCTCACAACCCCGCGCCGCGGGCGAGGCCTGCAAGGAGGGCGGTGCCGAGGACGGCGATGGCGGCGGCGGCGAGGAGCTCGAGGCCGGCGAGCGCGATCCCGGCCCGCCCGCCGCGTCCGCCCGCGAGACGCAGCGCGAGGCTCTTTCCGAAGACCGCGAGGCTCGCGATCGCCCCCGTCGTCAGCGCGGTGCCGATCGCCATCGCGAGGACCGCGGCGATGCCCGCGCCGGCGAGCTGTTGCGAGAAGGCGAAGACGAGGACCACGATCGCCCCCGCGCAGGGGCGCATGCCCGCCGCCGCGACGACGCCCGCCGCCTCGCGCAGGCCGCCGATGCGGCGCAGGCGCTCGGGCGCGGGGATGTGGTCGCAGCAGGAGCCGTCGGCGGCGCCCGCCCGCGCGGCGACGAAACGCTCGGGCGCGCGCGCGATGGCGAGCCGATCGAGGAACGCGCCGGCCTTGCGCCAGGCGAGCAGCGCGCCGATGCCCGCCACCGTCGCGAAGCTCGCGAGCTCGACGACCCGCGTCGCCGCGTCCATGCTCCGCGCCGTCGCGGCGAAGACGAGGAAGGCGCCGCCGACGAGCGCGATCGCGACGATTCCCTGCAGGAGCGCGGCCGCGAGGGCGACGGCGAAGCCGCGCTTCAGCGTCCGCCCGTCCGCGACGAGATAGGCGGCGATCACCGCCTTGCCGTGGCCGGGACCGGCGGCGTGGAAGACGCCGTAGGCGAAGCCGAGGAGGACGAGCCCCGCGGCGCCCCCCGAACCGTCGCGCAAGGCGGCGAGCGCGCCGCGCAGGGATTGGTGGAAGGCGCTCTGGAGCGCGAGGATCATGCCCGAGAGGCCGGTCGGATCCGGCGCCGCCTCGCGGGAGCCGAGCCCGAAGGGCGCGGGGCGCGTCGGCTGGGGCGGATCGAACAGGAATTGCGCGGCGAGCGCGCCGATCCCGGCGACGAGGAGGATCGCGCACGCGGCGACGAAGAGGCGTGCGAGCGGGCGCGTCTCGGCGAGTGGGCCCGCCGACCCGTCGATGTCCGCGCGTGCGATCTCGGCTCCCTGCGCCATCCGACTTCCCTCAGGGACAGGCGACGAGCACCCGGTTCACGAAATCGCTCTCAGACCCTTGCATCTGCGTCAAGGCGTCGAAGAGGCTCTCGGACAGGCGCTCCATCTGCAGGATGTTCTGTTCGGCGGCGAGCGAGATGTCGAAGCTCGTCGAGCGCGTCACGTCGACCGCGCAGGCGCCCGGCGCGTTCTCGACCGTCACCGCCTCGTCGCCGTCGGCGATCCGGAAGGAGACGAAGAATTCCGGGTCCCAGATCTCGACGACCACGTGGCTGCGCGCCTCTTGCGGTCGCGCGAGCGGCAGGCGGAAATGCAGCGTCGCCTGCTTGCCGTCGAAGGTCATCTCGTAATCGGTCGGATCGCCGAAGCCCACCTCGACCCCGTCGAGATTGACGAAGGTGAAATAGTCGAAATCGATCAGGGAGGTGGCGTTCAGCTCCGCGATCTCGGCGAGGTAAGTGGGCTCGATCGAGCCGTCCGCCCGGGTCGGCAGCCCTTGCGTGACGAAGGAGGAATAGAACTCGTCGAAGGTCCAGCGATGGGCGATCTCGGCGATGCGGCCCTCGTCGTCGTAGCCGATCTCGGCCTTGGCCGTGACCCAGACGTGGGGATGCGCGAGCACCGACGCCGTCGGGAGGGCAAGAGCGGCCGCGAGGGCGATCGCGAACGAAGCGGCACGGCTGCGTGTCATGAGATCCGTCGTCGTCCGTCGTGGCGGGAGCCGAGATCCGGAGGCTCGTCCATCGTGGTTAACGAAGGGTTGAGCCCCGCGGCGGGCGGGCGCCGCGGTCCGAGCCGCAGCGCTCCCGACATGGCGGCAGAACGGGGCGAAAGTCGGGCGGGGAGGGCGGGCGCCCCCCGTCCGATCAGACGCGCATCGGCATCAGCACGTAGAGCGCGGGGGCGCCCTCGCGGTCCTGGATGAGGGTCGGCGAGCCGGGATCGGCGAGCTTCAGGAGCGCCGTGTCGCCGTCGAGCTGGGCGGTGATGTCGAGGAGGTAGCGGGCGTTGAAGCCGATGTCGAGCGGGCTCGCATCGTAATCGACCTCGACCTCCTCGGTCGCCGAGCCGGAATCGGGGTTGTTGACGGAGAGCGTCACCCGCCCGTCGCCGATCGCGAGCTTCACCGCGCGCCCGCGCTCGGAGGAGATGGTGGAGACGCGGTCGACCGCCTTGGCGAAGAGGTCGCGGTCGACGACGAGGCGCTTGTCGTTGCCCGCGGGGATCACCCGCTGGTAGTCGGGGAAGGTGCCGTCGATCAGCTTCGAGGTCAGCACCACGGAGGCGAAGGTGGCGCGGATCTTGGCGCTCGAGAGTTCGATGCGCACGACGTCGCCCGCGTCCTCGACGAGCTTGAGGATCTCGGCGACCGCCTTGCGCGGCACGATCACCCCCGGCATCCCGGCGGCGCCCGCGGGCGCGGGGAGCTGGGCGCGGGCGAGGCGATGACCGTCGGTGGCGACCGCGCGCAGGACGGTCTCGCCATCGGATTCGATCGTGTGGAAATAGATGCCGTTGAGGTAGTAGCGCGTCTCCTCCGTGGAGATCGCGAATTGCGTCTTCTCGATGAGCTTGCGCAGGTCTCCCGGCGCGATCACGAAGTCGACCGTCATCTCGCCCGCCGCGAGATCGGGAAAATCGTCCTCGGGCAGCGTCTGCAGCGTGAAGCGCGAGCGGCCCGAGCGCAGCACCATCTGCCCGGTCTCGCCGGTCGCCTCGAGCGAGACCTGCGCGCCCTCGGGCAGCTTGCGGACGATCTCGTAGATCGTCTGCGCCGGCACCGTGACGGCGCCGGGCATGGCGACCTCGGCGCGGATCGTCTCCGTCACCTCCATGTCGAGATCGGTCGCCTTGAGGCCGAGCCCCTCGCCGGTCGCGCGCAGGAGCACGTTCGAGAGGATCGGAATCGTGCTGCGGCGCTCGACCACGCGTTGGGCATGAGAGAGAGCCTTCAGGAGGGAGGCGCGCTCGACGGTGACTTTCATGGCCGACTCGACATTCTCGAGGTGATCCCCTGGCCGCTCTTGCGACGCAACAGGGCGGGCAGCGAGATTGGCGAAGCCGCGCGCGGAAGGCAAGGGCGAGCCCCCCGCGCCGGGCGCATTTTCACAGGCTCTCGCGCAGGAGGCATCGGGCGGCAGATCCCTCCCCGTAGGGAAGGGGGGCCTCGGGAGCGGAGCGACCGAGGTCGGGTGGGGCACGAGGTGCTCTCCTTCCCCTCAGGGGAAGGTGGCCCGGCGCCGAAGGCGACGGGTCGGATGGGGTTTTTCGCAGCGAAGCTGCGAAGGGGCGTTGGCGTAGAGCTCCTTACGTAAGGAGAAGCCCAGCACCCCTTCGCTCCTTCGGAGCGAATGACCCCATCCGTCTCGGGATGCTGTTCGCATCCCGAGCCACCTTCCCCTGAGGGGAAGGAGAGGGAGGCACATCCCTCACAAAGGCAGTGCCGTCGTGTATTTCACCTCGCGCAGCGTGAAGTTCGAGCGCACGTGCTGGACGACGGGCTGGGTGAAGATCGCCTCCTGCAGGAAGCGCTCGTAGGCGCGCGTATCGGGCACGCAGACGCGCAGGAGGTAATCGGCGTCGCCGGTGGTCGAATAGCATTCGAGCACTTCCGGCCGGCGCGAGACCGAGCGCTCGAAGCTCTCGATGCCGGCGCGGTCGTGCTTCATCAGCGTGACGTGGGCGAAGACGCATTCGGGCACGCCGACGCGCTCGGGATCGAGGAGCGCCACGGTGCGGCGGATCGCGCCCGCCTCCTCGAGCGCCTTGAGCCGCCGCCAGGTCGGCGAGGTCGAGAGCCCCGCGCGCTCGGCGAGCTCCTGGGTGGTGAGGCGGCCGTCCTCCTGGAGCGCGGCCAGAATGCGGCGATCGACGTCTTCCATGGCGACGCTCCCTTGCGGAGGATTTTCCCCCCTTCAGCCTAGCCGAGGCGAGATCATGCCTCAAGCGGCAGGTGTCGGGGCATGAATAGGCATCCTTTTCCCGAAAGAGCCGTTCATCATCAGGGAAAATCCGGAGGGAAAGAATGAGCGCCGTCACGCCAGCCGAGTTCGACACGGCCTATCGCCTCGAGGATCGCTACGCGCGCGAGAGCGGGCGGGTCTACATGACGGGCACCCAGGCGCTTGTGCGGATCGTTCTCGAACAGGCGCGCGCCGATCGGGAGGCGGGGCTCGACACCGCCGGGTTCGTCTCCGGCTATCGCGGCTCGCCGCTCGGCGGCGTCGATCAGGAGATGTGGCGCGCCCGCCGCGCGCTGGAGGCCGCCCGCATCCGCTTCCAGCCCGCGATCAACGAGGATCTGGCCGCGACCGCGATCCTCGGCACCCAGAAGGTCGAGAGCGACCCGAACCGCGCGGTCGCGGGCGTCTTCGCGCTCTGGTACGGCAAGGGGCCGGGCGTCGATCGCGCGGGCGACGCGCTCAAGCACGGCAACGCCTACGGCTCCTCGCCGCATGGCGGGGTGCTGGTCGTCGTCGGCGACGACCATGGCTGCGTGTCCTCCTCGATGTCCCACCAGAGCGACCTCGCGCTCATGGCCTGGCAGATGCCGGTGATCCACCCGGCTTCGATCTCGGATTACGTCTCCTTCGGCCTGTGGGGCTATGCGGCCTCGCGCTTCTCGGGCGCCTGGGTCGGCTTCAAGGCGATCTCGGAAGTGGTCGAGGGCGCGGCCTCGCTGGCGCTGCCGGAGCGGCGGGCTTTCGTCGCCCCGGAAGGCTTCGATCCCGGCCCGACGGGCCTGCATTATCGCTGGCCGGATCTGCCGAGCCCGCGGATCGAGGAGCGGGCCTTCGCCAAGCTCGGCGCGCTCCGCGCCTTCGCCCGCGCGAACCCGCTCGACCGGCTCGTCGTCGCGCCCGAGCGCCCGCGGCTCCTCGTCCTCACGATCGGCAAGGCGCACGGCGACGCGATGGAGGCCCTGCGCATCGGCGGGCTGCCGCCGGCGCGGCTCGCGGAGGCGGGCATCGCCGTGATGAAGGTGGGCCTCGTCTTCCCGCTCGACGTCGAGCGCCTGTGCGCGCTCGCCGAAGGCGTCGAGGAAATCCTCGTCGTCGAGGAGAAGGCGGGCGTGGTCGAGCGCCAGCTCAAGGACGCGCTCTTCAATCTGCCCGCCGATCGCCGCCCGCGCATCGTCGGCAAGACCGACGAGACGGGCGCGCCGCTCATTTCCGAGACGCAGGAGCTGCGCCCCTCGCGCATCGCCGCCGCGATCGCCGCGCGGCTTTCGCGCATCGGCGTCCCGCTCGCGCTGCCTCAGGCGACCCGGCGCGAGGCGAAGGCCGGTGAGGTCAAGGCCCCCGTGCGCACGCCCTATTTCTGCTCGGGCTGCCCCCACAACACCTCGACCCGCGTGCCCGAGGGCTCGACCGCGCAAGCCGGCATCGGCTGCCATTTCATGGCCAATTGGATGGACCGCGCGACGACCGGCATCGTCCAGATGGGCGGCGAGGGGGTGGATTGGACCGGCCAGGCGCCCTTCACGAAGACCGGCCACGTCTTCCAGAACCTCGGCGACGGCACCTACTTCCATTCCGGCCACGTCGCCATCCGCCAGGCGATCGCGGCGGGCGCCAACATCACCTACAAGATCCTCTACAACGACGCGGTGGCGATGACCGGCGGCCAGCCGGTCGACGGCACGCTCTCCGTGCCGCAGATCACGCGGCTCGTGGCAGGGGAGGGGGTATCGCGGATCGCGGTCGTCTCCGACGATCCCGAGCGCTTCGACGGGCGCGACGCCTTCGCGCCGGGCGTCTCGCTGCACCATCGCGACGATCTCGACGCCGTCCAGCGGGAGCTGCGCGACGTGCCCGGCGTCAGCGTCCTCGTCTACGACCAGACCTGCGCGGCCGAGAAGCGCCGGCGCCGCAAGAAGGGCCTCCATGCGGATCCGGACCGCCGCCTCGTCATCAACGATCTCGTCTGCGAGGGCTGCGGCGATTGCCAGGCGAAGTCGAATTGCCTCTCGGTCGTGCCGGTCGAGACCGAGTTCGGCCGCAAGCGCACGATCGACCAGCATTCCTGCAACAAGGATTATTCCTGCGTGAAGGGCTTCTGCCCCTCCTTCGTCTCGGTCGAGGGCGGCAAGCTCAGGCGCGGGGTGGGGGCGAACGTGGCCGCGGCCGAGGTGCTCGCCAAGGCCGCCGCGCTGCCCGCGCCCCTGCGGCTCGCGAGCGCGGAGCCCTTCGAGATCCTCGTCGCAGGCGTCGGCGGCACCGGCGTCGTCACCGTCGGCGCGTTGATCACGATGGCGGCGCATCTCGAGGGCCGCGGCGCGAGCGTCCTCGACTTCATGGGCTTCGCGCAGAAGGGCGGGCAGGTGCTCTCCTTCGTGCGCCTCGCCGAGACGCCGGCCGCGCTCAACCAGGTGCGCATCGATGTCGGCCGCGCGAATGCCGTCATCGCCTGCGATCTCGTGGTGGCGGCGAGCGAGCAGAGCCTCGGCACGATGGCGCCGGGGCGCACCCGCATCGTCGCCAATACCCGCGAGATCCCCACCGGCGCCATGCTGCGCGACCCCTCCGCGAAGATCGACACGGGCGCGCTCGCGCGGCTCGTCGAGAAGCGGGTGGGGGAGGGGGCGCTCGCCGCCTTCGACGCGCAGGCCTATGCCGAGCGGCTGATCGGCGACGCGCAGCAGACGAACATCCTCCTTCTCGGCTTCGCCTGGCAGAAGGGCCTCGTCCCGGTCTCGGCCGCCGCGCTCGAGCGGGCGATCGAATTGAACGGCGTCGCGATCGAGGCGAACAAGCTCGCCTTCGCCTGGGGCCGGATCGCGGCGGCGGATGCCGCTTTCGTCGCGCCCCATCTCGAGGAGCCCGGCCGGGAGCCGATCGCGAAGGATCTCGACACCATCGTCGCCCGCCGCGTCGCATTTCTGACCGATTACCAGGACGCGGCCTACGCGGCGCGCTATGCGCAGATCGTCGCGCGGGTGCGCGAGGCGGAGGCGCGCGCGGTGCCGGGGGCGAGCGCGCTCGCGGAGGCGGTCGCGAAGAACCTCTTCAAGCTGATGGCCTACAAGGACGAGTACGAGGTCGCGCGGCTCTATACCGACGGCGCCTTCCTGCGGCGGATCGCGCGCGAATTCGAGGGGGAGGTGCGCCTCTCCTTCCACCTCGCCCCGCCGTTTCTCGCGCGGCCCCGCCCCGGCGAGAGCGAGCCGCGCAAGATGACCTTCGGCCCCTGGATGCTCGGCGCCTTCCGCATGCTCGCCAAGCTCAAGCGGCTGCGCGGCACGGCGCTCGACCCCTTCGGCTACGCGCACGAGCGGCGCACGGAGCGCGCGCTGATCGGGGAATACGAGGCGCTTCTCGAGGAGATCCTGTCGCGCCTAGACCGCGACCGGCACGCGGCGGCCGTGGCGCTCGCCTCCATCCCCGACAAGATCCGCGGCTTCGGCCCCGTCAAGGCCCGCAACCTCGCAGCCGCGAAGGCGCAGGAGGCCGCGCTGCTCGAGCGGTTCCGCGCGGGCGACGCGCCGGTGTTTCGCGAGGCGGCGGAATAGGGCTCCTCGTTCGCAGACCTCCTCCCGCCCCGTCATTCCGGGGCGGCGAAGCCGAGCCCGGAACCGAGACTCCCGACGCTCGTTAGAGCGCGCATGCGCGCTCGCTCGCAACGCAACCGCCACCATACGTTCATGGACGCAGCCTATAGGCTGCTCTTCATAGGTCGGGAGTCTGGGTTCCGGGCTCGCTTCGCGCCCCGGAATGACGGCGGGGGAGGACTTGGCAGAGATCCTCCAACCCTCACGCGGCTTCCGGCGCGGCCTCCGCCTTGCGGCGGCGCGGTTGCGGGGCGAGGCGGGCCGGCCAGTCGGCGGGCGCGATCCCGCTCTGCGCGACGGCGCGGGCGAAGATCGCCTGCGTGACGCGGGCGTCCTCCAGGGCGTCGTGGTGGCGGAAGGCGAGGTCGAAGCGCGCGGCCATCTTGGCGAGGCCGTAGCCGGGAAGACCGGGCCAGACGCGCTTGGCGACCGAGACGTTGTTGATCCAGCGCGCCTCGATCGGCGGCAGGTCGGCGGCAAGCGCGGCGCGGGTGAGAGCGGACTTGTCGAAGCTGCCCTGCTGCACCACCAGCGCGCCGGCGATCCGCCGCTCGAGATCGGCATGGAGATCGGCGAAACGCGGCGCCCCGCGCACGCAAGTGGCGGTGATGCCGTGGATGCGCACGTTCCACGGGCTGAAGGCGCAGCCCGGATCGACGAGCGTGACGTGCTCCTCGACGATCGTGTCGCCCGCCACGCAGACGATGCCGATCTGACAGATCGAGCCGCAATCGCTGGACGCCGTCTCCACGTCGAGCACGCAATAATCCACCGCCTGAGCCCCCCGAATCGGTCTTTGCGCCACTATGGCACGGTTTCGATGTGGATGCCGCCTTCGTCCCTCCCCGCAGGGGAGGGTGGACCGTGGAGCGGAAGCGACACACATCGTGATTCCAGCATGCCTTCGACGCCAACAGGACGCTCCTTTCCTCCCCCTCCGGGGATGGTGGCTCCGACCCCGAACTGGGGTCGGAGACGGATGGGGTCTTTCGCTCCGAAGGAGCGAAGGGGCGTCGGGAGCCGCCGTCCGTAAGGAGCTCTACGACAACGCCCCTTCGCCGCTGTCGCGGCGAATGACCCCATCCGACCCGTCGGCTTCGCCGCCGGGCCACCTTCCCCTGAGGGGAAGGAGAGCGGCGGCGCGTTGTCCTTTTTCTTGCAATGCGCAGATCACGATGTGTGAATCGCATAGCCCTACGGGGAGGGACGAAGGGGAAGGATCACGTCGCGGGGGGATCCCAGCGGACGCTCGTGCGGACGAGGACGGCGACGAACTTGAGGTATTCGCTCGCGAGCAGCCGCGTCGTCGTGCTGTTGCGCCACCAGGCGCGGGTGTCCAGCGAGACGGGCTCGACGGCGTAGGGGATCTTCTCGAGGTCGGGGAGCGCGCTCTCGAGCTCGCGCAGCACGCGCGGCATGTGGTAGTTCGAGGTGACGACGATGAGCGAGGTGAAGCCGCGCTCGAGCGCCCAGCGGCGCGTCTCGACGGCGTTGCCGATCGTGTCGCGGGCGCGATAGTCGAGATCGACGCAGCACTCGAACAGATCCTGCCGACCGGGCACGAGGCGGGCGATCTCCTCCGGCGTCGTGGTCTCGTTGACGCCGGAGATGAGGAGCCGGTCGCCCCAGCCGTCGGCGAGGAGCGCCACCGCATCGCCGATCCGCTGCGATCCGCCGGTCATCGCGACGATCGCGTCGGCGCGCGCGGGCGTCGAGTCGAAACGCTGGACGGTCGCGACGAAGGCGAGGAAGCCCGCGCCGAGCACGATCGCCGCGATCGTCACGGCGCCGACGACGAGCCCGACCATGCGGCCGACGAGCGAGCGCCTGCGGCTCACGCGCGGCCTCCGCGGCGAGGGAGAGAGAAACGGGGCCGGAATCGACGAAAGCTGCGCATCGTCTTTCGTCACCACCCCGGAAACAAGGCGCGAATGGGGCGAAGGAGCGACCCCCACGGCGAAGTCATGCGTTCGGCTCCGCGAGAATGCGTCGCACGGACAGCCCCGACACCAGAGCCGTCACCCCCGATACCACGAGCGCGATCGTCACGATGACCGCGAGCCCGCGCCAGCCGACCTCGAAGGAGCCGAACAGAGCCTCGATCTGGTCGCCCGCCGGGGAGGCGCGCCAGGAGCCCGCGAGCATGCCGAGGAGGAGGAAGGCCGCGATCGCGCCCGCTCCCCCCACCGCGCCTCCGCGCAGGCCGAGCCGCAGGAAGCGGTTCTCGAACTCGCGCGCGATGTAGCGATCGTCGGCGCCGACATAGTGGAGCACCTCGACGATGGTGCGATTGCCCGCCATGGCGCCGCGCGTGGCGAAGGCGACCGCGAGACCCGTCGCGACGAGGACGAGCACCACGATCGCGACGCCCACCCCCACCACCGTGCTCGCCATCGCCGAGAGCCGCGCGAGCCACAGCCCGTGATCGTCGAGGCTCGCGCCGGGGATCTCCGCGAGGCGCGCGCGCAGGGGCGCGAGATCGGGCGTTGCGCCGTCGGCGAAGCGCACCACGACGAGGCGCGGCACCGGCAGCTCCTCGAGATCGAGCCCCGCGCCGAGCCACGGCTCCAGCAATTGCGCCGATTGGCCTGCCGAGAAGGGCTCCGCCGCGACCACGCCCGGCGTCGCGCGCGCCGCCGCAGCCGCCTCGGCGACGAGCGCCTCGAGATCGATGCCGGGGCGGGGGCGGATCTGGATCGTCGCCTCGCGGGCGACGGAGGCCTGCCATTGCGCCGAGCTCGACGCCACGATCTCGGCCGCCCCCGCGCACAGGGCGGCGAGGAAGGTGAGGATCGCGATCACCGCGACGAGCGCGCGGCTCGCGGCGGAATCGACCGGCACGAGCGGCGCGTCGCGCACGAGCGGCGCCACGCTCGCGGGCGGAACGCGCGAGAGGCGGCTCGTTTCGGTGTCGGGATCGTGGCGCATGGCTCGGGCTCGGGCCTCTCTCTACTCGTCGATATGGAGACGGCCCTCGCCGAGGACCAGACGGCGGGCGTCGACGAGGTCCATCAGCGCGAGGTCGTGCGTCGCGATCACGACCGAGGTGCCGAGCCGGTTGAGCTCGATGAACAGCCGCAGGAGCCGTCGCCCGAGCGCGGGGTCGACATTGCCGGTCGGCTCGTCGGCGAGGAGGAGCTCGGGGCGGGTGATCACCGCGCGCGCGATCGCCGCGCGCTGCTTCTCGCCGCCCGAGAGGACGGCGGGCATCACGTGCATGCGCTGGCCGAGGCCGACCCAGGAGAGGAGCTCGACCACCTCCGCCCGGTAGCTCGCCTCCTCGCGGCCCTGCACGCGCAGGGGCAGGGCGACGTTCTCGTAGAGCGTCAGATGGTCGAGGAGGCGGAAATCCTGGAAGACGACCCCCATCCGCCGACGCAGGCGCGTCAGCCGCCGCTTGTCGATCCGGCTCACCTCCTCCCCGAAGATGGTGACGAGCCCGCGCGTCGGCGCGACCGACATCAGCATCAGCCGGATGAGCGTGGTCTTGCCGGCGCCGGAGGGGCCGGTCAGGAACTGGAACGAGCGCGGTCCGATCGAGAAGGTGAGGTCGCGCAGGACCTCGGGCCCGACGCCGTAGCGCACGCCCACGTTCTCGAAATGGACGACGGGCAGATCGCTCGCGTCGAGCGCCGCCTCCTCGATCGTCGCCGAGCCGTCCGTGGGATCGTGCTTCACGCGGCCTTAACCAAAACTGGAGCCAATGGATCGAGGGCTCTCGCCTCCGGGGGCCCTCGACCTTACGCGATTCGTCATGCTGATCACCTGCCCGTCCTGCGCAAGCGAATACGTGATCGATTCGGCGCTTTTGCGTCCGAACGGGCGAAACGTGCGCTGCGCGTCGTGCCGGACCGTGTTCTTCGCGCCCCCCGAGAACCCGGAGCCCGAGCCGCTCCTCGATCCGCTCGACAGTTTCGACGCGCCCGACGCCTTCGCGCTGGACGACACGCCCTCCTTCGAGATCCCCGACGACGCGATCGACGAGGCGCCGGCCATCGCGGTCGAGGCGCGCAACGAGCGGCCCGGCAAGCCGGCGAAGAAGGGCGGCAAGCCCGCCGGCGGGGGGAAGGGCGCCTCGTCGCTCGCCGCCTTCGCCGCGCGGATCAAGGCGTTGCGCCCCTCCGGCGCGACGATCGCCTCGGTCGCGATCCTCCTCGCCTTCGGAGCCGCGCTCCTCGCGCGCGAGAGCGTGGTGCGCGCGCTGCCGCAGGCGGCGGGGCTCTACGCGCTCGTGGGGCTCGACGTCAATCTGCGCGGCGTCGACATCGACGCCGTGACCTCCGTGCGGGTCGTCGAGCGCGGCGAGACCTTCCTCGAGGTCGAGGGCATGCTCGAGAACGTCGCGGGCGTGCCCGCCGACGTGCCGCCGATCGCGCTCTCGATCCGCGACCGCACGCAGACCTCGCTCTATTCCTGGACGATCGATCCGCCGCGCGCGCGGCTCGAACCGGGAGAACGTGTGTCGTTTCGCGCGCGACTCGTTGCGCCGCCGGTCGAAGCGCGGCAAGTTCTCGTCACATTCGTGCCCGCCTCCCGCGCGACGCTCGCGCGGACCGGGCCCTGACGCTAGGAAACCAGACAATGCCGGATTCGCGCGTGCGCGTGCTCTTCGACGAGGCCACCATCGCCAAGCGCTGCGAGGAGCTCGCGGCCGAGATCGTGGCGAGCGCGCCGAAAGACCTCCTCGTGGTGGCGATCCTGAAGGGCAGCTTCATGTTCGCCGCCGATCTGATCCGCGCGCTGCACCGCGCCGGCCTCGCGCCGCAGGTCGAGTTCATGCACCTGTCGAGCTATCGCAACGCGACCGTCTCGTCGGGCCAGGTGACGATCCTGCGCGACGTCGAGAGCGCGATCGAGGGGCGCGACGTGCTCCTCATCGACGACATCCTCGAATCGGGCCGCACGCTCGTCTTCGCCAAGGACCTGATCGCCGCGCGCGGCGCGGCCCGCGTCTATTCCGCGGTCCTCCTCGAGAAGCCCGGCAAGCGGGCTGTCCATATCGAGGCCGATTTCGTCGGCTTCCGCTGCCCGGACCTGTTCGTCGTCGGCTACGGCATGGACATCGCCCATTCCTTCCGGCAATTGCCCTTCGTGGGCGTCATCGACACGGCGGACACGTCTCCGGACCTGTTCGAGCCGCGCTGAGGGAGCCGTCATGGCCAAGATCCTCATCGTCGACGACGAGGAGCCCGTGCGCGCGTTCCTCAAACGCGGGCTCGAGCTCGACGGGCACGAGGTGGACACCGCCGAGAACGGCGCCGACGCGCTCGACGTCCTCGACGACGGTCACCGCCTCCTCCTCACCGACATCCGCATGCCGGTGATGGACGGCATCGCCCTCGCGCTCGCCGCCAAGCGCGACCGCCCGGCGCTCACCATCCTCCTGATGACGGGCTATGCCGACCAGCGCGAGCGCGCCAAGAACCTCGACGCCATCGTCGAGGACGTGCTGACGAAGCCGTTCTCGCTCGCCGACGCGCGGGAGGCGGTGCGCAAGGCGCTGGGGTGAGGTTTCGGTCAGCGACCGCCCACGCGAAAACCCCGGCCCTCACGTGGGCCGGGGTCGCTTTGTCTTCGATCTTGCGCGCGATCAGAAGCGCTGGCCGGCGCCGTGGTCGCCGCGCGGGGCTTGCGGGGAACGGCCGCGGCGCTCGTCTTCGACGTCGACCTCCGTGCGGCGGACGCTGTCGCGGACGCGCTCGGTGCGCTCGCCGCCTTCCTTGGAGATGCGCAGCTCCTCCTTGATCCGCGCCTCCTTGGAGACGACAGGCTCCTCGCGGTGCTCCTCCACCTCGACGGTGCGATCCTGGAAGACGCGGTCGGCGCTGCCGGCGGCGCGATCGACGGGCTTGCGGTCGACGTGGACCGTCTCGTCGCGCAGGGTGACGTCCTTCTCGACCGGGGTCTCGACCACGTAGGAGCGCACGCGCACGCGGCCGTGGCCGGTCTCGCGCTTGCCGACGCGCATCCGCTCCTCGGCGATCGGGATGGTCGCGTCGCCGTCGCCGCGCGCCGTCGCGCCGGTGGCGGGCCCGGTCGGGGAGGTGCGGGTGGCGCCCGCATTGGCCGAATAGCCCTGCCAACCCTGGGAGCGCCATTCCTGCTCGCGGGCGTCGAGCTCGACGGCGTTCGTCTTCTCGAGGATGTCGGCGACGACGGCCGCCTCGTTCTCGCCGGCGCTGACGGAGAGGACGTAGCCGCCGCGGTTCACGCCTTCCGAATAGGTATGGCGGTCCTCCTCGGGCACGAAGAGTTCGCCGAGCTGCTCGAAGAAGCCCTTCTCCTCCTCGGGGCGCCGCTCGGTCCCGGATTCGCGGCCGTGGATGCGGATCCGGTCGGCGGCGATACCGGCCTGGACGAGGCGCTGGGAGGCGGCCTCGGCGTCGCTGCGACTGTCGTAATAGGCGGTGACGGTGCGTGTCATGGGAGTGCTCCTGATCTTGATCGGTGGGGGGCCGCGCCGCGCGACGCGCGGGTCGGTCAGTCCTGCGGGCGATCGACGACGGCGTGCTGGCGGCGGATCGTGACGGGCTCCTCGACGTGCTCGGTCGTCCGCCGGCGACGGATGTGGAGCTCCTCCTTGAGGACGAGACGCTTCTCGACCACGAGGACCTCCTCGAGAACGGGGATTATGGTGACGTCGCCTTCCTCGCGGATCGCGGGGACGGCATCGACCTCGCGGTCGACGGCCACGCGCTCCACGCTCACCTCGTCGCGCGCCAGATCCTGCGCGACGATTTCGCGATGCTCCTGCGTGGTCGTGCGCACCCGCACACGGCCGACGCGGTCGCGCTTTTCGGCGCGGAGCACCTCCTCGGCTATGGGAAGGACGGCTTCATCCTTGGTATTTTGCATCGCCTCGAGCCCTGTTCACTGGAGGCGGTCAAACAAATGCTGGGCTAACGAGTTCCAATTCGATGAGAGCGCGGGCGGAAAGCTTCGCGAGAACTTGGCTGCTTTTGAGAATACATTCGCGGCCTGAGCGCGCAACCGCGCGCCACGGCGCTGCGATGAGAGCGCGGCCGTCCGGGATCTGCCGAAGAACGGAAAGGATTCTCGCCGCCGGCGCGACCGCGCGTCACGCCGCCGGCAGACGCTTCATCACCGCCATGGCCGCGACGAGGTCCTCGATCGCGGCGCCGACCGACTTGAAGAGCGTGATCGCCTCGGGAGATTCCCGGCCGGGAACGGTGCCGCGGCACAGCCCGAAGAGATCGCCGCGCACCGCCTCGCGTCCGATCGCCCCGTCCCGCAGCGCGATGGCGACGTCGCCGCCCTCGGAGAGCGCCGCGGGCGTGTCGACATGGACGAGGGCGCGGCGCAGGGCCTCGTCGTCGGCCTCGCGCATGGACAGGTTGAAGGCGCCGACGAGATCGAGATGGGCGCCCGGGCGCAGCCAGGCGCCGCGCACCAGGGGCTCGCGGGAGAGCGTGGCGCAGGAGACGAGATCGGAGGCGCGCACGGCTTCCTCGAGATCCTCCGTCGCCTCGACCGGAAGCCCTTCGTCGCGCAGCCGCGCGGCGAGGGCGCGGGCGCTCTCGGGCCGACGGTTCCAGAGGAGCACGCGCGCGATCGGCCGCTGGCTCCCATGCGCGCGGATCAGGAAGGGCGCGAGCGCGCCGGCGCCGACCATGGTCATGGTGGCGGCGTCCGCGCGGGCGAGATGGCGGGCGGCGAGCGCGGAGGCGCAGGCGGTGCGCCACAGCGTCAGGCGCGCGCCGTCGAGCACCGCGCGCGGCGTGCCGGTCTCCCCGTCCATGACGAGGTAGACGCCCTGCACGGAGGGCAGGCCGCGGGCTCCGTTGCCGGGAAACACGGTGACCATCTTGACGCCGACCGCCCCGTCGGCGCCCGCGCCCTCCTTCGTCCAGGCCGGCATCAGGAGAAGCGTCGCCTCGCCGTCGGGGCGGGCGATGCCGTGGTGGTGGCGGACGGGCGCGACGAGGTCCGACGCGAAGCCCTCGGCGAGGGCGTCCACGAGGGCGTCGAAATCGAGCGCGGCGTCGATCGCGGCGGCGTCGATCACCCTCATCGGGTGGTGACCGAGGTGCCGACCGGGGCGGTGAGCGCCGGCAGACCCGTCGCCGCCTCCTTCTCGCGCGCGCGCTCCATCTCCGAGCGCAGATCGCGCGCCTCGCGCTTGTAGACGCGCTCGAGCCGGCGGTGCTTGCCCTGGACGAGCCAGGCCGCGACGCCGCCGAGGATCACGCCGAGCGCGAGGGTGGCGAGCAGGACGATCCAGGTCGGGGCGGACACGGTCCAGGCCGGCGCGTCCGGGTAGAAGGGGTCGAGCGAGATCGTCGTCGGCGCGCGGTTCGCGAGCGCGAAGAGCACGACCACGATCGCGACCGCGACGAGGACGAGGAGATTGATGACGCGGATCATGACGAGGCCCCCCTCACTTGGCCGCGGCGGCAAGCGTCTGCGAAGCTCCGGCCATCGCGGGCGCCATCCCGGCATTGAGCCGCACGCGCATCTCCTTGCCCGTCTTGAAGACGGGGATCGCCTTCTCGGCCACGCTCACCGTCTCGCCCGTGCGCGGATTGCGGCCGACGCGCGCGTCCCGCCGCTTGACCGAGAACGCCCCGAAGCCGCGCAACTCCACCCGGTCGCCCCGCGCGAGCGCATCCGCGATCGTGTCGAGGATCGCGTTGACGATGTTCTCGACGTCGCGTTGGTAGAGATGCGGATTCTGCTCGGCGATCCGCAGGACGAGCTCGGATTTTATCATCGATTTAGCTAGCGCCTTGATATTTATCAATTTTCAGCGCGAGGCTGCCAGATGGCGAGCAGTCCGTCAAGCTGGTTGAAGCGCGAAGCGGCGTGCGCCTGGAGGAGGGCGGCGGCGACGTCTTCGAATCCGAGGGCCCGCGCGCCGGTCGCGAGCGCCTGGACGAAGCCGAAGGTGGAGCGCTCGCGCCGCGGCTCCCAATTGCGCACCGGCAGGTCCGTGGGCATGTCGCGCTCCACTTCGAGCCAGGCGATCGCGTCGCGCTCGGTGCCGAGCGCGTCGACGAGGCCGAGCGAGACGCTCTGGCGCCCGTTCCAGACGCGCCCGTCCGCCACCTGGGCGAGCGCGGGGCCGCCGAGCTGGGGGCGGCGCGCGTCGACGAGCTCCACGAACCAGGCATAGGTGTCGTCCACCACGACCTGCAGCGCCTCGAAGGCGCCCGGCGGCGGCACGGTGAGCGGGGAGGGGGCCGCCTTGAGCGGCGCCGACTTCACCTCGCGCACGACGATGCCGAGCGAATCGAGCAGCTCGACCACGTTCGGCATCTGGAAGATCACGCCGATCGAGCCGACGATCGCGGTCTCGCGCGCGATGATGCGATCGGAGGCGAGGGCGGCGATGTAGGCGCCCGACGCCGCGCTGCCGTCGACGAAGGCGACGAGGGGCTTGCGCTCGGCGAGCCGGCGCAGGGCGTGGTAGAGCTCCTCGGAGCCCGTCACCGTGCCGCCGGGGCTGTTGATCGAGACGACGACGCCGCGGGTGGTGCGGCTCTCGCCGATCTCGTCGAGCATCTCGACGAAGCGCCGGTCGCTCGTGATGAGGCCGCTGACCTCGACCCGCGCCACGTGATCGCGCGCGCCGGTGAAGCGATCGGTCGAGATGTCGGCGAAGCGCCAGCCCACGGCCACCAGCGCCGCGATCACGGCGAGGACGCCGATCACCCGCCAGAACGAGAGCTTGCGCCGGATGCGCCGACGGTCGGCGAGATATTCCGCATCGCTCGGCATGAGTGCCATCTTCCTCCTGAGGGAGCCGTCCCCGCCCGCCCGCGGCAAACTAGAAGCGGGGAGGGGTGAGGGCAAGGGTGACGGACGGGCGGCGCCCGCGACGAGATCGCCTCCGGCCGCTGCGTCGTCCATCGCAAACGAGAAGCCCCGCGCGGAAGATCCGCGCGGGGCTCCGGGTTCTCGTCACAAGCCGCACGCGGCGGCTTCGTGGCTCACTTCGTGTCGCGGGCCTTGAGGGCCGCGCCGAGGATGTCGCCGAGTGAGGCGCCGGAATCGGTCGACCCGTACTGGGCGATCGCCTCCTTCTCCTCGGCCATCTCGAGCGCCTTGATGGAGAGCTGCACGCGGCGCGCCTTGCGGTCGAACTGCGTGACGCGGGCATCCACCTTGTCGCCCACCGCGAAGCGCTCGGGGCGCTGGTCGCCGCGGTCGCGGGCGAGCTCGGCGCGGCGGATGAAGGTGCCGAGATCGGTGTCGACGATCTTCACCTCGATGCCGGCTTCCTTCACCTCGGTGACCTCGCAGGTCACGACCTGGCCCTTGCGGATCTCGCCGGCATCCGCGAAGGGATCGCCCGCGAGCTGCTTGATGCCGAGCGAGATGCGCTCCTTGTCCATGTCGACGTCGAGGACCTGGGCGCGCACGACGTCGCCCTTCTTGAACTCCTCGATGACCTGCTCGCCCGGACGGTTCCAGTCGAGATCGGACAGGTGGACCATGCCGTCCACGTCGCCCTCGAGGCCGATGAACAGACCGAACTCGGTCTTGTTCTTGACCTCGCCCTCGACCACCGAGCCGACCGGATGGGCCTCCGCGAAGGCCTCCCAGGGGTTCTGGAGGGTCTGCTTGAGGCCGAGCGAGATGCGCCGCTTGACCGGATCGACCTCGAGGATCTGGACCTCGACCTCCTGGGAGGTGGAGACGATCTTGCCCGGATGGACGTTCTTCTTCGTCCAGGACATCTCGGAGACGTGGATCAGGCCTTCGATGCCCGGCTCGAGCTCGACGAACGCACCGTAATCGGTGATGTTCGTCACGCGGCCCTTGAAGCGCGCGTCGACCGGGTAGCGGGCGGCGATGCCCTCCCACGGATCGGCGAGGAGCTGCTTGATGCCGAGCGAGATGCGGTGCGTCTCGTGGTTGATCTTGATGATCTTGACCTTGACGGTCTGACCGATCTGCACGACCTCGGACGGGTGGTTGACGCGGCGCCACGCCATGTCGGTGACGTGGAGCAGGCCGTCGATCCCGCCGAGATCGACGAACGCGCCGTACTCGGTGATGTTCTTGACGACGCCGTCGATGACCTGGCCTTCCTCGAGGTTGGCGACGAGCTCGGAACGCTGCTCGGCGCGGCTCTCCTCGAGCACGGTGCGGCGCGACACGACGATGTTGCCGCGGCGGCGGTCCATCTTCAGGATCTGGAACGGCTGGGGCACGCCCATCAGCGGGGTGACGTCGCGCACGGGGCGGATGTCGACCTGCGAGCGCGGCAGGAACGCCACGGCGCCGTCGAGGTCGACCGTGTAGCCGCCCTTGACCTGGTTGAAGATGAGGCCCTGGACGCGCTCGTTGGCCTCGAAGGCCTTCTCGAGCTTGACCCAGCTCTCCTCGCGACGCGCCTTCTCGCGCGAGATCACCGCCTCGCCGAGCGCGTTCTCGACGCGGTCGACATAGACCTCGACCTCGGAGCCGACGTCGATCGGCTCGTCGCGGCCGGGGCCGATGAATTCCTTGAGGGCGACGCGACCCTCGGTCTTCGCGCCGATGTCGATGACGGCGACGTCCTTCTCGATCGCCACCACCCGGCCCTTGACGACCGATCCTTCCGCGACTTCGTTCAGCTTGAACGATTCCTCGAGAAGCGCCGCGAAATCCTCGCGGCTGGGCGCGTGCTGCTGTTGTGCGGACATTCAGGCTCCTTCAGGCCCTTGCGGGCGTGCGCCGACGGCTCGTGTTGCGATGCGCCCCCGTCCGCCGCAGCCGGCGACCCCCTGAACGGGAAGACGCCGGACTGTCCGCTCTCGCGAGCGGGCCGGCGCTTCGACGTCGGACGAAGGCATAGCTCGACCGGCCGGGCTCGCGCCGCCTCGCGGCGCCGGCCCCGCCGGGTCGCGCGGTCTTAACCGATAACGCCTTCCTCCGCAAGGCGGCCGTGCCGGCGCGCCCCGACGCTCGCGAGCGGCGGCGACGGCCGCCTTCCGGCGATGCGGCGCTCCACCTTTCGAGAATTCCAAACTAGACCGTCCCGCCCACTGCGTAGAGCCGCGCTCGGCTCGCAAACTTCGCAATAATCGACCCGCCTCTATGGCAATTCGGAGACTTGCGCGATAGGACCCTTTTCGTCACTATGCCCCGTCTCCCCGATCGAGATCCCTCCGCCGACGAGGTCGCCGTTGACCAGATACGAGAGAGAGCTCGGCTTGGCCGTCGCCTCCGTCCCGGCAGGGCTCGGCGTCGGCACCTGGCGGTGGGACATCGCCACGCGGACGATCCACTGGTCGGAGGAATTGCGGCGCATCTACGGCATGGCCGAGACGGACCGCGCGCCCGTGACCCTGCAGGCCTTCGCGGATCTCGTGCATCCCGCCGATCGCGGGCGGGTCATCGCCACCGTCAGCGAGACGCTCTCCTCGCGGCGGGAGGGGCACGCCCACCGCTTCCGCATCCTGCGCCGCGACGGCGGCGTGCGGCTCGTGTCGAGCCGCGCGCGGCTCGTGGTGGACGAGGCCGGCCGGGCGATCGCGCTCGAGGGCGTCGACGTCGACCTCTCCTCCGACCCCGACGAGCCCGTCGTCGAGCCGCACGGGAGCCATCGCGCGATCTTCGACGCGATCGACGACGGCTTCTGTCTGTGCGAGATGATCGTCGACGACCAGGGGCGCGCGCGCGACTATCGTTTCCTCGAGACGAACGCCCTGTTCGAGGAGATGACGGGCATCGTCGCCGCGGTCGGACGCACCGCGCTCGAGCTCGTGCCCGATCTCGAGCCGCATTGGGTCGAGATCTATGCCCGCGCCGGGCTCGAGCGGCGGACGCTGCGCTTCGAGCAGGGCTCGGAGGCGATGGGGCGGTGGTTCGACGTCTTCGCCACCCCGGTCGAGCCCCACGGCCGCTTCGCGATCGTGTTCCGCGACATCACCGCTGAGCGCAACGCGGAGCGCGCGCTGATCGAGAGCGAGGCGCGCTTCCGCAACATCGCCGACCATTCGCCCTCGATGATCTGGGTGACGCGCGAGGACGGCAGCTGCGTCTTCCTGAACGAGGGATGGTTCCGCTTCACCGGGCAGAGCGAGGAGACCGGGCTCGGCTTCGGCTGGCTCGACGCCGTTCATCCCGACGATCGTGCGCACGTGAAGCGGGCGTTCTCCGAGGCCAACGCGCGCGGCGAGACGTTCTCGATCGAGTACCGCCTGCGCCGCGCCGACGGCGTTTATCGCTGGGCGATCGACTCCGCCCGGCCCCGCCTCTCGCCCGACGGCCGCTTCCTCGGCTATGTGGGGACGGTGATCGACATCACCGAGCGACGCGAGGCGGAGGCCGCTCTGGCGGCGAGCGAGGCGCGGGCGCGCGCACTCTTCGATCACGTCGGCGTGTCGCTCTGGGACGAGGATTTCTCCGCGATCCTCGATCGCCTGGAGGCGTTGCGGGCGCAGGGCGTCGTCGACTTGAGCGCCCATCTCGCGCAGCGCCCGCAGCTCGTTCGCGAGCTGATGGATGTCGTCGTCCTGCGCGACGTGAACCGCTTCACGCTGCGCCTGTTCGAGGCCGACGACAAGGCGGGCTTCCTCGCCTCGCTCTCGCGGGTGTTCCCCGAGGGCGCCGAGGACGTCTTCGTGAAGGAACTCGAGGCTTTGTGGCGCGGCGAGCGCTTCGTCCAGATCGAGGGGCCCCTGTGCACCTTCGGCGGGCGCCCCTTCGACGCGATGTTCACGATCGTCTTCGAGGGCGAGCGGGCGGAGCGGACGCTCGTGAGCGTCGTCGACGTCTCCGCGCTCAAGCGCCTCGAGCAGCGCCAGCAGACGCTGATCGCCGAACTCAACCATCGCGTGAAGAACTCGCTGGCGATGGTGCAGGCGATCGCCTTGCAGACCTTCCGCCACAGTCACGGCCCGCAGACGCGCGAGACGTTCATGGCGCGCCTGCAGGCGCTGGGGAAGGCGCAGGATCTCCTCACGCGTACCCGTTGGGACGCGGCGCCGCTCGATGCGCTGATCGCCGAGATCGTCGCTCCCTACGACACCGGCTGCGCGTTCGTGCCGCAGGGTCCGCGGGTCACCATCGATCCGCAGCAGGTCCTCACCTTCGCGCTCGTCCTGCACGAGCTGTGCACCAACGCGGTAAAATACGGCGCCGGGTCGGTCCCCGAGGGGCGGGTCGACATCGCCTGGGAGCTGCGCAAGGAGGGGAGCGAGCGGCACCTGCGCCTCGTCTGGACCGAGCGCGGCGGGCCGCCGGTGACCCCGCCGACGCGCACCGGCTTCGGCTCGCGCCTGATCGCGCGCCTCACGCCGCACGTGCGTTTCGACTACGCGCGGGAGGGCCTCGTCTGCGTCCTCGACGTCCGCTTGGACGGGTGAGCGACGCGCTCGTTGCCACCGCCGGGCGCGAAATCGCCAATATTCGCAACTAATGCATGAAACTTCACGGCGATACGACTAAAATCGTCGCGGCGGCTGCGATGAAGTAGCCTTGCGCTTTCGTTTGCATTAGGACTTGTCCTAATCCGCCGGACCGAGGGGGCCGGCGGAGCGCAGACAAGCTCGCCAAGAGCACATCGTGTGTGGGAGTGACCCTATGAAGAAGCTTCTCATCGCCACCGCCGCCGCGGCCCTGATGACGGCGCCGGCCCTCGCTCAGGAAGAGCCGGTCAATATCGGCATCCTGCTCGGCTTCACCGGCCCGATCGAGTCCATCACGCCGGCCATGGCGGCCGCCGCCGAACTCGCCATCCAGGAGGCCTCCGAGTCCGGCCAGTTCCTCGGCGGGCGCACGATCAACGCCGTCCGCGCCGACTCGACCTGCGTCGACGCCGCCGCGGCGACCGCCTCGGCCGAGCGCCTCGTGACCGTCGACAACGTCGCGGCCATCGTCGGCGCCGATTGCTCGGGCGCCACCACCGCGGTGGTGAACAACATCGCCGTTCCCAACGGCGTGACGATGATCTCCCCGTCCTCGACCTCGCCGGCGCTCACCACGATCGACGATCGCGGCCTGTTCTTCCGCACGGCGCCCTCCGACGCTCGCCAGGGCGCGGTCATCGCCGAGCTCCTGATCGAGCGCGAGATCAACGAGGTGGCCGTCACCTACACCAACAACGATTACGGCCGCGGCCTCTCCGAGAGCTTCTCGCGTGCGTTCGAGGAGCTCGGCGGTCGCGTTCTCATGACCGCCGCGCACGAGGACGGCCGCGCCGACTATTCGGCGGAGGTGGGCGCGCTCGCCGCGTCGGGCGCTCAGCACCTCGCCGTGTTCGGCTATGTCGACCAGGGCGGCCGCGGCATCGTCCAGGCCTCGCTCGACACCGGCGCCTTCGAGAGCTTCATCTTCGCCGACGGCATGTTCGGCGGTTCGATCATCGAGGCGATCGGCTCGGAGCTCGACGGCACCGTGCTCGGCACCGCTCCTGGCTCCGAGGGCGAGGGTCGCGCCCGCTTCGAGGAGATGGCGAGCGCCGCCGGCTTCAACGCGGCGACGAGCTATGCCGGCGAGAGCTACGACGCGGCGGCCCTCCTGATCCTCGCGATGCAGGCGGCCGGTTCCGCCGACCGCGCGTCGATCGCCGAGCACGTGATGGCGGTCGCCAACGCTCCGGGCGAGCAGATCGGGCCGGGCGAGATCGCCCGCGGCCTCGAGATCCTCGCGAATGGCGGCGAGATCGACTTCGTCGGCGTCACTGGCGTCGAGCTGATCGGCCCCGGCGAGGCGGCGGGCACCTACCGCGTCTACGAGGTCCAGGACGGCGCCTTCCAGACGATCGAGTTCCGCTGATCGCGCGCGATCGCCGGCCCGGAGAGCACTCCGGGCCGGCTTCTTTTTATGCAGTCGAGGACACCCGCATGATCCGCGTCGAGAACGTGCACATGCATTTCGGAGGGCTCAAGGCGGTGGCCGGAGCCAGTCTCGAAATCGCGAAGGGCTCGATCACCGGTCTCATCGGTCCCAACGGCGCCGGCAAGACGACCCTCTTCAATTGCATCGCCGGTCACCTGACGCCGACCTCCGGACGCATCCTGCTCGACGGGCAGGACATCACGGGCCTGCCGCCGCACGAGCTGTTCCAGCGCGGATTGCTGCGCACCTTCCAGATCGCCCACGAATTCTCGACGCTCACCGTGCGCGAGAACCTCATGATGGTCCCCTCCGCGCAATCGGGCGAGAGCCTGTGGACCGCGCTCTTCCGGCGCTCGCGCATCACGGCCGAGGAGCGGCGCGTCGCTGAGAAGGCGGAGGAGGTCCTCCACTTCCTGCATCTGCACCACGTCGCCGACGAGCTCGCCGGCAATCTCTCGGGCGGCCAGAAGAAGCTCCTCGAGCTCGGCCGCACCATGATGGTCGACGCCAAGATCGTCTTTCTCGACGAGGTCGGCGCGGGCGTGAACCGCACGCTCCTCAAGACGATCGGCGAGGCGATCCAGCGCCTCAACCGCGAACGCGGCTACACCTTCTGCATGATCGAGCACGACATGGATTTCATCGGGCGCCTGTGCGACCCGGTCATCGTGATGGCCGAGGGCACCGTCCTGACGCAGGGGCCGGCGGACGTGGTCCGCGCGGACGAGCGGGTGATCGAGGCCTATCTCGGACGCGGCCTCAAGAACCGTCCGCCGCGCGTCGCGGCGCCGGTCGGCGCGGCGGCGCCCGTCGCCAGCGCGGGAGGCGTGTCGTGAGCTTCCTCGTCGGGGAGGAGATGACGGGCGGCTACGGCGGCGCCGACATCCTGCATGCCTGCACGATCGGCGTCGAGCGCGGCGAGATCGCGGTCATCGTCGGGCCGAACGGCGCGGGCAAGTCCACCGCGATGAAGGCCGTCTTCGGCATGCTGCCGCTGCGGCTCGGTCGGGTGATGCTCGGCGGTCGCGACATCACGGGGCTCACGCCGCAGGAGCGCGTCCTCGCCGGCATGGGCTTCGTGCCGCAGACGAACAACGTCTTTCGGGCGCTCACGGTCGAGGAGAACCTCGAAATGGGCGCCTTCATCCGCCAGGACGACGCGCGCGAGACGATGGAGCAGGTGTTCTCGCTCTTTCCCATCCTCGCCGAGAAGCGTCGCCAGCCCGCGGGCGAATTGTCCGGCGGCCAGCGTCAGCAGGTGGCGGTCGGCCGCGCGCTGATGACGAAGCCGCAGGTGCTCATGCTCGACGAGCCGACGGCGGGCGTCTCGCCGATCGTGATGGACGAACTCTTCGACAAGATCCTCGAGATCGCCGCGACCGGCATCGCCATCCTCATGGTCGAGCAGAACGCCGCCCAGGCGCTCTCGATCGCGCACAAGGGCTACGTCCTCGTGCAGGGCCGCAACCGCTTCACGGACACCGGGGAGGCGCTCCTCGCCGACCCGGAGGTCCGCCGCTCCTTCCTGGGAGGGTGAGCCGTGGAAGGCTTCCTCAACGCCTTCGTGGCGCTCGCGAACTTCGTGCTGATCCCCGGCCTCGCCTACGGCGCGCAGCTCGCGCTCGGCGCGCTCGGCGTGACGCTGATCTACGCCGTCCTGCGCTTCTCGAATTTCGCGCACGGCGACATGATGGCCTTCGGCACGATGGTGACCATCCTCGTCACCTGGATGCTGCAGGCGGCCGGCATCGGGCTCGGATTCCTGCCGACCGCGCTCATCGCGCTGCCCTTCGGCATCGCGGGCGCGGTGCTCCTGGCGCTCGGGACGGACCGCCTCGTCTATCGCTTCTACCGCAAGCAGAGGGCGGCGCCGGTCACCTTCGTCATCGTGTCGGTCGGCGTGATGTTCGTCTACAACGCGCTGGTGCGCCTCTTCATCGGCGTCGACGATCGTCGCTTCGAGGACGGCGAGCGCTTCGTGATCCGCGCCAACGAGTTCCGCGATTGGACGGGCCTCGCCGAGGGGCTCGCATTGCGCACGAGCCAGGTGCTCACCGTCGTCGTCGCGGTCGCGGCCATGGCAGCTCTGTTCTGGTTCCTCCAGCGCACGCGCACCGGCAAGGCGATGCGCGCCTATTCCGACAACGAGGACCTCGCGCTCCTCTCCGGCATCGATCCCGGCCGCGTCGTGCTCATCACCTGGGCGCTCGCGGCGGCGCTCGCGACGCTCGCGGGCGTGCTCTACGGCCTCGACAAGAGCTTCCGGCCCTTCAACTATTTCCAGCTCCTCCTGCCGATCTTCGCCTCGGCGATCGTGGGCGGCATCGGCAATCCGATCGGCGCGGTGATCGGCGGCTTCGTCGTCGCCTTCTCCGAGGTGGGCGTCACCTACGCCTATCGGCGCGTGCTCGCGCACATGCTGCCCGAGACGTGGATGCCGGAGGGCGTCGTCCAGCTCCTGTCGACCGACTACAAGTTCGCCGTCTCGTTCTTCATCCTCGTCGTCGTGCTCCTCGTGCGACCGACCGGCATCCTCAGGGGTCGCGTGATATGAGCCGCCCGCCCGCACCCGTCCTGTTCGCCTTGATGGGCGCCGCGCTCGCGGCCGTCGGCTTCTTCCAGAGCTGGACGCTCGCGCTCACGATCATGAACATGTCGCTGATCTCGGCGATCATGGCGCTCGGCGTGAACATGCAATGGGGCTATGCCGGCCTGTTCAATGCCGGCATCCTCGGTTTCGCGGCGCTCGGCGGCGTGGCGGCGGTGCTCGTCGCGATGCCCCCGGTGCCCGAGGCGTGGGCCGTGGGCGCGCCGGGGCTGCTCGCGGCCGGAATCACGGCGGCGGCGGCGATCGCGCTCGCCATCGCGGCGCATCGCAGATTGGCGCCGTCCTTGCGCGCACCGGCCATCGTTCTGATCGTCGCGATCGGCTATTTCCTCGTGCGCTATTTCGCCGACCCGGCGACGACCGCGATCGAGAACGTCAACCCGGCCGTCACCGGCTATCTCGGCGGGCTCGGCCTGCCGGTCGTCCTCTCGTGGGGCATCGGCGCGCTCTTCGCGGCGGGCGCGGCCTATCTCATCGGCAAGGTCGCGCTCGGCCTGCGCTCGGACTATCTCGCCATCGCCACGCTCGGCATCGCCGAGATCATCATGGCGGTGATCCGCAACGAGGCCTGGCTCACGCGCGGCGTCAAGAACGTCACCGGCGTGCCCCGTCCGGTGCCCTTCGAGATCGACCTGCAGACCACGCCCTGGTTCCTCGATCTCGCGGCGCGGCTCGGCGTGAACCCGGTGCCGTTCTCCTCGACCTTCGTCGCGCTCCTCTACACGCTCCTGTTCGGCACGGTGCTGATCGTCCTCCTGGTGCTCGCCGAGCGGGCGCTCAATTCGCCCTGGGGGCGGATGATGCGCGCGATCCGCGACAATCGCGACGCGGCCGCCGCCATGGGCAAGGACGTGACGCGCCGGCATCTGCAGGTCTTCGTGCTCGGCTCCGCCGTCGTCGGCATCGCCGGCGCGATGCTGGTGACGCTCGACGGCCAGTTCACGCCGGGCTCCTACATCCCGCTGCGCTTCACCTTCCTGATCTGGGTGATGGTGATCCTCGGCGGCTCGGGCAACAACATGGGCGCGGTGCTCGGCGCCTTCGTGATCTGGTTCGTCTGGGTCCAGGCGGAGCCGGCGGGTCTGTGGCTGATGCAGCTGATCACGACGAACGTGCCGATGGAGGCGGGCTTGCGCAACCACCTCGTCGCCTCCGCGCCGCATCTGCGTCTCTTCCTCATGGGAGCGATCCTGCTGACCGTCCTGCGCTTCTCGCCGCAGGGGCTCGTCCCGGAGCGGCGGGCGGTCTCGCCGCGCGAGAAGAAGAAGCTCGAGACGGCGAAGGCGACCGCCTGAGGGGGGGCTCGCGGAACGCCGAGCCTCGCGTGGCGGTTCTCCCCGGGTGAGTTCGAACCCGGGAGATCGATCATGCGCCGTCTCGCACGAAGCCTCGTGAGCCCCGCGAGCCTGGCTGCCGCGCTCGCGCTGACGCTCGCGGCGCCCGGCGCGGCGCAGGACCTGCGCGGCTTTCCTGCAGCGCCGCAGATCGCGCCGGCACCACCGGCGGAGCCGGCCCGAGCCGAGGCCGATCGGCCCGATCCGCAGGCCGCGCGGGCCGCGGCGCTCGCCGAGGTCGACCTTCTGATCCTGCCGGCCTGGCGCCGCTCGGATCGCTACGAGGGCTTCGGTTTCGGAGCCCGCGCGCTGATGGGCGCCACCGTGATCGACGCCGACGGCGAGCGGGCGGGATCCGTCGAGACGCTGATCCTCGACGAACAGGGGCGCGTGCTCTCCCTCGTCGTGGCGGTCGGCGGCACGCTCGGTTTCGGCCGCACGCTCGCCAACGTGCCGATGTCCTCCGTCGCGATCGCGGGCGACCTGAGCTCCGTCGAGATCCCGGTGCGCACCGCCGACATCGAAGCCGCCACCGAGATGACGCGCCCGATGCTGACCGCACGCGTCGCCGCCTCCGAGATCGTGCCCGTCGATGCTGACGGCTGGAACGGCGCCGTCCTGCCCGGCGCGGGGGCGTGGTCGCTCGCCGATCTCGTCGGCGACACGATCCCCGTCGCCGCCGGCCTGCCGCACGCTCTGGTCGGCGATGCCGTCATCGACGAGAACGGCCGCCTCGTCGCCCTCGTCCTGACCGCTGGCGCGGGCGCCGGCTACGGCGTGCTCGGTCCGCCGCACTATTTCGCCCACGACGACGCCCGCCCCGTCGAGCGCTTCCGCGTCGACCCGGAGGCCGGGCGCCGCTGAGCCCGGCCGAACGCGTCTTAAGCAAAAGGGGAAAACGACGTCCGAAACCGCGATCCTGCCAACGAGTCGTTTGCGCACGACCCGAAAGTTTGGCACGAATCGAGGTGGAAACCTCGAGGGGCGAGCGCCGGCCCCGGCGTGCATGCCGGTGAGAACCGACACCGACCCCAGCGCAAGGACGGACACATGCTCGCACTCACACTGATCATTTTGGGCGGCGCGTTATCGATCGCCTACGGCCTGTGGGCCATCAACGACGTCATGAAACGCGACGCCGGCAGCCTGCGCATGCAGGAGATCGCCGGTGCGATCGCGGAGGGTGCCCAGGCCTATCTCTGGCGGCAATACGTGACGATCGGCCTCGTCGGCATCGTCCTCTTCCTCGCTCTCATCTGGCTGCTCGGCATCTGGGTCGCGATCGGCTTCGCGATCGGCGCGATCCTGTCGGGCGCCGCCGGCTTCATCGGCATGAACGTCTCGGTGCGCGCCAATGTCCGCACCGCCCAGGCGGCGACGCAATCGCTCGCCAAGGGGCTCGACGTCGCCTTCAAGTCGGGCGCCGTGACGGGCATGCTGGTGGCGGGCCTCGCGCTTCTCGGGGTCGCGGTCTATTGCGCCGTCCTCACCCGCTTCCTCGGCTACGGCCCGGGCTCGCGCACGGTGATCGACAGCCTCGTCGCGATGGGCTTCGGCGCCTCGCTGATCTCGATCTTCGCGCGCCTCGGCGGCGGCATCTTCACCAAGGGCGCCGATGTCGGCGGCGACCTCGTCGGCAAGGTCGAGGCGGGCATCCCCGAGGACGATCCGCGCAACCCCGCGACCATCGCCGACAACGTGGGCGACAACGTCGGCGATTGCGCCGGCATGGCGGCCGACCTGTTCGAGACCTACGTCGTCACCTTCGTCGCGACGATGGTGCTCGCCGCGATCTTCTTCGCCGGCCAGCCGGTGCTCGAGACCGTCCTGTTCTACCCGCTCGCCATCGGCGCGGCCTGCATCCTCACCTCGATCGTCGGCACCTTCTTCGTGAAGCTCGGCTCGAACAACTCGATCATGGGGGCGCTCTATCGCGGCTTCATCGCGACGGGCGTGCTCTCGATCGGCATGATCGCGGTCGTGAACCTCCTCCTCTTCGGCGGCTTCGGCACGCAGATGACCGCCAACGTGCCGGTGCTCGGCGGCGGCGTCGAGGCGGTGACCTTCACCTCGCTGAACCTCTTCCTGTGCGCGGTGCTCGGCCTCGTCGTGACCGGGCTCATCGTGATGATCACCGAATACTACACCGGCGTCGGCTTCCGGCCGGTGCGCTCGATCTCGCAGGCGTCCGTGACCGGCCACGGCACCAACGTCATCCAGGGCCTCGCGATCTCGCTCGAATCCACCGCTCTGCCGACGCTGGTCATCGTCGCCGGCATCATCGGCTCCTACCTGCTCGCGGGCCTGTTCGGCATCGCGATCGCGGTGACCGCGATGCTCGCGCTCGCGGGCATGGTGGTGGCGCTCGACGCCTTCGGCCCGGTCACCGACAATGCCGGCGGCATCGCCGAAATGGCGGGCCTGCCGAAGGAGGTGCGCCGCTCGACCGACGCGCTCGACGCCGTCGGCAACACCACAAAGGCGGTGACGAAGGGCTACGCGATCGGCTCGGCGGGTCTCGGCGCCCTCGTCCTGTTCGCCGCCTACACGTCGGACCTCAACTACTTCATCCTCGCGGCGAACCAGCCCGACTCGACGGTCTACCAGTACTTCCGCGGCGTGACGCCGGACTTCTCCCTCGCGAACCCCTACGTGGTCGTCGGCCTCCTGTTCGGCGGCCTCATTCCCTTCCTCTTCGGCGGCATCGCGATGACGGCGGTCGGCCGCGCGGCGGGTGCGGTCGTCGAGGAGGTGCGCCGGCAGTTCAAGGAGAAGCCGGGCATCATGGCCGGCACCGAGCGGCCCGATTACGGGCGCGCGGTCGACATGCTGACCAAGGCCGCCATCCGCGAGATGGTGGTGCCCTCGCTCCTGCCCGTGCTCGCGCCGATCGTCACCTTCGCGGTCGTCTACATGGTGGCGGGCAAGAGCCAGGCCTTCTCGGCGGTGGGCGCGATGCTGCTCGGCGTGATCGTGACGGGCCTGTTCGTCGCGATCTCGATGACGTCGGGCGGCGGCGCCTGGGACAATGCCAAGAAGTCCTTCGAGGACGGCTTCATCGACAAGGACGGCGTGAAGCACGTCAAGGGCTCGGAGGCCCACAAGGCCTCGGTGACCGGCGACACGGTCGGCGATCCCTACAAGGACACCGCCGGTCCCGCCGTGAACCCGGCGATCAAGATCACCAACATCATGGCGCTCCTCCTGCTCGCGGTCCTCGCCGCGACGTGAGCGGCGCGGGCGGCAGCTTTCGGACGCGAAGAGACCCCTCCCGCCCGATCCCGGCGGGAGGGGTTTTTTCTTCGAAGCGGCTCGAGATCAGGGGCGGACGGGGACGCGGATGACGCGCAGACCGTCGGGGCGGGTTTCGATCCCGGGCGCGGTCTCGGGGACGGTCGCCGCCGCAGGGGGCGGGGAGGGCGCACCCGGTGCCGGGGCGGCCGCCGCCCGCTCGGCGGCACGGACGGCGTCGGCGGCGCGAGCGAGGCGCTCTTCGAGCGATCCGAGAGCCGCCTCGCGCAGGGCGATCCGCTCCTCGGCGGCGGCGATCTCGGCCTCGAGCGCGGCGAGCCGGCTGCGCGCCGCGCTCACGGCCGCCTCTCCCTCCGAACGGGCCTCTTGCGTCTCGGCGAGCGTCGCGCGCGCGGCCTCGAGCGCCTCGCGGGCGACGGAGCCCTCGGCTTGCGCGCGGGCGATGTCGGCGGCGATCGCGTCGGCGGCGGCGCGGCGCTCCTCCCGCTCGCGTTCGAGATCGACGAGGTCGCGACGCGCGCTGCGGATCTGGCTCTCGAGCCGCACCAGGTCGTCGCGCAGCGAGAGCACGTGTTCCTCGAGCGCCGCCACGGCCTCTTCCTGCGAGAGACGGCGCGCGCTCGCCTCCGATTCCGCCTGCGCGGCGCGGGCGATGCGGGTGCGCATCGCGCTCTCGGCGCTCGCGAGCCGCTCGAGCTCGGCCTCGAGCCGGTCGCGCTCCGCGAAGTCGCGGGCGGTCGCCTCTGCGACGACGATCGTTCCCGTGCGCTGGGGCGCGGAATCGGCGGCGCCGCGCAGGACGGGATCCGCTTCGCCCTGCGCGAGATCGTTCAGGGGCGCGAGCGCCTCGCGCAGCATCTTGTTCTCGGCTTCGAGCCGCAGAATCGCGGTGCGCGCCGCGACGCGGTGTCCGGCATCGAGCCACAGCGCGTAGAATGCGCAGACCCAGCCGAGCGCCGCGAGCGCGACGAGAAGGAGAATTGCGGGCCGTGCTTCGCGCGCGCGCTCGTCGAGCATGTCGAGAGCCTCTCTCACCTCACCGGGCGTAGTTTGCGCCCGCGTTCGTCTCTTCGGCAATGCGAATACGGCGCATTTGAGAAGAAAGCCTTTCGAGGCGCGAGATCCTGCCTCTGCCGGCCGAAACGGGGCGTTTTCCCGCAGGTGGGGATGGGCGCGATCGGGGTCGCGCGCAGTCCCGCAGCGCTCTCCGAATCGGCTAGCGTGGCGATCCGACCAAACGAGATCGGAGCGCCGTCCGCTCATGGGAGCCGAGACCGCCCGTACCGGACCCGCCGAGCCCTCGGCGGTGGCTCTGTTCACGCCCAAGCTCGTGACGGTCCTGCGCGAGGGCTACGGCCTCGCCGATCTGCGCGCGGACGCGATCGCCGGACTGACGGTCGCGATCGTCGCGCTGCCGCTCTCGATGGGGATCGCGATCGCGTCGGGCGTCGGCCCCGAGCGGGGGCTCTACACGGCGATCGTCGGGGGCTTCCTCGTCTCGCTCCTCGGCGGAAGCCGGTTTCAGATCGGCGGGCCGGCGGGCGCCTTCATCGTGCTCGTGGCGGCCACCGTGCAGCTGCACGGCCTCGACGGGTTGATCCTCGCGACCTTTCTGTCCGGGCTGATCCTCGCCGCGATCGGCCTCCTGCGGCTCGGCACCTTCATCAAGTACATCCCCTATCCGGTAACGGTGGGCTTCACGGCGGGCATCGCCGTGATCATCTTCGCGAGCCAGATCGCCGAGCTCCTCGGGCTCGCGCTCGCCGGCCCGGAGCCGGGGCCGATCCTGCCGAAGCTCGCCGCGATCGCGGACGCGCTGCCGACCGCGAGCCCGGCTGCGGCGGCCGTCGCGGCGCTGACGATCGGCACGATCCTCCTCGTGCGGCGCCTGCGCCCGCGCTGGCCGGCCTTCCTCGTCGGGATCGTCGTCGCGACGCTCGCCGCGAGCCTCCTCGCGCTGCCGGTCGAGACGATCGGCTCGCGCTTCGGCGGCATCCCGCGCATGCTTCCGGCGCCGGGCCTGCCTGCCTTCGAGCTCGAGCGGGTGATCGCGGTGCTCCCCTCCGCGATCTCCTTCGCGCTGCTCGGCGCCATCGAGAGCCTGCTCTCGGCGGTGGTCGCCGATTCGATGACGGGGCGCCGACACCGCTCGAATGCCGAGCTCGTCGCGCAGGGCGTGGCCAATGTCGGCTCCTCGCTGTTCGGCGGCTTCTGCGTCACGGGCACCATCGCGCGTACGGCGACGAACGTCCGATCCGGCGCGCGGGGGCCCGTCGCCGGCATGCTGCACGCGGCCTTCCTCCTCGGCTTCATGCTCCTCGCCGCGCCGCTCGCCGCCGCGATCCCGCTTTCGGCGCTCGCGGGCATGCTCGTCGTCGTCGCCTGGAACATGGCCGAGAAGCACGAATTCGCGACGTTGCTGCGCGCCTCGCGCGGGGACGCGCTGGTGCTCCTCGTCACCTTCGGCCTCGTCGTCTTCCGCGATCTCGTCGAGGGCATCGTCGTCGGCTTCGCGCTCAGCGCGCTTCTGTTCCTGCACCGCATGGCGCAGAGCGTGCGCGTCGACAGCGCGCTGCCGCTCGTGCCCGAGGACGAACCGGACGGCACCCCCTTCGAGCGGGGGCCGCGCTACGATCCCGCGCTCGCGAGCGATCCGGACATCGTCGTCTACCGCATCTCAGGCGCCTTCTTCTTCGCGGCCGCGGGCGTCGTCGGCGCGGCGCTCGGCCGGATGGGGGCTCAGCCGAAGGGCTACGTCCTCGATCTCTCGGCCGTGTCGATGATCGATTCGACCGCCGCCGCCACCATCGAAGGCTTCGCGCGCAAGGTGCGGGCGAGCGGGGCGCGGGTCGTGATCTGCGGGGCGAGCCGCCCCACCCGGCGCCTCCTCATCGCGCACGGCGTGCGCCCCCCGCACGTCCGCTTCCGGGCCGATCTCGAGCGCGCCGTCGCCGCCGCGCGGGGAGGCAAGCCCGGCGGTGCGGGTGGGGACGCGGCTTAGGCTTTCGCAGGCGGCGTCTCGCCGTCGGTCTCGATCTGCGCCGCCTCGGCCTCGGCGAGGGAGCGCGCCGGGTCGCCGGGGAGATCGACGCGCACGAGGCACTCGGCGGCCTCGAGCGCGCGATAGGCTGCGATGTGCTCGGGCGCGCCGAGCGCGAGCGCCTCGTCGAAGGCGCGCTCGACCCTTGCGGCGTGTCCGGACGCGGACGCGATCTCGTGCGTCGCCTCGCGCCAGGTCTGCGTCATGCGGCGGCGTGCGACGAGCGCCATCGGCTCACCGGCAATGGAGGAGGGCGGTGCGCGGCGCCGATCCCGCGGCGAGGGGGCCGAACGCGCCCGTATGCGGGTCGCGCACGAGGAGCTGGCCGTCGGCGATCGAGAAATAGGCGCCGTGGAGCGACAGGCGGCCCTCCCGCACCCGCTCGCGGACCCAGGGGAAGGTGGTCAGGTTGGCGAGGCTCGCCGCGATCGAGGCCTGCTCGAGCCGCGTCAGCCAATCCGGCCCGCGCTCGGCTCCCTCCGCCGAGAGCCGGTCCGCCGCAGGCCGCACCTGCGCCATCCAATGCCCGACGAAATCCCATGTCGAGAGCGGCTCGTTCGTCTCGGCGAAGGCCTTGATGCCCCCGCATTGGGCGTGGCCCATCACCACGATGTGCTCGACGGCGAGCGCCTCGACCGCGAATTCGAGCGCGGCGCTCGTGCTGTTGTGCCCCGCCGCCTCCGGCGCGAAGCGCGGCACGAGGTTGGCGACGTTGCGCACGACGAGGATCTCGCCCGGCAGCGCATCGAAGATCTCCTCCGGCGACACGCGCGAATCGATGCAGCCGATGATCATGATGCGCGGATCCTGCCCGCTCTCGGCGAGCTTCTGGAACCGCGCCCGCTCGTGCGGGAAGCGCTTGGCGAGAAAGGCGTTGTACCCGTCGACCAATCGATCCGGAAACATGCGTGTCCACTCCCCACGCCGGACGCGATCAACGCCCGCGCGGTGCAGAATAGCGCAGGCGGGCCGTCGCGCAAATGCGCCGATGGTGTCGCCCGCCCGCCATCACCCCCGCCCGCGCACGCTCGCCGGGACGCTCGCCATGATCAGCGCGCCCGCGCCGAAGAACAGGATCAGCACGGCGGGGCCGGCGGCCTGGGTGCGGAAGAGGTCGGTGGCGATCGCCACCGCGAGGGGGCCGAGGAAGGCGGTGAGCTTTCCCGACAGAGCGAGGAGGCCGAAATAGCGGCCCGCATCGCCCACGGGCGCGAGCCGGGCGAGGAGCGAGCGCGAGGAGGCCTGGATCGGTCCCGCGACCGCGCCGATCAGGAGGCCGAGCCCGAGGAAGACCTTCTCGGGCGTCGTCGCGTAGAGGCCGGGGCCGTCGGCAGGCGCGGTCTCGACGACGAAGAAGACGTGGTTCGGGCCGAGTGACAGGATGCCGAGGCAGACGAAGGTGAGCGCCGCCAGGCTGACGAGGATCACGAAACGCGGCCCCATCCGGTCGTCCACGCGCCCGCCGATCACCGCGCCCGCCGTGCCCGTGAGGGTGAGCAGGATGCCGAACAGGCCGAGCTCCACCGTCGTCCAGCCGAACACGCCCGCGCCGTAGATGCCGCCGAGCGCGAAAAGGGCGACGAGGCCGTTCTGCCAGGCCATGTGCGCGACGAGGAAGCGGACGATCGAGCCGTCGCGGCGCGCTTCCGCGAGCGTCGCCTTGAGCCGCGCGCCGCCCTCCCGCGCGGCCTGCGCGAGGCGCGTGCCGGTCGCGGGCGCGTCGGGCGTGAACAGGACGAGGGGGAGGACGAACACGACGAACCAGATCGCCGAGAGCGGCCCCACGAATCGGTCGCCCTCGCGCGCCGCCGGATCGAGGCCGAAGGCCGGCTCGATGCCGGCGAGGGTGAGCCCGCTCGTCGGATCGGCGGCGAAGAGGGCGAGCACGACCCCGAGCGAGACGAGCCCGCCCGCATAGCCGACCGCCCAGCCCGTGCCGGAGAGCCGCCCCAGCCGCTCGGGGGGCACGAGGCGGGGCATCATCGCGTTGTTGAACACGGCCGAGAGCTCGGCCGCGATCGTCGCGACGACATAGGCCGCGAGCGCGAGGAACAGGAGATGGGTCGGCGCGGCGGGCGGGACGAGCCACAAGACGGCGCAGGCCGCCGCCATCACGAGGCCGAAGCCGACGCTCCAGGGCTTGCGCGCCCCGGTCGAATCGGCGACGGCGCCGAGATAGGGCGAGGCGAGCGCGAGCACGAAGCCGGCGACGCTCGTCGCATAGGCCCACAGCGCCTGCCCCTGAATGGGATCGGATGCCACCGCGCTCGCGAAATAGGGCGCGAAGACGAAGGTCGCGATCAGGGTGAAGAAGGGCTGCGTCGCCCAATCGTACATCACCCAGCCGAACAGCGCGCGCTTCGGCGCGGCCTTCCGGACGCCGGCTGCGTTCGGCAAAGTTGCCTCGACCTGCATCCGCTCCTCCTCCGAGAGCCGGGCGCCCGAAGGCACGGCTCGTCCGAGGTAGCGCAACCGCGGTTCGCCGTCGAGGCGCTGGCGCGTCAACCCTCGCGGATCAGCCGCTCGCGCGTCGCCGTGAGTTCGGCGATGGCCGCGTCGATCTCCGCCCGCTGCGCTTCGAGGTGGCCGATCTGCTCGTCGACCTTCTCGAGGGAGAGCTTCAGGTCGATGCCCGGCTTGCCGCCGCGGCCGTCGCCGTCGAGCATCTCCTGGATCTCGGCGAGGGTGAAGCCGAGCTGCTTGCCCTTGAGGATCACCGAGAGGCGGGTGCGGTCGCGCGCGCTGTAGATGCGCATCGTGCCGATCCGGCGCGGCGAGAGGAGCCCGCGGTCTTCGTAGAAGCGCAGCGCGCGCAACGTGACGTCGAACTCGCGCGAAAGATCGCTGATCAGGTACTCGCGATCGTCCCGATCGTCGGACGCGAGCGCCTGGACGGCCTCACTGGTCCTCATGTCCCACCCCCAGAAAAGAAGCAACGCCGCATCAACGCGGACGCGAGGGAAGTGCGTCCGTATGGTTGCAGTACGTTATTACGATTGGTTCGCTCTGGCAAGCGTTAGGTGCGCATGGGGAGGTGGGCAACGGAGACGCGAACGGGCCCGCGCCGGCCGGGGCGCAGCTGCGACCAACGCGCGCCGATGCTTGCCACGCGCGCCCGCGTGTCCCATGTTTGGGGGACCATGTCCCTGGTTTTCGCATCTTCGGCCCGTCTCCGCACGGGCATCCTGGCCATCGTCCTCGCCGCCTTCGGCGGCGTCGCGCTCGTCCCCTCGGCGGAGGCGCGCGCCGGCCGCGAGCCGACGGCCTGCATGGAACTCGCCGTCGATTACGCGCGGCAACTCGTCGCGCTCGGCGACGTCGAGCCCCTCGTCGTCGCGCAGGCCGAGATGCTCGACCGACTCGATTCGATCGCTGCCTCCGCGGCCGATCCCTTCGATCGCCTGCAGGAGGCGCAGGCGCTTCTGCGCGGGCGCGAGGGTTGGGCCCTGCAGCGGGAGATCCGCCCCGTGCTCCGGGTTCTCGAGCTGCAACGATCGATCGTGGCGGGATGGCGCGGGCTCTATTGCCCCGTGGCGCGGCCGACCGGCGCCGCCGGCCTCTCCGGGCAGGAGCGCTGCGACGCGCTCGCGGCAGGCTTCGTCGACCGCGTCCGCATCGAGCGCCCGAGCGCCCTCGACACCCGCGCCCGCGAGGCCCGCGACGTCGAACGGCAGACGATCCTCAACGCGCCGGTCACGCGCAGCGAGCGCAACGATCTCCTCGATCTGTGGCGCGTGCGCAACGAATCCTTCGAGACCTTGAAGAGCCTCCAGCGCGTCGTGCTCCTCGGGAGCGCCGCCGAGACCCTCCTGTCGGCGACGGAAGCCGAGGGCTGCATCAACGGCCGCGCGAGCTGACGCCGCGCGCGCTTCTCCCCCGGCGCGGCTGCCAGAATCACACGTCGTGATCTGCGCATGGGATCGCTGCATCAAGGCGCCGCCGCTCTCCTTCCCCTCAGGGGAAGGTGGCCCGGCGCCGAAGGCGGCGGGTCGGATGGGGTTTTTCGCAGCGAAGCTGCGAAGGGGCGTCGTCATAAAGCTCCGTACGTACGGAGAAGCCCAACGCCCCTTCGACCCTTCGGGTCGAATGACCCCATCCGTCTCCGGACCCTGTTCGGGTCCGGAGCCTCCTTCCCCTCAGGGGAAGGAGAGCGGCCGCACCGTTTTCGTCTGACGCATGCACGCAGCCGATGTGTGCACTCCGTGGCCAGACGCGCGAGGGGCGCGGATCGACGGGAGGGCGGTGTTGCGCCGCGCGGAGAATTCGCCCAAAGCTCCGGGCCGATCGTGAACGCCCGAACGGAGCCGCCCCCGTGACCGAATCATCCCGCTCCTGCCTCGCAATCGTGCTCGCCGCGGGGGAGGGCACTCGGATGCGTTCCGCGCGACCGAAGGTCCTCCACGAGGTCGCCGGCCGCACGATGCTCGAGCACGTGCTCGATGCCGTCACCCGCGCGGGCGCGGATCGGCTCGCGGTCGTCGTCGGGCCCGATCACGGGGCGATCGCCGATCTCGTCGCGGCGCGCGCCCCGCACGCGCAGGTCTTCGTCCAGGAGGTCCGCCGCGGCACGGCGCACGCGGTCCTCTGCGCCCGCGCGGCGCTCGAGGCCGGCGCCGACGACGTGATCGTCGCCTATGCCGACACCCCCCTCGTCGAGCCCGACACCTTCGCCCGCCTGCGCGCGCCGCTGGCCGCCGGCGCCGCCGTCAGCGTGCTCGGCTTCGAGGCGGCGGACCCGACCGGCTACGGCCGCCTCGTCCGCGCCGGCGAGGCGCTCGTCGCGATCCGCGAGGAGAAGGACGCGAGCCCGCAGGAGCGGGCGATCGGCTTGTGCAATGCGGGGCTCATGGCGCTCTCCGGCGCGCGCGCGCTCGCGCTCCTCGACGCGGTCGGCTGCGACAACGCGAAGGGCGAGTTCTACCTCACCGACGCCGTCGAGATCGCGCACGGGCGCGGCCTTCCGGTCGCGATCGTCACCGCGCCGGAGGAGGAGGTGCAGGGCGTCAACGACCGCGTCCAGCTCGCGCGCGCCGAGCGCACGGTGCAGGCGCGGCTGCGGCGTCGCGCGATGGCGGGCGGTGCGACCCTCGTCGATCCGGACAGCGTCACGCTCTCCCACGACACGGTTCTGGGCCGCGACGTGGTCGTCGAGCCGAGCTGCGTGTTCCGCCCTGGCGTCGTCGTCGAGGAGGGCGCGACGATCCACGCCTTCTCCTATCTCGAGGGCTGCCGCGTCGGGCCGCGCACGAGCGTCGGGCCCTATGCGCGCCTGCGTCCGGGAGCGGACCTCGCGGCGGGCGCCAAGGTCGGCAATTTCGTCGAGGTGAAGAACGCCCGCGTCGGCGAGGGCGCCAAGATCCCCCACCTGTCCTATGTGGGCGACGCCGAGATCGGTGCGCGCGCCAATCTGGGTGCGGGCACGATCACCTGCAACTACGACGGATTCCTGAAGTATCGCACGAGCGTGGGGGAGGGGGCCTTCGTCGGCTCGAACAGCGCGCTGGTCGCTCCGGTCCGCATCGGCGCGGGCGCCTATGTCGGTTCGGGTTCGGTGGTGACGCAGGACGTGCCCGACGACGCGCTCGCCCTCGGGCGAGGTCGCCAGGCGGTCAAGGAAGGCTGGGCCTCGCGCTTCCGCGCGCAGCAGTCGGAACGCAAGAAGAGCGGCGGCGGCTGAAGCAAACCGGGCGCGAACGAAACAAGTGGTCACGAAACTTGATTGGCGTTTCGGCTTCAGCCTCGATTAGGTCTTGCGTGCGAGGCTCGGGGCAGGGGTCGTCACCGCTCTTCCCGGCAAGGAGACGTTCAGAATGTGCGGTATCGTGGGAATCGTCGGTCGCGGCGAGGTCGCGAGCAGGCTCGTCGACGCGCTCAAGCGCCTCGAATATCGCGGATACGATTCCGCCGGCGTCGCCACGCTCGAGGAGGGCCACATCGCCCGGCGCCGCGCCGAGGGCAAGCTGCGCAATCTCGAAGAGCGGCTTCGCGCCGAGCCGCTCGGCGGCGCGATCGGCATCGGCCATACCCGCTGGGCGACGCACGGGCGCCCCAACGAGGCGAACGCGCACCCTCACGCGACGCCCGAGCTCGCGGTCGTCCACAACGGCATCATCGAGAATTTCCGCGAGCTGCGCATCGGCCTCGAGAACGAGGGCGTGCGCTTCTCCTCCGAGACCGACACGGAGGTCGTCGCCCAGCTCGTCTCCCACGAGATGCGCGCCGGCAAGGCGCCGCGCGAGGCGGTGCTCGCCGTGCTGCCGCGTCTGTCGGGCGCCTTCTCGCTCGCCTTCCTGTTCGAGGGCGAGGAGGATCTGATCATCGGCGCCCGGCGCGGCTCGCCGCTCGCGGTCGGCCACGGCGAGGGCGAGATGTTCCTCGGCTCGGACGCGCTCGCGCTCGCTCCCTTCACCGACGAGATCACCTATCTCGAGGAGGGCGACGTCGCGATCCTCACGCGCACGGGCGCGCGGCTCCTCGACGAGGCGGGCCGGCCGGTCGAGCGCCCGCGCACCCGCGTCGCGGCGGGCGTCTTCACGGCGGAGAAGGGCAACCACCGCCATTTCATGATCAAGGAGATCCACGAGCAGCCCGAGGTCGTCGCCCGCACGCTCGCGCCCTATGTCGACATGGCGGCGGGCCGGATCTGCGCGCCGACGCCGGATCATCCCTACGATTGGACGGCGATCGACCGCCTGACCATCACCGCCTGCGGCACCGCCTATTATGCGGGTCTCGTCGCCAAGTACTGGTTCGAGCGCCTCGCGCGGCTGCCGGTCGAGATCGACGTCGCCTCCGAGTTCCGCTACCGCGAGGCGCCGCTGCCCGCGCGCGGGCTCACCCTCGTCGTCTCGCAATCGGGCGAGACCGCCGATACGCTCGCCGGCCTGCGCTACGCCAAGGCTCAGGGGCAGACGGTGATGGCCGTCGTCAACGTGCCGACCTCGACGATGGCGCGCGAGGCGCATGTCGTCGCTCAGACCTTCGCCGGCCCCGAGATCGGCGTCGCCTCGACCAAGGCCTTCACCTGCCAGCTCACCGTCTTGTTCTCGCTGGCGCTTCAGGCCGCGCGCGCGCGCGGAACCGTGTCGGCGCAGGAGGAGGCGGAGCTCGTCAAGGCGCTCCTGCGGGTGCCGGCCCTGATGGGCGAGGCGATGAAGCTCGAGGGCGCGATCGACCACCTCGCCCGCGATCTCTCCCGCGCCCGCGACGTGCTCTATCTCGGCCGCGGCTCGGCCTTCCCCGTCGCGATGGAGGGAGCCCTCAAGCTCAAGGAGATCTCCTACATCCACGCCGAGGGCTATGCCGCGGGCGAGCTCAAGCACGGGCCGATCGCGCTCATCGACGAGAACGTGCCGGTCATCGTGGTGGCGCCCTACGACGCCCTGTTCGAGAAGACGATCTCCAACATGCAGGAGGTCGCCGCGCGCGGCGGGCGCATCGTGCTCCTCACCGACGAGAAGGGCGCCGCGAACGCTCATATGGAGACGCTCGCGACGCTCGTCGTGCCGGGCGTCCACCCGGTGCTGGCTCCGCTCGTCTACGCGGTGCCGATCCAGCTGATCGCCTATCACACGGCGGTCTTCCTGGGGAAAGACGTCGACCAGCCGCGCAATCTGGCGAAGTCGGTCACCGTGGAGTGACCGACGCCTCCCCGATCGCGTCCCGGCAGCGCGCGACCCAGGCGCCGATCGCGGGCGTCGTGGGCATGGCGTCGCCGAAGAACAGGAACGGGCTGCAGCAGAGGAGATCGGCTGCGCTGAACGCGTCGCCGAGCAGGAACGGCCCGCGGGCCATGGCCGTCTCGAGCTGAGCGAAGATCCGGTCCCGGTCGCCGAGGCTCGCCTGCAGCGCCGGGTGGGAGAGCTTCGCGAAATCGAGGATCAAGACCGGCTCCATCACCCCCTGATAATAGAAGAGCCAGGACAGGTAGGCGCCGCGCTGCGCGTGGCCGATCGGCCGCCCGAGCCGCTCGTCGCCGAAGCGATCCGTCAGCCACAGGATGATGGCGCCGCGCTCGCGCACGCGATCCTCGCCGTCGACGAGGAAGGGCACCTTGCCCTCGGGATGGGGGTTTGCCGGGTCGCGGCGGCCTGTGCCGTCCCGGCGGGGGATCTCGACCTCGCGAAGCGCGATGCGATCCGCCAGTCCCATCATGCGGATCAGCGTCACGATCGTGTCCGAGCGGCTCATGGGGGCGTGGTAGAGTGTCGGCATGTGTTCGTCTCCTGCGTCGATGGGGAGACGATCGCACGACCCTGCTGACAGCTCGAGGCAGCATGTCCCGCACCGACCGACTGATGCGCCTGATGGATGCGCTGCGCCGCCTGCCCGCCCCGGTGACGGCGGCGCGGCTCGCGCAGGAGAGCGGCGTCTCGCGCCGGCAGCTCTATCGCGACATCGCGACGCTGCGGGCCGGCGGCGCGCTGATCGACGGCGAGGCCGGGCTCGGCTACACGCTGACCGAAGACCCCGCGCTGCCCCCGCAGAGCTTCTCGCGCCTCGAGATCGAGGCGTTGCGGCTCGCCGTCGAGGCGCTCGGCGGTATCGGCGATCCGGATCTGACGCTCGCCGGCCAGAACGCGCTCGCCCGCATCGTCGCGACCCTGCCCGAGCGCCAGGCCCGCCAGGCCCACCACGCCATCCTGCGCAGCTTCGCCCAGCCGCCGCGCCGCGCCGCGCCGCAGGTCGATCTCGCCGCCTTGCGCGACGCCTGCTGGGAGGAGCGGGCGGTGCGGATCGTCTATCGCGATCTCGCGGACCGCGAGAGCCGACGCGTGATCTGGCCGCTCGGCCTCTCCTATGGCGAGCGCGCGCTGATGCTGCTCGCGCATTGCCGCCTGCGCATGGATTTCCGCATCTTCCACGTCGATCGGATCGAGGCGCTCGAGCCGCTCGCGGAGAGTTTTCGGCCGCGCCGCGTCGCCCTGGTGCGGGATTACGTCCGGATCCGCCGGCGCGAGCATGCGGAGGCCGCGGGCGAGGCGGCGGCAGGGGCGCTCAACGAGGCGTGACGCGCTCCTCGGGGGCGGCCTCCTCCGCGGAGACGTCCGGCGTCGCGTCCGCCCGCGGCCCGTCCGGCCGCGTCAGGATGTAGGCGGCGGAGGCGAGCATCAGGGCGCCCGTCGAGGCGAGCGCGATCGCGGGCGCGCCGGTGAGCGTCACGACCGCGAAGGAGGCGCCCATCCCGAGGATCGCCGCACGCTTGGCGTGGCGCGGGATGGCGCCGGTGCGACGCCAGCCGACGATCGGCGGGCCGAGATGCGGGTGGGCGATCAGCCAGGCCTCGATGCGCGGCGAAGAGCGCGCGAAGCAGGCGGCGGCGAGGATCAGGAACACGACGCCGGGCATCACCGGCAGGATCAGGCCGAGGATGCCGAGCCCAACGAACAGGAAGCCGAGCACGACGAGCACGAGCCGGGCCCAGAGCGGCAGCACCCGCACCGTCCCGATCTCCTCGCCGGCCCTTCCTCGATCCTGCGCCAACGACGTCCCTCCCGCGGAAAGACCCGCCGCCTGAACATAGTGCGTCCGCCCCGCGATGACACCCGAGCGGCGGACGAAGCGCGCCCGTGGACGGCGCGTGCGCGGCGCAGTAGAAGCGCGCGTTCAGCCCCTCGCGAGTGGCCCCCCACATGTCCAATCCGACGGTCGCGGCGATCCTGCCGGTCGTGCTCCTCGTGGCCTCGAACGTCTTCATGACGTTCGCCTGGTACGGGCACCTCAAATATCCCAACCAGCCCCTGATGCTCGTCGTGCTGGCGAGCTGGGGCATCGCGTTCTTCGAATATTGCCTCGCCGTGCCCGCGAACCGGATCGGCCATCAGGTCTATTCGGCGGCCGAGTTGAAGACGATGCAGGAGGTGATCACGCTCGTCGTGTTCGCCGTCTTCTCGACCTTCGTCCTCAAGGAGACCCTGACGATGAACCACATCGTCGGCTTCGCCTTCATCGCGCTCGGCGCCTTCTTCGTGTTCAAGGGTCCGTTGTGACGGGATCGCCCGCCGCCTCGAGCGCGCGGGCCGCGCAGGCATCGATCACGGCGCGGAAGCGGGCCGCCTCGTCGGCATCGGCGGGCCCGCGGCGGGCGACGTCGATGAGGCGCTCGGCCGCGAGCGTGTCGATCGCGCAATCGCAATAGAGCGCGCAGAAGCGCTCGGTCGAGCCTTCCGCGACGCATTGCACCCGGCATTCCGAGACCATCCGCCCGGCGCCCGGCTCCGTCACGAGCGCGAGGGGGTAGAGGATGCCGAGCAGGATCGGCTGGTGGACGAGGTAGATCGCGAGGCTGCGCCGCCCCATCCAGGCGAGCGCGCGCGCGGGCGCGGCATCGGCTGGCCAGGACGCGATCGCCGCGCGCCACCGGCTCGTGAGGACGAGCCGCGCGATCACGATCCCGGCCAGCACCGGCGCGAGCCAGGGGAAGACCGGCTCGAAATCGGTCGAGGGCGGCGGATCGGCGGCAAATCCGATCCAGGCGAGCGCGCGCGTGTCGAACGCCTCCGACGCGAAGAAGGCGGGCGCGGCGAGGATCGCGAGCGCGGCGAGCGCGGTCAGCCAAGTCGGCGCGGCGAGGAAGGGCAGCGCGAGCACGCTGCCGAGCGCGATCATGTGCAGGATGCCGAAATAGACGAAGGCGTCGGGGAAGATCGCGAAGGTCGCCGCGCTGACGAGCCCCGCCGCAAGCGCGACCCGCAGCACGCGCCGGGCGAAGGCGCCCCAGGCGATCCCCGCCTCGTGGGCGAGCACGAGGCCGATCCCGACGAGGATCAGGAAGGAGGCCGCGATCGTGCGCGCGAAGGTGCGCCAGACGGGGTCGTAGGGGATGTCGTGGGCGACGAATTCGAGGAACCACAGGTCCCAGGCGAAGTGGTAGACGATCATCGCGACGAGCGCGACGCCGCGGGCGACGTCGATCGCCGCGAAGCGCGCGCGGGGAGCGCCCCGCGTGACTTCCGTTCCGGCAATGCGCATGAGGGCTCCCGTTCTGCGGCTCTCGGCCGCGCGGCAGGGGACGGGAAAGCCCCATCCGCGTCAATCCCGATTCGCCGTTTGGCGAGCCAAGGCGTTGAGCAACCTGACGGAAATTCGAGCGCTCGCGAATGGGGCGAGCGTTGCCGCTCTTTCGGGCTTCCGCTCCTGCGATTGAGTGTTATCCTTCCCTTAAGAATCAAGCGGCGTGGTTCGATCGGTGGCGTGCATGTCTGACGAGCTCGATCATTCGGGAGGCGCCGAGCGCGCCGGCCTCGAGAGGAAGGCCAGGGTCGCCGTGACGGCGCCCCGGTTCGAGGAGGCGGGCGCCGCCGGCGCCGCGATCCGCGACGCGGGTCCGCTCGCGGGCGCTGCCTCAGGCGACGGCGACGCGGCCCCCGAGGACCGCGCCCGGAGCGCGGCCGTCGAGATCCCCGCCGACCTCGTCGAGATCGCCGGACGGATCAAGTGGTTCGATGCGGCCAAGGGTTTCGGCTTCATCGTGCCCGACAACGGCCTGCCGGACGTCCTCCTCCACATCACCTGCCTGCGCCGCGACGGCTATCAGAGCGCGGCCGAGGGCGCGCGGATCGTGGTCGAGGCGGTGCTGCGCACGCGCGGCTACCAGGCCTTCCGCATCCTCTCGCTCGACGAGAGCTCCGCCGTCCATCCCTCCGAGCTGCCGCTCGCGCGCACCCATGTCTCCGTCGTGCCGACGAGCGGGCTCGAGCGCGCGGTCTGCAAGTGGTTCAACCGCCTGCGCGGTTTCGGCTTCCTCACCCGCGGCGACGGCACGCCGGACATCTTCGTCCACATGGAGACGTTGCGCCGGTACGGCATCGCCGAGCTGAAGCCCGGCGAGGAGGTGCTGGTGCGCTTCGGCGACGGGCCCAAGGGCCTGATGGCCGCCGAGGTGCGCCTCGCCGACAGCGCCATGCCGTCCTCGCACTGATCCGCAAGCGAGTATCGTACCCGTGTCGCGTTCCCTCCGAACTTTTCGTGCGCCGCTCGGCCCCTCCGTCGCGGCGCTCGCCGTGCTCGTCTTCGCCCTGGCCCTCGCGATCCCGCCGCTGCGCGCGCAGCCCGCGCTCGAGCCGCTCGCGATCGTCTCCGGCGACACCCGCCACGAGTTCCAGGTCGAGATCGCCGACACGCCGGAGAGCCGCGCCCGCGGTCTCATGTTCCGCCGCTCCATGCCGGCCGACCAGGGCATGCTGTTCGATTTCGAGCGCGTCGGCCCCGTCTCGATGTGGATGCGCAACACCTACATCTCCCTCGACATGCTGTTCATCGCCGAAGACGGCCGGATCGTCCGCATCGCCCGCGACACGGAGCCCCTGTCCGAGCGCACCATTCCCTCCGGCGAGCCGGTCCTCTCGGTGCTCGAGCTCAACGCCTCGACGACGCGCCGCTTGGGGATCGAGGCCGGGGATTACGTGGAGCACCGGTTGTTCCAGCGGTGACATCCCTCCCCGTAGGGGAGGGTGGCCCCTGGAGCGGAGCGACAGGGGTCGGGTGGGGCCCGAGGCTTGAAGATTGTTCTCCACCCGGGCCCCACCCGGCCTTTCTCGGCTCACGCCTCGAAAGTCCACCCTCCCCTACGGGGAGGGACGGGCGCGAGCATTCCTCCCCGTAGGGGAGGGTGGCCCCTGGAGCGGAGCGACAGGGGTCGGGTGGGGCCCGAGGTTCGAAGCATGATCCCCACCCGGGCCCCGCCCGGCCTTTCTCGGCTCACGCCTCGAAAGTCCACCCTCCCCTACGGGGAGGGATTCCCAAGCCCCTTCAAACGATAGAGAGCCTCCAGCGCCTCCTTCGGGGTCATCTCGTCCGGGTCGAGCGCGGCGAGCGCCTCGCGCAGTCCGTCCTTCGCGACGGCGGCGGGCGGGGGAGGGGGGGCGGCGCGCACGGGGGCGGCGAAGAGGGGGAGGTCGTCGAGGGCGGCGGCGCGGGGGCGCTCGCGGTCGGAGCGCTCGAGCTCGGCGAGGATTTGGCCCGCGCGCGCGATCACGGGCGCGGGGAGCCCGGCGAGCTTCGCCACCTGCAGGCCGTAGGAGCGATCGGCGGCGCCCTTCACCACGCGGTGGAGGAAGATCACCGCGCCGCGATGATCGGCGACCTCGAGCGTGAGCGTCTCGATGCGCGAAAAACGCTCGGTGAGACGGGTCAGCTCGTGGAAATGGGTGGCGAAGAGCGCGCGGCAGCGATTCTCCTCGTGCAGATGCTCGACGCTCGCCCACGCGATCGACAGCCCGTCGAAGGTCGCCGTGCCGCGGCCGATCTCGTCGAGGATGACGAGCGAGCGGCGCGTCGCCTGGTTGAGGATCGCCGCCGTCTCGACCATCTCGACCATGAAGGTCGAGCGCCCGCGCGCGAGGTCGTCGGCGGCGCCGACGCGGGAGAACAGGCGGTCGACCACCCCGATCTCGGCCCTCGTCGCCGGCACGAAGGCCCCCGCCTGGGCGAGCACGACGACGAGCGCGTTCTGGCGCAGATAGGTCGACTTGCCGCCCATATTGGGCCCCGTCACCACCGCGATCGCGCCGGCCTCGCGCCCCGAGAGGTCGCAATCGTTCGCGACGAAGGGCTTGCCCTCCCGCTCGAGCGCGGCCTCGACGACCGGGTGGCGCGCGCCCTCGACGCGGAAGGCGAGGCTCTCGTCGACATGCGGGCGCACCCAGTCGCGCGCCTGGGCGAGATCGGCGAGCGCGGCCGCGACGTCGACGATCGCGAGCGCGTCGCCGGCCGCGAGGATCGCGGGACGGGCGCCGGCCAGCATGGCCGCGAGATCGGCGAAATGCGCGTGCTCGATCGCGATCGCCCGTTGCGAGGCCGACGCGATCCGGCTCTCGAGCTCGCCGAGTTCGACGGTGGTGAAGCGCATCGCGTCCGCCATCGTCTGGCGGTGGATATAGGTGCCCTTCAACGGCCCGCGCAGGAGCTCCTCGCCGGCCGCCGCCGGCACTTCGAGGAAATAGCCGAGCATGGAATTGTGCTTGACGCGCAGCGTCCGGCAGCCGGTCTCCTGCGCGTAGCGCGCCTGCAGGCCCGCGATGAAGCGGCGCGAATCGCTCTGCAGCGCGCGCGCCTCGTCGAGGGCCTCGTCGACCCCCTCCCGCACGAAGCCGCCGTCGCGCTTCGACAACGGCAGATCGTCGGCGAGCACCGCGCCCAGGCGCTCGGCGAGGCCGGGGTCGAGCGCGGCGAGCGCGGTCTGCGCCGCGGCGAGCTCGGCCGGCAGATCGCCCGCCTGCGCCATCAGATCGGCGATGGCGTGCGCGCAGAGGAGGGCGTCGCGCACGGCCGCGAGGTCGCGCGGGCCGCCGCGCTCGAGCGCGAGCCGCGACAAAGCCCGCGAGACGTCCGGCGCACGCGAAAGCGCCTCGCGCAGGAGCTCGCGCAGGGGCGCGTCCTCGACGAGCCGCGCGATCGCGTCCTGCCGGCGGCGGATGGCGGCGACGTCCGTCAGCGGACCCGCGACCCGCTCGGCGAGGAGCCGCCCGCCGGCCGGCGTCAGCGTGCGGTCGATCGTGGCGAGCAGCGAGCCCGCGCGCTCGCCCGACAGGGTGCGGGTGAGCTCCAGATTGGCCCGCGTCGCCGCGTCGATCGCCACGATTCCGGCGCCGTCCTCGCGCGTCGGCGGGCGCAGAGCGGGCCGCGCGGCGACCTGGGTGCGCGCGACGTAGAGGAGCGCGGTGCCCGCCGCCGCGATCTCGGCGCGGGTGAAGGCGCCGAAGGCGTCGAGCGTCGCGACGCCGAACGCGTCGAGGAGGCGGCGCTCGGCGGAAGCCGCGTCGAGCCCGTCGCGCGGGAGCGGGTAGAGCGGCGCGCCCGTCTCGCGCCAGACGGGCGCGAGGTCGGGATCGTCGTGGAGGACGTCCGGCAGGACGATCTCCCGCGGCTCGAGGCGGGCGAGCGTCGGCCCGAGTTCCGAGCGGCTCGCCTCGACCACCTGGAAGGCGCCCGTCGAGATGTCGATCGCCGCGATGCCGTAGGCGTGTTCGGCCTCCGCGACCTTCCGCCGCGCGATCGCGACGAGGCGGCTCGCGCGCGCGGGCTCGAGCAGGCGCTCCTCGGTGATCGTGCCCGGCGTGACGAGGCGCACCACGTCGCGTCGCACGACCGCCTTCGCGCCGCGCTTCTTCGCCTCGGCGGGATCCTCCATCTGCTCGCACACCGCGACCCGGTGGCCGAGCCCGATGAGGCGTTGCAGGTAATCGTCGGCGCGCTCGATCGGCACGCCGCACATCGGGATGTCCTCGCCCAGATGCTTGCCGCGTTTCGTGAGCACGATGCCGAGCGCGCGGGAGGCGATCTCGGCGTCCTCGAAGAACAGCTCGTAGAAATCCCCCATGCGGTAGAACAGGAGGCAATCCGGGTTGGCCGCCTTGATCTCCACGTATTGCGCCATCATCGGCGTCACCCGATCCTCGGCGCCCGTCGCCTTGCGGGGGACGGCCTTGCGGGCGTCGGTCTTGGTCTCGGCGAGCGGCGCGGGATCGGCGGTCATGGCATGATGTCTAGCAAAGCCCGGCGCGGGAGGGGAGGGCGCGCGCGCCGCGGGTGTGGATAAGGCGCGCGCCCGCGCCCGCGGCCCCCTGCCGAAATCGCACGCGATCCCCGACCATCAACGGATTGCGGGCGCGCACGGCATCGGCTAAAGCCGACATCTGCGTTGTCGGAGGATCACGAGGAATGGCGAACATGGCGCACGATGTCGACCCGACCCGGGAATACCGCCCGGAGATGGACGGCAAGACCCACGAGACCACCTATGACGGCTTCGTGCATTTCACCACGATCGGCACCATGCTGGTCGTCGGCTGGGTGCTGTCGCTCGCCATCGGCGGCGTCGGCGGGGCGTGGTTCTGGGGCATCTTCGGCGTGATCGCCTCGACGGTGGCCGGTGCGCTCGGCGGCTTCGTGCCCGCCATCGGCTGGCGCGCTCCTGGCGCGGTGCTCGCGTTCCTGCTCGTGGTCTTCCTGTTGACGGCCGCCGGCTGACGCGCCGCCTTCCGCCGGGGGGGCGTCTCCCCCGGCGCTTCGTAAAACAGCATTCGGGGGGATGAGGGCATGCGGGTCGCGGTCCTGAAGGAGACGGCCGGCGGCGAGAGCCGCGTCGCGGCGTCGCCCGACACGGTCAAGAAGCTCGTGTCGTATGGCGCCGAGGTCGCGATCGAGACCGGGGCCGGCACGGCCTCCGGCTTCCGCGACGCGGATTACGAGGCCGCCGGCGCGACGATCGCGGGCGATGCCGCCGCCGCCGCGGGCACGGCCGACGCCGTGCTCCTCGTGCGCCGTCCCGAGGGCGAGCGCCTCGCCGCGATCCGCGCGGGCGCGGTCGTGCTCGCCACGATGGACCCCTACGGCGAGGCCGCCGCCGTGCAGGCGATGGCGGACGCCAGGATCGCCGCCTTCTCGATGGAGCTGATGCCGCGCATCACCCGCGCGCAGGTGATGGACGTGCTCTCGAGCCAGGCGAACCTCGCCGGCTACCGCGCCGTGATCGACGCCGCCGCCGAATACGGCCGCGGCTTCCCGATGATGATGACGGCGGCCGGCACCGTGCCCGCCGCGCGCCTCTTCGTGATGGGCGCGGGCGTCGCCGGGCTGCAGGCGATCGCCACCGCCCGGCGTCTCGGCGCCGTGGTGACCGCGACGGACGTCCGCCCGGCCGCGAAGGAGCAGGTCGAATCGCTCGGCGCGAAGTTCATCGCCGTCGAGGACGAGGAGTTCAAGCAGGCCGAGACCGCGGGCGGCTACGCCAAGGAGATGTCGGCCGAATACCGCGCCAAGCAGGCGCAGCTCGTCGCCTCCCACATCGCCAAGCAGGACATCGTGATCACGACGGCGCTGATCCCGGGCCGGCCCGCGCCGAAGCTCGTGACGCGCGAGATGGTCGAATCGATGAAGGCAGGCTCCGTCGTCGTCGACATCGCGGTCGATCGCGGCGGCAATTGCGAGCTCTCGCAGCCCGATCAGGTCGTCGAGCACGGCGGCGTGCGCATCGTCGGTCACCGCAACGTCCCCGGCCGCCTGCCCGCGACGGCGTCGGCGCTCTACGCGAAGAACCTCCTCGCCTTCCTCGAGACGATGATCGACAAGGGCGAGAAGAAGATCGCGCCCAATTGGGACGACGAGCTCGTGCGCGCCACGCTGCTCACGCGGGACGGCGCGGTCGTGCATCCGTCCTTCCAGCCGGCCGCCGCCTGACGGCTCTTCTCAGGACAGAGGGACAGCCATGGCAACCTTGACACCCGAAGAGGCGCTGCAGCGTGCCCAGGCCGCGGCCGACGCCGCGCGCGAGGCGGCCATCGCCGCCCAATCCTACGCGGACATGGCGGCGACCGGCATGAGCGTCGCGACCGGCGGCGCCATCGATCCCACCGTGTTCCGCTTCGCGATCTTCGTGCTCGCGATCTTCGTCGGCTATTACGTGGTCTGGGCGGTGACGCCCGCGCTCCACACGCCGCTGATGTCGGTCACGAACGCGATCTCCTCGGTGATCGTGGTCGGCGCGCTGCTCGCGGTCGGCGTCCAGGTCGTCGACACGGCCGAGGGCGCGGGCGGCGGCTTCGCCACGTTCCTCGGCTTCATCGCCCTCGTGCTCGCCTCGGTGAACATCGTCGGCGGCTTCCTCGTCACGCAGCGCATGCTCGCCATGTACAAGAAGAAGGGCTGAGGCGATGGGGGCCAATCTCGCCAATCTCCTCTACCTCGTCTCCGGGGTGCTCTTCATCCTCGCGCTGCGGGGCCTCTCGCATCCGACGACGTCGCGGCAGGGCAACCTGTTCGGCATGATCGGCATGGGGCTCGCGGCGCTGACCACGCTCGTCTACGCGCCGCCTTCCGTCGGCGGGTTCCTGCTCGTGGTGGTCGGCATCGCGATCGGCGGCTCGATCGGCGCGGTGATCGCGCGGCGCGTGCCGATGACGGCGATGCCGCAGCTCGTCGCGGCCTTCCACTCCCTCGTCGGCATGGCGGCGGTGCTGGTGGCGGCGGCGGCGCTCTACGCGCCGCAGGCCTTCGGTATCGGCATGCCGGGCGCGATCCCGGGCCTGAGCCTGTTCGAGATGGGCATCGGCGCCGCGATCGGCGCGCTCACCTTCACGGGCTCGGTCATCGCCTTCCTCAAGCTCGACGGGCGGATGTCCGGCAAGCCGATCATGCTGCCCATGCGGCACATGATCAATCTGGGGCTCGGCATCCTGCTCCTCGTCCTGCTCGCGGCCTTCATCGCCACCGAGAGCGCGACCCTGTTCTGGCTGATCGCCATCCTCGCCTTCGCGCTCGGCGTGCTGCTGATCATCCCGATCGGCGGCGCGGACATGCCGGTCGTCGTCTCGATGCTGAACTCCTATTCCGGCTGGGCGGCGGCGGGCATCGGCTTCACGCTCGGCAACCTCGCGCTGATCATCACGGGCGCGCTCGTCGGCTCCTCGGGCGCGATCCTCTCCTACATCATGTGCAAGGGCATGAACCGCTCGTTCGTCTCGGTCATCCTCGGCGGCTTCGGCGGCGAGACGGCCGGCGCGGCGGCGGGCGAGGCGGAGACGCGGCCCGTCAAGCAGGGCTCGGCGGAGGACGCGGCCTTCATCATGAAGAACGCGGCCAAGGTCATCATCGTGCCCGGCTACGGCATGGCGGTCGCCCAGGCCCAGCACACGCTGCGCGAGATGTGCGACCTCCTCAAGGAGGAGGGCGTCGAGGTCAAGTACGCGATCCACCCGGTCGCCGGCCGCATGCCCGGCCACATGAACGTGCTCCTCGCGGAAGCGAACGTGCCCTACGACGAGGTCTTCGAGCTCGAGGACATCAACGGCGAGTTCCCGCAGGCGGACGTCGCCTTCGTCATCGGCGCCAACGACGTGACGAACCCCTCCGCCAAGACCGATCCGCAATCGCCGATCTACGGCATGCCGATCCTCGACGTCGACAAGGCGAAGACGGTCCTGTTCATCAAGCGCGGCATGGGCTCCGGCTATGCCGGCGTCGAGAACGAGCTGTTCTTCCGCGACAACACGATGATGCTCTTCGGCGACGCCAAGAAGATGGTCGACGAGATCGTCAAGGCTCTGTGAGGCGCGGGACGGGGAGGGGGCGTGCCCCTCCCCGAAGCGATCCCTCGCCGCGTCGGCGTCCAGACTGAAGCGCGTGCGAAACGGCCGCGGCCGGCGGTGATCCGCTCTTGCGCCGGCCGGAGGGATCGCTATCTGAGGTGCGCGCGAGAGCGCCCCTGTTTCCTTCCGCCGCCGACGGAGCGCGCGTCTCGATGAACATGCTCGGCGATTACCAGCTCGCGGTCCTGGCCCTCGGGTCGATCGGGTTCGGGCTCTTCCTGCTCGTCAAGGGCGGCGATTGGACGATCGATGCCGCGGCCTTCCTCGCCGAGCGGCTCGGCGTCTCGAAGCTGTTGATCGGCGCGACGATCGTGGCCTTCGGCACCTCGGCGCCGGAATTGTTCACCTCCGTCAACGCCAACCTGTCTGGCTTCCCCGGCATCTCGCTCGGCAACGTCGTCGGCTCGAACATCGCCAACATCCTTCTCATCCTCGGCGCCGTCGCGCTCGTCTACGCGCTGCGGACGGACCCGCGCGAAGTGCGCGCCGACCTCCTGATGATGGGGCTCGCGACGCTCCTCCTCGTCGGCCTGATGATGTACGGCGTCGTGACGCAATGGGCGGGGCTCGGCCTGTTCGCCCTCCTCGTCGTCTTCGTCGTCTTCCGCTTCTGGACCGACAAGGGCGCGGGCCTGCCCGATCTCGCCGAGGACGCGCACGACGAGGGCATCGACGAGAAGGGCATCGCGACGATCGGCAAGGCGCTCGTCTTCCTCGCGCTCGGCCTCGCCGCGCTCGTGGTCGGGTCGGAGGTGCTGGTGCAGGGGGCCGTCGCGGCCGGAGGCGCGCTCGGCGTGCCGGAGGCGATCATCGGGGTGACGGTCGTCGCGGTCGGCACCTCGCTGCCCGAGCTCTCGACCTGCCTCGCCGCGGCGGTGAAGCGCCAGACGAGCATGATCATCGGCAACATCGTCGGCTCGAACCTGTTCAACATCCTCTCGATCGTCGGCATCACCGCGATGATCAAGCCGCTCGCCATCGACCCGAGCCTCGCCGACCTCGAAATGTGGCTGATGCTCGGCCTCACGGCGCTGCTCGTCGTGTGGCTGCTGACCGTCGCGAAGATCGGCCGCGCGAGCGGCATCGCCATGCTCGTCGCGTATCTCGCGTTCACGGCGTACCAATATCAGGACGTGGTGTTCGGTTGAGGCGCGGACGTCTTCGCGCGACGCATGTCCGCGATAGCCGAAAGTGCGGTCTCGTGCGTTGACGTGCGCCGCACCGTCGGCATGCGCGAAAGACCCCCATGAAGCTCTTCACCTGCGGCGCCTGCGGCGCCCCCCAGCATTTCGAGGCGACCGCCTGCGACGCCTGCGGCAAGAGGCTCGGTTTCGCCGCCGGGCGGCGGGCGCTGCTGGCGCTCGATCTCGACGAGACGCTCTGGCGCCCCGCCGAGCGCCAGCGCGCCTCCGCGGACGAGGCCTACGTCTTCTGCGCGAACGCCGCCTACGGCGCCTGCAATTGGCTGGTGCCGGCGCAGGAGGCGGGGGCGGAGCGCTTCTGCCTCGCCTGCCGTCACAACCGCACCATTCCCGATCTCGCGCTCGGCGACCACATCGCCCGCTGGCGCAAGCTCGAGGAGGCCAAGAAGCGGCTCGTCTACACCCTCGTCGCCCTCGACCTGCCGCTCACGCGCCGGCCGGAGGACCCGAACGGGCTCGCCTTCGACTTCCTCGCCGACCCGCCCGATGCCGCCCCCGTCACCACCGGGCACACGCAGGGGCTGGTCACCATCGCGCTCGCGGAAGCGGACGACGTCGAGCGCGAGGCGCGCCGTCACGCCATGGGCGAGCCCTACCGGACGCTGCTCGGCCACCTGCGTCACGAGGTGGGGCATTATTATTTCGAGAAGATCGTGGTCGAGCGCGACGCGATCGAGGCGTTCCGGACCCTGTTCGGCGACGAGCGCACCGATTACGCCGCCGCGCTCGCCCGCCATTACGAGGCCGGACCGCCGGCGGACTGGGCCGAGCGGCACGTCAGCGCCTATGCGAGCGCGCATCCGTGGGAGGATTGGGCGGAGACCTTCGCGCACTACCTGCACATGGTCGACACGCTCGAGACCGCCGCCGCCTTCGGCCTCTCGCTGAGCCCGCAGGAGCCGGGCGCCGAGGACCTCGCGGCCCGTGTCGCCTTCGATCCGCACGACGACGGCGCGTTCGGGCGTCTCGTCGCCGCCTGGGGGCCGCTCACCTTCGCGGTGAACGCGCTCAATCGCTCGATGGGGCAGGGGGATCTCTATCCCTTCGCCCTGCCGCCGCCGGCCGTGGAGAAGCTCGCCTTCGTCCATGCGCGCGTGCGCCGGTGATCGCAGGCCATCCCGTTCACGCATCCCGCCCGCCGCCCGTGACGAGCGCCGTCTTCGTCCTTACCTCTCTTGGGGAAGGCCCCTAGCCACGAGAGGGAGGGTAGACGGTCGCGCTCGTCGCAGACGTCGAGCCCCCCATACCCGCCCATAGCCGAAAGAGGCGTGGACGAGCGCACCGCCGCCTCGCTACAAGCGTTGCGGACACAAAGACCCCATCGAGCCCGAGTGACGCCGCCCATGTTCGAGAAGATCCTCATCGCCAATCGCGGCGAAATCGCCTGCCGCGTGATCAAGACGGCGCGCAAGATGGGCATCCGCACGGTCAGCGTCTTCTCGGACGCGGACCGCGACGCGCTGCACGTCGCCATGGCCGACGAGGCGGTCCATATCGGGCCCGCCGCCGCCGCCGAGAGCTATCTCGTCATCGACAAGATCGTCGAGGCCTGCCGGAAGACGGGGGCGCAGGCGGTCCATCCCGGCTACGGCTTCCTCTCCGAGCGCGAGGCGTTCCCGCAGGCGCTCGCCGCCGCGGGCATCGTCTTCATCGGCCCCAATCCGCGCGCGATCGCGGCGATGGGCGACAAGATCGAATCGAAGAAGGCGGCCGCCGCCGCGAAGGTCTCGACCGTGCCCGGCTTCCTCGGCGTGATCGAGAGCCCCGAACACGCGGTCGCGATCGCCGACGAGATCGGCTATCCGGTGATGATCAAGGCCTCCGCCGGCGGCGGCGGCAAGGGCATGCGCATCGCCCATTCGTCGGGCGAGGTGGCGGAAGGTTTTGCGCGCGCGAAGTCCGAGGCCGCGTCGTCCTTCGGCGACGACCGCGTGTTCGTCGAGAAATTCATCACCGATCCGCGCCACATCGAAATCCAGGTGCTGGGCGACAAGCACGGCAACGTGATCTGGGTGTCCGAGCGCGAATGCTCGATCCAGCGCCGCAACCAGAAGGTCATCGAGGAGGCGCCCTCGCCGCTCCTCGACGAGGAGACGCGCGCCCGGATGGGCGCTCAGGCGGTCGCGCTCGCCAAGGCGGTCGCCTACGATTCGGCCGGTACGGTCGAGTTCGTTGCGGGGCAGGACAAGTCGTTCTACTTCCTCGAGATGAACACCCGCCTGCAGGTCGAGCACCCGGTCACGGAGCTGATCACCGGCATCGACCTCGTCGAGGAGATGATCCGCGTCGCGGCGGGCGAGCGGCTGCGCCACGCGCAGGAGGATGTGAAGCTCAATGGCTGGTCGGTCGAGAGCCGCATCTATGCGGAGGACCCGACGCGCAATTTCCTGCCCTCCACGGGCCGGCTCACGATCTACCGCCCGCCGGCGGAGGGCGTGCAGGGCGGCGTCACCGTGCGCAACGACACCGGCGTCGAGGAGGGCGGCGAGATCTCGATCTATTACGATCCGATGATCGCCAAGCTCGTCACCCACGCCCCCACCCGCGAGGCCGCGATCGACGCGCAGGCCCGCGCGCTCGACGCCTTCGCCATCGAGGGCATCCGCCACAACATCCCCTTCCTCGCGGCGCTCATGGCGCATCCGCGCTGGCGCGAGGGGCGGCTGTCGACCGCTTTCATCGCGGAGGAATTCCCCGACGGCTTCAAGCCGATCGCGCCCGAGGGCGTGATCGCGACGCGCATGGCGGCGGTCGCCGCGGCGATCGACCACCTTAAGGCCACGCGCGCGCAGAAGATCTCCGGGCGGATGACCGGCCACGTGCGCCCGCGCGACCCGGAGCGCGTCGTCGTGCTCGAAGGTGTGGAGCACCGCGTGTCGGTCGAGGCCCGTGGCGATCTCGTGATGGTCGCCTTCGAGACGGGCGAGCGGCTGCCGGTCGCGAGCGATTGGCGGCCGGGCGACCCGGTCTGGGAGGGCACGGTCGCCGACGTCGCGATCGCGGTCCAGGTGCGGGCGCTGACGAACGCCGTCCTCCTCCAGCACGCGGGCGCGACCGCGATCGCGCGGGTCTATTCGCCGCGCGAGGCGCAGGCCGCCGCGCTGATGCCGGAGAAGGTCGCCGCCGACACCTCGAAGCAGCTGCTCTGCCCGATGCCCGGCCTCGTCAAGGCGCTCCTCGTGGCGCAAGGCCAGGAGGTCAAGGCCGGCGAGCCGCTCGCCATCGTCGAGGCGATGAAGATGGAGAACGTGCTGCGCGCCGAGCGCGACGGCACCATCTCCGCCGTCCACGCCAAGGAAGGCGACAGCCTCGCGGTCGACGCGGTGATCCTGGAATTCGCCTGAGGGGAGGGGGGCTTCGCTCGGAAGTCCTGAATCGTCCTCGGGCTGTCATCCCGGACGCCGAAGGCGATCCGGGACCCAGACTCCCGACGTTGGGGTCGCAGCCTGTAGGCTGCGTCTCGCCGACACTCGCTTCGGTTTCGTGGCGGAGCGAGCGCGGCATGCGCGCTCGGACTGTCGTCGAGGTTATGGGTCCCGGATCGCCTTCGGCGTCCGGGATGACACCACCTCCTCCATTCACGAGCGCTCACGCCCCCCGCGACACATTGGCCTGGTCGAAGGTCGCCATTTCCGTGTGGCAGGCATGCGCCGCCTTGACGATTCCCATCGCGAGCCCCGCGCCGGAGCCCTCGCCGAGGCGCATGCCGAGCGCGAGGAGCGGCGTCTTGCCGATGCGCTCGAGCACGTCGCGATGGGCGCCCTCCGCCGAGACGTGGGCGGCGAGGCAATGGTCGAGCGCGCGCGGATCGAGGGCGTGCAGCACCGCCGCCGCGGCGGTCGCGACATAGCCGTCGATCACGACCGGCACCCGCTCGGCGCGCGCGGCGAGGATGGCGCCGGCCATCGCGCAGATCTCGCGCCCGCCGAGCCGCGCGAGCACCTCGAGCGGGTCGGCGAGGTGCTCCCGATGGAGCGCGAGCCCCGCCTCGACCGCGGCGACCTTGCGAGCGAGCCCCTCGTCGTCCACGCCCGTCCCGCGCCCGACCCAATGCGCCGGATCGCCGCCGTAGAGCGCGGCGTAGATCGCCGCCGCGCAGGTGGTGTTGCCGATGCCCATCTCGCCGATGCCGAGGAGATCGGTGCCACCGGCGATCGCCTCCATGCCGAAGGCCATGGTGGCGACGCAATCGCGCTCGGCCATGGCCGGCTCGACCGTGAAGTCCTTGGTCGGCATGTCGATCGCGAGGTCGAACACCTTGAAGCCGAGCCCGTAGGCGGCGCAGATCTGGTTGATCGCCGCCCCCCCGGCCGCGAAATTCTCCAGCATCTGCCGGTTGACCGCATCGGGGAAGGCGGAGACGCCGCGCGCGGTGACCCCGTGGCTGCCGGCGAAGACCGCGACGAGCGGGCGCGCGACGGTGGGCTTCCCCTTGCCCTGCCAGGCGGCGAGCCATTCGACGAGGTGCTCCATCCGCCCGAGGCTCCCGCGCGGCTTCGTGAGCTCGGCATCGCGCGCGCGCACCGCCTCGACGGCCGCCTGATCGGGGCCCGGCATGCCCGCGACGAGGGCGCGGATGTCGTCGAAGGGGCGGCTCGTCGCTTGGCTCATCGGTTCGCTTCCCTCATCCGAAAAGATCGGTGCGTGGCGCGCCCGTTCGGATGGCGTCGGCGCGTGCGCGTCCTATAACGGGCGGGCACGGCGGCGTGAAGGCCGCCGATCGGAGAGCCGCATGGGAACGACGCCGATAGGGGAGAGGGACGAGGGACGCGCGTCGCGCAACCCGCTCGCCCGCGCGCTCGTCGACCTCGCTCGAGCCATGCGCTTCTTCTCGCGCCTGCCGGTGCCCGCGCTGCCCTTCGAGACCGACCCGCACGCCCCGCCCTCGATCGCGGGGATGACGCGCATGCTGCCCCTCGCCGGTGCGCTGATCGCCGGGCCCGCCGCCCTCGTCCTCCTCGCCGCCGCCGCGCTCGGCCTGCCGAGCCTGCCCGCGGCCGCGCTCGCGATCGTGGTCCTCGTCCTCGCGACCGGCGCGCTGCACGAGGACGGCCTCGCCGACATCGCCGATGGGTTCGGCGGCGGGCGCACGCGCGAGCGCCGGCTCGAGATCATGAAGGACAGCCGCATCGGGGCGTTCGGCGCCTGCGCGCTCGCGCTCGGGCTGATCCTGCGCGTGAGCCTCCTCGCCGCGCTCCTCGACGACGGCGGCGCGCTCGTCGCGGCGGCCGCGCTCGTGAGCGCCGCCGCGCTCTCGCGGATCGCGATGATGCTCCCCCTCGCGCTCCTCCCCCCCGCGCGCACGAGCGGCGCCTCGGCGAGCATCGGCCGCCCCGACGCCGCGAGCCTCGCGATCGGGGCCGCGATCGCGCTCGCGATGGGGGCGGCGGCGTGCCTGACGACGGGCCTCCCCCTCGAAGGCCTCGCGCTCGCCGCAGCCCTCGCCGCCACCGCCGGCCTCGCGCTCACGGCCCTCTCGCGCCGCATGATCGGCGGCCAGACGGGCGACGTCGCGGGGGCGACGCAGCAGGTCGCGGAAGCGGGGGCGTCGATCGGGCTCTTGATCGCGGCAGCCCGGTGACCGATCTAAGGTATCCCATGACCACCATCTCCACCCCCTGCATCAAGGTCTGCATCCTCGATCCCGAGACCGGGCTCTGCGAGGGGTGCGGGCGCACGCGCGAGGAGATCGCGACCTGGGGCCGGCTGTCGGAGGCCGAGCGTCGGGCGATCATGGACGGGCTCGACGCGCGCATGCGCCGGGCCTTTCTCGGCGAGGAGACGGGAGGCGCGGCGGCGCCCGCGGGCGGCTGATGCCCGGCGCGATCGGCTTCGGGCTCCTCCTCGTCGGCGTCGCGATCCTGGTGTGGACGCATGGCGAGCGCGAGATCATCGGGCTCGCGCCGGAGGATTTCGCGCGCCTGACCGCGCTCCTCGCCCTCGTGATGCTGATCGCGGGCTCCGCGCTGTCGCGCGCCGACGGCGGCATCCGCCGCGCGTTCGGCCAGCTCGCCACCTGGGCGCTGATCTTCCTCGCGATCGTGGTGGTCTACGCCTATCGCTACGAGGTCGACATGATCGCCGATCGGGTGATGGGCGAGCTGCGGCCGGGGCGGGCGGCGATCACCACCGAGGGCGACGTCGCCGTGCGGCGCGCGCTCGACGGGTCCTTCGTCGTCGAGGGGGAGGCGGACGGGGAGCGGCTGCGCTTCATCTTCGACACCGGCGCGAGCGTCGTCGTCGTCACGGCGGACGCCGCGCGCCGGCTCGGCTTTCGCGAGGCCGATCTCGATTATCGCGTGCCGGTGATGACGGCGAACGGTCGCACGCTTGCGGCGCCGATCACCATCGATTCGCTCAGGGTCGGCACGATCGAGGCGCGCAACGTCCGCGCCCTCGTCGCCCGCCCCGGCGCGCTGCCGGAGAACCTCCTCGGCATGAGCTTCCTCGACCGGCTCGAATCCTACGAGGTCCGCCGCGACGAGCTGATCATGCGGGCGCGGTGACCCCGAGGGGTCACCCGCGCCCCGTCTCCAGATCCGCGAGCGCGCGGGCGACGAAGGCGGCGCTCGCGTCGATATGGGGCGCGAGATCGAAGGCCGCGTCGAGCGGGACGCCGTCGCCCGACGCCTCGAGCGCGGCGCGCAGGCCGATGCGCTCGGCACGGGCGCGGTCGGCGGCGGCGGTGACGCGGGCTTTCGCTTCCGCCGCGCCGAGATGCGGCGCGAGCGCGGACGCTGCCGCCTCCGCGAAGACGAGCCCGCCGCCGGCCTCCAGATTGGCGCGCATGCGGGCGACGTCGACGACGAGCCCCTCGGCGATCGTGCGCGCATGGGCGAGCGCACCCGCGGCGAGGCCGAAGAGCGGCGGCAGCGCGTGCCATTCGGCGTGCCAGGCGCCCGCGGGGCGCTGATGCGCGGCGACGATCGCGTCGAGCAGCGGGATCACGCAGCCGCGCGCGGCGCTCGCATTGGCGAGGATCGCCGTCGAGGATACGGGGTTGCGCTTGTGGGGCATGGCCGAGGAGCCGCCGCGGCCGGGCGCGTGCGGCTCGGCCACCTCCGCCGTCTCGCTCGCGCCGAGGAGGACGACGTCGCCCGCCATCTTCGCGAGCGCCCCCGTCAGGATCGCGAGCGCGCACCCCGCCCGCGCGATCGCTCCGCGACGCACATGCCAGGCGATCGGCGCGGGCGCGAGGCCGAGCCTGCGTGCGAGATCGTCGGCGATGGCGGGGCCGAGCCCGCCGAGGCCGGGCAGGGTGCCGGCGGGCCCGCCGAGCGAGAGGCGGCAGGCGCCGCGCGCGGCGCTCGCCAGGTCCGCCGCGGCTTCCGCGATGCCCGCCGCCCACAAAGCGACGACGTGACCGAAGGTGATCGGCGTCGCGTGCTGCCCGTAGGTGCGCCCGACGCACGGGGTGCGCGCGTGGGCGCGCGCGAGGGCGACGAGCGCGGCGATGACGGCGTCGCACTCGGCCTCGAGAAGCGCGAAGGCGCGCTTGGCTCGCAGCGCGAGGGCGGTGTCGATCAGATCCTGCGTCGTCGCCCCGCGATGGAGGTGATCGGCGAGGCCGTCGGGCAGGAGCCCGCGCATCGCCGCGAGGACGGGGATCGAGGGCACGCCGGCCTCGCGCGTCGCCTCCCCGATCGCGTCGAGATCGAGCGCGTCCGGGTCGATGGCCGCGATCGCGTCCGCGAGCGCCTCCGGCACGAGCCCGTGCGCCGCCTCGACCCGGGCCAAAGCCGCCTCGACCTCGATCATCGCCGCGATCTCGGCGCGTGCGGAGAACAGCGCGCGCATGGCGGGCGTCGTGAAGAGCGGTCCGGTCAGCGGCGAATCGAGGGCCGAGAAGGTCACTTGTGCCCCCCCGCGTCCAGCGGCAGGCCGACATAGTTCTCCGCGAGCGTCGTCGCGGCGGCGGGAGAGGTCGTCACGTAATCGAGCTCGGCGAGCTGGCGGCGCCGGTCGAAGGGCGTGTCCTCCTCGAAGCGATGGAGCATCTGGGTCATCCACCAGGAGAAGCGCTGCACGCGCCAGATGCGCGCAAGGCAGGTCTTCGAATAGCCGACGAGCCCGCTCTCGTCGCCGCTCGCATAGAAGCGCTCGAGCGCGCGGGCGAGCACGCGCACGTCGCCCACCGCGAGGTTCATCCCCTTCGCCCCCGTCGGCGGCACGATGTGAGCGGCGTCGCCCGCCAGGAACAGCCGCCCGTGCCGCATCGGCTCGGCGACGAAGCTGCGCATGGCGGTGACGCCCTTCTGCAGGATCTCGCCCTCCGAGAGCTTTCCGCCGACCGCCGCCCCGAGCCGCGCCTGCAACGCCTCCCAGATCCGCGCGTCCGGCCAGCGGCCGATATCCTCGTCTGGGGCGCATTGCAGGTAGAGGCGGCTGATTTCGGGGGAGCGCATCGAGAGGAGCGCGAAGCCGTCCTCGTGGCGCGCGTAGATCAGCTCCTCGGAGGCGGGCGGCGTGCGCGCGAGGATGCCGAGCCAGCCGAACGGATAGACGCGCTCGAAGACGCGCAGCACCTCCGCCGGGATCGAGCCGCGCGAGATGCCGTGGAAGCCGTCGCAGCCGGCGACGAAATCGCACGTCACGCTGCGGCGTGCCTCCCCCTCGCGCCAGGACAAGGTCGGGCGCGCGCTCTCGATGTCGGCGATCGCGACGTCGGTCGCCTCGAACACGATGGCGCCCCCGGTCTCGATGCGCGCGGCGACGAGGTCCTTCACCACCTCGTGCTGGCCGTAGACCATCACGCCCTTGCCGGTGAGCGCGTGGAGGTCGATGCGCCGGCTCTCGCCGTCGAAGGCGAGGTGGAGGCCGTGATGGACGAGCCCCTCGCGGTCCATGCGGGCGCCGACGCCCACGTCGCGCAGCACCTGCGCGGTCTCGTGCTCGAGCACGCCCGCCCGGATGCGCCCCTCGATATGCGCCCGGCTGCGCGCCTCGATCACGAGGCACGAGATGCCCGCGAGATCGGGGAGGCGCGCGAGGAGGAGCCCCGCCGGCCCCGCGCCGACGATCCCGACCTGGACATGGCTCGCGTCTGGACCCGCCATCGTCACACCTCGAAGAACACGGTCTCGTCGCGGCCCTGCAGACGGATGTCGAACAGGTACGCGTCCTCGCCCGCCCGCGCGACGAGCGTCCCCCGCCGCTCCTGCGGCACCCGCGCGAGGATCGGGTCCTCTTCGTTGGCGGGCTCGTCGGGGAAGTAGATGCGCGTCACGAGCCGGGTGAGGAGGCCGCGGGCGAAGACGGAGACCGCGAGGTGGGGCGCCTGCATCGCGCCGTCCGGGCCCGGCACCGGGCCGGGCTTGATCGTCGCGAAGGCGAAGCGCCCCTGCGCGTCGGTGCCCGCGCGGCCGAAGCCGCCGAAGCCGGAATTGTCGGCGGATGTGGGATAGCGCCCGGCGCCGTCCGCCTGCCAGATCTCGATCATGGCGTCGGGCACGGGGGCGTCCTCCCCGTCGAGCACGCGGCCCTCGATGCGGATGGGGGCGCCGATCGCGCCCGGCCCGACGAGATCCGCCTCGACGAGGGGGACGATGCCGTAATCCTGCGGCGTCAGGCAATAGGCGAAGAAGGGGCCTACGGTCTGCGAGGGGGTGATCGGGCGCTCACTCATCGTGGGGCTCCTCGATCGGGGTGGCCGCGCGCCCGCGCAGCACGATGTCGAACCGGTAGCCGAGCGCCCATTCGGGCTGCGTCGTCTCGAGATCGAAGGCGGATACGAGCCGTGCGCGGGCGGCCTCGTCGGGCACCGCGCCGAAGATCGGATCGAGCGCGAGGAGCGGATCGCCGGGGAAGTACATCTGCGTCACGAGGCGGCTGAGGAAGCTCGCGCCGAGGAGGGAGAAGTGGATATGCGCCGGCCGCCAGGCATTGTGGTGGTTGCGCCAGGGATAGGCGCCGGGCTTGATCGTGACGAACCGGTAGCGCCCCTCCGCGTCGGTCACCGCGCGGCCCGCCCCGGTGAAGTTCGGATCGAGCGGCGCGTCGTGGCGGTCCGCCACGTGGACGTAGCGCCCGGCCGCGTTCGCCTGCCAGATCTCGACGAGCGTGTGCGGCACGGGCCGCCCATCCTCGTCGAGCACCCGGCCGGAGACGACGATACGCTCGCCGATCGGCACGCCGGCATGGTGGCGGGTGAGGTCGGCCTCGTCGGGAGCGACGCGGTCGTGGCCGTAGACGGGGCCGGTCAGCTCCGTGAGCGTCTGCGGGACGATCACGAGCGGGCGCGAGGGGGCGCGCAGGCGCGTCGAGCCGTAATCCGGGCTCGCGTTCGGCGGGTGCGCGCGCAGGCTCGCGCGCGGATGCTGGCGCGTCGTCGACACGGCTCGACCTCCCTGTCCCCGCGTGGATCGCGGGGGATCATTCGTATGCGAATGATCGTGCCATGGTTTTTCGCGGGTGGGAAGGGGAGGGGGCTATCTCAGGGGATCGGCAGAAGCCGCCTAGTCGGCGGCAGGAGAGCGTGCTGCGCACGCCACTCGATTTGCTGGGTTCCCTTCCCCTGCGCCGCTGCCGCGGCTCCGGCCGGGAATGACACACCTGTGGCTCCCCCCGTGTCATCCCCGGCCGGAGCACGCGAAGCGTGCGGAGGGGAAGGGGACCCAGCGCAGGAAGACGCTTGCGCAGCAAGCTCTTGTGCCGCCGACCAGGCGGCGCGTCGGGCGTGACATCCCACGCGCCGCCATTCGCGCGGAACTCACCCGAACTTGTTCGTCTTCGGAAAACCCTTCGGCGGCAGGCGGCCGGATTCGGCGCGGTTGGCGAGCCAGTCGCGCAGAGCCTCGCCGGCGACCGTCCAGGTGCGGCCTGACGTGTCCTGCCAGGTGAGGCCTTCCTCGAGCGGGAAGATCTTGGCGTCCGACACGCCGCCGTCGCGGTAGCGCTGCAGGCGCACGCCCTTGCCGCGGGTCATCTCGGGAACCTGGGCGAGGGGGAAGACCAGGAGCTTGCGGTTCTCGCCGACGATGGCCACGTGGTCGCCGCGCACCGGCGTCGCGATGACGGCCCGGGTGCCGGCATCGACGTTGAGCGCCTGCTTGCCCTTGCGCGTATTGGCGACGAGGCCGTCCGTCGGCGCGACGAAGCCGCGCCCGTCCGACGCGACGAGGAGCAGCTTCGCCCCCGCCTCGTAGGGGAAGACGGCGGCGATCTCGGCGCCCTCGTCGAAATCGACCATCAGCCGGATCGGATCGCCGACGCCGCGCCCGCCCGGGAGCTTCGCGGCGTCGAGCGTGTAGACCTTGCCGCTCGTCGCCACGACGAGGATCTTCGCCGTCGTCTCGGTGTGGAAGGAGAAGCCGAGCGCGTCGTCGCCCTTGAAGGCGACCGCCGACACGTCCGCGACATGGCCCTTGAGCGCGCGGATCCAGCCCTTCTTCGAGACGATCACCGTGATCGGCTCGCGCTCGACCATCGCCTCGACGATGTCGAGATTGGAGGTGTCGGGCGCTTCCTCGAAGCTGGTGCGGCGGCGCCCGAGCTTGGTCTCGCCCGAGAAGGCCTTGCGGACCTCGCGGATCTGCTTCGCCACGTCCTTCCATTGCCGCGCCTCGTCCCCGACGAGGGCGGTGAGGTCCTCCTCCTCCGCCACGAGGGCGTCTCGCTCGCGCACGAGCTCCATCTCCTCGAGCTTGCGCAGCGAGCGCAGGCGCGTGTCGAGGATGGCGTTGGCCTGGATCTCGGTCAGCTCGAAGACGCGCATCAGCTCGGCCTTCGGCTCGTCCTCCTCGCGGATGATCTTGATGACGCGGTCGAGATCGAGATGGATGACGAGGAGGCCGCGCACGATCTCGAGCCTGCGGGCGATCTCGCGCAGGCGATGGTTCGAGCGGCGCACGAGCACGACGCGGCGGTGGTCGAGCCACGCCCGCAGCGCCTCCGCGAGCCCGATCACGCGCGGGACGGTCCCGCCGACGAGCACGTTCATGTTGAGCGGCACGCGCGCCTCGAGCTCGGTGAGCTTGAAGAGCGAGGCCATCATGAGGTTCTCGTCGACGTTTCGCGCGCGCGGCTCGAAGACGACGCGCACGTCCTCCGCCGATTCGTCGCGCACGTCGGCGAGGAGCGGCAGCTTGCGCTCGGAGAGGAGCTCCGCGATCTTCTCGATGAGCCGCGATTTGGAAACGCCGTAGGGGATCTCCGTGACGACGACGGCCCAGGTGCCGCGGCCGAGATCCTCGCGATGCCAGCGGGCGCGCACGCGGAACGCGCCGCGCCCGGTATTGTAGGCCTCCGCGATCGCCTCGCGCTTGTCGACGATGATGCCGCCGGTGGGGAAATCGGGGCCGGGCACGAAGTTGAGGAGCTGCTCGGAGGTCGCGCCGGGGTGGGTGATCAGGTAGAGCGCGGCGTCGCAGAGCTCCGCGACGTTGTGCGGCGGGATCGAGGTCGCCATGCCCACCGCGATCCCCTGCGCGCCGTTGGCGAGGAGGTTCGGGAAGGCGGCGGGGAGGACGACGGGCTCCTGCGTGGTGCCGTCGTAATTCGGGCGAAAATCGACCGTGTCCTCGTCGATCCCGTCGAGGAGGAGGCGCGCGACCTCGGTCATGCGCGCTTCGGTGTAGCGATAGGCGGCGGCCGAGTCGCCGTCGATATTGCCGAAATTGCCCTGGCCGTCGACGAGGGGATAGCGCGAGGCGAAATCCTGGGCGAGACGCACGAGCGCGTCGTAGATCGCCTGGTCGCCGTGCGGGTGGAACGAGCCCATCACGTCGCCGACGACCTTGGCCGATTTCTTGAACGGCGCGCCGGGATCGAGGCGCAAGAGGCGCATCCCGTAGAGGATGCGCCGGTGGACGGGCTTGAGGCCGTCGCGCGCATCCGGCAGCGCGCGGTGCATGATCGTCGAGAGCGCGTAAGCGAGATAGCGCTCCTCGAGCGCCGCCTTCAGCTCGATGCTGGAGACGTCGCCGCCCGCGGGCGGCGCGACCCGCGTGGCCCTCCAGAACCCGTCTCGGTTCGCGAGACGAGAGCTAGAACGAAACGCCAACCCGATCAATGGCGCGCACGGCGCAATCCTCAGGGATCGTATCGAACTGCCGGAGCGCTACACCATCACCTTCCGGCGCACCTCGTCCCGGTCGAGCTGGGCGGCGGGGCCGGCGAGCACCACCTCGCCGCGGTCCATCACCACGATCTCGTCGGCCAGGGCGGCGGCGAAGTCGAAATATTGCTCGACGAGCACGATCGCCATGTCGCCGGCGTCCCGCAGATAGGTGATCGCGCGGCCGATATCGGCGATGATCGAGGGCTGGATGCCTTCCGTCGGCTCGTCGAGGACGAGGAGCTGCGGGCGGGCGACGAGGGCGCGGGCGATCGCGAGCTGCTGCTGCTGCCCGCCCGAGAGATCGCCGCCGCGCCGGCCGAGCATGGATTTCAGCACCGGGAACAGCGTGAAGACCTCGCTCGGGACGATCCTCGCCACGCCCTTCGGCAGGGCCGCGAAGCCGGTGCGCAGGTTCTCCTCGACGGTGAGGAGCGGGAAGATCTCGCGCCCCTGCGGCACGTAGGCGAGGCCGAGCCGCGCGCGCTCGTAGGGTGCGAGCCGGGTGACGTCCCGCCCGTCCCAGACGACGCTGCCGGCCGAGACCGGCACCTGGCCGACGAGCGCGCGCATGAGCGAGGTCTTGCCGACCCCGTTCCGCCCCATGACGCAGGTGACGCGCCCGCGCGTGGCGGTGACGCCGACGCCGCGCAGGGCCTGGGCCGCGCCGTAATGCAGGTCGATCCCGCTCGCGTTCAGCATCGCCTCACCGCCCCAGATAGACTTCGATCACGCGCGGATCGGCGCTGACATGGTCGATCGACCCCTCCGCCAGCACCGAGCCCTCGTGCAGAACGCTCACCTTTACCCCGAGCGCGCGCACGAAGCTCATGTCGTGCTCGACGACGATCACCGAATGGTCCGCGTTGATGCGGCGCAGGAGATCGGCCGTCTCCTCCGTCTCCGCGTCGGTCATGCCGGCGACGGGCTCGTCGACGAGGAGGAGGGCGGGGTCCTGCGCGAGCAGCATCCCGATCTCCAGCCATTGCTTCTGCCCGTGCGAGAGGGCGCCGGCCGCCTCGCGACGGCGCTCGCCGAGCTTGACGATCTCGAGGATCTCGTCGATGCGCGCGCGCTCGGCCCCGCTCGCGCGGTGCAGGAGGGTGGCGATGACGCCGCGCCGGCCCGCGAGCGCGAGGGCGAGATTGTCCTCCACCGACACCTTCTCGAAGACGGTCGGCTTCTGGAACTTGCGGCCGATGCCGAGCGACGCGATCGCCGCCTCGTCGAGGCGGGTGAGGTCGTGCGTGCCGGAGAAGACGATCTCGCCCGTGTCCGGCTTCGTCTTGCCGGTGACGACGTCCATCATCGTGGTCTTGCCGGCGCCGTTCGGCCCGATGATCGCGCGCATCTCGCCGGGCTCGATCACGAGCGAGAGGGAGTTGAGCGCGCGAAAGCCGTCGAAGGAGACGCTCACCGCGTCGAGATAGAGGAGGGCCGGGGTGGCGCGGGTGTCGGGCGCGCGCGGCGGATCAGGGGTCTCCGCGGGGGCGGGGAGGGGGGTGGCGAGCGTGTCCATGGCGAGAGCCTCCCTCATTCCGCCGCGGCCGGGCGCGGCGCGGGCGCCTTCTCGCCGCGCCCCTTGCCGAAGCCTCTGCCGTGCAAGCCGGCGAGCCGCGCGCGCAGAGCCGCGAAGGCGCCGAGGATCCCCTTGGGCAGGAAGAGCGTCACCGCGATGAAGATGCCCCCCAGCACGAACAGCCAGATCTCGGGATAGGCGCCCGTGAGGAAGCTCTTGAGCGCGTTGACGACGATCGCGCCGAGCGCCGCGCCGGACAAGGTGCCGCGCCCGCCGACCGCGACCCAGATCACCGCCTCGATCGAGTTCGCGGGAGCGAATTCGGACGGGTTGATGATGCCGACCTGCGGCACGTAGAGCGCGCCCGCGAGCCCCGCCATCATCGCCGAGACGGTGAAGACGAACAATTTGAAGCGCTCGACCCGGTAGCCGAGGAAGCGCGTGCGCGCCTCGGCGTCCCGGATCGCGACGAGCACGAGGCCGAGCTTCGAGGTGACGATCGCCTGCGCCAGCAGGAGCCCGCCCGCGAGCGCGAGCGCGGAGAGCGCGAACAGGGTCGCGCGCGTCTGCGGCGCCTGCAGCGAGAAGCCGAGCACGTCCTTGAAATCGGTGAGCCCGTTATTGCCGCCGAACCCCATGTCGTTGCGGAAGAATGCGAGCATCAGCGCGTAGGTGCCCGCCTGCGTGATGATCGAGAGATAGACCCCCGTCACCCGCGAGCGGAAGGCGAGCCATCCGAACACGAAGGCGAGCGCGCCCGGCACGAAGAGCGCCATGAAGGCGGCATAGGCGAAGACGTCGAAGCCCCACCAGGCGATCGGCAGCTCGGTCCAGTTCAGGAAGACCATGAAATCGGGCAGGACGGGGTTGCCGTAGACCCCGCGCGGGCCGATCTCGCGCATCAGATGCATGCCCATCGCGTAGCCGCCGAGCGCGAAGAAGGCGCCGTGGCCGAGCGAGAGGATGCCGCAATAGCCCCAGACGAGGTCGAGCGCGACGGCGAGCAGGGCGTAGGTCAGCCATTTGCCCATGAGGACCACGACGTGGTTCGGCACGTGCAGCGCGTGGCCGGGCGGGAAGGCGAGGTTCGCGATCGGCACGAGCGCCGCGACCGCGACGAGGATGAGCACCGCGGGCGCGATGTGCGGGGCCATCAGGCGCATGACGAAAGGCGTGTGTCGCATCGGTGCCGCCTCAGCTCTCGACCGCGCGGCCCTTGAGGGCGAAGAGCCCCCGCGGCCGCTTCTGGATGAACAGGATGATGGCGACGAGCACCAGGATCTTGGCGAGCACGGCGCCCGCCATCGGCTCGATCAGCTTGTTGGCGACGCCGAGCGAGAAGGCCGCGACGAAGGCGCCCCACAGGCTCCCAACCCCGCCGAAGACGACGACGAGGAAGCTGTCGATGATGTAGGACTGGCCGAGATTGGGCGAGATGTTGTCGATCTGCGAGAGCGCCACGCCCGCGATCCCGGCGATGCCGGAGCCGAGCCCGAAGGTGAGCGCGTCGATCGCCGGCGTGCGGATGCCCATCGAGGCGGCCATGCGCCGGTTCTGGACGACGGCGCGCATGCGCAGGCCGAAGGGCGTCAGCTTCATCGCGAGAAGGAGCGCGAGGAACACGACGAGCGCGAAGGCGACGATCCACACCCGGCTCCAGGTGAGCGCGATGCCCATCACTTCGACCGAGCCCGACATGAAGGAGGGGTTGACGACCTCGCGATTGGTCGGCCCGAAGATCGAGCGCACCGCCTGCTGCAGCACGAGCGAGACGCCCCAGGTCGCGAGAAGGGTCTCGAGCGGGCGTCCGTAGAGGTGGCGGATGACGAGGCGCTCGATGGCGATGCCGACGAGCCCCGCCGTGAGGAAGGCGACGGGCAGCGCGATCAGGAGCGAGGCGTCGAGCAGGCCCGGCGCGAAGGTGCGGATCGCCTGCTGCACGACGAAGGTGGCGTAGGCGCCGATCATCACCATCTCGCCATGCGCCATGTTGATCACCCCCATCACGCCGAAGGTGACGGCGAGCCCGATGGCGGCGAGCAGCAGGACCGAGCCGAGCGAGAGGCCGAAGAAGACGTTCTGGACCTGCGCGACCACCGCGAGCCGCCGCTCGATCGTCGCGAGCCCGTCGCGGGCGGCCTCGCGCACCTCGTCGGGCGCGTCGGCCGGCAGGCGCGAGAGGATGGTGCGCGCCTCCGCGTTGGCGCGCCCGGCGATCCGCTCGATCGCGGCGATGCGGGAGGCCGCGTCCTCGCGCGGATCGAAGAGGGCGAGCGCGTCCATCGCGACCTCCTGCGCGCGGGCGACGCGGGCGTCGGTCTCCGCCGCGCGGGCCTCGGCGAGCGCCTCGCGCTTTTCGATGTCGAGGGAGCGCAAGGCCGCTTGCGCGGCGTCGAGGCGCCGGCGCGGATCGGGCGACATCAGGGTGAGGCTGCCCAGCGCGGCGTCGATCGCGCGGCGCACGCCGTTGTTGACCCGCACGCGGGCGGTGGCGCCGGGTTCGGCGACCGGCTCGCCCGTCGCGGCGTCGAAATGGGCGCCCGCGCGGTCGACGAAGAGCACGCCGCCCCCCGCGCGCCGGGTCACGAGGCGCCCGTCGGCGAGCGCCTCGAGGATCGCCTCGGCCTGCGGATGACCGGAGGCCGCGAGCGCCTGGACCGACGCGATGGTGCGCGGGAACTGGTCGGCGGCGAAGCCCGACAGGATCGCCTCGATGTCGGCGGAGGCGCGCGCGGGCGCGCCGGGCGCCGTCGCGGCGAGCGCGCCCATTGCGAGCGCGACGCTCAGCGCGACGAGCCGGATGAGACGGGCGATCTGCAAGGCCATGCGGTCCTCTGTTCGGCGTGAAGATCATCCTCAGGCTGTCATCCCGGGCCGCGAAGCGGACCCGGGACCCATACGCTCCGACGATCGTCCGAGCGCGCATGCGCGCTCGCGTCGCTACGGTGGAGCAGCTTCGGCCGTCGGCGAAACGCAGCCTATAGGCTGCGACTGAAACGTCGGGCGTATGGGTCCCGGATCGCCTTCGGCGTCCGGGATGACAACCCTGAGGCGGCGCGCTTCGGGTGCTTCGTCCCGGTCGGCCCTCACGAGCCGCCGCAGCTGCCGGTGGCGACGTTGAAGTTGCCGCACGACATCGGGGCCTGCCAATCCGACATCAGGTCCTTCGAGCCCTCGAGATAATCCGACCAGGCGTCGCCCGGCACGAGGCCCGCCGTCTGCCAGACGACGTCGAATTGCCCGTCGCCCTGAATCTCGCCGATCAGCACGGGCTTGGTGATGTGGTGGTTCGGCATCATCGCCGAGAAGCCGCCCGTCAGGTTCGGCACGGCGACGCCGATCATCGCGTCGATGACCGCGTCGGGATCGGTGGTGCCGGCCTTCTCCACCGCCTTGAGCCACATGTTGAAGCCGATGTAATGGGCCTCCATCGGGTCGTTCGTGACGCGCTTCGGGTCGCCGATGAAGGCGTGCCACTTCTCGATGAAGGCGGCGTTCTCGGGCGTGTCGACCGACATGAAGTAGTTCCACGCGGCGAGATGGCCGACGAGGGGCGTCGTGTCGATGCCCGCGAGCTCCTCCTCGCCGACCGAGAAGGCGACGACGGGGATGTCGGTCGCGCGGACGCCCTGGTTGCCGAGCTCGCGGTAGAAGGGCACGTTCGCGTCGCCGTTGATGGTCGAGACGACGGCGGTCTTCTTGCCGGCCGAGCCGAAGGCGCGGATGTCGGACACGATCGTCTGCCAATCGGAATGACCGAAGGGCGTGTAGTTGATCATGATGTCTTCTTCCGCCACGCCCTTGGCCTTGAGATAGGCCTCGAGGATGCGGTTCGTGGTGCGCGGATAGACGTAGTCGGTGCCGGCGAGCACCCAGCGCTCGACGCCTTCCTCGTTCATCAGATAATCGACGGCGGGGATCGCCTGCTGGTTGGGCGCGGCGCCCGTGTAGAAGACGTTGCGCGAGCTCTCCTCGCCTTCGTACTGGACGGGGTAGAACAGGATCGAGTTCAGCTCCTCGAAGACCGGGAGCACCGCCTTGCGCGACACGGAGGTCCAGCAGCCGAACACGGCGGCGCAACCACCCGTGATCAGCTCGCGAGCCTTCTCGGCGAAGAGCGGCCAATCCGAGGCCGGGTCGACGACGACCGCCTCGAGCGGCCGCCCGAGGAGCCCGCCGGCCTTGTTCTGCTCCTCGATCAGCATCAGCATGACGTCCTTCAGCGTCGTCTCCGAGATCGCCATCGTGCCCGAGAGCGAGTGCAGGATGCCGACCTTGATCGGCTCGCTGCTCGCGAAGGCGGGCACGCGGCCGAAGGCGGCCGTGCCGGCGAGGAGGGCGCCGAGCCCGAGAACGTTGCGTCGCGTGAAATCCATGTCTTCTGCCCCTTCCCTCGACACGCGCCGCTTTCGTCGACGGCGCAACCGGGGACGTGTCTGCAAGAGCGAGGCCAGAATTTGCCGGGGGCCGACGGCATTCGCGGCGCGATTTTTAGGCAAGGACGGATCGCGTCATCGGCGATTGCCCTGAAAACGTGCTTCTATACGAAAGTAGAATGAACGATCCTAAGTATTCGTGCGGATGAGCTGCCGCGGTACCGCGATAACGCAGCGCCGCCGCGCTGCTTCTCCTCTGGGTCGCAGAATGGTCACCTGTCCGTCATTCCGGGGCGCGAAGCGAGCCCGGAATGAGGCCGTCGAGGGGAAGGCGAGGGACGAGCGACGATCCGTGCACCTCGTCCGCGCCCCTCCCTCACGAGCCCCTGGTCCGACAATATCCCAGCGCGTTCAGGCGCGCGGCGTCGCGGGGGTCGCAATCGGTCGAGAGGAATTCCCGCCACTCGCGCTCGGTGCCGTAGAAGGCGTTGCGGTCGACGCCGCCGCGGATGCCGGGCACGGTGCCGGTCTGCGTCCATTGCCAGAAGGTCCAGCGCCGGTCGCGGTAGCGCTCGTGCGGCTCGGCAGCGACGGAGCGCAGCCAGAAGGTCGCGTCGAAATGCTCGCCCTCGAGCACGTCGCGGTGGAAGTTGATGTCCGTGTAGATGATCGGCAGGCGGCCGTAATGGCGGTGGAACATCTCGAGGATGACGCGGGTCTTCTCCAGCGCCTCCTCGCGCGGCACGCGCCGGCGGCACAGCCGCGAATGGTTGTTCCATTCCATGTCGAGGACGGGCGGCAGCATGTCGGGCTCGTTCGGCACGTTCTCGATGAACCAGCGCGCCTGCTCGACCGGATCGCGGCACCAGAAGATGAAGTGGTAGGCGCCGCGCGGAATGCCGACGCGACGCGCGCCCTCCCAGTTCTCGTGGAAGCGCGGATCGAGATGCAGCCCGCCCTCGGTCGCCTTGATGAAGGCGAAACGCGTGCCCGCCGCCCGCACCCGGTCCCAATCGATCCGCCCCTGCCAATGCGACACGTCGATGCCGTGCACGGGGAGCGTGTGCACGCGGCGCACGCCGTGGTGGGGGGCGCTGTCGCCCTTCTGCGGATAGAAGTCCGGCGCCAGCGAGCAGCCGACGGCGAGGAGCGCCGCCGCGGCGACGATGGCGAGACGGGCGAGAGCCCGGGACGGCGCGAAGAGCATGGGCTGATCCGAGCGGGAGAGACCCGGCGAGGATTCGCGCAAGACGTCCTACCATTCGGTAAACGCGATCGCCTCACGCTGCCGAAAAGCGAGGCAGAGCCGAAGCTTGGCTTGCCCGGCGCCGCCACCGCACGGCCCCCCTCGAGCCTAGCTCTCGCCGCTCGCGTCGGCGAGCGAGCGGGCGAGGGCGAGCTGCTGCGTCACCGTGTCGCCGATCGCCGTCCACGCCGCGACGGCCTCGTTCAGCTGGGCCGTGAACCAGCCCGCTCCGAGCCCGGTCTCGACGCTCGACAGGTAGAGCATCCCGTTCGACAGGAGCCGGATGTCGCCCATGAGCAGGCCGACCACGTCGCGCGCGGCGGCGAGGTTGTCGCGGAACACCGCGCTGCCCCCCGCGATCGTCGCGAGCACGGCGAGCTCCTGCTCCACCGCCATCTGCGAGACGATCAGCGCCTCGTATTGCGCGATGTAATCGTCGAGCTCGGCGTTCTTGCGCCGCATCTCGTCGGCGAACTTCGAGGCCGTGCCGACCTCGTCCTTGATCGAGAAGAGCACCGCCACGACGAGCGGCCCCGCGGTCGTCGCGGTGGCGACGGCCTTGCCGATCGTGAAGCCGAACGCCAGTGCCTGCGGGATCTGCGAGGTCGCGCCGGCGGCGATCTCGCCGCAGAGCTGGTCGATATGCGTCTGCAGGGCGTCGATCTGCGCCTCTATCGCGTCGAGCGGCCCGGCCTTGGCCGCCTGCTCCTTCGCCGCGGCGAAGCGGGCCGCGTCGTCGGCGATCTGGTTCTGGAGGAAGCCCGAGAGCGCGGTCGCGCAGGCCGCGATCGGCAGCGCGGCGGAATGGCTGTCGGCGTCGAGCGAGGTCGTGACGCGGCGCAGCTCCGTGATGCCCGCCTGGAACTGCGCGAGCGCCTGCCGGCGGGCCGCGTCGTCGGCGCTCGCATCGTCGAGCGTCGCCGCGGCGGGCAGGAGGCCCCGGCACATGGCGACGATCTGGTTGGCGATCGTCGCCACCGCCTGCATGCAGGCGAGGATCCCGCCGGAGAGGCTCGTGTCGTCCGCGTAGAGACGCACGTGCCCGCGCACCAGCGCCTGGTCCTCGGGCAGGGTGGGCAGCACCTTCAGCGAGAGATCGGGCTGCTGGAGGATGCCGGCGCCGTTCGCGCCGAGCATCGTGAAGGCGGTGAGGAGCCGGCGCAGCGCGTCCTCGACCCCGCAGGCGACGAGGTGCGGGCGATCGGCGCTCGGCGTGCGCAACAACATGGCCATCGCGATCCTCCTTCAGGTTCCGGCCACGATCTCGGCGGCGATCGCGCGGGAGGCGGCGAGATCCTGCATCATCGTCTCGAGCTGGGCCGCCATGATCGGGGGTAGCTGCGGCGTGGCGAGGATCTGGTCGAGCTGCGCGGAGATCTGCTGGAGCGCGGTGACCATGTTGGCCACCCCGCCCGAGAGGCCCGTCAGCGCCAGCGAGAGCGCGAGGAGCGGCCCCTGGCCGGCCTGCAGCTGCGCGATCTGGCGCTCGACGTCCTGCAGCCGGTCGACCGCCTTGCGGGAGGTCTCGATCGTCGTGATCAGGCTGGTGAGCTGCTCGGCCAGGCTGATCAGCGACACGCCTGCGAGGATGAGCTTCCAGGGGTGGCGCTTGTAGTCGTCGATCTTGTCGCGCAGGCCGTTCGCCTGCTGCTGGAGCGCCTGCGCGCGCGCGTTCGCGTTCGCAAGCTCCTGCGAGACCGTGCCCATATCGGCCTTGATCCGCGAGAGCGCCGCGTCGATGCCCTCGGAGAAGGGCGCCAGCGCCTGCCGCAGCGTCGCCACTTCCCCCTCCTCGACCGCGATGCGCGCACGCGCCTCCTTCGCGAAGGCGAGGAGCGCGGGCGCGCTCGAGCGGTCGACGGGCGCCCAGGCGGCGGCGAGGCCGTCGTCCTCGACGACGAGCGACTTCATCGTGGAGAGCGTCTGCGCGCGCAGCGCGCTCTTCCAGCCGCCGAGCGTCGCGTTCAAGGTGGCGAGGTCTCCGGCGAGCGCGGGGGCGATGGCGGGGTCGACGCCGATCGAGCCCACCTGCGCGATCTTCTGGTCGACCATGGCGATGCCGTCGGCGGCGAGCTGCGTCGCGCGGGCGAAGAGCAGATTGGGGGCGAGCGCCGCGCGCGCGTGGGAGGGCAGGGGAGTGGGGGCGTTCATGGGCGTCTCCGGTCTCGAGGTCGGTGGCGAGGGGCGCCCCCGACGGGGCGCCCCGGACGAGCCGCTCAGGCCGCGCGGGCGAAGGCCTGGGGCTTGCCGACCTTCGCGGCGATCGCCGCTTGGGTCGGGGCCTCGTTGCCGGTCGAGACGTATTGGACGTTGCGGCCCTTCTCGAGCAGCGAGGATGCGATGTCGACCGCCGAGGACCAGTCCTGCTGCGCCGTCTCGAGTTCGGCCGTGACGATGATCGACACCGTCTGCGGCGTCGCGCTCGGGTCCGACTTGCGGATCGAGGCGAGGTAGTCCTGCGGGTTCTGGAGGTCGGCGACCACCGCGCCGATGCCGTTGTCGAGCTGCTGCCAGGCGGTGACGAGGTTCGCGAGCGCCGCCGTCGTCTGGTCGAGCGTCCCCGTCAGCCCGGAGATCTGGCCCTTGGCGTGCTGCAGGAGCGTCAGCTCGGCCTTGTCCTTGGCGAGCTGCGTCTGGTCCGCCCTGAGCGCCTTCAGGGTGTCGTCGTAATTCTTGCCGGCGATGCCGGTCATCGTCGCGCCGCCCGCGATCACCGCGACGCCGCCGACGATGAGCGCGGTCGAGACGCCGCCGGTCTCGATCTCGGCGAGCGCGCCGACGGCGATCATCAGCCCGCCGACCACCATCATGGTGGCGCCGCCGCCGATCATCGCGAGGTCCTTGCTGAGCGCGCTCTGCTCGGCATCGATCTTCTGCTCGAGCTGCGCGATCTCGCCCGACGTGCCGCCGAGGGTGCGGTTCGCGGTGTCGTAATCGGTCTTGAAGGTCGATTCGTCCTGCGTCACCTGCGTGCGATAGGTGGTGAGCGTCTCGTAGGTCTTCTGGCAGGTGTCCTGCTGCTGCCGCACGAGCGTCTGCAGCGCCTGGAGGGCGCCGACGAGCTTGGCGATCTCGCCGGGCTTGAACTCGGTCTCGTCGCCCATCGCCTTCGCCGCGGCGGCGAGGGAGCCGTAGAGATTGTCGAAGGTCTCGCCGAAGCTGATCAGCCCCTGCAGCGTGTTCCAGCACTGGCCGCTATAGCCGTTGAGCCAGGCCTGCGCGTGCTGCTGCGCCGTCGCAAGGTGCTTGTTGAGGTCCCGCAGGCCGTCGACGTCGATCGTCGGGAATTGCGGCTGCTCGGCGACGGCCTTCGCGAGCACGTTGAGCTGGATGATCTGCGATCCGGTCTCGTGTCCGGCGAGCTTCGTCGCGGCGCCGGTGATGTCGTTGCGGGGGGCGGGCGTCGATGGCATGAACCGTCTCCTGCGGTGCGTCCCTGGGGCGCTCCTCGCGTCGGCGCGAGCGACCGCACGCCGCGGCGAGGGGAGCCGCGGCCTGGGACGGGCCGAGATCGGAAGAGCATGTGTCGCGCGCGGCCGTCTCGTCCGGCCACGCTCGCAGGATGCCCGGATTGCGTGTAGTTTGCAATCCAAATTTGCACGTTCTCGGGCGCGGTTTTCATCCTGAGGTGGCGCGAGCGCCGCGGTCCGGCAGGAGCACCACGGTGCCGCGCGACCGTTTCGGGATGCGCGGGAAGCGAATTCGCATCCGTGCTAATCCGTCGTCGCGGCGTTAACGAACGAATGCTACGCTTCTTCACGGAGCGAAACGGATCGAGCCGCGTTGACCGAAAACAGGGAACGCGATCGGCGGGAGGTCGGGGCATGAGACCGGCGACTGTGATGGAGCGGGAGCGGCGGCGCGCACGGGTGGCGTCCGAGGCGCTGGGGCAGGACGTGCAGGCCTCGCATCTGCGCCGGGCCGCGCAATCGGCGGGCGAAGCCTTCGCCTACAGCGCGGACGAGGCCGAGGTCGCGACGCTTCGCGCGAAGCCCTGGCGCGTCTCCTCGCGCGCGATCTGGCTCACGGCCGGCGCCGCAGCGGCCTGCGGGCTCTTTCTCGCCTATTGACCGCATCGAAGCGCGGCGGCAGCGCGCCGCATTGTCGCGGCACGTGCGTCTTGGCGGCGCGGCGGCGCGCGCCATCTCCTTGCGGGCCCGCCTGCCGGAGATTGCGATGACGCCCTCGATCCTGCGCCGCTCCCTGATCCGATCGGCTCTCCTCGTCCCTGCCGCGATGCTCGCGAGCGTCGCGTTGGCCGCGACGGCTCCGCGCGCGCAGGCGGGCGACGCCGTCTCCAGTCCCACCGCCCACGCCTTCTCCTTTGCCGGCATCGAGGGCGGGCGGATCGATCTCGCCGCATTCGCCGGGCGCCCGATCCTCGTCGTCAACACCGCCTCGCGCTGCGGCTTCACCGGACAGCTCGCCGGGTTGCAGACGCTGCACGAACGCTTCGGCGAGCGGGGGCTCGTCGTGATCGGCGTGCCGTCGAACGATTTCCGGCAGGAACTCGACGACAACGCGGCCGTCGCCGCCTTCTGCCAAGGCCGCTTCGGGGTCACCTTCCCGATGGCGGAGATCTCCTCCGTGCGCGGGGCGCAGGCCCATCCCTTCTACCGCTGGGCGGCGCGCGAGCGTCCGGGCGAGGCTCCGCGCTGGAACTTCCACAAATACCTGATCGGCCCCGACGGCCGCATATCCGCGACCTTCGCCACCACCACCGAGCCGACGGACCCGCGCGTCATCGCCGCCATCGAGCGGCTCGTGGGGCAGGGGAGCTGAGGGGTTCGATCAGCCGCGGCGCCCCTTCGCCAGCGCGTCGAAGGCCTGGAGCTGCGCGAGCAGCGGCTCGAGCTCGGCGAGCGGCACCATGTTCGGACCGTCCGAGGGCGCGCGCTCGGGGGCCTCGTGCGTCTCGATGAAGACGCCGGCGACGCCGACCGCGACCGCCGCGCGGGCGAGAACCGGCACGAATTCGCGCTGACCGCCCGATGTCGTGCCCTGGCCGCCGGGTTGCTGGACGGAATGGGTCGCGTCGAAGATCACCGGCGCGCCCGTCTGCGCCATGATCGGCAGGGCGCGCATGTCCGACACGAGCGTGTTGTAGCCGAACGAGGCGCCGCGCTCGGTCGCGAGCACGTTCGGATTGCCGGCGCCCACCACCTTGGCGATCACGTTCGCCATGTCCCAGGGCGCCAGGAACTGCCCCTTCTTGACGTTCACGACCCGCCCCGTGCGCGCGGCGGCGACGAGGAGATCCGTCTGGCGGCAGAGGAAGGCCGGGATCTGGAGGATGTCGACGGCCTCCGCCACGGGCGCGCATTGCTCGATCTCATGCACGTCGGTGAGCGTCGGCAGGCCGTAGCGCTCGCGCACCTCCGCGAAGACCGGCAGGGCGGCCGCGAGCCCCATGCCGCGCGCGCTCCCCGACGAGGTGCGGTTCGCCTTGTCGAAGCTCGCCTTGAAGACGAGGGGCAGCGACAGGCGCGCGGCGATCTCGGCGAGCGCGTGCGCCATCTCCAGCGCGTGCTCCCGGCTCTCCATTGCGCACGGACCCGCGATGACGGCGAGCGGCAGGTCGTTGCCGAAGCGGACCGAGCCGGCGGCGACGACGGGGGAGGGGGCGGGGGCGGGGGCGGGGGCGGGGGAGGTGTCTCGAGCGCTCATGGCGCGGCTCTAGCGCGTTCGCGCCCGCGCGTCAAAACCGCATCGCGGATGCGTTGACGAGCCCCGCCGCCACGCTCGCCGCGCCGAGGAAGAGCGCGGGCGCGATCTCGCCGCGGGCGATGCGCGGCGAGAGATCCGGGATCGCGAGCCGCACGAGACCGTAGACCACGATCTGCACGACGAGCGCGACGAGCCCCCACAGCGCGAGATCGATGAAGGTCTCCGAGAAGATCATCGCGCTCGACAACGGGATCGCGAAGCCGACGAGGCTGAAGCCGAGCGAGACGCTGGCCGCCGGCACGTTGCGGCGGATGAGTGCGAACTCGTTGTGCGCGGTGGCGAGGGTGTAGACCGCGATGTAGAGCACCGACAGCGCGATCGCGACCGTGAAGTCGAGGAGGAACGAGGGGAGCACGGAGAGGATTGGCGACATCGCGCGTAGGATCCGGGTGCGAATCGTGGGAAGGCTGGCGGGCCTGATTCGGCCCCGCGCAGCATAGAGCCCGCGGCCGCCCGCCGCAGCCGCAGAGACACGAGCGAAGAGAAGTGTTGCGTCACCGCCGCATCGTCCCGATGATCATCGCCACCGCGCTCTTCATGGAGACGACGGATTCCACCGTCATCGCCACCGCGCTGCCGGCGATCGCGGCCGATCTCGGCGAGGATCCGATCGCGCTCAAGCTCGCGATCACCTCCTATCTCATCGCGCTTGCGGTGTTCATCCCGGCGAGCGGCTGGATGGCGGACCGGTTCGGGGCGCGCACGATCTTCCGCGCGGCGCTCGGCGTGTTCGTGGCGGGCTCGCTCGCCTGCGCCTTCGCGGATTCGCTCGGCTGGTTCGTCGGCGCGCGCTTCCTGCAGGGCATGGGCGGGGCGATGATGGTGCCCGTCGGCCGGCTCGTCCTCCTGCGCGGCATTCCCAAGCGCGAGCTCGTCGGCACGCTCGCCTTCCTGACCGTGCCGGCCCTGATCGGCCCCGTCATCGGACCGCCGCTCGGCGGCTTCATCACCACCTACGCCTCCTGGCGGCTGATCTTCGTGATCAACGTGCCGATCGGCCTCCTCGGCATGGTGCTCGCGACGATCTTCATCGAGAACGTCCGCGAGCCGGAGGTGCCGCCCTTCGATCTCGCCGGCTACCTGATGATCGCGATCGGCCTCGCGCTCCTGATGCTCGGGCTCGCGACGGCGGGGCTCTATCTCCTGACCTGGGAGGCCTCGCTCGCCTGCTTCCTCTCGGGGCTCGCCCTGCTCGCGCTCTACGCGCGCCATGTGGGCCGCGTCGCGCATCCGGTCCTGCCGATCGGCCTCATGAGCATACCGACCTTCCGGGCCGGCGTGATCGGCGGCTCGCTGTTCCGGCTCGGGGTCGGCGCGATCCCCTTCCTCCTGCCGCTGATGCTGCAGCTCGGTTTCGGGCTCGACCCCTTCCAGTCGGGCATGATCACCTTCGCGGCGGCGGTCGGGGCGATCTTCATGAAGGCGCTCGCCGCACGCATCCTGCGCGCCTTCGGCTTCCGCACGGTGCTCGTCTGGAACGCGCTCGTCTGCGCGGCCTTCATCGCGGTGATGGCGGCCTTCCGGCCGGACACGCCCTATGCCGTGATGCTCGGGCTCCTCGTGATCGGCGGCTGCGCGCGCTCGCTGCAATTCACCGCGCTCAACGCCGTCGCCTTCGCCGACGTCGTGCGGCGGGACATGAGCGCGGCCACCGCGCTCACCAGCGTCGCCCAGCAGGTCTCGCTCGCCATGGGCGTGACCATCGCCGCCTTCGCCCTCGAAGGCGCGAGCGCGCTCGCCGGTCACGAGCGGATCGTCACCGCCGACTTCACGCCGGCCTTCCTGTTCGTGGCCTTCGTCTCGGCGCTCGCGTTGATCCCCTTCGCGCGGCTCGACGCGGACGCGGGCGCGGAGATGTCGGGGCACGGGCGGGGTGGGGGTGCTTAGATCATTCGCGGTTGGTCTGGAGCCGCTCACCGGTGTCATCCCCGGCCGGAGGTCGCTTGCGACCGGAGGGAAAGGGGACCCAGCACAAGACATGTGCGCAGCACACTATCGCGCCACCGACGAGGCGGCTGGACGCCGCCGCAAGAGCTTGCTTCGCAAGCGATTCTCATGCTGGGTCCCCTTCCCCTCCGCACGCTGCGCGTGCTCCGGCCGGGGATGACACCTCTGGAGCATTCGCCCTGGGAGGCGTCCACGAACCGAGGGAGCCCCCCTCACTCCCCCATCACGCCCGCCGCTTCCTGCGCCTTCAGCACCTCGATGCGGGGCATCGAGACGATGTTGTAGCCGGAATCGACGTAGTGGATCTCGCCGGTGACGCCGCCGGAGAGGTCGGAGAGGAGGTAGAGCGCCGCGCCGCCGATATCGTCGAGAGAGACGGTGCGGCGCAGGGGCGCGTTCGCCTTCTGGTAGGAGAACATCTGGCGGGCATCGGCGATGCCGGCGCCCGCCAGCGTGCGCACCGGGCCGGCGGAGATCGCGTTCACGCGGATGCCGTCGGGCCCGAGATCGTTGGCGAGATAGCGCACGGAGGCCTCGAGCGCGGCCTTGGCGAGGCCCATCACGTTGTAATTGGGCATCACCCGCGTCGAGCCGGCATAGGTGAGCGTGAGCAGCGTGCCGCCCGGCCCCATGCGCTTGATCGCCCGCTGCGCGACCTCCGTGAACGAGAAGCACGAGATCGTCATCGTGCGTTGGAAATTCTCCCGCGTCGTCGCGTCGACATAGCGGCCCTTGAGCTCGCTCTTGTCGGAGAAGCCGATCGCGTGGACGACGAAATCGAGCTTGCCCCCCCAGGCCTCGTCGAGCCGCGCGAAGGCGGCGTCGACGCTGGCGAGATCCTCCACGTCGCAGGGCACGACGAGGTCCGAGCCGAGCGATTTCGCGATCGGCGTCACCCGCTTGCCCAGCGCTTCGCCCTGATAGGTGAAGGCGAGCTCGGCGCCGTGGGCGGCGAGCACCTTCGCGATGCCGTAGGCGATGGAATGATCGTTCGCGACGCCCATGACGAGGCCGCGCTTGCCGCGCATCAGATCGCTCAAGATAAAGTCTCCCCCGCTCTCCGGCGCGCTCACGCCTCGAGCCGCTTCATCACGATGGTCGCGTTGGTGCCGCCGAAGCCGAAGGAATTCGAGAGCACGCAGCCGATCGACACCCCGTCGCGGCGCTCGCGCACGATCGGCATGTCGGCGAAGGCGGGGTCGAGCTCCTCGATATGGGCGGAGGCGCAGATGAAGTCGTTGTTCATCATCAGGAGCGAGTAGATCGCCTCCTGCACGCCGGTCGCGCCGAGCGAATGGCCGGTGAGCGACTTCGTGGCCGAGATCGGCGGGCACTTGTCGCCCGCGCCGAAGACCTCGCGCAGCGCCTCGATCTCCTTCTCGTCGCCGACGGGGGTCGAGGTGGCGTGCGGGTTCACGTAGTCGACGGGCACCTTCACGGTCGAGAGCGCCTGGCGCATGCAGCGCACCGCGCCCTCGCCCGAGGGGGCGACCATGTCGTAGCCATCCGATGTGGCGCCGTAGCCCGCGATCTCGCCGTAGATCTTGGCGCCGCGCGCCTTGGCGTGCTCCAGCTCCTCGAGCACCAGCACGCCCGCGCCGCCGGCGATGACGAAACCGTCGCGATTCACGTCGTAGGCGCGCGAGGCGGAGGCCGGGCGGTCGTTGTACTTCGACGACATCGCGCCCATCGCGTCGAACAGGTTCGACATCGTCCAGTCGAGATCCTCGCAGCCGCCGGCGAACATCACGTCCTGGCGGCCCATCGCGATCGTCTCGTAGGCGTTGCCGATGCAATGGTTCGAGGTCGCGCAGGCGGAGGAGATCGAATAATTCACGCCCTTGATCTTGAACCAGACCGCGAGCGTCGCCGAGGCGGTCGAGGACATCGCCTTGGGCACCGCGAACGGGCCGATCCGCTTGGGACCCTTCGCCTCGGTGATCGCGGCGGCCTCGACGATCACGCGCGTCGAGGGGCCGCCGGAGCCCATGATGATGCCGGTGCGCTCGTGCGAGATCTCGTGGGGCTCGAGGCCCGCGTCGCGGATCGCCTCGTCCATCGCGATGTGGTTCCAGGCCGTGCCGCGGCCGTGGAAGCGCATCGCGCGCCGGTCGACGAGCGATTCGATATCGACGTCGGGCGCGCCGTGCACCTGGCAGCGGAAGCCGAGGCGGGCGTAGTCCTCCGCGTGGACGATGCCCGAGCGGCCCGCGCGCAGGCTCTCCAGCACCGCGGGGGCGTTGCTGCCGATGGACGACACGATTCCCATGCCGGTGACGACGACGCGTCTCATGCCCGGTCCTTTCCTCCCTGTGCGAAGCGCCGCGCCGAGCGGCGCCCCCTGACTTCAGCCGCCTGCGGGTGCCGCCTGGAACAGGCCGACGCGCAGGTCCTTGGCCTCGTAGATGCGCCGCCCGTCCGCCTCCAGGAAGCCGTCGGCGATGCCGAGCACCAGCTTCGAGCGGAAGACGCGCTTGAGGTCGACGCCGTAGACCACGCGGCCGACGCTCGGCAAGACCTGATCGGTGAACTTCACCTCCCCGACGCCGAGCGCCCGCCCGCGCCCCTCCGCGCCGAGCCAGCCGAGATGGAAGCCGACGAGCTGCCAGAGCGCGTCGACGCCGAGGCACCCCGGCATGACCGGATCGCCCTTGAAGTGACACTCGAAGAACCAGAGGTCCGGGCGGATGTCGAGCTCGGCGCGGACGTGGCCCTTGCCGTAGGCGCCGCCGTCCTCGCCGATCGAGGTGATGCGGTCGAACATCAGCATCGGCGGCAGCGGGAGCTGCGCGTTGCCCGCGCCGAACAATTCGCCGCGCCCGCAGGCGAGGAGCTCCTCGTAGGTGAAAGCGGACTGGCGGGCGGCTGTGGCGTCGGTCATGGGCGTGGCACGCGTCCTCTGTCTGTGCGCTGCGATACGACGCAGCGCCTTCTCCTTCGACTCGGGCATTCCCTAACACACGTTTCCCATACCGCAAACGCGGCCGTAAACCCCGGTGCGGCGCCGACGTCCGTGGTTCGACGGGTTGCGATGGACGCGTGCACGCCCTATGAATAAGAGAACGATCGCCGGGCGCGGCGCGTTCCCCAGAAGCGGGAGCGTGGCGGGCTGCATCGACGAGGCGCAACGAGCGAAAACATGGATCAGACCGTCACCAATGCCGCCCAGAGCGGTGCCATGGCCGGACGCCGGGGTTGCCCGCTGTCGGAGCTGCGCGACAAGCTCCGCCGCTCGGGCCTGCGGCCGACCCGCCAGCGCGTCTCGCTCGGCTGGCTCCTGTTCGGCGGGGGCGACCGGCACATCACCGCCGAGATGCTGTTCGAGGAGGCGATGCGCGCGCGCGTGCCGGTCTCGCTCGCGACCGTGTACAACACGCTCCACCAATTCACCGAGGCGGGCCTCCTGCGCCAGCTCGCCGTCGACGGCTCGAAGGCCTATTTCGACACCAATCCGAGCGACCACCACCACTTCTTCGTCGAGGGCGAGGAAGAGCTGATGGACGTGCCCGCCACCGACGTCACCGTGCTCGACGTGCCGGAGCCGCCGGAGGGCTACGAGGTCGCCCGCGTCGACGTGGTGGTTCGCCTCCGCCGCAAGCGCTGACGCGCCGCTCCCGCTCCGCGCGAATTCGGCGCCCGTCCCGATCGCTCGGGGCGGGCGTTCTTCGTTCGGGCAATCGCAACCTTCGACAAGCTCCGAAGCCGGCTATCGAGTCGATCGCGCCTGCCGCGAGGGACGTCCTTCGACGTCCGAGCAGCGATTTCTTTCGTGGAGCGGCACCGTCGGTGTCATCCCCGGCCGGAGCGCCGAAGGCGCGCAGGGGAAGGGGACCCCGCGACCGATTCTGCGCCGAAGGCGCTCGAGATGCCGCCGACGAGGCGGCTCGTCGCCGCCACAAGTGCTTGCTCCGCAAGCATCTTGTGCGCTGGGTCCCCTTCCCCTGCGCACGCTCCGCGTGCTCCGGCCGGGGATGACACGGAGGAGCGGCTTCGAGACGACAACCTTCCCAGGGCACGAGAGCTCTCTACCCCAGAGGCCTGCACCAAAAAGAAAAACGCGGCCCCGTGAGGGCCGCGTCCATTGTCTCCCGCTCGGCGAGCGGTCGCGCGATCAGTCGCGATCGCGACGGCCGCCGCGGCGGGCGCGACGGTCGTCGCCGCCCTCGCCGTCCTCGTTCTCGGCGCGCGGGGCGCGAGCCGGGGGCTCGATCTCCTCGCCGGTCTCCTGGTTCACCATCCGCATGGACAGGCGCACCTTGCCGCGATCGTCGTTGCCGAGGAACTTCACCTTGACGGTGTCGCCCTCCTTGACCACGTCCGTCACCTTGGCGACGCGCTGGGCGGCGAGCTCGGAGATGTGGACGAGGCCGTCGCGCGAACCGAAGAAGTTCACGAAGGCGCCGAACTCCATCACCTTGACGACCTTGCCCTCGTAGATCGCGCCCGCTTCGGGCTCGGCCACGATCGAGCGGATCCAATTGTAGGCCGCCTTGATCGCCTTGCCGTCGGAAGACGCGATCTTGACCGTGCCGTCGTCCTCGACGTTGATCTTGGCGCCGGTCTTCTCGACGATCTCGCGGATCACCTTGCCGCCCGTGCCGATCACCTCGCGGATCTTGTCGGTGGGGATCTTCATCACCTCGATGCGCGGGGCGTGCTCGCCGAGCTCGGCGCGCGGCGCGGTGAGCGCCTTCGACATCTCGGCGAGGATGTGGTCGCGGCCGCCCTTGGCCTGGTCGAGGGCGACGCGCATGATCTCCTCGGTGATGCCGGCGATCTTGATGTCCATCTGCAGCGAGGTGATGCCCGCCTGCGTGCCGGCGACCTTGAAGTCCATGTCGCCGAGATGGTCCTCGTCGCCGAGGATGTCGGAGAGCACCGCGAAGCGCTCGCCCTCGAGGATGAGGCCCATGGCGATGCCGGCGACCGGGTTGCGCAGCGGCACGCCCGCATCCATCAGCGAGAGCGACGCGCCGCAGACGGTCGCCATCGACGAGGAGCCGTTCGACTCGGTGATCTCCGAGACGACGCGGATCGTGTAGGGGAACTCGTGGGCGGGCGGCAGCATCGGGTGGATGGCGCGCCAGGCGAGCTTGCCGTGGCCGATCTCGCGACGGCCGGGCGAGCCGACGCGGCCCGTCTCGCCCACCGAGAAGGGCGGGAAGTTGTAGTGCAGGAGGAAGGCCTCCTTGCGGGTGCCCTCGAGCTCGTCGATGAACTGCTCGTCCTCGCCGGTGCCGAGCGTCGCGACGACGAGCGCCTGCGTCTCGCCGCGGGTGAAGAGCGCCGAGCCGTGGGTGCGCGGCAGCACGCCGACTTCGGCGACGATCGGACGGACGGTCTTCACGTCGCGGCCGTCGATGCGGATGCCGGTGTCGAGGATGTTCCAGCGCACGACCTTCGCCTGCGCCTCCTTGAAGGTCGCCTTGACCTTCTCGGCCTCGAAGCGGGCCTCGCCGTCGGCCGGGCAGAGCGCGGCCATCACCTTGGCCTTGGCGGCGTCGACGGCGACGTACCGGGCCTGCTTCTCGGTGATCTTGTAGGCCTCGCGCAGATCGCTCTCGGCGATCTCGAGCACGGCCTTCATCACCTCGTCGAGATCCGGCGGCGAGAAGTCGCGCGGCTCCTTGGCCGCCTTCTCGGCGAGGCGGACGATCGCCTCGATGACCGGCTGGAAGTGCTTGTGGCCGAACATCACGGCGCCGAGGAGGACGTCCTCGGACAGTTCCTTCGCCTCGGATTCGACCATCAGCACGGCGTCGCCCGTACCCGCGACGACGAGGTCGAGCTCCGTCTCCTCCATCTGCTGGAGGGTGGGGTTGAGCACGAAATTGCCGCCGACGTAACCGACGCGCGCGGCGCCGACCGGGCCCATGAAGGGCACGCCCGAGAGGGTCAGCGCCGCGGAGGCCGCGACCATCGCGACGATGTCGGGGTCGTTCTCGAGATCGTGCGAGAGGACGGTCACGATCACCTGGGTGTCGTTGCGCCAGCCGTCGAGGAAGAGCGGGCGGATCGGGCGGTCGATGAGACGGGAGACGAGCGTCTCCTTCTCGCTCGGGCGGCCCTCGCGCTTGAAGAAGCCGCCGGGAATGCGGCCGGCGGCGTAGGTGCGCTCCTGGTAGTTGACGGTCAGCGGCATGAAGTCGATGCCGGGCTTCGGCTCCTTGGCCGCGACGGCGGTGGCGAGCACGGTCGTCTCGCCGTAGGTGGCGAGGACGGCGCCGTCCGCCTGACGGGCCATCTTGCCCGTCTCGAGGACGAGCTTGCGGCCCGCCCAGATCAGCTCTTCGCGTTGAATGTCGAACATGTGTCTGCCTTCGGTCGGTCGGGCTCTCGGAAGACGCCATGGGCAAGACGGCGGGGGGCTCCCGGCTAGCGCCGCTTCAAACGGCGCGAAGAGCCCCCGGCGATCTCGTCCATGGCCGTCGCCCGCGCCCCGGTCGAACGCGCACGGGACGTTCCCGTTCGCGAGGGGGACGCCGCGTCGGCACGGTGCCGACGGGACGGGTGCGACGGAGCGCCGCGGAGGGTCCGCGGCGCTCCGAGGCGGATCAGCGGCGGATGCCGAGACGCTCGATGAGGGTGCGGTAGCGGCCCTCGTCGCAGCGCTTCAGATAGTCGAGCAGCGAGCGACGCTGCGAGACGAGCTTCAGGAGGCCGCGGCGGGAATGGTTGTCCTTGGCGTGGCTCTTGAAGTGGCCGGTAAGGTTGGTGATGCGCTCCGTGAGGATCGCGACCTGCACCTCGGGGGAGCCGGTATCGTTGGCCTCGCGGGCATATTCCTTGATGAGCGCGGCCTTGCGCTCGGCGGTGATCGACATCGGGCAGTCCTTTCGTTCTCGATGATGGATCCGGAATGCGGCTCGAGGCCGCTCCGGCACGCCGCGCAGGCCAGGCCGGGATGTCGTCCAGCGTGGTCACGCGAGCGCGCGCCCTCCCCGAGGCGGGGAACGCGTCGCGCGGACCATAGACGAATTCTCGCGGGATTCCAGACAAAAGGCGCGGGGCCCGTCTCCCCCTCGCGCGCGCATCCCTCCCCGGAGGGGAGGGAGGTTCACGCATCGCGATCTGCGCGAAGCAAGGGAGGACGAGGCGCCGCCGCTCTCCTTCCCCTCAGCGTTTGAAAGTCTTTTGTTGCGGTGTCATCCCGGACGCCGAAGGCGATCCGGGACCCATATCCACGACATCTCAGTCGCAGCCTGTAGGCTGCGTTTCTCAAACGGAAGCTTCCCGACGGTAGCGGAACGAGCGCGGCATGCGCGCTCGGACTTGTCGTCGTGGATATGGGTCCCGGGTCCGCTTCGCGGCCCGGGATGACAGCCTTCGGAGGATTCACAGGCTCTCAGGGATCGCAATGCCTTGGAAGAATCTCTACGCCGTCATTCCGGGGCGCGAAGCGAGCCCGGAATGACGGCGGTGGGAAATCTGCCACCCGGGCCCCGCCCGGCCCTTCTCGCTGCGCTCGAAGGGCCACCCTCCCCTCCGGGGAGGGATCACGCGCAGCGCACCCTCAGATCGCGCGCAGGTGGCGGATGGGGCGGCCGGGGGCCATGGCTTGGGCGGCCTCGACGATGCCCTGCGTGTCGATGCCGAAATGGCGGTAGAGGTCGGCGATGGTGCCGGTCTGGCCGAAATGCTCGACGCCGAGCGAGCGCGTGCGGTGGCCGGCGACGGCGCCGAGCCAGGCGAGCGTCGCCGGGTGACCGTCGATCACCGTGACCAGCGCGCAATGCGGCGGAAGATCGCCGAGGAGCCGCTCGACATGCGACCGCGCATGGGCGACGCCGCCCTCGCGGGCGCGCTGCGCGGCGGTCCAGCCGGCATTGAGCCGGTCGGCGCTCGTCACCGCGAGGAGCCCGATGTCGCGCCGGTCCTCGGCCATCAACCCGACCGCCGCGATCGCCTCGGGCGCGACGGCCCCCGTATATGCGACGACGAGCTCGCAATTGGGCCCGGGCTCGCGCATCCAATAGGCGCCGTCCACCACGTCGCGGGAGAGCGCCGGCGTCATCGTGCGCGTCGGCTGCTCGAGGGCGCGCGTGGACAGCCGCAGATAGACCGAGCCGCCGGTCTCGTCCCGCAGCCAGGAGCGCGGATCGGGCTCGGCGTCGCCGTCGCGCTGCACGTAGTCGAAGGCGAAGCGCAGGATGGCGGAGAGCTCGTCGACGAAGGCGGGCTCGAACGAGGCGAGCCCGTCCTGGGCGAGCCCGATCAGCGGCGTGCCGATCGACTGGTGCGCGCCGCCCTCCGGCGCGAGCGTCACGCCCGACGGCGTCGCCACCAGGATGAAGCGCGCGTCCTGGTAGCAGGCGTAATTGAGCGCATCGAGCCCGCGCGCGATGAACGGGTCGTAGAGCGTCCCGATCGGGATCAGCCGCTCGCCGAAGAGCGCATGCGAGAGCCCGAGCGCGGAGAGGAGGATGAACAGGTTCATCTCCGCGATGCCGAGCTCGATGTGCTGGCCCGACGGCTTGTATTCCCACGCGAAGGTCGAGGGGATGCGCTCCGCCTTGAAGGTGTCGGCGAGGCTCTCGCGCGCGAAGAGCCCGCGGCGGTTCACCCAGGGTCCGAGATTGGTCGAGACGGTCACGTCCGGCGCGGTCGTCACGATGCGCTGCGCGAGCGCCTCGTCCGAGCGCGCGAGCTCGTAGGACGAGGCCGAAGCCGGCTTGCGTCGAGAGGGTCTGCTGGCGCGGTTCGGCGAGGCGCTCGGGCACCGGCAGGGTCGGCGCGGCGAGCCGACGCCGCCCCTGGGCCGCGAAGGGCACCTGCGCGAGGAAGCGCTCGAGCTCGGCGCGCGGCAGGGAGAGCCCCTCGAAGGGCTCCCATTCGTGCCCCTCGCGCACGCCCATTCCCTTACGGAACACCTCCATCTGCGCGGGCGTCATCATGCCCGCATGATTGTCCTTGTGCCCCGCGAGCGGCAGGCCGAAGCCCTTGATCGTGTAGGCGATGAAGACGACGGGGCGGTCGTGGTCGATGCGCTCGAAGGCTTCGAGCAGGGTCGGCAGATCGTGGCCGGCGAGGTTGGTCATCAGCCGCGCGAGCTCGTCGTCGGAGCGGCGGTCGATCAGCGCCGAGACGGGGCCCTGGTCGCCGATGTCGTCGAGGAGACGCTTGCGCCAGGCGGCGCCGCCCTGGAAGGTCAGCGCGGAATAGAGCTGGTTCGGGCAGGTGTCGATCCATTCCCGCAGCCGCTCGCCGCCCTCCTCGCGGAAGGCCGCCTCGAGCAGCACGCCGTATTTGAGCGTCACCACCTCCCAGCCGAAGGCGCGGAAGATCGCCTCGAAGCGCGCGTAGAGCCCCTCGCGGATCACCGCGTCGAGGCTCTGGCGATTGTAGTCGACGATCCACCAGGTGTTGCGGACGCCCTGCTTCCAGCCCTCGAGCAGCGCCTCGAAGATGTTGCCCTCGTCCATCTCGGCATCGCCGACGAGGGCGATCATGCGGCCCTCCGGACGCTCCGCCGCCCAGCCGTGCGCCTTCACGTAATCCTGCACGAGGCTCGCGAACAGCGTCTGCGCGACGCCGAGCCCCACCGAGCCGGTCGAGAAATCGACGTCGTCGCCGTCCTTGGTGCGCGAGGGATAGGATTGCGCGCCCTTGTAGCCGCGGAAGCGCTCGAGCTTGTCGCGCGTCTGGTTGCCGAGCAGGTACTGGATGGCGTGGAAGGCGGGGCTCGCATGCGGCTTGACGGCGACGCGATCCTGCGGGCGCAGGGCGGCGAAATAGAGCGCGGTCATGATCGTCGCGAGCGAGGCCGAGGAGGCCTGGTGCCCGCCGACCTTCAAGCCGTCGACGCTCTCGCGCAGGTGGTTGGCGTTGTGGATCGTCCACGCGGACAGCCACAGGACCTTGCGCTCGAGCGCGGCGAGGAAGGGCAGGCGGGGGTCGTGCGAACCCCGGGCGGGTGTCTCGGACATGCTTGCTCCGTGCGTGGCGCAGGGCGACCATAGCCGATCTGCGCGAAAAGAAAGCTTCATCCCGCGCGAAAAATGCGCCATCGAGGCGCCCCGCCGGGCCCGGACCGTCGATTCGGGCACGAAATCGCGCAAGAGTCGAAAAGCGGTTCTAACATAAGCTGTTGGCAGGAGAGGAGACCGGTGCATAGGATGGCCGCAAAGCGACAAGGCCCGGAAGGGGCCGCGAATCGGGGGCGCGGAACAGCGCTCATGCATGGAATGCCGCCTCTTCTCGACGCGGACGACTTTCTGGACAAGTGCCGCGCCTATAGCGACCTCGCCCGCCATCGCGACGCGCTCGCGCAGAGCCTCGCCGGCTGCGAGGGAGAGGACGAGGACCGTCGCGTCGATCTCGAAGACGCGCTCGAGGACAATCGCGCCGCGCGTCTCGTCCTGATGTGGAAGATCCTCGAAGGCGACGCGCGCGTCTCGCGCTGACGTCGAGCGTCGGTGCCGACGCTCAGACGCCCTGAAAACGCCGGTCGCGATAGACGAGGGCGCGCCCGCCGCGGCCGATGCGAACGCCGACGACGGCACCGATCACCACGTGATGGGTGCCGACGATCTCGGCCGAGACGACCCGGCAATCGAAGGCGACGAGAGCGCCGTCGAGGATCGGGGCTCCGGTCTCCAGCGTCTGCCAGCGGTCGTCGTCGAAGCGCGCCTCGCCGCGCAATTCCGTGCGGCCGGCGAACACGCTCGCGAGCGGTTCGTCGTCCCAGGCGAGCGTGTTGACGCTGAAGATCCCCGCCTCGATCACCGATCGGGCGCTCTCCGAGCCGGCATTGGCGCAGACGAGAAGGCTCGGCGGGTGGTCGGAGACGGCGGTGACGGCGGTCGCCGTGAAGCCCGCGCGGCCGGACGCCGCCCGCGTCGCCACCACGTGCACGGCACCCGCGACGCGGCTCATCCCCTCCCGAAAGCGATCGGAATCCACGGTGTCGTGGCCGTCGAGGATGTCGGCGGTCAATTGGGCGGGCATGGGGCGAGTGGTCAAGGGTGCATCCCGGTCGCGGCGACGAGCGCCGCCCCGGCGGCGACGCAACCCCAATATGGGCCTCCCCCGCGCCGAAGAAAGGGGAAGAAGGCCGGATCGTGGCGGCGCGCGGCCGCGAACGGCTCAATCGAAGGCGAGAATCGAGTCCTTCGAGGAGAAGATCTTGACCGAGCCGTTGCGCAGAGCCGAGTAGACGACCCCCTTGATGCCCTCCGTCGCACCGACGAGCCGCTTCGCGCGATCGGTGTAGGACCCGCGCACGTAGTCCACGCCGCCGACCTCGTGCAGGTGCAGCGAGGTCGCCGCCGAGATCAGCGCGAGATGGGTGAAGGCCTGCGGGAAATTGCCGAGGAAGGCCCCCGTCTTCGGATGGACCTCTTCGGAATAGAGCCCGACGTCGTTCGCCCGCGCGAGCAGCTTCTCGAAGGCCTCGCGCGCCTCGTTCGGCCGACCCACGATGAGGAGCGCCTCGACGAGCCAGAAGCTCGTGATCATGAACGCGCCTTCCTCTCCGGGGAGCCCGTCGTCGCCCTTGTAGCGATGGACGAGCTCGCCCTCGGCGAGCTGCGCCTGCACTTCGCGGACGGTCGCGTCCAGGATCTCGTCGGAGAGCGGCAGGCCGAGCATCGGGACCTGGAGGAGGGCCCCGTCGACGTCGCGCGTGCCGTAATATTGCGTCAGATAAGGCGGCTGACCGGCGAGCCCCTTCGCGCGGATCGACTCGATGATCGCCTCGCGCGTCTTCGCCCATTGCGGCCGGTCGCCGAGGAGGCGCGCGGCGCGGTCGAGCGTGACCCAGGCCATGGCCTTGCCGTGCACGAATTCCTTGGGCTCCTTGCGCATCTCCCACAGCCCGTGATCGGCGAGGTGCCAGTTCTTGCAGACGTAATCCGCGATCTGCGCGACCATGGCGTTCTCGTCGTCGTCGAGCCGCGCGCCGAGCGCGACGCGCAGGTCGGCCCAATCGAGGAGCTCGCCGAACACGTCGAGCTGGAGCTGCTCGGCCGCCTCGTTGCCGGCGCGCACCGGCGTCGAGCCGTGATAGCCGGTGAGGTGATCGAGGCAGCGCTCGGGCAGGAAGGGCTGGCCGTCGATGCCGTACATGATCCGCATCGTCGAGCCCTCGCGCAGGCAGCGCCGCGTCAGGAAATCGGAGAACCGCGCCGCCTCGCCGCTATAGCCGAGCGCGGCCAGCGCGTAGAGCGCGAAGGTCGCGTCGCGGATCCAGCAGAAGCGGTAATCCCAATTGCGCACGCCGCCGATCCATTCCGGCAGCGAGGTCGTCGCCGCCGCGACGAGCGCGCCGGTGGGGGAATAGGTGAGGAGCTTGAGCGCGAGCGCGCTGCGCTCGACGGCCGTCTCGTAATTGCCCGTGAAGCGCGAATAGGAGGCCCATTCCCGCCAGAAGGCGCAGGTGACCTCGTAGCATTCGTGCGCGCGCGTGCGCGGGTCCATCAAGGGCATCACGTGGGTGAGCACCGCATCGCGCGATTGCCCCTGCTTGAGCATGTAGCGAACGCGCACCCCGCCGCGATGGGGCTCGATGTCGCCGCCGCACCAGAGATGCAGCATGCCCGCGAAGGAGACCTTGTCGCCGTCGATCTCGATCGAGAGCCCCTCCTTCGAGAAGCCCGAGCCGCGCGGGGCGATGCGCATCTCGACCTCGACCTCGCCCTCGAGGCAGGCGAGGCGGCGCACGAGCCAGCCCGGCGCGTTGAGATTGACGTAATCGTGCGCGCTCGCAGTCCGCGTCCGGCCGACCGGCATGAAGTCGACCACCTCGAGCGCCCCGGTCTTCGTCTCGAAGACGGTGCGCAGCAGGTTCGTGTGCGGCAGGTAGGCGCGCGAGATGCGCGTCACGTCGCGCGGCGCGATCTCCCAGGCGCCGCCGCCGAGATCGTCCCCGCCGTCGCCGCCGTCGAGGATGCGGAAGAAGGCCGGGTCCTCGTCGAAGCGCAGCAGCGCGAGCCAGTCGATCGCGCCCTCCTTCGAGACGAGCGCGCAGCCGTGGCAATCGCCGATGATGGCGTAATCCTCGATCGGCGGCTGACGATATCCTGACGACATGGCGCGATCCTCCTCGCGTCCTCAACGCGCGACAATCGCGGCCGTTCGATCCTGGCCGCTTGCGCGGGGCGGGGAGGGGGCCTAAACCTGCGTGGCGACCTCATCGAGCCCATGGAGCCCGCGCCGTGCAGACCTTCTTCGTCGAGATCAAGTGCAAGCTCGGCAAGACCTACGACGTCGCGCGCGAGCTCGCCGATCGCGAGATCGCCTCCGAGATCTATTCGACCGCGGGCGACTACGACATCCTCGCCAAGTTCCACATCGACCGCGACGTCGACATCGGCCATTTCGTCGCCCAGAAGGTGCAGACGATCCCCGAGATCGACGACACGAAGACGGTGATCACGTTCAAGGCGTTTTGAGGGGAGGGGGGCTCTCCTTCCCTGCGCAGTCTTGGAATCATCTTCCGTCGCGGTGTCATCCCGGACGCCGAAGGCGATCCGGGACCCATATCCACGACATGTCGGTCGCAGCCTATAGGCTGCGTTTCTCCAATGATCGACCCTGCTGCACGGTGGTGCAGCGAGCGCGGCATGCGCGCTCGGAAGATCGTCGCGTTTATGGGTCCCGGGTCCGCTTCGCGGCCCGGGATGACGGGGGGCTAGGCGAAAGACTCACAAGATCCGAGGGGAAGGAGAGCCGCCCTCCGCCCCTCACACGATCGGGTCGATGCACGCGACCGTGCGACCCGGGCCGGATGAAACGAGCGGCGGCATCGCCTCGCGGCAGGCGTCTCGCGCGCGCGGGCAGCGGGGGGCGAAGGGGCAGCCGGGGGGAGGGCGGGTCGGATCGGGGAGCTCGCCGGCCGTCGCGATGCGGGCCGGCGCGCGGCGCCCGAGGCTCGGGGCGCTGTCGAGGAGGAGCCGCGTATAGGGATGGCGCGGGCTCGCGAAGACGGCATCGACCGGCCCCGTCTCGACCACGCGCCCGAAATACATCACCGCCACCTCGTCGGCGATCGTCTCGACCACCGCGAGATCGTGGCTGATGAAGAGATAGGTCAGCGAGAGCCGCGCGCGCAGATCGGCGAGGAGCGCGAGCACCTGCGCCTGGATCGAGACGTCGAGGGCCGAGACCGGCTCGTCGAGGACGAGGATGCGCGGGGCGGCGGCGAGCGCGCGGGCGATGCCGATGCGCTGCGCCTGGCCGCCGGAAAAGGCGTGCGGATGGCGCTCGAGGAAATCCTCGCGCAGCCCCACCGCCGCCATCACCTCCGCCACCCGCGCCGCGCGCGCCTGCGCCCCCATTCGTGCGAGATGGACGAGCGGCGCCTCGATGATCTGGCGGATCGTCTTGCGGGGGTTGAGCGCGGCGGCGGGGTCCTGGAAGACGTATTGGATCGTCTGCGCGAAGACGCGCGGTCCCTCGCGCGCGGCCTGTGCGAGATCGTGCCCGGCGAGCCGGATCGTGCCCGCGCTCGGCGGCAGAAGGCCGACCAGCATGCGCGCGAGCGTCGACTTCCCGCACCCCGATTCCCCCACGATGCCGAGCGTCTTTCCGGGCGCGACAGAAAGGGAGACCTCCGACACCGCGTGCACGGCGGGCTTGGTTCCCCCGAACAGACGCCGCCCACCGCCGAAGGTCTTGGACAGGGCGTTGGTTTGGAGGATGGGGGTCGTCATCGGGAGGGCTCCGTCTGCGGTGGCGCCGCCGGTCTCCTTCCGGGTCTGTCATCCCGGACGCCGAAGGCGATCCGGGACCCATATCCACGACGCTTCAGTCGCAGCCTGCAGGCTGCGTTTCTCCGACGATCGACGCTGCTGCGAGGTCGAGCAGCGAGCGCGGCATGCGCGCTCGGACGGTCGTCGTGGTTATGGGTCCCGGGTCCGCTTTGCGGCCCGGGATGACAGCCCCGCATTTCACGCGATCTCCCCCTCACGATCCCAGCACCTCCCTCGCGAATAGACACCGCGACTTTCGCCCCTCCGCGACCTCGTCGAGCGGGATCGTCCCCGCGCGGCATTGCGGGCGGGCGCGGTCGCAGCGGGGGGCGAAGGCGCAGCCGTCGGGGAGGGCGTCGACGGAGGGCGGCAGGCCGGGGATGGGCGCGAGCGTCTTCCCGCGCGATCCGAGCACCGGCACGCAGCCGATCAGGCGCCGCGTATAGGGGTGGGCGGGGGCGTCGAGGAGCGCCTGGGTCGGCCCCTCCTCGACGATCCGCCCCGCATACATCACGCAGACCCGGTCGCAGATCTGCGAGACGATGCCGAAATCGTGCGTGATGAAGACGAGCGCGAGGCCGCGGTCGCGGCGCAGATCGTCGAGGAGCGTCAGGATCTCGGCCTGGACCGTGACGTCGAGCGCCGTCGTCGGCTCGTCGGCGATCAGGATCTCGGGATCGTTGGCGAGCGCCATCGCGATCGCGACGCGCTGTCGCTGCCCGCCCGAGAGCTCGTGCGGAAGCGCGCGCGCGCGGTCGGCGGCGGCGGGGATGCGCACGCGCTCCATGAGCGCGACCGCCTCCGCCCAGGCCTTGGCCCGCGAGAGCGGCCGGTGGGCGCGGATCGCCTCGACGATCTGGTCGCCGACGGTAAAGAGCGGATGGAGCGTGCTCGACGGGTCCTGGAAGACGTAAGCGATCCGCCCGCCGCGCAGAGCCCGCAGCCGCTCGGCGGACAGCGCGAGCACGTCGCGCCCATCGTGCCAGACGCGCCCGCCGCGCACGATGCCGGGTGGGGAGGGGACGAGGCCGAGGATCGAGAGCGCGGTGACGGACTTGCCCGAGCCGGATTCGCCCACGATCCCGAGGCATTCCCCCGGCCGGATGGCGAGGGAGACGCCGTCGACCGCGCGGAACACGCGCCCGTCGAGCTCGAAGCGGGTGTCGAGCGCCTCGATCGCGAGCGCGGCCTCTTCCGCGGGCGGATGCGCGCCCTCGTCTTCCGCGCCGCGCGCGATTCTGGTGACGGGGGCGGGGCGGGCGAGCGTGCCGCCCGACAGGCGCGGATCGAGCGCGTCGCGGATGCCGTCGCCGACGAGGTTGATGCTCACGACGAGCACGAAGATCGTCACGCCGGCGACGGTCGTGACGTGCGGCGCGGTGAGCATCACCCGCCGCCCCTCGCCGAGGATCGAGCCGAGATCGGCCTGGGGCGGCTGCGAGCCGAGCCCGAGGAAGGAGAGCCCCGCCGTCTCGAGGATCATCCAGCCGACCGTCGTCGACATCGTGATCACGATCACGGGCATCACGTTCGGCAGGATCTCGGAGACGAGGATGCGCGCGTGGCTCATGCCGGAGAGCCGGGCGGCGTCGACGAAATCGCGATGGCGCAGCCCGACCGTGACGCCGCGGATCGCGCGCGCGAAGAAGGGGATGTTGACGATAGCCACCGCGTAGAGCGCGTTGATCAGGCCCGGCCCCAGAACCGCGACGATGGCGAGCGCGAGGAGGATGTAGGGGAAGGCCATCAGCGTGTCGATCGAGCGCATCAGGAGCGCGTCGAGCCGCCCGCCGAAATAGCCGGCGAGGAGGCCGATCGTCGAGCCGGCGAGCGCGGCGACGAGGGTGGCGGTGATCCCCATCGCCAGCGAGACGCGCGCGCCCCAGACGAGCCGCGAGAGAAGATCGCGACCGAGCTCGTCGGTGCCGAGAAGATGGTTCTCGGACAGAGGCGGCAGGAGCCGGTTCGCGGGCGCGGTGACGTTCGGCGGGTGCAGCGGCAGGAGCGGGGCGAGAAGCGCGATCGCGACGATGATCGTCAACACGACGAGACCCGCGCCCGCGAGGCGGTTGCGCAGGAGGAGCGCGAGGAAGCGCATCGGGCCGCCGGTCCGTGAATTGCCGCCACCGCGGGTAAGGAGCTCGACCTTCTCCCCTCCCCCTTGTGGGGAGGGGCCGGGGGTGGGGGTCGTGCAGGAGGCACCCTGTCGTTTCATCCTGCACGACCCCCATCCGTCTCCGGGCTTCGCCCGGAGCCACCTTCCCCACAAGGGGGAAGGACAAGGTGGCGTCGCGGGATCCGGGTCATGTCCGCACCCTCGGGTCGACGAGGCTCTGGGCGATGTCCGCGCACAGGTTGAAGAGCACGTAGGACGTCGCGACGAGGAGCACGCCGCCCTGGACGAGCAGGATGTCGCGCGCCGCGATCGCCTGGACGAGCATCCGCCCGATGCCGGGCCATTGGAACACGGTCTCGACATAGACCGCGCCGCCGAGCACGAAGCCCGCCTGGATGCCGATCACCGGGATGATCGACACGAGCGCGGCCTTGAAGGCGTGGATGAAGATAACCCGGCGCTCGGGCAGGCCCTTGGCGCGGGCGGTGCGCACGAAATCGAGCCGCAGCACCTCGAGCATCGCCGAGCGCGTGAGCCGCGCGAGCACGCCGGTCGCGACGACCGCGAGCGTGATCGCCGGCAGCGCGAGATGGCGCAGGAGATCGGGGAGGTCGCCGCCGCCGAAGATCGACATCATCCCGCTCGCCGGCAGCCAGCGCAGCTCGACCGCGAAGACGAGGATCAGGATCAGGCCGAGCCAGAAGGAGGGCATCGAGATGCCCACCAGCACGAGGAGCGTCACCGCCTTGTCCGCGAGCCCGTATTGCCGCACCGCCGAGACGATGCCGGCGAGGAGCCCGAAGATCGAGCACAGGACGAGCGCCGCGCCCGCGAGGATCAGGGTCGCGCGGAAGCGCTCGGTGATCTCGTCGAGGACGGGGCGGTTGAGGCTCACCGAGCGCCCGAGATCGCCCTGCACAAGGTTGCCGAGCCAGGTGAGATATTGCACCGGCAGCGGCCGATCGAGCCCGAGCTGCGCATTGAGCCGCGCCACGTTCTCGGGCGTCGCATAGGCGCCCAGGATCGCACGCGCCGGATCGCCGGGGATCAGCGCCATGATCGCGAACACGATCAGGGTCAGCCCGAAGAGGATCGGGACGAGGGCGAGGAGGCGTTTGGCGATGTAGAGCGGCATGGATCTCGCTGCGAAATCCCTCCCTGAAGGGGAGGGTGGCCCCTGGAGCGGAGCGACAGGGGTCGGGTGGGGCCGGGGTGGAGGTGGAGCGGGACCGGCGGGCCCCACCCGGCCTCCACTCCGGGGCTACGGAGTGCGTACATCGTGGGTCCAGCATGCCTTCGACGCAAACAGGACGCTCCCCCTCCTTCCCCTCAGGGGAAGGTGGCTCCGACCCCGAACAGGGGTCGGAGACGGATGGGGTCTTTCGCTCCGCAGGAGCGAAGGGGCGTCGGGAGCCGCCGAACGTAAGCAGCTCTACGACAACGCCCCTTCGCAGCTTCGCTGCGAAAAACCCCATCCGACCCGTCGCCTTCGGCGCCGGGCCACCTTCCCCTGAGGGGAAGGAGAGCGGCGGCGCCTTGCCCATTCCTTTGCGATGCGCAGTGAACGGTGACACATGATCTTGCACCTGGCGGGATCATCCGGGATTTGGCGGGAACCGGCGGGAAAGGCTTGGCGCGCAAGGGGCTCCGGCGGCCGAGCTGGACCAGGCGCGGCGACACTT
>NZ_JBKBQG010000005.1:0-155967 GCF_046292825.1 Salinarimonas sp. | reverse complement strand
TTCCCGACCCGCCGCTCTTCCGATCTGCCTCTCGGACGGAGCACCACCACCGACCTCCCCACAAGCCCCACCGCCCCCCACCCCTAACCCCTCCCCGCCGCTGCGCGGGGGGAGGGGAATCGCGAAAACTCACCCGTAGCTCGCCGCCATCCGGGCCTGGCCCGGTTCGGGAATGTCGAGCCCGGAGGCGGAATATTCGTTGAGCTTGTTGCGCAGGGTCCGGATCGAGATGCCGAGAATCTTCGCCGCATGGGTGCGGTTGCCGAGGCAATGGTCGAGCGTGTCGAGGATGAGGTCGCGCTCGACGTCGGCCACCGTGCGCCCGACGAGCGCGCGGGTCACCGCCTCGGCCGTGCGCGCGGCGCGGCTCGCGGGGTCGGCGTCGGCGGCCGTGAGGGAATCGCCCTCCGGCGTCATCAGGGCGTCCGCCTCGATCTCGGCCCCGGAGGCGAGCAGGACGGCGCGGTGGACGGCGTTCTCGAGCTCGCGCACGTTGCCGCGCCAGGGGTTCTTCAGGACCACCCGCTTGGCGTCGTGGGAGAGCGCGCGCTCGGGCAGCCCGTTCGCCTGCGAATATTTGCGCGCGAAATGGGTGGCGAGCTCGATGATGTCGCCCGGCCGCTCGCGCAGGGCGGGCAGGCGCAGATGGACGACGTTGAGGCGGTAATAGAGGTCCTCGCGGAAGGTGCCCGCGCGCACGGCCTCCGCCATGTTGCGGTTCGAGGTCGCGAGGATGCGGATGTCGACGGGCACCGGGCGCGTGCCGCCGACGCGGTCGATGAGCCGCTCCTGCAACGCGCGCAGGAGCTTGGCCTGGAGCCGCACGTCCATCTCGGAGATCTCGTCGAGGAGGAGCGTGCCCCCGTTCGCCTCCTCGAACTTGCCGATGCGCCGCGCCACCGCCCCGGTGAACGCGCCCTTCTCGTGGCCGAACAGCTCCGATTCGAGGAGCGCGTCGGGGATCGCGGCGCAATTCACGCAGACGAAGGGCTTCATGCGCCGGGCCGAGCGCTGGTGCACGAAGCGCGCGATCACCTCCTTGCCGGTGCCGCTCTCGCCGGTGATCAGCACCGAGGCGTCCGAGCGCGCGATCTGCTCGGCGAGGCGCACCACCTTCTCCATCGCCGGATCGCGATAGACGAAGGCCGGGTTGTCGGCGGCCACCGCCTCGAGGATCGCGGCGATCATCTCCGCGTCGGGCGGCAGCGGGATGTATTCCTTGGCGCCCGCCTGGATCGCGGCGACGGCGGCGCGCGCGTCGGCGACCGCGCCGCAGGCGACGACCGGCGTGCGGATGCGCTCGGCCTCGAGCGCGCCGACGAGGCCCGCGACGGAGAGCCCGACATCGATCATGATCAGATCCGCGCCCCGCGCGCGCAGGACCGCGAGGCCCTGGTCGAGGTCGTCGGCATGGGTCACGGTCGCGCCGCGGGCGATGGCGATCTTCGAGGCGGTGGTGAGCTCGCCGGCGAGACGTCCGATGATCAGAAGGCGCATGGCAGCCCGTTCCTCAATGGTCGTTCTTGATGATCTCGGTCATGGTCACGCCGAGGCGATCCTCGACGAGGACCACCTCGCCGCGGGCGACGAGGCGGTTGTTCACGTAGATGTCGATCGCCTCGCCGACCTTGCGGTCGAGCTCGAGCACGGCGCCCGGCCCGATCTGGAGGAGGTCGCCGACGGGCATGCGCGCGCGCCCGAGCACCGCCGAGACGGAGACGGGCACGTCGAAGATCTGCTCGAGATCCGCGGCGGTGCGCTGCACGACCGGCCCGTCGCGGGTGGTTTCGCGCATCTCGGGCGCGTGCGCGTCGAAGCCGATATCGGCCTCGTCGAGCTTCGGCAGGGTGAATTCGTCGGCCATGGCTCGGCTCGCTTTCCTGTGGTCATGTTCCGGTGATGGCGGCGGCGATCTCGCGGCCGAGCGCGGCGCCGTCGCGCAGGACGCCGCCGTCCGCCCATTCGAAGCGCGCGTCGCCCGGCGCGATCTCGGGCTCGCCGAGGATCACGAGGCGCCCCTCGAAGCCGCGCTCGCGGGCGATGCGCTGAACGAGACGCTCCGTCTTCTCGACGAGCCCCTCGTTCACGCGCACCACGAGATGGGGCACGCCGGCGAGATGGGCGAAGGCGGTGCGGGCGACCTCGGCGATCGCGTCCATCGGGAAGCGCGCGACCGCGTCGCCCGCGAGCTTGACCGCGAGCGCCTGCGCGAAGGCGAGCGCTTCCGTCTCGAGCCGCGCGCCCCGTTCCTCGGCCTCCCCCAGGAGACGCTCGGCGGCGTCCGCGACGCGGGCGAGCGCGGCCTCGAGCGCGGCGTCGGCTTCGGCGAGCGCCTGCGCGCGCCCGGCGGCGTGGCCGGCCGCGAAGCCGCGCGCCTCGGCGTCCTCGAGCGCGGCCTGGAGCTTGGGCGACGGCGCGTCCTTGGGCCGCCCGAAATCGCGCTCGAAGAGGAACTTGGCGGGCTCGCTCATGCCTCAGCCCCGCTCGTGGATCCATTGCCGCAGGACCGAGATCGTCTCGGTCGGGCTGTTCTTGACGAGCTCGCCGACGCGGTCGAGCGATTGCTGCTGCACCTGGCCGTTGACCTTCGCCATCTCGATCATGCGGCTCGTCGCGGTCTCCTCCGGCGGGTCGTAGCCGATCGTGCCCGTGGCGCCGCCGCCGGCGCGTGCGGGCGCCGCGGCGACGGTCGCAGCGGCCGGGGCCGTCAGCGCGCGCAGCATGGGGCGCAGCACGGTGAAGATCACGACGAGGACGAGGAGCGCGATCACCGCGAGCTCGATCGCCCGCATCACGTCCGCGCGGGTCGGGTTAAGGAGGGTCTCGACGAAGGTCGGCTCGGGCAGCACCTCCGGCATCGGCGTCTCGGCGAAGCGCAGGTTGACGACCTCGACCTGATCGCCGCGATTGGCGTCGAAGCCGATCGCGGTGCGCACCAGGGTGGCGATCCGCTCGAGCTCGTCGGCGCCGCGCTCGGAATAGACGAGCGCCCCGTCCGGCCCGCGCGTCCAGGCGCCGTCGACGAGGACCGCGACCGAGATTCGCCGCAGCCGAGGGCCTTCCTGCATCTCGACGCGGGTCGAGCGGGAGATCTCGTAATTGAGCGTCTCCTCGGCGATCTCCTGCTGGTCGCGGGCGCCCGGCCCTTGCGCGGCGTCGGCGCCGGGGAGCTCGTTGCCGACCGTGACCCCGCCGTCCTGCTGCGTGGAGACGGCGTTCTCGGTGCGCGTCTGCATCGAGCGCAGGACCTGCCCCTCCGGATCGAAGCTCTCCGAGCGGCTCTCGACGCGGTTCGTGTCGAACTCGGCGGCGATGCGCACCCGCGTGCGGCCGATGCCGACGATGCCGGCGACGATGTCCTCCACCTGCCGCTCGAGGCGGGACTCGAAGGCGGTGCGCGTCTCGTCGACCGCGAGCCCGGCGAGCGCGTTGCCGTCGCCCGCGCCGTCGGCGAGGAGGCGCCCGCTCTCGTCGACGATCGAGATGCGCTCCGGGCGCAACCCCTCGACGGCGGTGGCGACGAGATGGCGGATGGCGCGCACCTGCGCGGCGTCGAGATCGCCGCGCACGCGCAGCACGATCGAGGCGCGCGGCGCCTCGCGCTCGCGCTCGAACAGGCGCCGCTCCGGGATGGCGAGGTGCACGCGGGCGCGCTCGACGCGGGCGAGCGAGCCGATCGTGCGGGACAGCTCGCCCTCGAGCGCCCGCAGCGCGTTGACGTTCTGGACGAAGCTTGTGGCCGAGAAGGTGTCGCCGCGGTCGAAGATCTCGTAGCCGACGCCGCCGCCGGAGGGCAGCCCGTCCGCCGCGAGCGCCATGCGCAGCCGGGCGATCTCGGAGCGCGGCACCATCAGGATGCCGTCCATGCGCGTCTCGTAGCGGATGCCGCGGCGGTCGAGCTCGCGCATGACGGCGCCGGCGTCCTGCGGCGTCAGGTCGGAATAGAGCACGCCCATGTCCGGCTGCGCGACGCGCATGATCACGAAGCCGAAGAAGCCTGCGAGCGCCAGCGCGACCACGCCCATGATCGCGAGACGCTGCGGCCCCAGCTTCGTCAGGATCTCGATCGCCTGGTTCACGCCTGCCCTCACCGAACGGGCGACGCGCGAAGCACGCCGCTCGGCAAGAATTTCCCAGTCCGTGGTGAACGAGTGGTTAACGCGGCTTCATGTCGGGCGTGTCGGGACGCGAAAAGCGACGGGCGCCGCATCGATCGGATGCGGCGCCCGTTCGCGGGTCGGGGGATGACGCTCGAAGACGATCAGTTGCGGTATTGCTGGATGCGCGTCGTGCGCAGGCCAGCGAGACCGTGCTGGTCGATCGAGTGCTGCCAGGAGAGGAATTCCTCCGTGGTCAGCGTGTAGCGCTGACAGGCTTCCTCCAGGCTGAGCAGGCCGCCGCGGACGGCCGCGACCACTTCGGCCTTGCGGCGGATCACCCAACGGCGGGTGTTCGGGGGCGGCAGATCCGCGATCGTCAGCGGGCTGCCGTCCGGCCCGATGACGTATTTCGCCCTCGAGCGGAGCGGTTCGGTCATGGTACTCTCACACACTCGACTGACCAATGTCGGGTGTGACGGTAGGACGCGTGGCTTAAGAAAGGCTGAAGTGAACCACACAGCTGCGCCGTAAGACCGGAATCCGATCGTGCGAGGTCATCTGCGCTCGACGCCGGTGATGTCGAGGAGGTTGATCCGCACCTTGCCGACGACGAGGATCGGCTCGTTTCCGGTCAGGTCGAGCGCGTCGACGATGCCCGAGAAGGTCGTGCGCACGTCGACCGGCTGTCCGCTGACGTCGGTCGCGGTGATGCGCAGCCGGTATGTGCCGGGCGGGGCCTGCTGGCCGCTCGCCAGCGTGCCGTCCCAGACGAAGTCCTGCCGCCCCTGCTGGATCGGCCGCACCTGGCTCGCCACGACGCGCCCGTTCTCGTCGAGCACGTCGATCGCCGCGTTCGCCGCCGCGCGCGGGGCCTCGAGCGTCCAGCGCGCCTCGCCGTCCACGAGCTCCGCCGTGCGGCCCGCGGCCGTGATGCGCTGGCCGACGAAGCTCGACGCGGTGGCGACGTTCGAGGCGCGGGTGGCGACGATCAGCTCGGAGAGCATCTCGTTGCCCTTGATCTGCTGCTCGACCGTCGCGAACTGGACGAGCTGCTGGGTGAACTGGTTGGTGTCGAGCGGGTCGAGCGGGCTCTGGTTCTGCAATTGCGTGGTCAGCAGGAGCAGGAACTGGTCGAAATTCTGCGCGATCGCCTGCCGATCGCGGGCGGCGGTGCCGACGCCCCGTGAAGCCGCGCCTCCCGCGGCGCCCGTCTCCATCCCGCTCGCCATCGCCCTCTCCCCCCTCAGATCCGCAGATCGACCGCGCGCACGCCGCCCGTGCGCAGGGCGATCGCCCCGCTCGCCTCGATCAGCTCGAGCCGCTCGCGCGCGCCGCGCTCGCGTCCCTCGCGGCCCGAGCGCTTCTCCCCCTCGCCGTCGCGGCCGAAGGCGTGCGCGCCGTTGCCGTTGCCTTGGCCGTCGCGGCGATCGCCGGCGCCGGGCTGCTCGCGCAGGCTGATCTGGACCGCGTTCTCGCCCGCCTTCAGCCCCGCCTGCTCGAAGGCGCGCTCGAGCGTCTTCGCGTCGCGGGAGAGGAGCTGGAGCGTCTCGACCCGGTCGACCACGAGGCGCGCCGAGACCTCGCCGTCCTCGATCGTCAGGCTCACCGCGATGCGGCCGAGCTCGGGCGGATCGAGGCGGATCTCGAAGCGGCTCGCGCCGGCGCGGCTGCGCCTGCCTAGCGCTCCCGCCACCGCGCCGAGCGGCACGTCGTCGAGGACGGGCATCGGCGGCGCAGGCGGCGCGGGCGGGCCGGCCTGGGCGGTCGGCGGCTGCGGCACGCTCGCGCCGGCGAGCCGCGCGAGCTCGGCCGAGGGCTGGGGCGCCGGCTGGGCTTGCTGAGCGGGAGGCTGGGCCGACGGCGCCGCGGCCTGTCCCGAGCCCGGCCCGGTTCCGCTGCCGCCGCTCGCTCGCGCGCCGTCCTCTCCGGCGAGCGCCTCGGGCGACGGCGCGTCCGCGCCCGGCAGGGCGAAGGCGCCCGCGCCGGAGCGTGGCGCCTGCCGCTCGGCCTCGTCGGGGAGCACCGTACCGGCGGCGTCGGCGGTCGCGGGCGGGGCGAGGCCGCGTGCGGCGGCGGAGACGATGGCGCCGACGGTGCCGGGCACGCCCTCGCCTCGTCCGGGAGCGATCGCCTTCGCGAGCGCCGAGACGACGGCGCCGGGCGGCTCTTGCGCCGCCTTTTCGCCGGGGGCGCGCTCGGGCGCCTCGGCGGCGGGCTCGCCCGTCTCGGGAAGGACCTCAGCATCGGGCGTCTGCGCGCCGGCCGCGGCCTTCGCCGAGCCGTTCGCGGCCGCGTCGAGCGCGACGCTCGCCTGCGGCGGCACCGACGCCTCCCCGGCGATCCGCGCGAAGGGGCCCGATGCCGAAGCAGCCGCGTCCGCTGTCGGGGTCTCGGCGGCTGCTGGTTTCGTCTCCGCCGCGCCGCCGTCGCCGACGTCGAGGGCCGCCGTCGCGAGCGCGGCCTGCCATGTCGGCTGGAGCATGCCGACGGGCGCGGGCGCCGCCTCGCCGGTCGGCTCTGGCATGATCGCCTCGGGGGAGCCCTGCTCGGCGCCGGCGCCGTCCGCGGGGATTTCGAACACGGGAGCGTCCTCCGCCTCGGAGGCGGAGCGCTTGGGCGATTGGCCGGCCTGTCCGGCGATCACGACATCGATACGCATGGCACGAGCCTCGCGGGCGAAACGACGCGGCCCCGGATCGGGGCTCGGCGACGGGCCGGACCCGCAAGAGCCGGGCCAGCGGCAGCCGGCGTCGATTCGCAAGCCGGATCAATGCCTTGCGTCAGGATCGTCGGCGCGGTCGCATCCCCGGCCCCGCGCCGTCTCGGCAAAGCGCGCCCGCGGCACGGCAGAATTTGCCGGGGTTCCCTGGAAAGCGGCGCGCCCTCCGCTTATAGAGAAGCGGTGGCGGCCTGCGCGCGGCAGCCGCAGCCCGACGAGGACCCGCCGACGAGGACCCGATGCGAAACAGCCTCGACATCGCCAAGGAGCCGTCCGCGACGCGCGTCGTCGTCGCGATGTCGGGCGGCGTCGATTCCTCCGTCGTCGCGGCCATGCTCGCGCGCGAGGGCTACGACGTCGTCGGCATCACGCTGCAGCTCTACGATCACGGCGCGGCGACCCACCGCAAGGGCGCCTGCTGCGCGGGCCAGGACATCCACGACGCCCGCCGCGTCGCCGACACGATCGGCATTCCCCATTACGTGCTCGATTACGAGAGCCGCTTCCGGCAGGCCGTGATCGAGACCTTCGCCGACAGCTACCTCTCGGGCGAGACGCCGATCCCCTGCGTCGAGTGCAACCGCTCGATCAAGTTCCGCGACCTGCTCGAGACCGCCCGCGATCTCGGCGCGGACGTGCTCGCCACCGGCCATTACGTCGCGAGCCGGGCACTGCCCGACGGGCGTCGCGCGCTCCACCGCGCCGCCGATCCCGACCGCGACCAGAGCTATTTCCTCTACGCGACGACGCAGGCGCAGCTCGAGCTCCTGCGCTTCCCCCTCGGCGAATTGCCCGACAAGGCGGCGACGCGCGCGCTCGCCCGCGAGCTCGGCCTCGCGATCGCCGAGAAGGCGGACAGCCAGGACATCTGCTTCGTGCCGCAGGGCCGCTATTCCGACGTCATCGCCAAGCTCAAGCCGAACGCGATCGCGCCCGGCGCGATCGTGCATGTCGACGGGCGCGTGCTCGGCCGCCACGAGGGCATCGTCCACTACACGGTCGGCCAGCGGCGCGGGCTCGGCCTCGCCACGGGCGAGCCGCTCTACGTGGTCGCGCTCGACGCGGAAGGCGCGCGCGTGATCGTCGGCCCGCGCGAGGCGCTCGCGACCCGCCGCCTGCGGCTGCGCGAGACGAATTGGCTCGGCGACGTGCCGCTCGCCTCGATCGGGGAGGGGGGCCTCGAGGTCGCCGCCCGCGTGCGCTCGACCCGCGCGCCGCGCCCGGCGCTGCTGCGCATGGTCGACGGCGAGCCCGAGATCGAGCTCGCCGTCGCGGAGGACGGCGTCTCGCCCGGCCAGGCCTGCGTTCTCTACGAGAGCGACGATCCGCGCGCGCGCGTGCTCGGCGGCGGCACCATCGCCCGGCGGCTGGTCGACGGCGCGCCGCGCGCCCACAGCGCCGCTCTCGCCTGAAGACCCGCACGAAGAGGAATCCATGGGCGTCAAGTACGATCTCGAGGGCCAGCGCCGCGTCTACGAGCGTTGGGCGCCCGTCTACGACCGCGTCTACCACAAGCTCCTCTCGGACGCGCATCGCAAGACGGCGCAGGCCGCCGCCGCCTGCGGCGACGACATCCTCGAGATCGGCGTCGGCACGGGCCTCGTCCTGCCCTATTATCCGCACACGGCGCGGGTCTGCGGCGTCGATCTGTCCGTCCACATGCTCGAGAAGGCGCGCGAGAAGGTGCTCGCCGGCCGGCCGCACGTGCGCCTGATCGCGGCGATGGACGCCTGCCGGCTCGGCTTCGCGGACGCCTCCTTCGACGCGGTGGCGGTGCCGTTCGTGATCACGCTCGTGCCCGATCCGGAAGGCGCGCTCGACGAATGCGCGCGCGTGCTCAAGCCCGGCGGCGAGATCGTCGTCTCCTCGAAGCTCGGCCACGATTCGGGCCCGCTCGCCCGCATCGAGGAGGGGCTCGCGCCGCTGATGGCCAAGGTCGGCTGGAGCTCGGCCTTCCGGATCAGCCGCCTCGCGGCCTGGGCGGAGCAACGCGGCGATTTCGAGGTCGTCGAGGTTGCCCCCCTGTTCCCGGCGGGTTTCTTCAAGCTCATGCGCCTGCGCAAGACGCACGCGGCGCCCGCGGCAGGCGCGACGGCGCGGGGTCATTCGACGCCAAACCTTCCTTGACAGCGCCCCGCGACGTCCGTATATCGCCCGAGCCGACGCGACGGGACACCGTCGCCGCCTCGGGGCGGAGTAGCTCAGCTGGTTAGAGCAGAGGAATCATAATCCTCGTGTCGGGGGTTCGAGTCCCTCCTCCGCTACCACCGATACCCCACACAGTCGCCGCGACGGGAACGCGTCCGGGCCTACGAGGTAGGCGAGGCGGCCGCGCACCTCGACGTCCCATGAGGCCTTGGCTCCTTCAGGGTGGATGACGATCGTGTCGACCAGCTCGCGCAGGGTGTCGACGATCTCCGTCTCGCCGGCCCGGGCGTGATCGGACAGGGTCTCGGCGAGCTTGTCGACGGCGGCGCGGTAGTGCGCGAGCGCGGCCGGGTGCAGTGCGATCACCACCTCGTCATCATCCGCCGCGGCGAGTTCGCCGCGCAGGCGGTCGCGCTCAGCGAGGAGGGCTGGCAGGTCGCGCTCGGCATCCTCTTCCGAGATGAGGCCTTTGACGAAGAGCGTCTTCGTGCGCTCGTAGGCGCGGGTCGACTCGGCGAGCCGTCGCTCGAGCGTCGCGCGGTCAGCGCGCGCCGTCGCTGACAGGCGCCGCCGCTCCTCGGCATAGGCTGCGACATACGCCTCGATCAGCTCCGGCCGGCGCAACTCCGCGCGCAGGCCGTCGAGCACGACCGATTCAACGTCCGCGACGTAGAGGGTGCGGCGGTTCGTGCAGGCGCCGCTCTCGCGAATCGTCGAGCAGCGGATGCGGGTCTTGCCGGAGCGGTCGCGATCGTGGACCGAGTAGCCGCCGCCGCAGATCCCGCAGCGTAGGAGCCCGGAGAAGAGGTGACGCGGGCGGCGCGTGTTCACGACGGGTGCCCGTGAGCGGCCGTCCTTTCGTGCCTGGGCGGCGGCCCATGTCTCCTCGTCGACGATGCGCAGCTCTGGCGCGGACGATCGCTGCCAGGCCTCGGGCGGGTTCGGCCGGGAGATCCGCTTTCCGGTTCTCGGATCGACCACCATCGAGACCTTGTTCCAGACGATCTCGCCCGCGTAGAGCTCGCAGGCGAGGATGCCGTTGCCGCGCTCGCGCGAGCCGTTGAGCGTCGAGGCATTCCAGCGAACGCCGCGCGGGGGCGGCACGCCCTCTGTATTCAGGGTGGCGGCGATCGCGCGCGGGGTGGCGCCATCGACGTAGGCCGCGAAGATGCGGCGCACGGTCTGCGCCTCGTCGGGCACGATGTCGAGCCTCCCCGGTGCGCCCGGCACCGGGCGATAGCCGTAGGCTCGCCCGCCCGCGCTGCGGCCGGAGGCGACCACGCCCGCCATTCCCCGCCGCACCTTGCGCGCCCCATCCTCGCGGAAGAGCTGCCCAACGAGCCCGCGCAAGCCGACGAGCACCGTATCGGCCCTGCCCTCGTGGACGGCGAGGATCTCGACGCCCCGGAAGCGCAAGCGCTTGTGGATGCCTGCCAAGTCCTCCATGTCGCGCGAGAGCCGATCGAGCGCCTCGACTACGACGACGTCCGTCTCGCCGCGCTCGGCGAGCGCGAGCATGTCCATCAGGCCGTCGCGGCCGAGGAGCGTGCCGCCGGAGCGGGCGCGATCGTGGTAGGTGCCGACGACCACAAGCCCCTCGCGTTCGGCGTAGGAGCGGCAGAGAGCAAGCTGATCCTCGATCGAGCGCTCGCTCTGCAGGTCCGTCGAATATCGGGCATAGAGCGCCGCCCGCCGTCGCATTGCGCTCATCGCTCCTCGCCCTCACGCGTCCCGCCGCGCCGTGCCACGGCTTCCGCATGATCGCGGCGCGCCTGGGCCCGCGCAAGGGCCTGCACGAGCCGGAGCGCGGCCGGATAGACCGGCCGGGCTTCGGCAGCGCGCGGAGGCTGGGCGGGACGGCGGGGCATGGACGTCAACCGACCTCCTTCGCCTGCGTCGCCCGTCGCTCGTGCCACAATTGGTAGCAGCCGCGCTTCTCCGGGTTCGGGCAACCCTCCCACCAGTGCCAGCACGTGCCGGGCCCGGCGGCGGGATTGCGCGTGCAGGAGCGCTTGCCCTTTGGTCGGGTCCACGTGTCGGGTGCGGGAAGGGGGAGCTGCGCCTGGTCAGCCATCGTCGCGCTCCTCGATCTCCTCACATGCGAACTCGCGCGCCAGGCGCAGCAGCACGTCGGCGTGACAGGGCGCGTCGAGCGGGCACCAGCACGCGAGGTTCTTCCCGATCAGCGGGCGAATGTAGTCGTCGTACGCCTCCTCGTGGAACACAGCCGCCTTCGTGAGATCGTGCTCGAACATCATAACGGCCTCGGCCGCGTCGGCGTGGTCCTCGACGCGGAAACGGTTGCCCCACCGAGAGCCGCGGCCGACGTAGACGGTGTTCTCCGGCATGCGCCAGCCGGCCGCGCGGGAGCGCTGGATGCGCCGGGGCTCAGACATCGGCGACTCCTCGGGTGTTGCGCGCCGCCGTCGCGGCGATGGCGTGAATGAAAAGTGCGCGCTCGACGGCCTCGACGGCGAGGATCGCCGCGACGCGCTGCAGGGTGCCGCTCTCGCGGGTTCGGGCGGATTCGGCGAGGCGGTCCGCCTCGGCCTCGCCGGCGGCCCGGGCGATCGCGACGGCCTGGTCGATCGTGATGAGCGGGCTCGTCACGGATGGGCTCCGAAGAGATCCGGCGCCGGCGGGCGCGGGGCGCGGGGGCGGCCGAGGCCGCGCTTGCCTTGCGCCTCGCGCTCGGCCCTGGCGCGGGCGCGCAGCTCGGCCTCGAGGAGCGCATGGGTAACCTCGCGCAAGCCGTCAGCGGCCTTCGCGCGGCCGCGATGGGTGGTGCGGGTGCGGGCGTAGACCGCCTTGCGGCGGGCGCGCTCCTCGCGCAGGCGATCGAGGGGGAGGCGGGTCATTGCCGTGTCTCTGATGCGTCGACTGCGCGGCCCTCGGCTCGGGCGATGTATTCGCGCATGGCCGTCAGCATCTCCGCGCGCTGGGCGTTCGAGATGTAGTTGACGCGGCCGCCCTCGGTCTTGCCGAACTCGAAGACGAGAAGTGCAAAGCCGACGCGCCGCGGGCGATTCGTGCCGTTCAAGATCTCGTCGAGGATCTCGGCGAAGGCGTTCATCTGGGTGCGATGTGCGTCCTGGATTGGTCGCTCTGTCATGGTCAAACCCTCATCGGCATGAGCACGTAGAGTGCGTTGGGCTGCTCACGCTCGGCGCCCTCGGCGGCGGCGTCGGTCCAGAGCATCGGGGAGCCGGGATCGGCGAGCGCGATGGCGGCCTGGTCGACGTCGAGCGCGGCCATCAGCTCGAGCGCGTAGCGCGCGTTGAAGCCGATCGCGAAGCCGTCCGGGCCCTGCCACTCGCAATCGAGCGCGTCCGAGGCCTCGCCGATGTCGGCGCTGCGCAGCTCGAGCGCGCAGGTGCCCGCGTCGAGCTGCACCTTGACGGCGCGGCCGCGCTCGGTGCCGACAGCGGCGAGGCGGTCCATGCTCGCGGCGAGCGCGCGGGCGTCGAGGACGGCGCGGTGCGGGTTGCTCTGCGGGATGACGCGCTGGTAATCGGGAAAGGTGCCGTCGATCAGCTTTGAGACGAGCACGGTGTCCGCATGGCTCGCGCGGATCAGCGTTGACGAGACGGCGAGCTCGATCTCCTCCGCGCCGGCCGTCTTCGCGAGGCGCTCCAGATCCTCGACCATGCGGCGCGGCATGATGATGCCCGGCATGCTCACCGCACCGTCCGGCGCGGGCGTCGCGATCTGCGCCAGGCGATGCCCGTCGGTCGCGACGGCGCGAAGCATCGAGCCGTCTAGCCCCTCGGCGACGTGCAGGTATATGCCGTTGAGGTAGTAGCGCGTCTCCTCCGTCGGGATCGCGAACTTGCTCTTGGCGATGAGGCGCGCGAGCGCCTTGCCGGAGAGCGCGAATGCGTTCGTCGGCTCAATCGCCTTCAGATGCGGGAAATCGTCGGCGGGGAGCGTCTGCAGGCGGAAGCGCGAGCGGCCGGATCTGACCTGGATGTGGTCGCCGCCCCCGTCCGCCTCGATCGCGATGTCGCTCTCGGACGGCAGCTTCTTGGCGATGTCGTACAGGAGGGCGGCCGGCACCGTGATCGCGCCCGGGCTCTGTAGCCTCGCCTCGACGCAGACCATCGCCTCGCGATCGAGATCCGTGCCGTGGACGGCGAGCCGCTCGCCCTCGGCCTTCAGGAGCGCATTGCAGAGGATCGGGATCGTCGTGCGCCGCTCAATGGCGCGTCCGACGGTCTCGAAGGCCGAGAGCAGCGCGGCGCGGGTGACCGTGAGCTTCATCTCAAGCCATCCCGAGCGCTTGCATGTAGAGTTCCTGAATCGCCTCTTGCTCCTGGCGCTCGGAATGATCTTGCTTCCGCATCTTCAGGATCTGCTTGACCGCCTTGGCATCGTAGCCGCGCCCCTTCAGCTCCGCGAACACATCCTTGATGTCGGCCTGAATGCCGGATTTCTCCTCCTCGAGCCGCTCGATGCGCTCAATGAACTGCATCAGCTCGTCGACCGCGATGCCAGCGACATGATCAGCGGATTTCGTGCGACGCTCCTGCTCGTCAGGGTCGACGTCCGCGATGTCCATTTGCGAGGAGGGGCGGCCGAACTTCTTCGCCAGCGCGTCCTTCAATACCCGCGCCGCCGCCGTGCGCCCGACTTTGGAGGACAAGTCGACCGGGATTTCCGGGCCGTCGGCGAACTGGATCGTGGTCTTGATGTCGTCCATGGATCACCTCACGCGGCGTGCTTGCGGAAGACGGGCAGGAGCTGGCGGAAGCGCTCCATCAGCGCGTCGGCCGCCTTATCGGCGGGGAGCCAGCGGGGGCGCTTCTTCATTGGCGCGACGTGCGCGAGCGAGCGCCCCCACGCCTCGTCGGCGGCGGGCAGGAACCAGAAGCGCTCGGTGACGAGGGCGAGATCGTCGGCCGCCTTCACGAACTCGAGCGCGCGTTCGTCGGGCGGCGCCAGGCCGGCGGCCTCGCAGATCACCTCGAAGTGCCGATGGTGGATGGCGTGCGCCGCGAGATCGACCTCGTCGGCCAGGCGCTCACCGAGGCGCGCGGTCAGCTCGGCGTGCAGCGCACGCTTCCACGGGCAGATCTGATCGCCGAGCCGCGCCTCCGGCGCGTCGTGCAGGAGAACGTAGGGCAGGACGTCGACGGGTTGGCCGATCGCGCGCGCGGCGTCGAGCGCGATGAGCGTGTGCAGCGCGACCGAGACCGGCTGCGTCACCACGGCGACGCAGCCGGCATAGCGGTTGATGCCGGCGAGCGCCGACGAGATCTCGGGAAAGTCGACCTGGTCGACGCGCGGGGCGAGCAGGTCGATCGCGCGGCCGCGCGGAGAGGCGGAGACGATGCGGCTCATCGGCTGCCGTCCAGCGCTGCGTTGAGATCGGCGATCTCGTTCATGAGCCAACGGCGCTTCGTGCGGCCGAGCGCCAAGCCAACGCAGGTGCCGGCGAGCGCGCCGAGCGCGAAGCCGGCGCCGAGGATGGCGGTGAAGGCTGCAATGGTCATCACGCCACCTCGTCGGCGAGCGCGATCGACAACGCGGCCTGCAGGCGGGCGGCGTCCGCGACGAGCACGCGATAGAGGTGCAGGCGCGAGCCGCGCGCGGCGGCCATGACGGCGTAGAGCGTGCGCAGCGCAAGCCGCGCGCTGTCGGTGCAGCCGGCAGCGAGCTCGGCGCGCACGAGCTGGCGCGCGGCCCAGGAGCGGGCGGTCAGCTCGGCGAGGGAGCCGAGGGCGAGGTTTTCGGGCGCGGCGGTCTCGACGGGATGAGAGGGGGCGGGGAGGGTCTGCATGTCAGGCCTCCAGCGTCTTGCCGGGAGCGGTCGTGCGCGCCGGATTGAGGACGAAGCTGCCGCGGATCAGGGTGTTCCAGTCCGGGCCGCGCTCGACGAGGTCCTCGATCTCCGAAAGCTCCTCGACCTCGTGCGTGACGTCGACCGGGCCGCATTCGCTCCGGTAGATGAGGGTGACCTTCCAGCGGAGGGCCTGGGGCTCCTGGCGCTTGCCGACCGGCGCCGCGAGCGGCGCGGGCAAAATCGGCACGTGCCGACGGACGCCGCGCAGGAAGCCGTCCTCGTCGACAATGTCGGCGAGCAGGGTCCACCGGATGTCGACCTTGTCGGAATGGTGCGCGCGCATGTGCGCGTCCGCCGTGCAGAAGCCGAGGCCGTCCGGAGTGGCTTCGACTTCGACGACCGTGTTGGCCTCGAAGCCGTAACAGCCGCCCTCGACGATGAGGCGCGATCCGGCGTGGAGCTCGTCGAGCGTCAGGCGCTGATCGGATGCTGGGCGAGCCATCACACGCCCTCCTCATCGAGGGTGAGGAGGGTCTGCGCGACGCGAGTGGCGCGCTTGCCGTAAGCGTCGATCGCCGCCGGCGGCCAGCCGAGCTCGACAAGCGCGGAGGTGCGCACCTCCATGTCCTGCGCGTCGCGGGCGAGCGAGGCGATGTCCTCGCCCATGCGAGCGACGATCGCGTGGATGTCCGTCATCCTCTCGCGCGGCACCGGCCAGGTGGCGCCGTCGTGGGTGACGACCTTCTTCTCGTCAACGGGGCGGGCGCGACGGGCGGCCGCCTTGAGGCTGTGAAGGGTGGCGCGCTCGTCGAGCTGCAGCGCCCCGGCGAGCACGTTGTCGGGCAGGGGCTCGATCAGCGCGGCGAGGTCCTCCTCGCCAGCGACGGGCGCGAGGCGGGTGAGGAGATGCGCGACGAGGCGCGGCCGCGCAGGCGGCGGGTTCTGGAGATACGGCGACATGGATGCCCCCATGCGAGTGCGATGGGAGCGATATTATGCGCTACAAAAAGCGCGTCAACGATAAAATTAGCGCCTACACGGTCGTGACTCGGAGGCGCACTCTGCCGAGGATCCGCGTGACGCCATCGAGCTCCAGTTCGAACGGCTCGTAGAGCGAGTTCGAGGAGACGCACCTGATCCGCAACGGGCTGCTGCCACGGATCACCTGCACGTTTTTGATAATGACGGACTCGGTGCTGCCGTCGAAGATGGCAAAAACGCCATCGCGCCCCGGGTTAGTGTCGTCCAGGTCAATCAACACGCGATCATTGGGCTGAAAATCGGGCAGCATGGACGGACCATCGACAGGCAGGATGTGCGTCCTACCAGGGTGCATGTTGTGCCCGGCGAGATAGTAAGTCGGAATGCACCATTGAGCGCGGGCTACCTCGCCCCGATAGACATTCCCGTCCTCATCAGAGACGTAGGTTTCGAGAGCAACGCCCCCGCCAAACGATGCGCCGGCTTTCAGATCAAATTCTGGGATGAAGCCGGCCTGCACCTTTGCGCCGACTCTTCCTCGCCCCGAGACTTCGGCAATTCCAGCGGGTCCGTTCGCATCCTCAATCAGTTCGCTGTCATCGTGGTCGACATATCTTTCGCCCTTGCCAGTGGCCAGCCACTCGACACTCGTTTTTAGGACAATCGAGAGGCGCATGAGCGTGTCACCGCGCGGAGACTTCGATTTGCCGTCGAGGATGTTGCGAATCGCGCTCGCGCTCAGCCCGGCACGGACCGATGTGGGCGTCGGGTCCAGGCCCAGCTCATCAAGGCGCTCGCGAATGCGTGCTGCAACGGCGTTCGTCTCCATGCGATAGATTTATATCGCCACATCGTGCTGCGCTTGCGCTAAATTTCTTCTTGACGCGGCGCTATTTTTAGCGCTCCCTCGTGACATGAGCGACATCGACCACATCCTCCGCCTTGCCGAGGCGTTTTGCGCAGCACGAACGCTCTCCGAATCGCGCGTGTCGACGCTTGTTTTCGGAGATGGCACTCGCCTGAAGCATCTTCGGGCTGGGGGCGACATGGGATCGCGCCGGCTCACCCGTGCCAGGCAGTGGTTCGCCGAGAATTGGCCGGACGGGTGCTCGTGGCCCGCCGATGTTCCTCGCCCTGTTCCTCCCCCGCGCGGTGATGAAGGCCACCGGGCGGCACCTGCGCCGCCGGCTGCCGCGCCCGCCGGCGGCGCTTTTCCCGATTCGGAGGCGATGCGATGAAGTTTCGAGCGGCGCTCGCCGTCTCAACTCTCGTCGAAATGCCGAGCGGCAGTCTCGCTGGCGAAGCGCATACGTGCTTTGGCGTCGACGTCCAATCCGTTCGAGAGGCACCAGGCGCGGAACTTGTCCGGCTCGATTATCGCGCGCACGACATGGGCGCCACTGCCCTTGACAGCGCGCTCGGCGCCCTCGGCGCTCTTCTTCCAGGCGTCGTATGTCCTGGGGAGCGTGTCCGCATCCGTCATGATCTCGAGGATGCGCGGATAGTCGTCGCGCTCGTACCACGCGATCCCGACAGCTCTGGTTTTCTGCATCGCTTTCTCTGCTCCGTGCTCAGTTTGGGTCGCACCTCTGAGAGTAGCAGAGCGGTGGGCGGGGCAACAGGCCTCGCCCGCCTCCTCGATCCGCGTGCGGCGGACCGCACGACGCGGCTCGCACAGGAGAGGGGGCATCCCCTCCCGGCGGGCCGCGTCGAGACCCTGCAACGCGCCGAGGCGCGCGAGGGCCATCCTCAATCTTTCCCGGGCGGCGAGGCGTTCCAGCGCCCTGCCGTCCCCCTGATGCCGGGGGCCTGAGATGTCCTCCGCCGGCATGCTCTCCATCTCCTCTTCGATCCCCCGCCGATGCGCGGAAGCGACCCAACCGATGCACACAGCATCGGGGGCCACCATGCGCAAGTCTGCGGGGAAAACCGCCAAGTTTGGGGAAATCGACCACCAGAAATGGTGCTCGTTTCTGCGGGGGCTGCACCCGCAGCGCACGGCGGCGTGCGTGGCGGCCGATCTCGGCGCGCCGGTGAGGACGGTGGAGAACTGGCTTGCGGGGAATGCGCGGCCGAACCTGTTCTGGTTTGCGCGCGCGCTCTCGGCCTACGGCCCGGAAATGCTCGAGGCCTCGATGATCGACCCGCCGGGGTGGCTGGTCGAGGCCCGCAGGCGCGCCCAGCGCGCGCAGCTCGAGCGGCAGCTCGCCGAGCTCGACGACTGAACCCGCGCCAGGCGCGGCAAGAGAACGACGCGGCGGCCGCGAGCCGGCGCGCGAGGAGGGCGTCGAGGGACGACGCGAGGCGGGGCGATGGGCGGCATTCGACGGACAATCTGGCTGGCTCTGGCGTGGGTGCTGCGGGCGATCGCGACCCGAGCGACGGGATGCGCCAAGGCGCTACGCGACCTCGCCGACGCCCTCGAGAGGCGGGCGCGCGCGCCGCCGTGACGGGATGGCCGCCGTGCCGGGAGCAACCCGGCCTGACCACCTTCCGTGCCCGTGGGGATCTCTGCCATGCCCGTCCCGACCCGGCCCATGCTGGGGCCAGACCCTCGTCGCCTCTCGCACGAACAGCGAAGCCTTGTCGTCGAGCGCCTCGCCGCGACCGGAACGCCTGGCGCGCTGCACCTCGCCGATCTCTACGCCCATTGCCCCAGCTTCTACCCCGGCTTTGAGGGCGGCCTGCCGCGCGAGGACGACGGCGTGTTGCCGATGTCGATCGCGCGTGCAGTGACGCTGTCGGGCGGATCGCCGGCGGCTCTCTGCCTGGAGGTCGCGGGATGAGCCGGCTCGACAACGACACCCTCGCCGCCGTCCGGGCTCTGGACCGGACCGGAAAGTACAAGCCCGAGCGGATCGCGCGAATTTTCGGCCTGAGCCCGGCGCAGGTGAAGCGGGCGCTTGCGGGAGCAGCGACGCCGACCGCGCATGCGCCGGAAGTGCTGATCCGGCCGACAGCACCGGCTGAGCCTGTGACGAAGCCGGGAGCGGGGCGCAGGCCGCGCGTGCCGCACGACATGGTCCTCGACATGCTCGCCAGCGGGATGCGCCCGCCGGAGGTGGCACGCGAGGTCGGGCAGCCGACCCGGTACGTCCACGATGTGGTGCGCCAGGCCCGCGAGCGCGGCGACCCGCGCGCGCCGGCGCCGAAGAAGGCAGCTCCGTTGGCGAAGCCGGGCGACGCCGTGGTGCGCGACGTGGAGCCTGAGCGCTTCATCGAGCGTGCCGTCGAGGCCGACGAGAATGCGCTCGCCGCCATGGTGGCCGTGCATGGTCGCCCGGAGAACTGCTCCTCTTTGCACCCGGCACCGGAAGCCTTCACCGAGGCGGACCGGATTCCGCTGGTGGCCTACCTCTATCGACAGCGCCGGGGCTGCGACCTCGCGCCTGTGCTCTATGGCGACCCGCCGCCCGGCCGCTCCGCGCTCGACATGCGGAGGGCGGGGTAATGTCGTCGCTCTTCGCACCGCTGCCGCCGTGGCCCTTCGGCGATCTCGTGCCACACGGATATAACCTGATCGTCGCCGACCCGCCTTGGCGGTTCGAGAGCTACTCGGCCGCGGGGGAGGTGAAGGGCGCGGGTGCGCAATATGCTTGCGTCGACACCGAGGAGATCGCGGAGCGCTTTCCGCTCGGCGATCTGGCCGATCCTGGCGCCTGCCTGCTGCTCCTGTGGTGCACCGGCCCGCTGCTGCCGCGCCAGCTCGCGCTGATCCCGCGCTGGGGGTTCGCCTACCAGACGTGCTTCGCCTGGTCGAAGGTGTTTCCCTCCGGCAAGCCCGCGATCGGCACCGGCTACAGGGTGCGGGCCCGCTGCGAATACGTCGCCGTCGCGACGGTCGGCAGCCCTCAGCACGCGCCGTTCCCCGGCCTGTTCCGCGGCATCCGGCGCGAGCACTCGCGCAAGCCGGAGCGCTTCTACGAGCTGATCGACCAAAAATGTCCGCAGCTCGCGCGCCGCGCCGACGTCTTCGCCCGCACCCGCCGGCCCGGCTGGGACGCTTTTGGCGACGAGCTCGACCTGTTCGCGGAGGCCTCCTGATGGCGGTCTATGTCGACGACGCGCGCCTGCGCTACGGGCGGCTGATCATGAGCCATATGTGGGCCGATTCGCGCGCCGAGCTTCTGGCGATGGCGGATCGGATCGGCGTCGCGCGGCACTGGCTGCAGGAGCCACCGAAGGCGAGCTGGATGCATTTCGACGTGTGCCAGGCCAAGCGCGAGGCCGCCATCCGCGCGGGCGCGATCGTCACCGACCGCTACGGCCCGCGCGAGCACCTGGCGCGAATCGACGCTGCCTCGCGCGACCCCGCGCAGAGGCGCCGCGGCGAGATCGTGCTCGACCAGATCGCGCGTAGCCGGGCGCGGCGGACGCGGCCGGCGAGCGAGCTGCCGTTGTTTGGGAGGGCATCGTGAGCGAGATCCTCGAGGCGGCCCTCGCTTATGCCGAGCGGGGTTGGCGGCTCTTTCCCTGCAACCCGAAGCCGGACCCGCAGCCCCTGCCGAAGGGGCGCCGTAAGCTCGCGAAGTTACCGCTCGTCCGCGAGGACCGCGACGAGAGCGGCGCGCCGATCAAGGGCACGGGGTGGCCGGCCAAGGCCACGACCGACGCAAGCCGTATTCGCGCCTGGTGGCGCGAGACGTCCGATGCGCTGATCGGGATGGCCCCGGGCTGGGCCGGCGGCTTCGTCGTCGATCTCGACCCGAAGGGGGAGAGCGTCGGCGAGGTCGAGGCGCGCCTCGTCGACGCCGTCGGCGAGCTGCCGGCCGGCGTCGCGCGCGTGCGCACGCAGAGCGGCGGCCTCCACCTCTGGTTCGCGCGGCCTGACGGCGAGTGGGGCAACGATACCCCGCGCCTGAAGAACATCGATATTCGCTGCGACCGCGGTTACGTGATCATGCCGCCCTCGCGGCTGAGGAACGGCAACGACTACGAGTGGCTCACCGAGCCGTTTGACCCGGCGTCCGCGCCGCACCCGCCCGCGCGGCTACTCGAGCTGATCCGGCAGCCGAAAGCCGCGCCTGCGTCCGGCGAGCGCGACGATTTCGAGCCGCGGGCGGCGCGGCCGATCGTGCTCGACGACCCCGCGGAGAAGGCGGTTCGCGCATACGCGCGCGCCGCGCTCGACCGTATCGCAGCGGAGATCGCCGCGACCAGCACGAAGCGCGGGACGGCGCTGTTCGCCGGGGGGTGTTCGGCCGGAAAGTTCGTCGGCGCCGGGGCCATCTCGGAGCGCGAGGCGCTCGCCGCGCTCCTCGACGCCGCGGACGGGTGCGGCCTCGTGCGCGACGACGGCCACGAGAGCGTGCGCCGCGAGATCGCCCGCGGCATCGGGCGGGGGCGTGGCGAAGCGGGCGACGTGCGCGAGCGGCTGGAACAGATCGCCACGGAAGCGCGGGAAAAGGCCGCGCGGCGAGCGCGCTACGAGCGCCCGCCCATGGACTTTCCCGAGGGTTATGGCGGGCCTGAGCGAGGGCCGCCGGAGCCGCTGCCGGACGACCCCGGCCCGGAACCCGAAGAGCGCACGCCGTTCGGCGGTTCGGACTATCGCCACGAGGACCACCACGACGACGACGTCGACCCTGGCGAGGGGCCGTCCGACGAGAGCGCGGAGGGCGTGGATTGGGAGGTCGTGCAGATATGCTCGCGGCTCGACCATTCCGACACGGACAATGCCGAGCGGTTGATCCGCCATTTCGGGCAGGATCTGACCGTGCTCGCGCAGGACGGCGTCTCCGGCGGCGACTGGATGGGCTGGACGGGCTCGCATTGGGATCTCGCCGGCGGCAAGGCTCGAGCCGAGCTGACCGCGCAGAAGCTCGGAGGGCGGATCGCGCTCGAGGCGCATCTGCTCGGCCAGCCGACGGCGGAGGAGAAGCGCGTGCTCGACGAAGGCGAGGCCGCCCAGGCGCGCATTCGGCGTCTCGCCGCCGACGAGAAGGCTCTGCCGGCAGACGTGACCGCGGTCGCGGCGGCCGAGGCGCTCGACAAGCGCATCAAGAAGCGGCGCGACACGCGGCGGGCCTTCGGCGTCACCTCGAAGAACCACGGCCGCATCGAGAAGGCGCTCGCCTGCGCGGCCCCGCGGCTGCGGCGGCCTCCGGAGGCGTTCAATGCCGACCGCTATTGCTTCGCCGCGGCTGGTCACACCCTGCGCCTGGTGCGCGAGGTGGACCCGGATTGCCCGGACCCCGACGTGACCCGCTATTGTGTGCGCGTCGCGGTCGACGAGGGCCACAGGCGCGAGGACTGGCTCACGAGCGTGCTGCCGATCGCCTGGCGCGGCCCGTCCGCCAAGGCGCCGAGGTGGCTCGCCTTTCTCGCGCGAATGCTGCCCGACGAGAGCAAGCGCCGCACGGTGCAGGAGTTCGCGGGGACGAGCCTCCTCGCGATCGCGCCGCAATTCGTGATGTTCCATTATGGAAGCGGCGCGAACGGCAAAAGCGTGTTCCTGGAGACGCTGACGCGCGTGCTCGGCCCGGGCTTCGCCGTAGGGCTGCCGCGCGAATCGATCGTCGGCGGGAGCGAGCGCGGTTCGGGCTCGGCCTCGCCGGATCTCGTGCGGCTGTTCGGGAAGCGCATGGTGCGCATCCTCGAGGTGAAGGGCGACGTTCCGCTTCAGGAGGACCTGATCAAGCGCCTCACGGGCGGCGAAGCCTTCCCCGTGCGCTCGCTCTTCAAAGGCTATTTCGAATTCCAGAGCGTGGCGACGCCGCATATGAGCGGCAACGGCCTGCCGACGATCGACGGCACAGACAACGGCATCTGGCGGCGCATGCTCCTCGTGCACTGGGATCAGACGATCCCGGAGGACGAGCGCGCCGACTTCGAGGAGCTGGTCTCCGGCTTCGTTCGTGACGAGGGGCCCGGCATCCTCGCCTGGCTCGTGGAGGGCGCGCGCGCCTACCTGGAGCACGGTCTGCACATCGCCGAGAGCGTACGCGCCTCGACGGCGGAATATCGCGACGAAATGGACCCGATCGGCGAATTCCGAAAAGCGTGCGTGCGCGAGCGCCCTGGAGGGCGGGTGCAGAGCCGGACCATGTACGAGGCCTACAAGTCCTGGTCGATGGCGAACGCCAAGCGGGTGCGATCCGAGACGAAGTTCGGGCGCACGATGAAACAGGCGCTGGCCACGCAGGAGATCGGCGGTCGGATCTTCTACCTCGATTGCGATCTCGACGGCGTGTCGGACCGCCCGGAGACGGGCGTAGATCCAGGCCCGAAGCCCCTGTGGTGAGCCGAGAAGCGGTCCGGACCATCGCCGATTGGCGAGGGTGGCGAGGGTTGTGGCGTGGGTCTGCGAGGGTTTCGGGGGCGCGCGCGGCGGCGAAAAGGCGAATGGCGAGAGGGGCTTGGGCGCCGGCTGGCGGGGGTGGCGAGGGTTTCGCGGGCGTACGTCTATAGCATCGGGGTTCGGGGCATCGTGCCCCGATGAGCGGGAGGTCTCTATGCGTGGTGCGCGATAAACCCTCGCAACCCTCTACAAACCCTCTCAACATGTTGATTTATCAGGCAAAAACCTTGGCGATAGTTGGTTCTCAACCCTCTACAGACCCTCGCCAAGTGTCGCCACAGCGTCGAACGACGGGGGAACGGATGCGGACGATGGATATCGAGGCGCTGCTGCGCTGGGCTTATCGGGACGAGCTGCCGAAGGACGCGGCGGTATCTGTAATTAGAGCGATCGGCTTCACGTCGGCCTGGGGCGGCATCGAGCGCTACGGCGAGCTGATGACCCTCATCGACGCGCCGGCGAACCGCTGGGGCGTCGTGCCGATCGGTGGTGAGCCCGGGGCGCCGCATCCGGACGCGGTGGTGATCGGCGAGGCAGTCCGCGCGCTCGACGACTTCGAGCTCGGCTTGCCCGAAGGGTGGAACCCGCTCGGCGATCTGGTCGCGCTCGGTCTCGGAGAGGAAGGCGACAATCTGCTTGCCGCGACCGTCGGGAGGGCCGTCGACCGTGCGACCGTGCTCCAGGCGGACGGGCGCACCCGCGTCCTCCGTTCGCAGCTCTCGGCGCTCATCCGCACCTGCGCGATCCTCGGCAGACCGCCCGTGTGGGAAGCCGATGCACCGGAGGTCGTCACGGTGAAGGGCGCAAACGGGCGGGTGCGGTGGTTTCGCCGCGAGACGAGGGCGGATGCCGACGGACGCTCCTATGAGGTCGAACTCGACGGCTTCGACCAGAAGCGGCAGCGCCCGCATCCCGACGCCTACCAGAAGCACGTGCTCGACCCCGATCCGTTCGAGGCGGCTGTCGGCCGTGCCGAATACGAGGTCTGGCACGCTGCCCTCGGCGTTCTCGTCGCCGAGCTAGATGGGCGGCTCGTTGATCACGTGGCCTGTGGACCGGCCCGAGCGATTCGGCCTTGGGAGACTGGGGAGGCCGAGCCTGCGCGCATTCTGCCCGACCTTGAGGGAGCGCGCATCTTCAAGAAAACTCTTGCTGCGCAAGGCACGAGCAGAGGCTCGCGAAAAAAGTTCGGCTAATGTGCTTGACGTGCGGTTGGAATTTGACATCCACTGTGCACGGATAAAAAGCGATCAGCCCCGGCGCCTCGAAGCGGCCGGGGCTTTTCTTTGGGCCGTGGGGGCCCGGGCGCGGCGATCGGGCAACCCGGCGCCGCGCCCCTCAGATATCTCCCTCCGGGATGTGAAATTAAGGGACCGTTTGGCCGCCCCACAGCCCCGCGGGTGCGCTGCTCCCGGGTTTTTGCCAGTAAGGCTGGGGCCGATTTCAGGGTTGACGGGGTTGACCATGGCGACAACCGGGGTTGACGCAATCTGGTGGACCGTGAGCCAGATCGCGGAGCGCGACGGCGTCTCGAAGCAGGCGATCTCGAAGGCGGTCGCGAAGCTCGCCGATAGCGGACTGGAGGTCAGGCGCAACGCGCAGGACCGCGTCTCGCTGGTCAACGTGGTCGACTTCGACCGCAAGCGCGGGCGGTACGCCGATCCGTCGAAGGCACAGGCGCCGGCGGCGCGCGGGCGGGGTCGCGAGCGCGATGAGAGCGGCGGCGACAGCTACGACGAGGCGCTGCGGCAGAAGACGTGGCTCGAGGCTGAGATGAAGCGCCTCGCCCTCGCCGAGCAGCGCGGGTCGCTGGTTCGGATCGAGCGGCTCGAGGAGGCGGTTGAAGCGGCGTTGGAGGCGATCGTGCGTGTCGTCGATCGCCTGCCGAACGCCACCGACGATCTCGCGACTGCGGTCGCGCGCGAAGGGGCTCACGGCCTGCGGGTGGCTCTGCGCAAGAAGGCATCTGCGATGCGCCACGAGATCGCCGCGGCTTTGCAGGAGATGGCTGCCGAGCAGCCGAAGCACGACGAAGAGGATCACGAGGGGATCGGGGGGCGATGAACCATCCGAACCCGCTGCGTCTGATCTTCGAGCGGCTCGCCCAGGGCGTCGAGCCGCCACCGCCGATGCCCCTTTCGAAATGGCTCGCGCAAAACCTCGTCCTCGTCGACGGGCCGCTAGCCGGCGAGATGTGGAATGCCGAGACGGCGCCCTACCTCGTCGAGATTGCGGACCGGCTGTCCGACGACGACCCGTGCACAACGGTCACAATCCGCAAGAGCCAGCAGACCGGCGCCTCGATCCTGGCCTTCGGCTGGTGCCTGTACGTCGCCGAGCGAGAGCCCGCGAACCTGCTTTATGCCGTGCCGGGGATCGACGCGCTGCGCGATCTCAACGCGGGTAAGCTCCAGCCGCTGATCGACGCTTGGCAACGGCGATCCGGCAAGACCGTGATCGTGCCGCAGACGTCGCGGTCCGGATCGGGCTCGACGACTTACGAGAAGGTATTCCCCGGCGGCCGCCTATGGCTCGGCAACGCCAACGCAGTCATGGACCTCTCGTCGAAGACGGCCAAGAAGGGCGTCAAGGACGAACTGTCTAAGTGGCAGGACATCCCGACCCACGGCGACCCGGAGACGCTCTTCTTCGGCCGCTTCACCGCGTTCCGGCGCACGAAGAGCTACAAGATACTGGAGATATCCACGCCAGAGGTCGATTCTGGCGACGAACTCGGCGAGGAGCCTGGGCACTGTCGCATCGATCGACAGTTCCGGCGCTCCGATCAGCGCTTCTGGAACATCGCCTGCCCCGAATGCGGCGGGCTCTTCGTCCACCAGATCGACCGCCTGCGCATCGATCGCGAGCACCCTCACCGCACCCGGTACGCCTGTCCGCACTGCTCGCACGAGCTGACCGAATCGGAGCGGGTGGCTGCGGTGCGGAACGGGCGCTGGATCGCGAGCGTCGAGGATCCGGACAGGCATCCGGGCTACCATATCGACGCCTTCGTCTCGCTGATGATGAGCTACGAGGCCATCGCCGAGGATGCGATCAAGGCCGAGAAGTCGGAGAAGGCGCAGAAGGACTTTCACAACCTCGTCCTCGGCCTGCCCTACAAGTACCGCGGCGACGCGCCGGATCACGAGCGCTTGATGGAGCGGCGCGAGGACTACCCGGAGAACGTCATTCCAGCCGAAGGGCTCATCCTCACGGCCGGCGCCGACGTTCAGCATTCCGGGATCTGGGTCGAGGTGGTCGCCTGGGCTCAGAACCGCCAGAGCTGGACGATCACCACCCGCTTCATCGGCGGCGACACGTCCGACCCGGCGAAGGGCGCCTGGCAGGCGCTGGTCGAGCTGCTCGACGAGCGCTTCCCGGATGCCTTCGGCGGCTTCCGGACGATCGACATGATGGCGGTCGACGCGGGCGACGGCGGGCGCGCGAACGCGGTCTACAACTGGGTGCGGCGCCGTCCTCGCGCGATGGCGATCAAGGGCGTCTCGGGATGGTCCGCGCCGTTCATCGGCTCGCCGACGAAGGTCGACGTGAAGGAGAACGGCAAGAAGGTACGCCGCGGCGTCATGGTTTGGCCTGTCGGCACCTGGTCGTTGAAGTCGGAGCACTACACGCAGCTTCGAAAGAAGGGGCGCGCTGCCGGCGAGGAGCAGGACCCGGACGGTTACTGCCATTTCGGCATGTTCCTCGACGTGAACTACTTCAAGCAGATCACGTCGGAGTATCTCGAAGACGAAACCTTTAGGGGCAGAACCCAAAAGGTTTGGAAGCAGAGCGGAGAAAACCACCTCCTCGACTGCCGCGTCTACGCTATGGCGATGGCCGAGCATCTCGGCCTGAGCCGCAACACGCCGGATCAATGGGCCCGACTCCGAGCCGATCGCGGAACGCCGCCCGCGGCGGTCGCGGTCGACCTCGTCGCGCCGGAGCCGGTCCGCGTCGCTGCGGCCGCTCCGGAGCCGCAGCCGCCTCGCTCGAGCGGCCCCTCGTTACGAGACAGGATCAGGAACAGGCGATGACGCTGTGGGGGCGCTTCAGGGAGGCCGTGTCCGGCCGTTCGCGGGATCTCCCCGCGAGCGTCGACGCGCGTCCTTCGCCTCGCGCGGGGTACATGCGCGACACGGGCTCGCGCATCCTCGCCTCGCGATCCTCCTCGCTGCGCGAGCATCGCGAGGACGTTCGCGCGGTCTGGGGCCGCTCGGCCGCGCTCGCGATGGACCTCATCCAAAACTCGGGGCGACTGCGCGGCGCTGCGGATCAGGTGATCGCCGACACGGTGGGCTCTGAGCTGACGCTCAACCCCCAGCCGGACCCCGCGACGATGGCGGCGCTGGGGTATACCCCGGCCGAGACGGCGGAATTCATACGCATCGTGAAGGCGCGGTGGAAGCGCTGGGCGTGGAACCCGGCCGAGTGCGACTATCGCGGCAAGTTCACGGTCGCGCAGATGATCGACATCGGCTTGCGCTGGCACATGGCCTTCGGCGAGGTGACCGGGCTCCTCACCTATTTCAGCCCGGCCGAGCGGCGTCGCTATGGGGTCACGTCGGGCACGAAGGTTCTGATGGTGCCGCCGCCGCGGCTCGTGCAGGACACCGATTCGATGCAGCGCCTGTTCCAAGGCGTGCTGCACGACGAGCGCGGGCGTCCCGTCGCCTATCGTTTCGAGGAAGCGCTCGCCGGCAGCTTCAAGACGAAGCGCGATTATCCGGCGCGGGATCGTGACGGGCGGCCTATCGTGCTGCACGTGTTCGACCCCGTCGACGCGACCGACGTGCGCGGCATATCGGTGCTCGCGAGCGGATTCCGCAAGTTCCTCCAGTCGGAGACGCTCGACGACGCCACGCTGCAGACCGCGATCCTGCAGACCGTGTTCGCCGCCGTGCTGACGAGCCAGCTTCCGAGCGGCGAGGCCTTCGAGGCGATCGAGGCCATCAAGGACGGCGGCGCGGATGTCGCAAAGGATCTTCTTGCCGTGATCGGCGGGCAGATCGACCGCGCGATCGATTCGCCGGTGAGCGTCTCCAGCGATCCGGTCGTGTCGCACCTCGCACCCGGCGAGAAGCTCGAGATGATGAGCGCGGGCACGCCGGGCGGGCAGTATCTGCCGTTCTCGAAGGCGCTCGCGCGCGACATGGCCCGCGCGATCGGGATCTCGTACGGCTCGCTGACGATGGATTACGAGGGCGCGACCTATTCCTCGACGCGGATGGAGAATGCCTCGATATGGCCCGTCGCGGTGCGGCGTCGCGAGCGGATCGCGGGCCCGCAGGCGCAGGGCATCTACGAGGCTTGGCTCGACGAGGAGATCGGCGAGAGGCGCATTCCCTTGCGGGGCGGCTACGAGGCCTTCGAGGCGAACCGGGACGCGATATCTTGGGCGCAATGGCAGGGCCCCGCGAAGCCGACGGCCGACGACGAGAAGTCCGCCAAGGCGGCGAGCGAGCGGCTGAAGAACGGCACATCCTCGATAGAGATCGAGGCGGCCGAGCTGGGCCGCGATCCCGACGAGCTGCGCGAGCAGCGGCTGCGGGAGCACACGTGGTATCTGGAGAACGGGATGGCCTCGCCCTACGCGGCGGCGCCCGCTCCTGCGCCGGCACCGGCTCCCGCGCCTGAAGGATCGGGGGGGAGCGCGTGAGCACCGTTCGCATCAACGGCCAGGACGTCGACGCGACCGACCCGTGTGCGCTGCATGCGGCGCTCTACCCGGTCTACCTCAAGATCCTCGCCGGCGAGGCCCATGCGAGCCTGTCGTTTCGCGATCGGTCGATCAGCCTGAAGGGCGCGAGCCTCGCCGAGCTGAAAGAAGCGCTGGAGGATCTCGCCCGCCAGTGCGCCGCCAAGAGCGGCGTCCGGCGCCGCTTCGCGAAGCGCGTCCGCTTCGTCTGACCAAGAGGACACGATGAGCGTTCTTCTTCACATCGCCGAGCGGCTGCTCGGGCGACCGCTGCTCGTGCACCCGGACAAGGTGCCGTTCATCCTCGCCGTGCTCGAAGGGCGTCTGCCGATCGTCGGCGACGTCGCGCCCCTCGTGCGGGTGGCCGAGACGAACCTGCTCGAGCTGCCGGAGCCGGCGCGCGAGCTGATCGCGAAGGGAACGCCCTCCGCGTCGCGGTTCGTTGGTAACGCGCTCGACAGCGACCCGGAGACGGGTTCGGTCAAGGGCCTTCCCTACAAGCGCCACGACGGCGTCGCGATCATACCCGTCCTCGGCGGTCTGGTGAACCGGGGTCTCAACCTGCAGCGTTCGTCGACCGGGCCGCAATCCTACGAGGCGATCAAGTATCAGTTGCAGGCGGTCGCGAACGATTCCCGCGCGCATGCGGTGATCCTCGATATCGAGAGCCCGGGGGGCGAGGCCGTCGGCGCCTTCGAACTCGCCGCGGCGGTGCGCGATCTCGCCGCGCGCAAGCCCGTGACCGCGGTGATCAACGGCATGGCGGCGAGCGCGGCCTATGCCATCGCATCGGGCGCGACCGAGATCGTGACGACGCCGACGGGCGTGTCAGGCTCGATCGGCGTCGTGCTCCTGCACGCGGATTACTCGCGCCAGCTCGATCGCGAGGGCATCACGCCGACGCTGATCTTCGCCGGCGCGCACAAGGTGGACGGCAACCCCTTCGAGCCGCTGCCTGCCGATGTGCGGGCCGATCTCCAGGCCGAGGTGAACGGCTTCTACGACCAGTTCGTCGACACCGTCGCCAAGGGCCGGCGCCTGATGACCCCGGATCGCATCCGCGGAACCGAGGCGCGCACCTTCGTCGGCGCGGAAGCCGTCCGCGCCGGTCTCGCTGATCGCCTGGGCACCTTCGAAGAGGTGCTCGCCAAGCTGACTGCCCGGGCACGAGCCGCGGGTCCTTCGCAGACCACAAGGAGCGCTTCCATGAGCGACAACAACGGCGCGCCCGCGGCCGATTCCCCGGCGGGCACCGTCACCCGAGCCGAGCACGAGGCGGGGATCGCCGCGGCGCGCGCGCAAGGTGCGGAGGCGGAGCGCATGCGCCTCGCCGCGATCCTCGGTGCCGAGGGCGTGCGGGGCGATGCGGCGCGCATGGTCGCGGCGATGGAGCTCGCGACGCAGTCGCCGGGGATGGCGGCCGAAGCGGTGACGGGCTTCGTCACCAAGAACGTCGCCGCCGGCGCCGCCGCGCGTGTCGACTATCCGCAGCGGCGCCTCGAGGCGCAGGCGCTCGCGCTCCCCGGCCCGGGCGCCCAGGGCGGCAAGACCGCCTCCCTCGACCCCCGCGACATCTACGCCTCTCGCCGCTCGGCGCAGAGCCACTGAGGAGGGCCTGATCCATGAACACGCTGAACGAGGGGCCTCGCGACCTCGCATTCCTCCTGAGCGAGGGCAACGGCAGCGTCTCGCGCGACGTGCGCACGATCGCCGCCGGCGCGGGCGTCCTCGCCGCGGGAACGGTGCTCGGCACCATCACCGCCAACGGCAAGTTCGTGGCCTCCCCCAACGCGGAGGTCGAAGGCTTGGAGGGCGCCGAGGTGGCGCGCGCCATCCTCGCCTATGGCGTCGACGCGACCAGCGCCGACGTGCAGGCCGTCGTGATCGACGGCGTCGGCGGCGTCGAGGTCAAGGGCCCGATGCTGCTCTTCCATCCGTCGGTCGACAACACGACCAAGCGCAACGCCAAGCTCGCGCAGCTCCGCGCGGCCGGCATCAAGTCCCGCTGAGGAGGTTTTCATGCCCATGGGATTGGACATCTGGAGCGGGGATGCCTTCACGCTCCAGACCTTGACGGCTGCCGTCAACAAGCAGCCCTACCGGCCGGGGCAGATCTCCGCGCGCGGCATCTTCGAGGAGGATGGCGTCTCGACGACGACCGTCTCGATCGAGATGCGCGACGGCAAGCTCGGCCTCGTCGAGCCCTCGCAGCGCGGCGGCCCCGGCGAGACGATCGATGACGACACCCGCTCGCTCGTGCCCGTGACGATCCCGCACTATCAGCGCGACGACTCGGTGCTCGCCGACGAGGTGCAGAACGTGCGCGAGTTCGGCAGCATGTCCGCGCTCGAGCAGATCCAGGACCGCGTCAATCGCAAGGCGGCGCGGCATGCCCAGGACCTGACGATGACGCTGGAGCACCAGCGCATCGGGGCCATCAAGGGCATTGTGATGAGCAAGAGCGGCGGCACGTTGCTCAACCTGTACCAGCGCTTCAGCGTTCCGGTGCCGAACGCGGTTTCCCTCGATGTCGCCAACGCCGATGCCGATGTGATCGGCATCTTGCAGGGCGTGCAGTATTCGATCGAGGACGCCTTCGACGAGGACGCCACCTATACCGGGCTGCACGTCTTCAGCGGGCGAGATCTGCACACTCAGCTGTGGCGCCACCCGCAGGTGCAGAAGACGTTCCTCTATCACGCGGGCGCGGAGATCCTTCGCGAAGACGTGCCGGAGGTCTACAAGCTCGGCGCCTTCACCTTCGAGCGTTATCGGACCGGCGTGAAGGCCACCGCCGATGCCGGTGCGGCTTATATCGCGCCCAACGAGGCGCGGGTGGTGCCGCTCGGCGTGCCGGACCTGTTCCAGACCCGCTTCGCGCCCGCGGATTACGAGGAGACCGTGAACACGATCGGTGTCCCGTTCTACGTCAAGCAGTGGGCGCGTCCCGACGACAAGGGCCGGCATCTGCAGGTGCAGATGAACGCCATGTCCTGGTGCACGCGTCCGCAGGTGCTGCGGCGGCTCACGATCGGCGCCTGATCCGCGCCGATCTCCTTCACGCTCTCGCCGGCGGTCTTCGAGCCGCCGGCTCTTCGGAGGCGCGCATGTCCAAGATGATGACGATCAAGGCGCGGGATACGCTGCTGATCCCCGGCGAGATCCTGAGCAAGCCGGAGCCCGTTCGCGTGGACCCGCAGGGCACGATTCGCGTGCCTGCCGATTACGGCAATCACCTGGTCCACGACCGCTTCGCCGATGCCGTGCCGGAGCGCGCGCGCCCGGCCAAGGCCGAGGACGAGAAGAAGGGTGGCGGCGAGAGCTGACGGCCTCCTCCCATGCTGAAAGTCGACGCCGCGCAGCTCGCCGATCTCGCGAAGGTTCAGCGCGAGGCGGGGAAGCACGCCCCGAAGGTGATCGCGCGCGGGCTGAACCATTCCGGCGATCGCGGGTGGACCGCCGTCCGCAAGACGCTCGCCAAGCAGATGGGCGTCAAGAACAAGACGATCACCGAGGGGCTCACCCGTCGCAAGGCGACGCCCGCGCGGCTCGAGTACGTGATCTCTGGCCGCGGCGGCTTTCTTCCGCTGCGTGATTTCGGTGCTCGCCAGACCGCGCAGGGCATCAGCGCCGCGCCTTGGGGCAAGCGACGCGTCTTCAAGTCCACCTTCATCGTTCCGAAGATCGGCGGACACGGGTTCCGCCGCTCGGGCAAGACGCGGCTCCCGATCGTCAAGCTCTGGGGTCCGTCGATCCCTGGCGAGATGTTGAAGGACGCCACTCTCCATGCCTGGAAGACGACCGTGGTGGATAGGATCGGCGACCGCATCGCGCACGAGCTCGCGCGCCTGGTCGCCTCGGGCAAGGGGGCGGGATCGTGAGCGTCGACTTCGAGCGCATGCTCGCGCCGATGATGGACGCCTTCGCTCGCGAGGTGACCTATACGGCGCCCGGCGGCGAGCCGGTCGCGCGGCGCGGCGTGTTCGATCGCGACCACCAGCGCGCCTTCGACGGCAACGGCGTGTACCACAGCGCGGCGGTGTCGAAGCTGGGCATCCGCCTTTCCGAATGGTCTCCGCGGCCGGCGCATAGGGGCGTCGTCGTGGTGCCCGGTGAGGGCACCTACACCATCCACGATATCGAGGCCGATGCCGAAGGCGCGGCCGATCTCATCCTGAGGAAGGTCTCGTGACGCATAAGGCCGCGCTGCGCATGCGCACGAAGACGCTGATCGAAGCCGCGGGCATCCTGCCGGCGATGCGTGTCGCGGTCTCTCGCTATGTCCCGACCACCGATGAGGCACTGCCCTTCGTCCTGATCTACACGCCGCGCGAGACGATGGGCGCGGACGGCGACGCGCGCAGCGGGGTTCCCGCTTTCGTCAGCACCGTCGCGCTCTCGATCGTCGCGCGCGTTCGGGTCGCCAGCGAGGATCTTCTCGACGCCGCGCTCGACGCGCTCGAGGCCGCGATCTACGCCGCGACCATCAAGAACCCGGCATGGTGGGGTGACGACGTCGAGGGCGTCGAGAGCATCGACGTCGACACCGAAGCCGGCGAAACGGACGGGATCGTCGGGCAGGTGAGCATGAGCATGAGCGTGCTCTACCGCGTCGACTTCCCGCCGGATGTCGACGACGATCTCGACGTGGTCGCCGTTTCCCGTGCCGGAGGCGGCGGGGCCTTCATCGACAATCTGAAGGGGGAGTGACCCATGTATCGGCTCCTGCAGCCGGTAGAATCGCGCCTCGTGCCCGATCCTGCGAGCGGCGCGCCGCTTCCGCCGGAGGGGCTCCAGGTGCGGATCACGGCGTATTGGCGGCGGCGCCTGGCCGAGGGCGTCGTCCGCCTCGTCGGCGAGCCCGGCTTGTCCGGGTCCGTCGTGCCGATCGTCGTTCCGGAGGGATGGCGCGAGCTGCCTTGGACGCAGCGAGCCGGCGACGGGCCGTCACTGCGCAGTATCGCGGCATCCCTGTCCGCGACCCCCATCATCACCCGTGACGATGCCGTCGCCGCGATCGAAGCGGAGCTGGCGCGGCGCAGCGAGGAGACGTGAGCATGGTCAGCTTCAATCGCATCCCTTCGAATTTCCTCCTGCCTCTCGCCTGGATCGAGTTCGACGGGTCGCAGATGGGCACGCCTCAGTCCATCGGCCGCGCGCTGGTGATCGGCACGATGCGCGCGCAGGGGTCGGCGACGCCAGGCGTGCTCGTGCCGATCGGCTCCGCCGATACGGCTGCGGGTCTCTTCGGCGCGGGCGCACAGATCGGCGCGCAGGTGCGCGCCTTCCGCCGCAACAACCTGGTGCAGGAGCTGTTCGCCCTCCCGGTCCTCGAGCCCGCGGACGGGACGGCGGCGACGGGCTCGATCGTGGTCACGGGTCCCGCGACCGCCGCCGGCACGATCGCGCTCTACATCGACGACGATCGCCCTCTGCGCGTCGGCGTCGTGCCGCAGGAGAGCGCGGCCTCGATCGCGACGAAGATCGCGGCGGCCATCAGCGCTGCGACGCAGCTGCCCGTGTCCGCATCGGCCGAGGCCGGCACCGTGACGCTCACGGCGAAGTGGAAGGGCCTCACGGGCAACGACATCCCCGTCTTCGTGAACTATCGCGGAGCGGTGGCCGGCGAGGCCCTTCCCGACGGCGTGACGCTGACGATCACCGCCATGAGCGGAGGCGCGGGCGTCCCGGACGTCGCCGCCGCGCTGGACGCGATCGGCGAGGAGCCCTTCGAGACGATCGCGAGCGCCTTCGCCGACGACGCGAGCCTCGACGTCTACGACGAGGTTTGGGGCGACGGCGACGAGGGGCGTTGGGGTTGGCTGCTGCAGCTCTATGGCCACGTCTACACCGCGCGCCGCGCCGGCTACGCGGACCACATCGCCCATGGTGCGACCCGCAACGGGCCGCATGTGACCGTCTTCAGGCTCGAGGCTGACTTCCCGAACTCGCCGTGGATCTCCGCCGCGGGATCGGTGGGGCAGATCCTCCGCTCGGTGGTCAACGATCCGGCTCGTCCGCTTCACACGCTCCCGGTCGTGGGCCTCTTGTCGCCGCGTCCGGAGAGCCGTTTCGGCGTCACCGAGCGGAACGCGCTCGCGTCGAACGGTGGGGCCACGCTCGCCGTCTCGGCCGGCACGGTGCAGATCGAGGCGCCGGTGACGACCTACCGGCTGAACGCCTTCGGTCTCCCCGACAACGGCCTGCGCTTCGTAGAGCCGCTGCACACCGTCGCCGCCGTGCTCCGCCGGCTGCGCCTGGCGATCACGACGAAGTACGGCCGGCACAAGCTCGCCAACAACGGCGTGCGGGTGCCGCCGGGCCGGGCGATCGTGACGCCTAACACCATCCGCGCCGAGCTGGTGGTGGAGTACGAGCGCCTCGAGGAGGAAGAGGGGCTCGTCGAGAACTCGCGCGCGTTCAAGGAAAACCTCGTCGTCGAGCGCGACACCAGCAATCCGGATCGGGTGAACGTGCTCTATCCACCGGACGTCATAAACCAGCTGCGCGTGCTCGCGGTCCTCGCGCAGCCGCGCCTCCAGAGCCAGAACGCGACCGCCTGACGGGCCAACACGGGGGATTGAACCATGGCACGAAATCGTATCGGCGGCGTCGCTTACATCAAGGTGGACGATCGCCAGATCGCGCTTCGCGGTGGGCTCACCGTCTCGGTCGACGGCTTCGAGCGCGAGGGCGTCGCGGGTCAGGACGGGGTGCACGGCTACACCGAGAAGCCGCGCGTCCCGTTCATCGAATGCGACGTCACCACCACCGCGGAGGCGTCGATGGACTTCCTCCGCTCTATCGTGAACGCGACCGTCACGGCGGAGCTCGCCAACGGCAAGACCTATGTCCTGCGCGACGCCTGGACCGCCGGCGCGCGCGAGATCAACGCCGAGGAGGGCATGGTCAACGTGCGCTTCGAGGGCATGAGCGGAACGGAGCTGAGCTGACATGTCCGAAGCCAAGATCGTCGCCGCTGAGGTGAAGCTCGCCAAGCCCGTCCAGGCTCACGGCGAGCCCGTGGACACGCTGCGCTTTCGCGAGCCGACGGGCGCGGACATCGCCAAGGTCGGCTTCCCAATGTCCTTCGGCGCCGACGGCTCCGCGACCTTCGACGGCCCAAAGATGTCGGCGATGATGGCCGCTCTCGCGGACGTGCCGCCGAGCACGATCAAGGCGCTGTCCGCCCGCGATTGGGTCGCTTGCGCGGCCGTCCTCGGCCCTTTCTTCGGCGATTGAGCGCGGACGTCGTCGACGTCTGCTTCGACCTGTCGGCGGCCTGGGGGCGCGGCATGAGCGTGTCGCGCCCTCCGGAGATATTCCTCGCCATGACCGCATCCGAGCTCGCGCGCGAGACCGCGCAGCTCGAGCGCGTCGCCCAGATCCTCGCGCCAGATCGCGCGCCCTGACCCGCCCCGCCCGGAGCCTTCACCATGACGGAGAAACGCGAGGCGAAGCTCGTCGTCTCCGCGCAGGACAACGCGTCGCGTCCGCTCGCGAGGATCGGCCAGAACCTGGCCAATCTCGGGCGCCGCGCCGGGCTCGCGCGCCTCGGGCAGCAATTCGGGAACGTGCGGCGCGCGCTCGGCGGCGTAGCGGGTGCGGCGGGTGGCGCGGTTCGCGCGCTCGGCTCGCTTCTCGGGCTCTCCGGCGGCGCGGGTCTCGCCGGCCTCGTGATGGGCCTGCGCAACTCGGCCGGCGAGCTCGACAAGCTCGCGAAGATCGGCCGCGATCTCGGCATGCCGGTGCAGGAGCTGCGGCAGCTCGGCTACATCAGCGGCATGGTGGGTGTCGATGTCGGTGCGCTGCATGGTGCGCTCCGGAATTCCGCCCGCGGCTTCGACCAGATGCGCAACGGCGTCGGTCGTCTGCATGGGCAGCTGCGCAACACGAACCCCGAGCTGCATCGGCAGCTGATGGCCGCGCGCGATTCGCCAGAAGCCTTCGGCCTCATGCTCGACGCCATCCGTCAGACCGGCACCGAAGCCGAGAGGATCCGCCTCTCCGAAATGTTCTTCGGCTCGGCCGAGATGGTTCGCATCGCCACCATGTCGGTCGAGGAGATGCGCGACCTGCGGGCGGAGGCGGATCGCATCATTGGGCAGGTGACGGACGATCAAGCCAGTGCCGTCGAGGCCTACAACGATGCCGTCGGCAAGCTCGGCGAGGCCTTCAAGGGTCTCTCCGACGCGATCGCGGTCGATCTTCTGCCGGCGCTCACGCCGATGGCGAGCCAATTCGCCGAGTGGGTGGCTGCGAACCGCGAATTCCTCGCGCTCAACGTCTCCGAGACGGTGCAGAAGATCGCGGCCGCCGTCGCGGCCGTGGACTGGGCCGGCTTCGCTCGAGGCGTGGGCAATGCCTTCACGATCATGGATCGCTTCGCCGGCATGGTCGACGGGTGGTCGAATGTCGTCATCGGGCTCACCACGGTCGCCATGTGGCCGCTGGGGAAAGCGATCGCCGTGGTGGCCTTAGAGATGGGCAAGCTTGCGGCGGTCATCCTCGCCAACCCGATCGGCATCGCCGCGACGGCCATCGCGGGCCTCGCGCTGGTGATCTGGCGGAACTGGGAGGATCTCGGGCCACGCTTCGCGGGTCTCTGGAGCAGCCTCGGCGACATGGCCGGCGGCTTCGTCGACATCTTCAAGGCCCTGATGACGGGCGACCTCGTCGGCGCCGCGCAGGGCGTGATTCGGATGTTCACGGGGTGGAAAGACGCTTGGTTGTCCGTCTTCGACATCCTCGGCGGCATCGTGCGTGCTTTCGCGACCGAGATCGACGGCATTTTCGGGACCGATCTCGTCGGCGGCATCGACCGCATGAACGCCTTCTTCGCCGGCATCCCGGAGGTGTGGGGTCGGGCGATGTCTGCCGTGAGCGCAATGCTGAGCGCCTGGTGGGATCGCGAAAGCGTCGCGTTCTTCGGGGCGATAACGGTCGCCAGCGAGAAGCTCGCCGGCCTGTTCGATCAGCTGCATGGCGCCTGGGAACGCGCGTTGAACAGCGTGAAGGGCGCGCTGCAGGCCTTCGTCGGGTGGTTCGACGAGGTGTTCATCCGCCCGATCATGCGCGGCATCGACCGCATCACGGGCGCCTTCGACGGGGTGCGCAACGCCACCTCCTGGTTCTTCGGCGGCGCGGAGCCGGCGGCCGGCGCGGCGGAGGGCCGTGCCCGCGGCGGCCCGGTGTCGGGAGGCGTGCCCTACGAGGTGGGGGAGCGCGGGCGCGAGCTGTTCATCCCGGAGCAGGACGGGACGATCGTTCCCAACAATCTCCTGCGCCGCATGGTCGACAGCGGCGCCGTGCAGCGCGGGGGATCGGGCACGATCCAAGGTGCGGCGGAACTCAACGTGCGATTCGACAACGCGCCGCAGGGCATACGCGCCTCCGCCTCGAGCGACGGTCGCCTGTTCAGGCGAATCGCGCTCGACACCGGCCGCCGCATGAAGCCGGCATACGGGTGACCCGATGAGCTGGAGAAATCGTCTCCGCGCCGCGTCGTTCCGCGGGGTGCCGTTCCACGTCGAAGAGGTCGCGCAGAGTGGCGGGCGCTCGCTCGTCGAGCACGATTTTCCCAAGCGCGACGAGCCCTATTTCGAGGACATGCGGCGTCAGACGCGCCGGATGGTTGTCGTCGGCTACACGATCGGTCCGCTCTACGACATCCAGCGGTCCGCGCTTGTCGCCGCCTGCGAGGCAGAAGGCCCGGGGACGTTGGTGCACCCGACCCTCGGCGAGATCCTGGTGCGGTGCGAGTTCGTCGGGAACGTGGAGCGTCGCGAGGACGGCGGTTTCGCGCAGATCGACATGACCTTCGTCGAGGCCGGAGGCGATCCGGGCCCAACGACGTCGGTCTCGACCGCCGGCCTGATCGAGACCGCCGCGCGCGCCGCAGTGTCGGCGATCGTCGGCGCGTTGAATGGAGCCCTGCGATGAAGAGCGCGGACGTGGAAGCCTGCGTTCACGCGATCGGGGAGCGGCTCTCGCTCCTCGAGGATGCCGCGGATGGCCGGGGGCGCGCGGGCGCGGATCTCCGCCGCGCGCTCGGGCGGCTCCGCGCCGAGGCGGCCGGGCTCGTGCGCGGCGCGACCCTCGGCGAGCCGCTCGCCAGCGCGATGCGCCTTGCCTCCGCCGACGGGATCGACGCGCGCGACTGGCGTGGCATCCTCGCGCGTGCGGAAGGCCTCGCGCGACCGCAGCTCGGCACTCCCGCTTCGGCTGTGGCAACCGCCTTCGAGGGGCTCTGCCTCGTCGAGCTGGCGCGGGCGCTCGAGCGCGAGGAGCTGCGCTCCCGCGACGAAGCGCAAGCCCTGCTGCAGCGGCTGCGGGCGCTGTTCTCGGCCGCGGTCGAGCGCGCGGCCGATGCTCGCGATCAAGAGGCGTTCCGCGCTCTGCGCGGCCTGCAGGCTGCCACCATGCGCGCTCTCGAGGAGCGGGGACGTCCGCTCGCGCGCGTCGTGCGCCGCACCTTCGCCATCCGTCTGCCGAGCCTGGTGCTCGCTCAGCGGCTCTATCAGAACGCGGGCCGTCACGAAGAGCTGATCGGCGAGAACCGCGTGCGGCATCCGCTCTTCTGTCCCGAGACCGTTCAGGCGCTCTCGAAATGAGCCGCACGGCCACGATCACGATCGAGGGCACCGTCTTCGAAGGGTGGAAGGAGGTCGAGGTCTCACGCTCGCTCGACGACGCGGCGGCGAGTTTCTCGCTCGAGGTGACAGAAAAGGATTTCGGGGTGACCTTCGCCGCGGCGAGGATCTCGCCGGGCGACGGGTGCACCGTCCACCTCGACGGCATCCTCGCCGTGACCGGCTTCGTCGATGTCGTGCAGCGCGAGTTCAGCTCGTCCGACCATGGCGTTTCGGTGTCCGGACGATCGAAAACCGCAGACCTCGTCGACGCGACCCCGGACGTGCAGGGCGGCCAGTTCCAGGGATACGACGTCGCCGCGGTCTCCGGCGCCGTCGCCGAGGGTTTCGAGGCGGAGGTGAGCGTCGAGCTCGACGAATCCGAGCCGATCGAGGACGTGCAGACCTGGCCTGGCGAGACGGCCTTCCGCACGATCGAGCGCCTGGCGCGCCAACAGGGCGGCATCGTCACGGACGATCCGAGCGGGCGCCTCGTCGTCAAGCGCATCGACCCCGATGCGCCGCCCGTCGCAGCCCTCGTCGAGGGGCAGAACATCCTCGCGGCGAGCGCGACCTTCCGGGCCGACAAGCGGCACTCGGAAGTCATCGTGAAAGGCCAGCGGCCGGGCACGGACGAGGCTTTTGCCGAGGATGCCGCGCAGCTCGAGGCGCGCGTCATCGATCCCGCCGTGCGCCGCCATCGGCCGCTCGTGATTATCGCCGAGGAGCCCGGCGACCAAGCCGCCCTGCGGCGCCGCGCTGATTGGGAAGTCGCGCAACGAGCTGCCGAAGCGGTCGAGGCTCAGGTCTCGGTCGTCGGATGGACCTATGCGCCGGGCGCGCTCTGGACGCCAGGCGACGCCGTGCGGCTCACCTCGCCGATGCTCGCGGTCGACAGCGTGCTCGTGATCAAGAAGGCGACCTACACGCAGACCGTGAAGGGCGGCACCATCACCAGCATGACCCTCTGCCCTCCGGAGGCGCTGACGACGAAGCCGGCCAAGCCCGCCGGCCAGGCGCAGGGGCGGGGTCGCGACGGCCAGTCCTTCGCCCTGTCCGACAACTGGAACCTGTCCAAGCCGGTGGAGCCCGCGCGATGAGAGACGTCGATCCCGCTCGCCGCTCGCTGCTCGCGATCGCGCGTGGCGTTTTCCGACGCGCGACGCAGGGCAAGATGCAGCGCGTGCAGGCCGATCTCCTCGCGCGGGAGACGCGCGACATGGAATATGCCGAGCCTTACGGCCTCACCAGCGTGCCGCACGACGGCGCTGAGGTGATCGCCGTTGCGCCGGGCGGCAACCGGTCCCACCTCGTCGCGATCTGCGTCTCGGATCGCCGCTATCGCGTGCAGGGGCTCGAGAGCGGCGATGTCGCCCTCTACAACGACAAGGGCATGGTGGTGACGCTCGGCCGCGAGACGCTCACGATCGAGGCGCCGGCCGGCATGGAGATCGTCCAGCGCGTCGGCGGCGTCAGCGCCACGCTCTCGGAATCTGGGTTCGCGATCCAGGGGGGCACCGTCACTCACGACGGCGTGAACATCGGCGCGACGCACGTCCATGGCGGCGTCCAGCCCGGCGACGCCAACACCGACGTTCCGGTGGGCTGACATGACGGATTTCGTCACCGCAGGCGCGCCGGAGGCCGTCACCCTCGATTGGCTTCTCGCGCCGACGGGGCTGCCGGAGAGCGGGCGCGATCTCGAGAGCGCAATCGCGATTGCGCTCCTCACGGATGGGCTCGCGCGGCCCGACGATCGCCTGCCCCGCTTCGACGACGACGATCGCCGCGGCTGGTGGGCCGATCGCGACGCACGCGAGATCTGGGGCGCGCCGCCGATCGGAAGCCGCCTCTGGCTCTTGTCGCGCGAGAAGCGGATGCCGGAGGTGCTCGCGCGCGCCGAGCAATACGCCCGCGACGCGCTCGCCTTCTTGACCTCGCCCGAATCGCGGATCGCGACGCGCGTCGTCGTCGAGGCGAGCTTCTTCGGCGAGGCCGGGCTCGCGCTCGTCATCCGCATCGAGCGTGGCCAAGCGGACGCGATCGAGCTGCGATTTCAGGTCCTCTGGGACATATACGGGGGGTGATCGATGGCGTGGCAGATGCCGACGCTGGGCGAGGTGCGCCGGAGCGTGCGCGACGACGTCGCGGCGGAGCTCCCCGGAGCCGACGCACTGCCGCCCAACAGCAACATCCGCGTCATCGCGGATGCGAATGCGGGCCTCGCCTATCTGAACCTCCTGTTCCTCGAATGGCTCGCGCGGCAGCTGCTGCCCGACACGGCCGAGGCGGAGTGGCTCGATCGGCATGCCGAGATTTGGATCGGCGGCCGCAAGCCCGGCACCTTCGCCGGTGGCGAGGTCGAGATCTTCGGCAATCTCGGCGCGGTCGTGCCGGCCGGCGCGCGCCTGCGCGGCGCGGGCGCGGAGTACGAGACGCTCGAGGCCTCGATCATCGCGCAGAACGGCGGCGCGGTCGTCGTCCGCGCCCTCGACGCGGGCGCCGCCGCAAATGCGCTCGCCGGCGCGCGCCTCACCTTCGTGTCGGCGCTCTCCGGCGTGCAGGCGCAGGCGATCGTAGCCGAGGGCGGCCTCTCCGGGGGCGTCGACGAGGAGAGCGACGAGAGCGTGCGCGAGCGCGTGCTCTTCCGCATCCGCCGCCCGCCGATGGGCGGCGCGCCGCACGATTACGTTGCCTGGGCGCGCGCCGTCCCGGGCGTCTCCCGCGCCTGGGCGGCGCCGCGCGAGATGGGCGTCGGCACGGTCACCGTGCGGGTGATGATGGACGAGCTGCGTCTCCTCGAGGACGGCTTGCCCCGCCCCGCCGATCTCGACGCGGTGCGCGCCTATATCGAGGATCGGCGCCCGGTCGGAATGCGCGATCTGTTCGTGGTCGCCCCCATCCTCCAGCCCGTCGCGATCGCCATCCGCCGTATCGTACCCGACGGGCTCGCGCAGCGCGGCGCGGTCGAAGCGGCGCTCGCCGAGATGATCCGTCGGCGCCAGGCGCCCGGGCAGCCGATCCACCGCTCGTGGGTGTCGGAGGCGATATCGGCCGCGCCGGGCATCGTCTACCACGAGCTCGATTACGAGACGCAGGCGATGCCGTCGCCGGGTCACATGCCCGTGCTCGGCCCCGTGACCTACGGCTGATCACCCTTCGGAGACCGCGATGACGGCCACACTCGATTTCCTCGTGACCGATGCCCAATGGCTCGAGGTCGCCTCGGGCTCTGCGCACGTCCTGATCCAACGGCAGAGCACCAAGGCCGTGCGCGTCCACGTCGGCGCGAGCGAGCCGGCGAACGACGCGCCCGCGATCATTCTCGCCGACGATCGTCGCGAGCTTCCCCTCGATTCGCTCGCGCCGACGGACAAGGTCTTCGTCGCTGCCGTCGAGGATTACGGCCACGTCGTCGTTCTCCGGAGCTGAGACGATGGCTCTGCAATTCGGGCGCGGCGGCGCCTTCTCGCTGCGGGGGAGGCGGCTGGCATTCGGCGGCGGCGCCATGCGCCCCGACCCCTTCGCCGATCACCCCTCCGCCTCGCTGGTGATCGAAGGCGACGCGCGTCTCTTCGGTGCGCGGCCGGCGGTGTGGCTGGCGTTCCCCACGGCGTCGCTGGCGATCGACGGCGACGCCCGGCTGTTCGGTGCGCGCGACGCGCAGGAGATCCCATCATGACGGGCTACGCCAACCTCCCCGACCTGATCTCCGCGCTCGGCGGGCAGGTGATCCGCAACACCACGCGGTGGGTGTTCAACTCGGCCGGCGTCCTGGTGCCGGTCGCGCCGAACCAGATCGCCTTCGACCACGACCCGGTGACGCTCGCGCGGCGGGGCATCCCCTTCGAGCCCGCGCGGACCAATTTCGTGCGGCGGAGCGATCCGACGAGTGCTGTCCCCGGCACGCCCGGCACCTTACCCACCGGCTGGAACACCACGGGTGGCGCTGGACTGTCGCGTCAGATCGTCGGTGTCGGCACGACGCTCGGTCTCCCGTGGGTGGATGTGCGCCTGTTCGGCACCACCGAGAACAACAGCGGTATTCAGATCGCGTTCGAAGCCAACACACAGATTTCCGCCAGCGTCGGGGCGACATGGACAGCGTCGTTTTTCGCCGCGATCGCCGGCGGCTCTCTCGCGAACATCAACAACGTCAACGCTCAGATCAACGAGCGGAACACAGATGGCAGCGCAGGTGCTTCGACGACGACGTCCCTCCTCGGCGGCCTCGACGCGACCATGCGGCGGTTCTCGACGTCCCGGCAGATCACGAACGGGCCGCATGCCGTGCCGCGGCTCACGTTCGGCTACGATGCCGGCGCGGCGATCGACGTTACGGTGCGGCTCGCCCTCCCCCAGTTCACGCCCGGCGCGTTCGTGACCTCGCCCATCGTCACCACCGGCACCGCCCTCACCCGCGACGCCGACATCCTGGTCCTCCCGCTCGGCGCCTGGCACCGCCTCGAGGAATACCTCCTCTTCGCGCGCCTGACCCCGATCGCGAACGTCGCCGATGGGCTGCTGATGCAGATCTGGGACGGCGCGAGCTTCACGACGGGAGGCGGCATCCGCCTGCGCCAAGGCTCGACGCCGACGGCGACGGCGGTCGACCAGCGCGGCGCCGGCGGCGTCGATCGCGGCACGCTCGTCACCGGCAACGCCGCGGCCGGCGTGCTGCGCCGCATCGCCTATCGCCGCTCGGCCGCGGGCGCTGCGCGCCTCGTCACCTCGAGCGGCGCGGCCGTGACGGGCACGGGCGTCGACGCCTCGCCGGCCGTGTCGCAGCTACGCATCGGCGGCGGGCAGGCGGCCTTCCACCTGCGCGGGCTGCGCTTCGAGCCCGTGATCCCCACCGACGCGGCGATGGACGCGCTCGTCGCCTGAGGAGGCCGCCATGCTCGATTACATGCTCCGCTTCCCCGACGAGGACGCCGCCCGCGCGGCGCTGCCGTTCCCGGAGGAGGACACGCTGCCGGCCTCCTGGCCGTGGGGCGCGCACTCGATCGCGCCGATCTCGCTCTTCCGGCTCACCGGGCCGGCCGATCCGGAGAGCGGCGAGCCGACGGCCGAGCCCGTCGAAGGCTACTGGCTCGCCGTCTACACGCGCGACGGGGACGAGGCGCTGTGGTCGCAGCCGTACACGATGGTCGAGGCCGATCGCGCCGGCGAGGGTCCGACCCGCCTCAAGCTGGAGATCGCCGGCCTCGTCGCGGGCGTGCACGTGAGCCCGCATCCGGCGGGCGCGGCCTATCGGCTGGTGGCCTAATGCAGGGCCCACAGGATGCCGGCCCGCGCGATGCTGCGGCATTTCGCGACGGGCTGGCGGCTCTTCTGCCCACCGGCGCGGCCTGGCCGCGCGACAACGAGAGCGCCCTCATGCGCGTCGTCGCCGGGCTCGCACGGGTGTGGGCCCGTGTCGATGCGCGCGCGGCCGATCTCCTGCGCGAGGCGGACCCGCGGCAGACGGTCGAGCTGCTCGACGCGTGGGAGGGAGCCTTCGGCCTGCCCGACCCCTGCGTTGCCGAGCCGCTGACCCGCGCGGACCGCCTGCGCGCGCTCCTCCAGCGGATGACGCAGGAGGGGACGCAGGCGCTCGGCTTCTTCCAGGCGCTCGCGCGCGAGCTCGGCTACGACGTCACGATACGCGAATTCTCGCCGTTTCAGTGCGGCATCAGCCAATGCGGCGAGTGGCTCTCCCCGCGCGACCTCTGGTATGCACCCGACGGTGCGCTTCTGACCACGGAAGACGGGCGCGTGCTCGTCGACGCCAGCTTCGATTACGCCGAGGCCTACCCGACGGCCAGCCTGGTGATCGACGGCGAAGCCGGGCTCTTTGGCGCCCGCGAATCGGCCTGGCTCGTACATCCCGACGCGAGCCTCGCGATCGACGGCGACGCCCGCCTTTTCGCCGCCCGGCCGGTCGCGTCGATCGGCGAGCCGCTGCGCGTGCGAGCGCTCGACACCGGGCCCCTCGTCCGCGTGCCGCCGCGATGGGAAATCGGCCCCGCCACGATGCGCTTCTACTGGCTGGTGCGCGTACGCAACACGCGGCTCACTTGGTTCCAGGCCGGGATCGGCCAATGCGGCGTCGACCCGATGGTGCGCATCGCCGGCGCGACGGATCTCGAATGCATCCTCGCGATCCTCGGCCCTGCGCACATGCAATTGATTTTCGACTATTCACCCGAGTGAGGCAGAGCCCATGCGCTACCAGCCGCCGTTCACGCAGCAGCCGAACGGGTCGATTATCCGTGCCGAGCCCGATGCGCCCTACGTCAACGGAAATCCGGCCATCGGACAGCCGGGCTCCATCATTCCCGCAGAGGCGGTCGAGCATCCGATGCGGGAGATCGAAAACGTCATTCGGTCGGAGAATATGGAACCGACCGACGATCTTACCGAGCTGAACCAAGCAATTGAGGCGAAGATCGCCCGCTTGACGGGACAGGGTCCGTCGGAACTCTACGCTACCGTTCCGATGCTGTTGGGGCTTCCCTTCTTTCCGGAGATCCTGTCCGCGAACAACCTGATCAACATCACCTCGCCTGCCGCCGGCACGATCCTGGTGCCTTCCGGCGTGGGTTACCGCTTTCGTGGTGGTGCTCTCAATCTCAATACGTCCTCGATTCCCGAACAACAGCGCCTGTTCTCGACGCTGCAGAACAAGTCGTACCACTTGATCTGCGATCAGGGCGCGCCCTTGACCTGGATTCTCCGCGACGTCAGCGATCCGAGCTACAACCCTGATGGCCACCCGGAAGACCATCCGGCGCTCGATGCTGGTTACGGCCGGATCATCGCGGCACGTGTTCAGACGGATGGCGCGAATATCCCGACGATTACCCTCCTGCGAAATGCGCACGAGCTTTTCGTCGACGTAGGGCGCGCCACGTATCTCCAGCTCGGGAACTTCAACAACAGCCACATGGACACCCACCCCATCGGCTGGGCGCGGCGTCCTCGCAGCATCGGCCTCACGCGGCTCGTCGCTGCGCCGTCGTCGAGCCTGCGCGACATGGGCGAGCTGCAGCTCTCCCCGACGAGCATCACCCGCTACCAGATGCAGGTGACCGCCGTCGCCTCGGGCGATCCCGACGGGCCCGCCCCCTGGCGCCTGAACTACGCGCCGATTTACAATTATCGGCTTGGAGCCTGATCATGAGCGCCCCGACGCAGCCGCAGACCATTGCGGTCTCGTTCCTCGATCCGGTTCAGAACCTCCAGCGCTCGGCCATCATCCTCGTCGTGCAAGGCGGGCGCTCCTGGCGCGGCACCTTGGCTCAGGCGCTCGCCCTCGTCTCGGCCGAGGATCTCGCCGGCAAGATCGCGGCCGGCGCCGTCTCGCTCGATGTCGACGGACTCTCGGCGAATGACGTAGCCGAAGGTCTCGCCGAGCTTGGCGAGCGCCTCGGCCTCGGCGGCCTTGTCGAGGATCTCGCCCAGGCCGCGACGCTGGCGGACGCCCGGGAGGCACTCGGCATCGTTCCGGCCGCGCATTTTGTCGGCGAGGTCTTCGAACTCTGGGATCACCTCCCCGGCGTCGTCGCCCCAGCAAACGACGGGATTGCGCGCTACGTCCGGCTCACGGCGGGGCAGTCCGGCGCGGGGGGCTACAATGCGGGGCTGATCACTGGAGAGGTGGTCTCCGGCACTGCGCCGGCGATCCAGGCGACGGCGCAGATCGCCTTCGGGCCGCTCACAGGCCAGTCGATCCGGCTGATCAACACCGAGCAGGCCTTCCTGCGTCCTCGCGCAGGGCAGAGCGGCACCCGGCAGACGGATGCCCTTCAGGGGCATTGGCACCTGCTCGGCGACGCGGCCGGCAACAGTCAGACTTTCGGCACCGGGACCGGAGGCACGTCGAACACGCCGGGCAACACCACGCCGGCGGACAAGAGGACAATCACGCGAGCGATGCAGCTGACCGAAGACGGCACCAGCGGGACGCCGCGCACGGCGAGCGAGACCCGCCCCACCAACGTCGGCGTCACCGCCTATATGAGGATCGCCTGATGCCCTTCGCCGGCCCCAACACCCTCTCGACAGAGCCGCTCGAGGGCGGGATCGAGATCGACGAGGCGCAGTACCAGGCGGGCCTCGAGGCGCTCGCCGCCGGCCTACACATCTCGATCGAGAACGGGTTCGCGATCGTCGACCCGCCACCCCCCGCCGAGGCCCCGCCGCCTCCGCCGCCCACCCTGGAGCAGCGCCGCGATCAGCGCCGCGACGAGGTCCGCGCCAGACGCTGGGCGGTGGAGATGGGCGGCGTCGAGATCGCACCGGGGGTGATCGTCCGCACCGACGAGGGCTCTCAGGCGAAGATCACCGGCGCCGTCCAGCTCTTCGGGGCCGATCCAACGCTCGAGGCGATCGACTGGGAAGCGCAGCCGGGCGTATGGACGACGATCGACCGCGAGACGGTGACGGCGATCGGGATCGCCGTCGGCCGGCACGTCCAAGCGGCGTTCTCGCGCTCAAGAGCCCTTCACGAAGCCATCGCGGCCGCGCCGGATATCGAGACGCTCGAGGCGATCGACATCGAGACCGGCTGGTCGTGAGATCCGAGGTTGCGACCGCTCTATTGGTGGCGCCTTTCAGTAATGATCAACTTACCGCGCGTTAGCATCGTAAGAGTGCCGAGCACTATGGAGCCCGCGGCCCAGAAGAAAATCAGCATCCCAGTGCCGAGTGTTCCTCCAATCGCGGCGCCGGCTCGTTCTGCATCATTTCGCAAAGTTCCAGCCATCTCTCCTAGCTGTGCCCAGTACGAGAACAGCCAAAACGCCATAAGCAGGTTGAATAGGATAAATGTCCACTTCACCAGCTTTCCCATCAAGCTACGTTTCCGTATCTGCGTCTGAACTATCGTCGTCGCAGTCATCATTATTCTCCAATGAATCCGTGAGAGCGAGCTGCGCGGCGAATCTGAGTGCAGTGAGCGGTCTTCGCTGATGCGCTCATCCCTTCGAGATTAAACCTCGCCCCCTCAGCCATCATGTTGAGCGTAGATGGGAAGCTCATGTCGTCCGCTGCGACCTTGCCCTCGATGAACCTCTCGATGGCAGCTTGATCGTAGCTCAGGCCGCATGCCTCCTCCGAGCCGAGCATGTTGCCCAGTTCGGTGGCGAGTTGCATCGATCGGAAATCGCTAGCGGCGGCTGGCGTCGCGATCGCGAGCGCTGCAGCAAGAACAAGACGCATTTCAAGCCCTCCCAAATTGCGTCTTCGATCAAGCCACATGAAGTCGCCTGCGGCAAGGCTCGTGTTCCAAGACACGGTGCCGAGAGCGGCTTTGCTCAAGGAGCCGACGATGATCCCGAACGAATGGATGCCTGCGGTCCCGATGGTCCGCATTCACTGGCATTGGACCGCCGGCAACCTCGTCCCGAGTGACGGCGACCGGCGCGCCTATCACTTCCTGATTGACGGGAGCGGCGCCGTCGTGCGGGGCGTGCCGTCGATCGCGGCGAACAGCGGCGCGCTCAAGGCCGGCTATGCGGCGCACACGCGCGCCGCGAACACGGGCGCGATCGGCGTCGCCGTATGCGGCATGGCCGGCGCCGTCGAGTCGCCCTTCAACGCCGGCCGCGCGCCGATCAACGCCGAGCAGATCGAGACGCTCATCGCCGTCTCGCGCGTCCTCGGCCAGCGATACCGCATCCCGGTCTCGCGCCGTACCATGCTCTCGCACGCCGAGGTGCAGCCGACCCTCGGCATCGCGCAGAGCGGCAAGTGGGATTTCACGCGGCTGCCGTCGCTCCCCGATCTGCGCGGCGCGCACGCGATCGGCGACTATCTGCGCGCGCGCATCGGAGAGACCGTCCCCATGACCGAGCCCGCCCCCCCGCTGCCGCCGCAGCCCGCTGCGCCCTTGCCCGTGCCCGCCGGCGCGAAGGGCGTCGTCAACGCGCCGTCGACCCTCAACGTCCGGCGCGAGCCGAACGTCAATTCCGAGCGGATCGGGGGCCTGCCGAACGGCACGCGCATCGAGATCATCGGCGCCCAGGCACCCTGGCTGCAGATGCGCTCGCCGGCCGGCCACGTCGGATGGGTCCACGGGACCTATGTCGACATCGTCGACGGGCCTCCGGCGACCGAGCCGACGACGCCGAGCCCCCTGCGCGCGGCGGCGCAGCGCCTGCGCGATCTCGCCGACGAGCTCGAGGCGTCGATCGCCTGATGCCGCCTCACCTGGCCTTCGTCCTGTTCTGGCCTGCGGTCCTCGCCGGCACCGCCCGCCTGCTTCTCTCGCCGGCGTCATGGAGGCTCACATGCCCGCCGCCCTCTTCGCCGCCCTCGCTCCCGCGATCCTCGGCGCCCTCGCGTTCCTCGCCCTCGTCGTGATCGCGCTGGTCTCTCTGCTGGCGCCGGCGCTCGCGCAGGACGGGACGACCGTCGACCTGTCGCCCCTGATCCTCGGCCTGATGCCCTATGTGTCGGAGGTCGTGATCGCGCTCGTCGGCCTCGTCGTCGTGCCCCTGCTCCTGCGCGCCCTGCGCTGGGTCGGTCTCGAGATAGACCGCGAGCGCCGCGACGCCCTCAACGCCGCGCTCGAGCGCGCGGTCGCGTTCGGCATGTCGAAGGCCGAGGAGCACGCCCTGCGCATGGGCGGCCGCGCCGTCGACGTGAAGCATCACGCGGCGGCGGCCGCGCTCCGCTACGCGATGGACTCGACGCCGGCGGCGATCGCGCATTTCGGCCTCACGCCCGAGCGCCTGCGCGAAATGATCGAGGCGCGCTTCGCCCTGACGCCCTTCGAGAAGCAGCTCGTCGAGGAGACGCGCGAGGAGCGGCGGGCGTGACGGTCTGGGGCGAGATCCTGGCGCTGATCGCGGCCGCCGTCCGCGACTTCTTCCTCCGCCGAGGCGAGCAGGATCAGCGCCGGGCTGACGCACAGGATCTCGGCGCAGCCCGCGCCGAGATCGCGACCCGGAAGACGATCAAGGAGACCCGCGATGCCGTCGAGGCCGCTCGCAATCGTGACCGCATTGACGACGCTGATCTTGCTCTCCGCATGCGGGAGCGTGCACGTCTCGCCGAGGCCCGTCGTCTCGGGGGAGGGGGCTGAGATCGCCCGCGCCCTCGCGCGCGTCTGCCCGGCGACGACGGACGCCGTCCGCACGCCGGCCGACATCGAGGACGCGGCCGTCGCGATCGAGACGATCGCCCATCCCGGCGTCCGCGTCCTCGCGCAGGAGGTGGACCGCTTCAACGACGAGAGCGACGCCTGTCGCGGAAGGGCAGCGCGTAGATGACCGTTCCGGGGGTACTGCAGTCGGAGCCGGTGACCTGGGGTATGGTGTCCCTCGTCGTCGGCATCATTACGATCGCGATCGCGATAGTGCTCTACATCGTGCGCATGCGCGATCTCGAGCGGACCGCGCGGACCGCCGACGTCGCCGCCCTGCGCACCGAGCTGATGGTCGAACTCGGGAAGGCGAAGACGGCGGCCTATGGGGCTCGGGACGACCTGCGAGCGTTCGAGCTGCGCGTCGCGCAGCAATATGTGTCCCACGAGCTGCTGACGAGCGTCCGCGGGGACATCGGAACTGTGCGAGAGGAGGTGCGAGGCGTGCGGGACCTTCTTGTAGAGGTGATCCGCGAGCAGAGGCCCGCGCCGCGGGCGGGAGGCCGCCGCGAGGCAGGATGAGGCCGGCGAAAAAGCCCGCCGGGTTCTACCCGGCGGGCAAGTCCGGGGTTTTCACAGCACCAAGCCAAGGTGCGCCTGCCAATTAGAGCTGCCTGGTTAATGGCGAATGAATCACGACACACGCAATCGTGCACCTGACGCATATCAGCCGCTGTGATCTGCGCCGCCTTCTCTTGTTCGGAGGGCCTGAGTGTCTCTGCGGCGCCCTTTGCGGCTGAGCCCCTGCGCGAAAGAGACAGCTGCAATCGGGTTCGAAAAAGTCAACGGTGTGGACCGAGCACCGCCGACGACACGGCGAACCTGCCACCTTCCATTCTTGGGCTTCACTAAGATGCATCTACGCATGTAAAGCCCCGCTCGGCTATGGGGGCAATAACCTAGTTCTTGCGGAGGCTGTTCCCAGGGCAAACATCGAGGTCATGGTCTCAAACTCGTCTGAGGACGGCTGCATCAGCCCTTCCGCATCAGTCGACGTAGAAGATCGCGTCGCGGTCCCTCTTGTGCTGGTCAGCCAGCTAGACGAGTGCCGCCAGCGCTGCCCGCCGTGCCTCGCTCGGCAGATCGGCGAGGATCGACGAGGCGAGGGCGATCTCGTCGAAAGCCGTCCTCTGCTCTCGATCGAGCGGCTGCGTCCGCAGCTCGGCGAACGCGTCGAAGAGCATGAGGTCGATGTTGCGGGAGCGGATCATGAGCATGCGCGACGTTGCAGCTCGTCCACTCAAGCCGCGCGGAAACGCAGCGCGAACAAAGCCCCATCGTGTGTGGGGGATCGGCTGTATCGGGCCTCCGCTACCACCGAAAACCCACTCTCGCATGTCCTGACGTCGCGCGCCGACGGCGCCCGCGCTCCAGCGTCAGGGCCGTTCCGTCTCCCGCGGCGAGGCGGACGCCTCCTCGTCCGCGAGGCTGCGCCGAACGTGTTCGGCATAGCTCGGGATGGCGACGATCTCGACGATGATCGCCGCGAAGACGAGGAGTGCGATCGGATCCATGACGGTCTCCGGGGTTGGGGGCTGCCTGCCGGTCTCCTTGGCCGGGCCGGTCTCCTGGGCCGGGCGAGAAGCGCGGAGAACGCCGAACGGCCGCAGACGTTCACCTGCGGAAGCGGCCACCCCCTGCCGCAGCGTCGCACGGGCGATCGCTTTACCCCGTCGGCTCCCGCGACTAAGCTTCCCCCGTCTTGCGCAGAAAGGCGGATCGGCATGTCTTGGATCGCGTCGTCGCATATGGCCCGCAGGGGCGTGGCCGGAGGTAAGCCGAACGATTGCCACAGGCTCGGCGAGGCCGATCAGGGCACCTTCCACTACGTCTACGGGCCCTATTCCACGCCGGTGCTGCGCGTGCGCCCGGGCGACGTGATCGAGGTCGAGACGCTCGACGCCTTCGGCGGCGCGGTGAAGACGGAGAGCGATCTGCCCTCCAAGGTCCTGAACATGCCCTACGTCAACCCGCAGAACGGGCCGATCGCGGTCGAAGGCGCGCAGAAGGGCGACGTGCTCTGCGTGCACCTCCGCTCGATCCTGCCGCGCGGGCCGCAGCCGGCGGGCACCACCGCGCTCATCCCCGAATTCGGCGGCCTCGTCGCCACCCCGCAGACGGCGATGCTCAACAAGCCGATCCCCGAGCGCGTGAAGAAGATGGAGGTGACGCCCGAGGGCGTGCGCTTCTCCGACACGATCACGCTGCCCTACGAGCCCTTCGTCGGCACGATCGGCGTGAGCCCCGAGATCGAGGCGGTGTCCTCCCTGCAGCCCGATTACTGGGGCGGCAACATGGACCTGCCGGACGCCGCGCCCGGCGCGGTGCTCTACTTCCCCGTCCAGCGCGAGGGCGCGCATCTCTTCATCGGCGATTGCCACGGCCGCCAGGGCGATGGCGAATTGTGCGGCGTCGCCGTCGAGATGCCCGCGACCGTCGTCTTCCAGGTGGATCTGATCAAAGGCTGGTCGATCCCCGGCGTGCGCCTCGAGACGGACGACTTCATCATGGCGATCGGCAGTGCCCGCCCGATGGAGGACGCCGCGCGCATGGCCTATCGCGACCTCATCCGCTGGATGGTGGAGGATTACGGCTTCGAGGAATCGGAGGCCTATTTCCTCTGCACCCAGGCCGGCCGGGTGCGCGTCGGCAACATGGTCGATCCGAAATACACGCTCGGCGCCTCCATGCGGAAGGCGTGGCTCGGCTGAGCGCGGCACGTCGAGGGGGAATTCGCGATGGATCTCGGTCTTGCGGGCCTGAAGGCCCTCGTCACCGGCGGCACGAAGGGCATCGGGCGCCAATGCGCGGAGATCCTCGCGGCGGAGGGCGCGCACGTGGCCGTGTGCGCGCGCACGCAAGCGGGCGTCGACGAGACGGTGGCGAGCCTCGAGGCGAAGGGTGTCACCGCCTTCGGCCGCGCCTTCGACGTCGCCGACAAGGACGCGCTCGAGGCCTGGGTCGCCGATGCGGCGCAGGCGCTCGGCGGCGTCGACATCGTGATCGGCAACGTCTCGGCGCTCGACGTCGGCGAGGGCGAGAGCTCGTGGGAGGCGGAGTTCCGCACCGACATGATGCACTCCGTGCGTCTCGTGAACGCCGCGCTGCCGCATCTCGAGCGATCGAGCGCCGCCTCGATCACGCTGATCTCCAGCGTCTCGGGGCGCGAGGTGGATTTCACGGGGGCCGCCTACGGCGTGTTCAAGGCGGCGCTCGTGCGCTACGCCCAGGACCTCGCCTTCAAGCTCGCGCCGAAGGCGATCCGCGCCAACACCGTCTCGCCCGGCAACACCTATTTCGAGGGCGGCATCTGGCAGTGGATCGAGACGAACAATGCCGAGCTCTTCGCCAAGGCGCTCGCGCTCAACCCGACGGGGCGGATGGCCAAGCCCGAGGAGATCGCCCGCGGCGTCGTCTTCCTCGCGAGCCCGGCCTCGAGCTTCACGACGGGCACCAACCTCGTCATCGACGGCGCCCTCACCCGCGGCGTCCAGCTCTGAGCGCCTGTAAAGTCATCTCCTCTTCCTCGACGCCGTCATTCCGGGGCGCGAAGCGAGCCCGGAACCCAGACTCCCGACGTCGGACGAGCAGCCTGTAGGCTGCGTCCCGATGCATATCCATTGCCCTGACCGGCCGAGCGAGCGCGCATGCGCGCTCGACCAACCGTTGGGGTTCTGGATTCCGGGCTCGCTGCGCGCCCCGGAATGACGGGGCGGGGATGGACCGATCTCCTCCGAGCGCCGCTCGGACTAGGCTCACCCCGTCCCGTCGCCGCGCAGGAAATCCGCGAAGGCCGCTTCGTAATCCGGGTGCCAGCGCGACAGAGCCGGTCGGTTCTCGACGATGTCGCCCGCGGCCCAGGCGATCCGCTTCTCGTCGAGGGCGCGATCGACCTCGTTGTCGGGGCACAGAACGTAGAAATCCCCCGCCGCGATCCGCTCGATCATGAAGGCGACCGTCTCCTCGGGCGTCCAGGCGCCTGCGGGCTTCTCGGTGCGTCCGCGCGCGGTCAGATCGGTGAACACGAAGCCGGGGACGAGGAGATGCGCGCCGATGCGGCAGCCGGGCGTCCGCCGCAGCTCGTGCGCGAGCTGCTCCGCGAAGACCTTCACCCCCGCCTTCGAGATGTTGTAGGCGGGGTCGCCCGGGGGCGTGGTGATGCCCTGCTTCGAGCCCGTGACGACGATCAGGCCGTCGCGACCGCCCGCGATCATCGCCGGCGCGAAGGCCCTCACCGTGTCGATCACGCCCCAGAGGTTCACCGCGAGAACCCGCTCCCAGGCCGCGCGATCGCCGAACAGCGCGCTCCCCGGCTGAATGCCGGCATTGGCCATGAGGAGATCGACCCCGCCGAAGCGGCGTCCCACCTCCTGCGCCAGCGCGTCGAGATCGGCCGGGCGGGTCACGTCGAGAACGCGGGCGAGCACGTCTCCGGGTTCGCGGGCCGCCTCCCGCAGGGCCGCCTCGGCCGCGGCGATCTTGTCCGCATCGGCATCGACGATCGCGACGCGCATCCCGCTCTGCGCGAAGGCGCGCGCGGCGGCGAGGCCGATGCCGCCCGCACCGCCGGTCACGAGGGCGACGCGGCCTTGCGTCATCACGGGATGGGTCATGCGCCTGTCCTCCTCGAGCGCCGATCGCGATCGCCGCTCAGTCTGGCGCGGACGGTGGCGACATCAAGGCCCGCCCGCTTTCGCCCCGCCGCCCTTTCCCCGCCGCGCCCGGTCGCATAAATCACGGGGCATGAGCGACGAGCCGCGAATCGCAGACCAGCCCGAGCCCGACACCGCCCCCGGCTTCGCCGAGGATTCGGAGGGCACGCGCGCCGCCTTCGATTTCGAGACGCCGGCGGAACTCGCGGCGGGGATGGGCGTGATCCGCCGGTTCTGGCAGACGCTTCCGGGCGCGCCGGGCGTCTACCGGATGATCGATGCCGCCGGCGAGGTGCTCTATGTCGGCAAGGCGAAGAACCTCAAGAGCCGGGTCGGCTCCTACGCCCGCGGCTACGCGCATTCGAACCGCATCGCGCGGATGATCGCCGAGACGGCGGCGATGGAATTCGTCACGACGCAGACCGAGACCGAGGCGCTGCTGCTCGAGACGAACCTGATCAAGCAGCTCAAGCCGCGCTACAACGTGCTTTTGCGCGACGACAAGTCGCTTCCCTACATCCTGGTGACCGAGGACGCCGCGCGTGCGCCCCAGCTCGTCAAGCATCGCGGCGCGCGCAACCGCAAGGGCGCCTATTTCGGCCCCTTCGCGAGCGTCTGGGCCGTCAACCGCACCATGACGGCGCTCCAGCGCGCCTTCCTCTTGCGCACCTGCTCGGACAGCTATTTCGACAACCGCACGCGGCCCTGCCTGCTCTTCCAGATCAAGCGCTGCGCCGGCCCCTGCACCGGCGAGATCGCGGCCGACGCCTATGCCGCGCTCGCGCGCGAGGCGAGCGATTTCCTCGCCGGGCGCTCGGTCGCGGTGAAGGAGCGGCTCGCGGCCGAGATGCAGGATGCGGCGGCGGCCTGGGAGTTCGAGCGCGCCGCGCGCTATCGCGACCGCCTGGCCGCGCTCTCGGCCATCCAGGGCGCGCAGGGCATCAACGTGCAGGGCGTCGAGGAAGCGGACGTCATCGCCATCGACGAGCAGGCGGGCGCCTTCTGCGTGGAGGTGTTCTTCTTCCGCAATTTCCAGAACTGGGGCAACCGCGCCTATTTCCCCAAGGCCGACCGGTCGATCTCGGTGCCGGACGTGCTCGCCTCCTTCGTGACCCTGTTCTACGCCGACAAGCCGCCGCCGCGCCTCCTCCTCCTCTCGCACGAGATCGAGGAGGCGGACCTCGTCGCCAAGGCGCTGAGCATTCGCGCCGGCCACAAGGTCGAGGTGCTCGCGCCCAAGCGCGGCGAGAAGCGCGCCATGGTCGAGAGCGCCTTGCGCAACGCCCGCGAGGCGCTCGGCCGGCGCCTCGCCGAACGCTCGTCGCAGACGAAGCTGATGGACGCGCTCGCCCAGGGCTTCGGGCTCGCGAAGAGCCCGCGGCGGGTCGAGGTCTACGACAATTCGCACATCATGGGCACGAACGCGGTCGGCGCGATGATCGTGGCGGGCCTCTCGGGCTTCATGCGCCAGCACTACCGCACCTTCAACATCAAGTCCGAGGAGCTGACGCCGGGCGACGATTTCGGGATGATGAAGGAGGTCTTGGGCCGCCGCTTCGCCCGCCTCGTCAAGGAGCACCCGGACCGCGCCGCGCGCCAAGTGCCCGCGGCCGACGCGGAGATCCCCGCGGCCGCGCAGGAGATCGAGGACGCGCATCTCGCCGACGAGCCGGACACCGACGAGGCGGAGGAGGCCGTGCTGGAGGCCGCCGCGGCGGACGAGGAATTCCCCGCCTGGCCCGATCTCGTGCTGATCGACGGCGGCCAGGGCCAGGTCGCGGCCGCGCGCGCGGCGCTCGCGGAGATCGGCGTCACCGACGTGCCGGTGGTCGGCATCGCCAAGGGGCGCGATCGCGACGCGGGGCGCGAGACCTTCTTCGTCGAGGGCCGCGCGCCCTTCAAGCTGCCGCCGCGCGACCCGGCGCTCTATTTCATCCAGCGGCTGCGCGACGAGGCCCACCGCTTCGCCATCGGCGCCCACCGCGCCAAGCGCAAGCGCGCGATGGCGGCGAACCCCCTCGACGAGATCGCCGGCATCGGCCCCGCCCGCAAACGCGCCCTCCTCCACCATTTCGGCACCGTGAAGGCGATCTCGCGCGCCGCGCTCGAGGATCTGATGAAGACGCCCGGAGTGAACGCCGCGACCGCGAAGGCGGTGTACGACCATTTTCAGGGCGGGGGGTGAGGGTGATCACGACGGCGCCGCATTCGCACGTGCATTGACGCGCCCGCACCGGACGTGCTCTCTCCACCGCAGGAGACCCCCGCGGCAGGCTTCATGGCTCGATCGAATTTCTACTCCTTCCCGAACCTCCTGACCTACGGGCGCTGCCTTGCGGTGCCGCTCGTCGTCGTGCTCCTGTTCTGGCCGGACGAGCACTGGGCGCGCTGGTGGGCGCTCGGGATCTATGTGGCGGCGGCGATCACGGATTATTTCGACGGCTATCTCGCCCGCGCCTGGGATCAGCAATCCGCGCTCGGGCGCATGCTCGATCCGATCGCCGACAAGCTCCTCGTCGCCGCCGTGCTCCTGATGCTGGTCGCGGACGCGACGATCTACGGCTGGCACATCTGGGCGGCGATCATCATCTTGCTGCGCGAGATCCTGGTCTCGGGCCTGCGCGAGTTCCTGGCCGAGCTGAAGGTCTCGGTTCCGGTCTCGAAAGTGGCCAAATACAAGACGACGCTGCAGCTCGTGGCGCTCGGCTTCCTGGTCGCGGGGCCGGCGGGGAACGTGGTGTTCCCGTGGACGACGCTCGTCGGGCTCGTTCTGTTGTGGATCGCGGCGGTGCTGACGCTCTACACGGGCTACGACTACATGCGCGCAGGCATGCGCTATCTCGTCGACGAGGAATGAGGCCATGGCGGTGCGGCTCGTCTATTTCGCCTGGGTGCGCGAGCGGATCGGCAAGACCGACGAGACGGTGGACCTGCCCGGCGACGTGCGCACGGTGGCCGACCTCATCGCCCATCTGAAGACGCGCGGCGAGGAATACGCCTACGCCTTCGAGAACGCGCGCGTGATCCGCGTCGCGATCGACCAGGTCCACGTCAAGCACGAGGCCGAGATCGGGGACGCGCGCGAGATCGCCTTCTTCCCGCCGATGACGGGGGGCTGAGCGATGGCGGTCGCTCCGGTGGTGCGCATCCAGGCGCAAGCCTTCGACCTCGCGGCGGAGATCCGCGCGATGGCGGAGGGCCGGCGCGACATCGGCGGGATCGTCTCCTTCACCGGCCTGTGCCGCGACGAGGGCGGGCGGCTCGCGGCGCTCGAGCTCGAGCATTATCCCGGCATGGCCGAGCGCGAGATCGGCCGCGTCGCGGAGGAGGCCGCCGCGCGCTGGCCGCTGATGGGGCTCCTCGCGATCCACCGTTACGGCCTGATCCGCCCGGGCGAGGACATCGTCCTCGTGATCGCCGCCGCCGCCCATCGCCGCGCGGCCTTCGAGGCGGCGGACTACCTCATGGACTTCCTCAAGACCCGCGCCCCCTTCTGGAAGCGCGAGCACCTCGCCGACGGGACGATCGGCGGCTGGGTCGAGGCGAAGGCGCAGGACGACGCCGACGCCGCCCGCTGGGGGTGACCGGGCGGACCCTCGGCGCAGAGGCTCCCGTGTCGCGATGTCCTCAGAACGGCAGCCGCTCGCGGCCGCCCCCCTCCTCGACGAGGACCAACCGCTCGCCGATCGCGAGGGCGCCCGGCGCCTCGACCTCGGCATAGATCCCGCAATCGGAATGGCCGTAGGCCTGGAGGAGCGTCTTCGGGATGGCGAGGTCGCGCTGCCCCGTATCCGGATCGACATTGGTCGCGGCACACCGCACCGTGCGCTCGCGGATGCGCAGGCGCAGGCCGGACGGCGCCTCGAGCGCCCTGCCGACCAGATCGAGCTCGGCGAAAGGGGCGAGCCCGTCGAGCTCCACGTTCATGCGAAAGCGCCGCGGATCGACCGGCGCGCCGAGCCGTTCTTCGAGCGCCGCGAGGCTCGCGCGGTTGAGAATCGAGACGTAGGGGTGCGGCGCGTCCGTGAAGCGGAAGCCCTCCGGCGCGACGAGCACGCGCGGCGGCCCGCGCAGCGCGTCGCCGAGGAAGCCGATCAGAAAGCCTTCGATCTCGGCCCGGCCCTCGGGGGTCGCGAGATCGCCCTCGGCCACGACGCGCCCGCCCTCCGACAGGACGAGCGTTCCGGTCTCGTCGTCGTAGCGCGTCGCGAGGCGCGCCAGGGCCTCGATGCGGGCGAGCGTGAGATAGACGACCTTCGGCCGATGGACCGGCGCGGCCGGATCGAAGCCCGTCGGCCCGTTCTCGACGGCGAACAGCCGATCGCCCGGGAAATAGGCGCCCGCCGCGAGGTCGACGCGCTGGAGCGGCTCCGGGGTGAAGCTCTTGACCGGGTGGCGGTTGAGGGCGGCGACGCGCATCGGGGCCTCGGCGAGTGCGGGAGGATGTCTTCGTAAAGAGTGGTTACCCTCCTGTCGCAAGAGCCGCCCCGCTCCGCAAGGGGGCGGCGGCGATCGAGGCCGAACCGGCGCCCTCAGCGCGCGAACGGCGCCCGCCCCTCGGCGAAACCCGGATCGACGAGATCGAGCCGCCGCTCGACCCGATCGAGCCGCTGGTCCATGCGGTCGAGTTTCTGGAGCACGACGGCGTTCTGTTGCTCGATGACGCCGATCCGCTGCTCGATGACGCCCACGCGCCCGGTGAGCTCGTCCAAACGCGCGCCGATCCTGTCGACGCGCTCGTCGAATTGGCGCAGATAGCGAAGCACCGGATTGTCCGGCTCGTTCATCGCTCGTCTCCCCGGTAGGAAGCCCGCCCCTCGGCGAAACCGGGATCGACGAGATCGAGCCGCCGCTCGACCCGGTCGAGCCGACCATCCATCCGGTCGAGCTTCTGGAGCACGACGGCGTTCTGCTGCTCGATGACGCCGATCCGCTGCTCGAGCACGCCGACGCGCCCGGTGAGCTCGCTCACGCGCTCGCCGATCACGCGGACCTCGCCGCGGATCTCGCGCAGCATCGGGATGATCAGGCTCTGAACTTCGCTCACATGCGCTCCCCCCGCTCGGCGGCCCGGGGAGAACGTTAGCGGAACTGCGTCGCCTTGTCGACGAAAAAGAGCGCGGACATTGACGTCCGCGCTCCATAGAACTCACAGATGTGCGGGCCGATCAGGCCGCCTGGGCCTGCTGCTGCTCCGCCGGGAGCGCCGCCTTGGCCTTCTCGACGAGGGCCGCGAAGGCCGCGGGCTCGTGGATGGCGATGTCGGACAAAACCTTGCGATCGACGACGATGCCGGCCTTGTTGAGGCCGTCGATGAAGCGCGAATAGGTCAGGCCGTGCTCGCGGACCGCGGCATTGAGCCGCTGGATCCAGAGCGCGCGGAAGGTGCGCTTCTTCGCCTTGCGATCGCGATAGGCGTATTGCATCGCGCGATCGACGGCCGCCTTGGCGGCGCGGATCGTGTTCTTGCGGCGGCCGTAGAAGCCCTTGGCGGCCTTCAGGACCTTCTTGTGCTTGGCGTGCGAGGTGACGCCGCGCTTGACGCGAGCCATGGTCTAGATCTCCGTGATTTCGGTACCGGCGAGCGCGACGGCTCAGGAATAGGGCAGGAAGTAGCGCTTGACGAACTTCGCATCGCCCTCGAACATCACGGCGGTGCCGCGCTGATTGCGGATCTGCTTGTTCGAACGCTTGATCATCCCGTGCTGCTTGCCCTGCTGCGTACGGATGACCTTGCCGGTCCCGGAGATCTTGAAGCGCTTCTTGGCGCCCGATTTGGTCTTCATCTTGGGCATTTCGCTCTTCTCCTGATCGCGCGTCGCCAGCGGAGGCTCTCGCCCCCCTGATGCACGCCTTGTTGCTGCTGCGAGCAAATCGACCCGCCACGGCAGCCCTTGAAAAGCCGGGCGGACCGGTCGAGGCCGGGCTTATGACAGAAGCCCGCCCGATTGGCAAGGCCGCGCGAGGGGCTCGGGAACCCGCGGGCGGGCCGTCTCCTTGACCTCGCAGCACCCACCACGCGAGGAGAACGCCGATGACAGACACCGATCGCGACCGCGAGCGCCCCGCCAAGGAGCCGACCCACGCCCCCGGCGAGGACGCCCTGCCGGGGCGCGGGCCGGGTCCCAAGCCCTATCCCGTGAACGATCCGCGCTTCGGCGATCCCGCCGCGCAGCCCGGCGCGGAGCCAGACCTCGTCCCCGGCAAGCCCGCGGGCAACCCGCCGACCTTCTGAGGCCGTTGCGCGCGCCTCCTCGCGATGGCATGCAGGCACGGCAGGCGAGGCATTGCAGGAGGCGCGCGTGACGAGACCCGCCCGGCCGGGGCGCGATGCGTTCGCGACCTTCCGGCCGATCCAGACCCGCTGGGCCGACAACGACGTCTACCGGCACGTCAACAACGTCGTCTATTACGGCTATTTCGACACGGCCGTGAACGGCTGGCTGATCGAGAAGGACCTGCTCGTGCCCGGCGAGAGCCCGGTCTACGGGATCGTCGTCGAGACCGGCTGCACCTTCTTCGAGAGCGTCGCCTTTCCGCAGGCGCTCGAGGCGGGCATCGCGGTCGCGCGGCTCGGCGAGACCTCCGTCACCTACGCGATCGGGATCTTTCGCGCGGGCGGGGCGCTCGCCTGCGCGGCCGGGCGCTTCACGCACGTCTATGTCGACGGCGCGACGCAGCGCCCGACGCGCATTCCCGAGCCGGTGCGCGCGGCGCTCGAGGGGCTCGCCGTTCCCTGATCAGCGCTCGTCCTCGGCGGCGCGCCGCGCCGCCTCGCGGATCTCGCGGGCGATCATCGCGGCGACGTTGCGGTCGAGCGGCGGGCGGTTCATGGAAGGCGTGCCCGACAGGCCCGGCGGCGGCATGCCGGGAAGGCCCGAGAGGCCGGAGATCATGCCGAGCGAGAGCGGCGAGAAGCTCGGCCGCTCGATGATCACCCCCTCCTCGAGCGCCGCCTCGCGCTCCCACTCGTCGAGGCACAGCCGGCACAGCTCGGCGAGCAGCATCATGTCCTCGTTCGAGAGGTCGGACAGGTTCAGCCGCTGCATGATGTGATCCATCATGCCGGCGAGCTTCTGGTCCTCGGTGAGGTCCGCGCGCGGGGCGTAGAGCGCCTCCGCCTCGTGCATGACGACGTTCAGCGTCCCTTCCTCGACGCCGAGCCGGCTCGCGGTCTCCGTCAGGAGACGGTCGAATTCCGAGCCCGGCCCGCGCGTCGAAGCGCCGCCGCCATGCGCGTTCCCGCCGACCTGCCCGACGCCGTGCGCGTGATTGTGGCCGTGACCGTGTCCGATGCCGTTCGCCATGGCTCGTCTCTCCTTCTCGTCTCGTCCGAAACTCAATCGCGCGCGCGCGCGCCGCAGCAGCTCCCCGCGGGCCGCGCGGTCCGCTCCTCCGAGGCGGGCTGCGGCGCCGAGCGCGCGTCGTTCGCGGCCGGCGCGAGGCCTGTGAGCATGTGGCTCTGCGCGCGCGCATGGAGCGCGGCCGCGTCCTCGACCGGCGCCTGCGCGGCCGATGCCAGGGCTCCCTCGTAGAGGGCTTCGAGCTCCGCGCGGTCGTAGCCGAAGATGCGGCGCAGAGACTCGTCGGCGATCTGGGGCCGATCGCGGATATGCGCGATGAGCCGACGCATGACCTTGGCCTTGATCCGATCACGAATGACCGGGTGCAGATCCTCGATCGTCTCCACGCGGATCATAGACGTCTCCATCGCGCGCCGTCCGCGCGCCCTCGCCGATGCATGGATGTAAGAGTTCCGGCGATGCGCCCTGGAGTCAAGCGCGGAGGCAATGCCTGGATGCAATAAACCGATCGTTAACCTTGACTCGGCAGCGACATGATATCGCACGTGCGCCTATTTCATGCACAAATGTCATCAAATCTTGGATCAAGACAACGTATCGATCAGCGCCGATATCAATGGCTCATCGGCAGGCGGCATCGGATATTCCCGGAGCGCCGTCGGCCGCACCCATTTGAGCGCCTGGTGCTCGCGGGCGTGCACGAAGCCTTCCCAGCGGCGGCAGATGTAGAGCGGCATCAGGAGGTGGAAGTCGGGATAGGCGTGGCTCGCGAAGGTGAGCGGCGCGAGGCAGGCTTCCTTCGTGACGATGCCGAGTTCCTCCTGCAATTCGCGGATGAGCGTCTCTTCCGGCCGCTCGCCGGGCTCGACCTTGCCGCCGGGGAATTCCCAAAGGCCGGCGAGCGCCTTGCCCTCGGGACGCTGGGCGATCAGGACGCGATGGTCGGCATCGACGAGGGCGACGGCGACGACGAGGAGGAGCTTCACGCGCGGCGACCTTTCGCGGGAGGGCGACACCCGCTCCATAGCCGAGACGCGCGCGCGCCTCAACGCGGCGCCGCGTTCCGCTGCGCGAGCTCGTCCCGCTGCGCGAGTTTGGCGATCTCGACCCGGGCGCGCAGCTCGATCTCGTCGAGGATGCCGTCGAGGCGGGGGTCGCCGCTACGCTCGCGCGCCTCGACGAGCCGGGCCTCGAGCGCGGCGAGCTCGCTCTGCGACACGCGCCCGGCGAGGAGGCCGGCCTTGAGCCGGTCGAGCCCGTCGAGCAGCGCGCGGCCGCGGGCGCTCGCGCGCCGGCGCCGCTCGCCGAGATCCGGCTCGCCCTGGAGCGCGAGGATGGCGTCGAGGCTCGCGGTCGGGGCCGAAGCGGCCGGGCGCGCCGTCGCTTCGCTGCGCGCCTCCTCGGCGACCGAGAAGCGCGTGTTGCCGCTCGTGCCGCGCGTGCGCGACGTCGAGGACGGTCCCGCGCCGGGGCGGCTTTCGATGCGCATGGAGTCCTCCCGGTTTCCCCGACTGGCCGCGAGGCTCGCCGATCATGGTTAACGAAGCGTGAAGAGCCCGGCACATCCTGCCGCGCCGGCGCGATCCTGCCGGGCGCGCGCGCCCTCCGATCGCGCCCCGCTCGGCCGCGCGCGCCGCGATCGGCGCGGCGAAAACCTTGCGAACCATGGCATGGCGACCCGCCGCGCGGCTCTGGCACGCCCTTCGCAACGGAGAGCGCGCGGCCCGGTCCGGTGCCCGCACGAGACGGAGACGACATCCCGATGCGCGCGGCCCTCCTGCAGCGACTTCTCGCCATCGCCCTCGCCATCGCCTGCGCGGTCGCGCCCCCGCTCGCGAGCGGTGCCGCCGCCGATGCCGCGCGGCCGACGACGGCGCTCTCGCGCATCAAGGATCTCGCCGACATCGAGGGCGTGCGTCAGAACCAGCTCGTCGGATACGGCCTCGTGGTCGGCCTTAACGGCACCGGCGACACGCTCAACAACTCGCCCTTCACGCGCCAGTCGCTCACCGCGATGCTCGAGCGGCTCGGCGTCAACACGCGCGGCGCCAATCTGCGCACGGCGAACGTCGCCGCGGTGATGGTGACGGCGAACCTGCCCGCCTTCTCGACGCAGGGCACGCGGCTCGACGTGACGGTGTCGGCGCTCGGCGATGCGTCCTCGCTGCAGGGCGGGACGCTCCTCGTCACGCCGCTGCTCGGCGCCGACGGCGAGGTCTATGCCGTGGCGCAGGGTCCGATCGCGATCGCGGGCTTCGCCGCCCAGGGTGCGGCGGCCTCGATCACGCAGGGCGTCCCGACGGTGGGACGGATCGCCAACGGGGCGCTCATCGAGCGCGAGATCGAGTTCCGGCTCGATCTCCAGCGGGGCCTGCGCCTCGCGCTCCGCAACCCCGATTTCACGACCGCGCGACGGATCGCGCTCGCCATCAACGAGTTCATGGGCGCGCCGATCGCCGAGCCGCTCAACCCCTCCGCGGTCGCGATCCGCGTGCCGGAGCGTCATCCAGGCAACATCGTCAGCCTGATCACGGACATCGAGCAATTGCGCGTCGAGCCGGACATCCCGGCGCGGGTGATCATCGACGAGCGCTCCGGCATCGTCGTGATGGGACGCGACGTGCGGGTCTCGACGGTCGCGGTCGCGCAGGGCAACCTCACCGTCACGATCGCCGAGCAGCCGATGGTCGCCCAGCCCGAGCCGCTGTCGCTCGGGGAGACCGCGGTCGTTCCGCGCACGACCGTGCAGGTCGACACCGAGGGCGAGCGGCGGCTCGCGCTCGTCGAGGCGGGCGTGTCCCTGCGCGAGCTCGTCGACGGGCTCAACGCGCTCGGGGTCGGCCCGCGCGACCTCATCGCCATCCTGCAGGCCATCAAGGCGGCGGGCGCGCTCCAGGCCGAGATCGAGGTGATGTGATGATGCCCGGCCTCTCCTCCTATTCCGCCATCGCCCGCCAGAACCTCGCGCCCGCGCAGGAGAGCCTCGCCGGGATCGGCGGCCGCGCCCCGCGCGACGAGGCGCGCGCCCGCGAGACCGCGCAGAGCTTCGAGACCATGGTGCTCGAGGACATGCTCGGGCGCGTCTTCGAGGCGGCCGGCGAGGGCGGCTTCTTCGGCGAGGCGGGCCCGGGTTCCTCGATCTACCGTTCGATGCTCGTCAAGGAATATGCGGGCATGATCGCGCAGAGCGGCGGAATCGGCCTCGCCGATCAGGTCTATTCCGAGATCCTCAAGCTCCAGGAGGGCGGCTGACATGTGGGCCGACGAGACGATCGCGAAGCCGGCGGCACGGGTCGCGACCCGGGAGGGCGCGCTCGCCCTCGTCGCCGAGGTCGACGGCGTGATGGCCGAGCTCGGCAAGGTGCTCGAGGTGGAGACCGCCCGCGTGCGCGCGGGGCAGATCCGCGAGGGTCTCGCCGAGGAGGAGCGCAAATCCGCCCTCGCCTCGCGCTACATCCAGGGGCTCGAGGCGCTCAAGACGAACGCGGTCGCTCTCGCCCGCCTCGCGCCGGAGGCGCTCGAGCGCCTGAAGCAGCGCCACGAGGGCTTCGCGCAGACGCTCGAGACGAACCGGATCGTGCTCGCCACCGCGCGCGCCGTCTCCGAGCAGCTCGTGCGGACCCTGTCCGCCGAGCTCGATTCCGGCTCGCGCCCCTCTGGCTACGCCCCCTCCGGCTACGGACAGGCGCCGCGTCCCGCCGCCGGCTCGGCTTTGGTGGTGTCGAAGACGCTCTGAGCGGCGCCGCGTCGGGCGCTGCGGCAGGGCACGGGCGCGCGGGTTGCACCGCGGCCCGTTTACCGTTTTAAGAAAGGGTTTCTTCAGGCGCTTGCGTTACGACGATCCCATGACGCCGATTCTGTCCGAGGACGGGAGGTGAGCCATGGATTTCGGCAACGTCGCCAAGCCGCCGGTCGCGGTGCCCATCGCCACGGTCCAGCGCAACGAGCAGGCGGGCCCGAGCCGGCCGGTCTCCCAGACCGACCTCCCCTCGGCGGACGCCGTCACGCAGGTCCGCGAAAGCGCGTCCGTGCTCGTCGATCTGAGCGAGCGGGCGGAGCAGGAGCGGGCGATCGTCGAGGCGCAGCAGCAGCAGATCCGGCGCGAGACGGACATCGACGAGGCGACGCGCACGGTCGTCGTGCGCTCGCGCGATGCGGTGTCGGGCGAGGTCTTGGATCAGACGCCGCCCGAAGCGCTCCTCAATCTGCGCGCCTATCTGCGCGGCACCGAGCCCTCGCGCTGAGGGCGAGGGGCGATCTCAGGCCGCGCGGCCGCGCAGGCCGGCGGCGATGTCGGTGTTGATGGTCACGAGGATCGAGAGCCCCTCGGCCTTGCGCTCGACGATGACCTCGTCCATGCGCCGGAAGACGAACACGCCGAGGCTCGCGAGATTGCCCTTCAGCGCCGGCGGCAGCGGGTTCTCGGGATCGACGATGGCCGGCAGCATCACGGCCCAGACCCGCTTGTTGAACTCCAGCGCCGCCTCGAGCCGCTCGGTGTCGGCGACGTCCTGCGCGGCGTCCTGCAGCTTCGCGGCCGCGCGCATGAACAGGTCCGCCTCCAGCTCGCGCTGATCGAGGGTGACCGTCTTTGCGGTCTTGCCGTACGCTTGAGCGGCGTTTTGCATTGCACTCGTCTCCAGTTCGACGATGTATTCTCTGACGAGATTGTTTAATGGCGCGTTGTCGGCGGCGGTCGACTACGCCGCTTCGCTCGACATCTTGATCAACGACGCCTCGTATTCGATCAGCTTGCGGCCGACCTTGAGCGCCCGGTAATGGCTCTCCTGGGCGAAGCAGGCGGTCATCACTTCGAGGAAGCGCTTGGTGCTGGGCGCGGCGGCGACGATCTGCTCGGCGAGCGCGTGGAAGCGGTCGAGCGCGGCCTCGAAGGGGATCTCCTCGAGATACACGCGCTCCACGAGGAGGTAGAGCTGCTTGCAGGCGGTGTCCGCCTGTTCGGGCGTGATGATGTCCTTGCAGCGCAGGATCGGCGCCCGCCCCTCGACGGTGAAGCTCGTGCGGCTCGGCCCGTTGGTGAGCGCGATCCGTCCGATGATGATCCGCTCGTTGGGCTTGAGCTCGATGCGCAGCGCCATGATCCGTTCCTCCGCATCCCGATGTTTGAACGAGCTTGGTTAACGGGCGCTTAAACGCGCACGCGCCGCGCTCCGTAAAAGAGCGCGGCGCGCGTTTCGCGTCTCGAGGCTCGGTGGGAGCCTGCGAGCGATCAGAACAGACGCAGGACCGACTGGTCGCGCTGCGCGGCGAGCGCGAGCGCCGTCTGGGCGATCTGGTTGCGGGTGTTGAGCGCCGTGAGCGTCGCGCCTTCCTGGTTGAGGTCGGCGAGCGTCCAGTCGTCGGCGCCGGCGCGCAGCGTCGAGATCATCCGCTCCGTGAATTCCTGACGGGTCTGGATGATCGTGTTGTTGGCGCCGAGACGGCTCGCCTCGGCACGCAGGTTGCCGATGCCGGTGGAGAGCTGCGTGAGCGCCTGCTGGATGGCGGCGTTGCCGGAGGTGTCGCCACCGGTGCCGGCCGCGTTCGTCCACGAGTTCGTGTCGACCGCCGCGACGCCGATATTGGTCGCCGTCATCGCCGAGCCGTTGTTGCCGCGGATCGACAGCGAGGCCGCCGTGTTCTGCGGATCGAAGGCGACGCGCAGCTCCTGACCCTCGAGCAGGTTGACGCCGCCGTAGCCCGACGAGCGCATCAGCGTGTCGACCTGGGTGAGCACGTCGTTGAATTGCTGCGCGAGCGCCTGACGGGTCGTCGAGTTCTGCTCGGCGAGCGCCTGGTTGGCGAGACCCTGGGCGGTCTCGAACAGCTTGCGCATGCCCTCGATGCCGTCGCTCGCCGCGCGAACCGTGCGGGTCGCCTGCTGCATGCGATCCTGCAGGTTGGCGAGGTCGCCGGCGCGGTCGCGAAGGCTCGCCGCGGAGAAGAACGCGAGCGGGTTCTCGGAGGCCGAGCCGACGCGCAGGCCCGTGGCGAGCCGGCGCTCGGCCTGCTGCGACATGCGGGTGGTCTGCTGGATGGTGAGAAGCGTGTCGCGGATGCCCGCGGAGAGGGAGATGTTCATGGGTGTCGTCCTTCTGGGTCGTCGAGGCCTGTTCTCGGCCCTCGCGATCAGATTGACCGACACCCGTAAACGCCGGGTTGGCGAGCGTACCTAATCCTTCGTGAAAAGATGTTCGCGTACGCGCCCCGCGACGGCGGCGCGTCAGGGCGCGAAGCTCGTGCGCCGCATCGCCGCCGCGAGATCGACGACGAGATCGTCCTCGTGCCCGGCGCGCTCGCGCCCCCAGCCGAGGCCGACGAAGGCGGTGCGGCCGCGCCGCTCGCCGCCCCAGTCGGAGAGGCAGCACAAGGGGGCGCCGATGCGCTCGACGTCGAGCACGTTGAGATACATCGCGTAGACCCGGTCCTCGACGACGATGTCCACGCATCCGAGGGCCACCGACTCGATCAGAGCCGCCTCCATGCCCGCGAGCGACTCGAGTTCGGCGCGGGCGCTCGGCGCGAGCGGGTCCATGCCGTGGGCGCGGAGCCGGCGATAGATCAGCCAGGCCGTGTGCCACTTCCTCTGATCGATGCGGATGCGCATCGCGAAGGCGAGGCGATCGAGCACGATCTCCTCGAGGGCGCGCACCTCCGCGCTCCAATCGACGCCCGGCTCGCGCTCGCGGGCGGCGCCAAGCAGGAGCTCGAGCCCGCCGCGGAACGTGTCCCACCCGTCTGCGGTGACGACGCCGCCCTGGTGATGGCCGTGGCGCGTCGCATAGGCGACGATCGCATGCGGCGTCGGCACGAAGAGGACGCGCCCCATCGCGACGGCCCGGGCGAAGGCGCGGAAGAAGTAGTAGGCGGCCGGATCGGCCACGTCGAGGATCTCGGAGGCGAGGCTCGTGCGAACCGCGAACACTTCCGGGAAGATCCGTCGCGACAGGATCAGGCGCGCCGCCGCAGCGAAATCGCCGTGCGCGATCTCGATCTCCTCGGCGAGCTCGTAGGCCATCCCGGTGATCTCGTTGCGGCGGCTCTCGCTCATCAGGAACCAGGGCGCCTGGATCATGGCGAGCCCGGGATCGGCGCGGAAGCGTTCGAGATGGCTCGCCACGATCTCGGGGATCAGGAGATCGTCGTCGCCGACCGTCACGGTGATCGTGCCGCGCGCGTGGCGATGGCCGTAGAGGCTGTTGCCGAATCCGCCGAGGTTTCGCGGGTGGCGGACGGTGCGGATGCGCGGGCTCTGCGCCGCGAAGCGCTCGACCACCTCGCGCGTGGCCTCGTCCGCGCCGTTGTCGCAGACCAGGATCTCGTAATCGATGCCCGCCTCGTCGAACGTGCGCAGATGGTGGCGCAGGCAGCGCTCGAGATAGACCGGCCGCTCGAAGGTCGGCACGAGGATCGTCACGTCCGGTGCCATGGCCCCATCCTTTCCAGAGCCGTCGTCACGCGCCGGCGCGGCGCGCGGGCTGTTCCTCCTGCGCGCCCTCGGCCTCGTTCAGCCGTTGGACCGCGAAGGAGAGCTTCGCGAGCTCGCAGGCGAGCCCATAGGCGTCCCAGCGGCGGAAATCGGCGAGGAGCCGCTCGCGCTCGGGCTGCAGCGGCGCGTGCGGCGGCTCGCCCCGCCGGGCGCGGGAATGCCGGTCGAGCTCGATCACGAGGTCCGTCAGCTCGGATGCGAGCCGCTCCGGCTCCCATTGCGAGAGCGCCGCGCGCAGCAGCATCTCGGTCTCGTCGACCATGGCGGGCCGCGTGCGCGTCGCGTCGTCGAGACCGGGCACGACGAATTCGGCGACGCCGATCGCGTCCTCGTGATAGCGCGCCCGAAGGCCTTCCTCCGTCACGCGGCGGAAGCGGAAATCGATGCCCGTGAAGGCCTCGAAGGCGCCGAGCGTGCGCGTCGAGCCGAGCCCGAACAGGTCGAGATCCGGCGGCAGGGCGTCGTCGGGCAGCTTGCCTTGCCCCGTCAGCTGTCCGTAGCGGAGGAGCGCCGCGCGCGTCCAGGCGCCGATGCGCTCCTCGAAGCGCGGATCGCGGCCCTCGCCGCGCTTGATCCGATTGTCGCGCTTGTACTGGTGCCAGAAAGGGCGGCGCGGGGCGGCGAACACGTCCCAGCCATGCGTGAAGGCCCGCAGCGCGTGGAGGATCTCCTCGGTCGCGAAGCAGCCATAGGGATCGTAGGGCACTTCCGCGATGAAGCGCGCGGGGGCGAACAGGCCGCCTGCCAGGAAATAGGGCATCGGCACCGCACGCTCGAGCGGCGCGGAGAGCCAGACGCCGCTCACGCGGATCGTGCCGTCCTCGATGAAGGCGTCGGGCCGAAGGATGCCGGGATAGAGGTCGCAGACGATGTCGCCCGGCGTCAGATAAGGCGGGGGCACGACGCCGATGATCGGCTTCTGCGAGGGCAGGCCGCGCAGGTCCTCCACGAGGATGCGGTCCCAGCCCTCCTCGAACTTCATGTGCGAATCGATCTGGAGGAAGTATTCCTCGCCCCGCCAGAGCGCCTGGGCGAGGAAGCGCGCCCAGGTGACGCCGAGGCCCTCGCGCCAATCGAAGCGCAGCTCCCGGATCTGGCCGCGCCGCGGCAAAGGCGGCTCGAGATAGGCCGCGTCGGCCTGCGCGTCGAGCTGCCAGATCAGACCGACATGGATGCGCTCGGGATGCGCGGCCTTCTCGAACAGCTCCGCGACCGTGCGATGGCATTCCGGATCGCGGAAGGCCGCCACCGACACGAAGATGCGGTCGCGACCCCAATCCTCGTCGCCGCCCGCCGCCGGATCGTCGGCGGCGCGCAGCGCCCGCGCCGCCTCGTAATGAGCCTGCAACGAGGCGTCGGCGAGAGGATGCGCGAGCGCGAGGGTCATGCCGCAGGCTCCGTGTCGTGGCGCGCCGCGCCGATCAGCTGAACAACCGCAGGACCGACTGGTCGCGCTGCGCCGCGAGGGCGAGCGCCGTCTGGGCGATCTGGTTGCGGGTGTTGAGCGAGGTCAGCTTGGCGCCTTCCTCGTTGAGGTCGGCCAGCGTCCAGTCGTCCGCGCCCGAGCGGAGCGTCGCGATCATGCGCTCGGTGAATTCCTGGCGCGTCTGGATCACGGTGTTGTTGGCGCCGAGTCGGCTCGCCTCGGCGCGCAGATTGCTGATGCCGGTGGAGAGCTGGGTGAGCGCCTGCTGGATCGCCACGTTGCCGGTGGTGTCGCCGCCGGTGCCGGCCGCGTTCGTCCAGGAGTTCGTGTCGACCGCCGCGACGCCGATATTGGTCGCGGTCATCGACGTGCCGTTGTTGCCGCGAATCGACAGGGTGGCCGCGGTGTTGTTCGGGTCGAAGCTGACGTTCAGCGTCTGGCCCTCGAGCAGGTTGACGCCGCCGTAGCCCGACGAGCGCATCAGCGTGTCGACCTGGGTGAGGATCTCGTTGAATTGCTGCGCGAGCGCCTGACGGGTCGTCGAGTTCTGCTCGGCGAGCGCCTGGTTGGCGAGGCCCTGCGCGGTCTCGAACAGCTTGCGCATGCCCTCGATGCCGTCGTTGGCGGCCTTCACCGTCCGCGTCGCCTGCTGCATGCGGTCCTGCAGGCCCGCGAGGTCGCCCGCGCGGTCGCGCAGGCCGGCGGCGGTGAAGAACGCGAGCGCGTTGTCGATCGCCGAATTGACTTTCAGGCCCGTCGAGAGGCGCTGTTCGGAACGGGTGGCGAGCCGCGTCGTCTGCTGAATCGTCAGCAGCGTATCGCGTATGCCCGCCGAGAGGGACACCTGAGACATCGTCGAACCCCAACAACGAGGAAAACCCGGCGTTAAGGTTGACGAAACTGGTGAAGATAGGGTTAAGGGCCGTCGAAAGCGGCGATCGGCGGGCGGAAAATCGCGCCGCCGCGGTGCTCGTCCCTCACAGAGCCGCCCGAATCGCCGCGACGATTCGGTCCTGCACCGCCTCGTCCAGATAGGCGTGCATCGGCAGGCTGACGACCTCCTCCGCGAGCCGCTCCGACACCGGCAAGCCGTTGCCGGCGCTCGGATAATGAGCATAGGCGGGCTGCCGGTTGAGCGGCTTCGGGTAGTGGATCGCGGTCGGCACCCCGGCCTGCTGGAGCGCGGTGCGGAAGGCATCGCGGCGGCCGTCGGGGATGCGGATGGTGTATTGTGCCCAAACGGAAGGCGCATCCGGGTCGATCGCGGGAGTGCGCACCGTTCCGGCGAGGAGCGCGTCGTAGCGCGCGGCGATGCGGCGGCGCGCGGCGATCTCCTCGCCGAAGACCTTCAGCTTCTCGACGAGGATCGCCGCCTGCATCGCGTCCATGCGGCCGTTCATGCCGATTCGCACGTGGTCGTAGCGCTCGCGGCCGGCCCCGTGCATGCGCAGCGAGATCATGGCCTCGGCGAGGGCGTCGTCCTCGGTGAACACGGCGCCGGCGTCCCCGTAGGCGCCGAGCGGCTTCGAGGGAAAGAAGCTCGTCGCGGTGGCGAGCCCGATCGTGCCGACGGCACGTCCCTTGTAGGAGGCGCCGAAGCTCTGGGCGGCGTCGGTGAGCATCCACAGGCCCTCGCGGGCGCAGATCGGCTCGATGCGATCGTAATCGACCGGCCGGCCGTAGAGATCGACCGGCATCACCGCGACGGGCTGGAGCCCGCGATCGCGGGCGGTGGCGATGCCCTGTTCGAGGCTCGCCGGGCAGAGGTTGAAGCTCTCCTCCTCGACGTCGACGAAGACCGGCGTCGCGCCGAGCCAGGCGACCACTTCCGCGGTCGCGCAGAAGGTGAAGGCGGGAACGAGCACCGCCTGGCCCGGCCGCACGCCCTTCGCCATCAGGACGAGAGCGAGCGCGTCGGTCCCGCTCGCGCACGAGATCGCGTGGCGGGCGCCGCAGAAGGCCTTCAGGTCCGCCTCGAGGCGATCGACCTCGGGGCCGAGGATGAAGCCGCAATGGTCCATCACGCGGGCCACCGCCGCATCGAGCGCGGGTCCGATGCGGCGACGCTGGGCGGCGAGATCGATGAAGGAGATCGGGTCCGACATGAGATCCTTCGGTGTGCTGGCGCGGCAGGGGCGATCGTCGGGCGAGGGCGTTCGGGCGATGGGCGCTTCGGCTGAAGGGCGCGCGTCAGGCGGAGGCGCGTTTGGGCGCGCGCGCCTCGGCCTCGTCGCTCATGGCGCGCGCGGCGCGGGCGAGGACGTCCATCACCGCGAGCGCCTCCAGCGTGCCGGTGATCGGCTCGCGCTTCTCGCGGATGCAGTCGAGGAAATGGGCGCATTCCGCCATCAGGGGTTCGGCCTGCTCGATCTCGACCGGAACGGGCTCCGCCCGCACCACGGTCGGCGCGCCGCCGTCGAGGCTGACCTGATGGGGGTAGATCTGCACCTTGCGGTCCCAGGGCAGGCAATCGTCGAACACGGCCATCGCCTTCGAGCCGATCACGGTCAGCCGGTGCTCCTTGAACGGGTGCAGCCAGGAGACGTGGATCACCGCCTGCGCGCCGCCGGGAAAGCCGAGCCGCATGGTGACGGCGTCCGCCGTCTCGCGGCGCAGATGACCCTCGCCGAAGGCCTCGACCCGCTCGGGCGCGCCGCTCATCAGAGCCAGCGTCATCGAGACGTCGTGGGGCGCGAGGCACCACAGCGCGTCCTCCTCGCGGCGCACCGCGCCGAGATTGAGCCGGGTCGCGTGGATGCGCCGCACCTCGCCGAGCCGTCCCTCCGCGACGAGGATCTTGAGCGCGCGAAAGCCGTTGTGGAATTGGAGGATGTGCCCCGTCATCAGGACGCGGCCCGCGGCCCGTCCCGCTTCGGCGACCGCGAGCGCATCGGGATAATCGAGGGTCAGCGGCTTCTCGACATAGACGTGCTTGCCCGCCGCGAAGGCCGCCTCGGCGACCTGCCGGTGCAGGGAGGGCGGGGTCGCGACCGCCACCGCTTCGATCGCGGGATCGGCGAGCACCTCGTCGAGGCTCGCCGCGCGGCAGCCGAACAGGGCGACCAGGCTGTCGAGGACCTGGGGATTGGGATCGACGACGGCGTCGAGCACGCCGAGGGTCGCGAAGCAGCGCGCGAGGTTGCGTCCCCAGGCTCCGCAGCCGATGACGGCGACGCGCGGCTTCGTGGCGAGTTCGTTCATGGTACCTTTCCACACCGCGCCGACGGGGAGCCCCGCCGACGTGACGACAGACGCCTTTAGCGCATCTTCACCGCCGGTGCCATAGGGGCGGCCCGCGCGCTTCCGAAGCGCCGCAGCCCGTCGGCGTCGCGGCAAAAGAAGAAGCCCCGCGGGCGGGAGCGCGCGGGGCTCGGCGATCGTGGCGACCGACCGGGCTCGGCTTGCGCTCAGCCCTCGTCGTCGTCGCTCGCGACGGGAGGCTGCAGGCCCTCGAGGCCGCGCAGGAGGTCCTCCTCGCTCATCCGGTCGAACTGGATCTCGCCGTCGTCCGAGCCGCCCTCGGGCGCGGGCGCGCCGATCATCGGCACGGTCTCGGCCTCGGGCTCGTCGACCTCGACGTAGCGCTGCATCGAGTGGATGAGCTGCTCGCGCAGATCATCGGGGCGGACCGTCTCGTCGGCGATCTCGCGCAAGGCCACGACCGGGTTCTTGTCGCGGTCGCGGTCGACGGTCAGCGGGGCGCCGGACGAGATCATGCGCGCGCGGTGGCTCGCGAGCAGCACGAGCTCGAAGCGGTTGTCGACCTTGTCGATGCAGTCCTCGACGGTGACGCGAGCCATGGGCGGCTCCCTTCGGCTGGATCATGGACGGAGAACGGTGAGCGCGGAGCCTTACAGCCTCCGGGCCCGCGGCGCAAGAGGGTCGGCGGCGCGGGAAAACCGCGAGCGAGACCCGCGAATCCGCGGCGAGGGCCTTCGCGCATGGCCGAATCGCCGCTATCAAGGATCGCCTGCATCTCAGGGGGGTGGCGCAATGCTCGATCAGCTGACCTACGAGGATTTCAAGGACGAGAAGGGCAAGACCTTCGTGCTCGAGGGCATCGGCGGACGGGTCGAGATGACGCTGCTCGACGCGCGGCTCTCGCCCTATCCGGCCATGCCGGCGCGTCGGCGCGGCTTCGCGATCCTGTTCGTGGCGCCCAAGGACCCCTCGCTCGCCAACCAGATGTACAACATCCGCCACCCCAAGAAGGGGCTGATGGAGGGGGTGTTCATCACGCCCGTCGTGCCTCCCGCGCAGGATCTCGACAAGCTCAAGGAGGTGCGCATCTACGAGGCGGTGTTCAATTGAGGCCGTCGCCGCGGCCCTGCTTGAGCTCGGCGCGCAGGGCGGCGATCTCCTCGCGCAGAGCCGAGATCTCCCGCGAGCCGCCGACCTCGCCCTCCGGATCGCTGGCTTCCTGGCCGATGAAGAAGCTCGCGAAGCTCGCGGTGATGTAGCCGAAGATCGCGAAGCCGTAGAGCGACAGGAGGAGCGCGAGCGCCCGGCCCTCCGGCGTCGCCGGCCAGAAGCCCGAGCCCATCGTGGTGACGATCATCGCCGTCCACCAGAGCGCGTCCCAATAGCCCGTGAAGCCGCCCTCGACCTCGCGGGCGGGCTCGAAGGCGAGCATGCCGCCGGCGCCCAGGAGCACGACGAGGGTCGTCGCGACGAGCACGTAGCCGAGGCCCCGTCGCTCGAAGGAATGGCGCAGGGCGGTCAGCCCGCGATTGGCCGTGCCGACGATGCGCACGAGCCGCACGAAGCGCAGGCCCCGCGCGAGCCTCAGGAAGCGCAGCGCGTGCAGGAAGCGGAAGGCGGGGGCCGCGAGCGCGACGATGGTGATCGGGTTGCGCCGCAGGAAACGTCCCTTGCGCGGGGCGAGCGCGAAGCGCAGGGCGAACTCGAGCACGAACACGATCCAGATCAGCGTGCCGAGGAACTCGAACACCCCCGACGTCGTCCAGATCAGCTCGACGAGGACGAGGCACAGCCACAGGAAGGAGAGCACGAGCATCGGCCGCTCGAGCCATTCCTCGAGCTGGCCGAGCACCCGCCAGCGCTCTTCCTCGTCGGGCTCCTCCTCGAGCTCGTCGTCCGGGATCTCCCGCTCGCGCTCCGCCATGGGACCCTCCTCAACCCGCCCTCAACCCGGTCGCATCACGAAGGAGAGCGACCCGTCCGTCTCGAGCACCACGCAGGCGACGCGCGCGATGTCCTCGTGGCCGTGCTGGCGCAGGGACGCGGCGATCTCCTCGCGCGTCACCCGCTGCCGGCGCATCGCCGCGTCGAGATAGCGGCCGTCGTGGACGAGGAGCGTCGGCTCGCTCTTGAGCAGCGCCTGCACGCGCGGGAAGCGCACGGCGGCCCAGGTGATCGCGTATTGCAGGTAGACGAGGAGCGCGAGCGCCGCGACCCCGTCGGCGAGCGGCACGTCGCGATCGACGATCACCGCCGCGAGGGTCGAGCCGAGCGCGACCGTCACGATGAAGTCGAAGGCGTTCATCTTCGACAGGGTGCGCTTGCCGGAGGCGCGCAGCATGACGACGAGCGCCACATAGGCGCAGGTGCCGACGATCGCGATGCGCACGAGGCTCGCGATGCTGTCGAACAGGATGGGCTCCTCGAAGGACACGGGCGGCTCTCCTCGTGGTCTCGCCCGCGATCAACGGAGAGGCTTGGCGGCCGTTCCGAAGCGCGGCGTGCCGCGCCGACGCGCCCCGGGATCAGAGCACGCCCAGGACGGCGAGGAGGACGAGCGTCGCGATCGCCGAGACGACGATCGAGCCGAGGCAGCCGAGGCGGCTGGAGAAGAAGACGAACACGGGATCGGGGCACCTCCTCGGTGAGTCGAACGGGCCCGGCGCTCCCCGGTTCCGCGCTCCGACGCCGCTCGCCCAGGCCGGGCGAGGCTTGAATCGCGCAGCGCGGGCACCCATCGTCCAGAGCCAGAGGCCAGCCGGAGCGCGCGCGTGACCCCCGCCATCCCCTTCGACAATTCCTATGCCCGCCTGCCCGAGCGCTTCTTCGCCCGCGTGCCGCCGACGCCGGTGCGCGCGCCGCGGCTGATCCGCCTCAACCGGCCGCTCGCGGAAGCGCTCGGCCTCGACCCGGACGCGCTCGCGGGGGAGGCGGGCGCGGCGCTCTTTTCCGGCAACGCGCTGCCCGAGGGCGCCGAGCCGATCGCGACCGCCTATGCCGGCCACCAGTTCGGCGGCTTCGTCCCGCAATTGGGCGACGGGCGCGCGATCCTCCTCGGCGAGGTCGTCGGTCGCGACGGCGTGCGCCGCGACATCCAATTGAAGGGCGCCGGCCGCACGCCCTTCTCGCGGCGCGGGGACGGACGCGCGGCGGTGGGACCCGTGATCCGCGAATATCTGGTCAGCGAAGCCATGGCGGCGCTCGGCGTGCCGACGACCCGCGCGCTCGCCGCCGCCTTCACCGGCGAGCCCGTCCATCGCGAGACGGTCCTGCCCGGCGCCGTGCTGGCGCGCGTCGCGCAGAGCCACATCCGCGTCGGCACCTTCCAGTATTTCGCCGCGCGCGAGGACGTGGACGGGGTGCGAACGCTCGCCGACCACGTGATCGCGCGCCATTATCCCGATCTCGCGGGGCCCGAGCGCCCCTACGCCGCGCTCCTCGAAGAGATCGCCCGCCGTCAGGCGCGCCTCGTCGCGCGCTGGCTCGGCATCGGCTTCATCCACGGCGTGATGAACACCGACAACACCTCGATCGTGGGCGAGACCATCGATTACGGCCCCTGCGCCTTCATGGATGCCTACGACCCCGCGACCGTGTTCTCCTCGATCGACGCGCACGGCCGCTACGCCTACGCGAACCAGCCGCGCATCGCCTTGTGGAACCTCACCCGCCTTGCGGAAGCCATGCTGCCGCTCCTCGGCGACGGCGAGGAGGCGCAGGTCGCCGCCGCGGAGGAGGCGCTCGCGGTCTACGGGCCGGCCTTCAACGAGGCGTATTTGCGCGAATTGCGCGGTAAGCTCGGGCTCGCGCGCGCGCAGGAGGACGATCTCGCGCTCGCCCAGGGGCTGCTGACGGCGATGGTGCGGGGAGGGGCGGATTTCACCAACACCTTCCGCGCCTTGTGCGCGCTCGCCGAGGATCCGAGCCGCGAGGAAGCGCTGACGACGCTCTTTTCCGATACGACGGCGCTCTTCGAATGGCTGCCCCTCTGGCGCGCGCGGCTCGAGGCCGAGGGCGGCGATCCGGCGGCGCGGGCGGCGGCGATGCGCGCCGTCAATCCAGCCCTCATCCCGCGCAACCACCGCGTCGAGGCGGCGATCGCGGCGATCGTCGAGCGCGGCGATCTCGGCCCCTTCGAGGAACTCCACGCCGCGCTGGAGAATCCCTACGAGGACGATCCCCGCTTCGCGCACCTGACGGCCCCGCCGCAGCCCGAGGAGCGGGTGCTGCAGACCTTCTGCGGGACGTGAGGCGGCACGCCACCAGGCTTGGCAAGCCCCCGTCTCCCGGCCTATATCCGAGCCCGACATCACGCGACCCATTCGCGCGCGGAGCGCCGCCCTCGCTTTCCCTCGCGCGCGCCGCAGGACGGAGCCCTCGATGGCCGGACACAGTCAGTTCAAGAACATCATGCACCGCAAGGGGCGGCAGGACGCGCAGCGCTCGAAGCTGTTCTCCAAGCTCGCCCGCGAGATCACCGTCTCGGCCAAGATGGGCGTGCCCGACCCGGCGATGAACCCGCGCCTGCGCGCCGCGATCCTCGCCGCCCGCGCCGAGAACATGCCGAAAGACAACATCGAGCGGGCGATCAAGAAGTCGCAGGGCGGCGACGCGGAGAACTACGAGGAGATCCGCTACGAGGGCTACGGCCCCGGCGGCGCCGCGATCATCATCGAGGCGATGACCGACAACCGCAACCGCACGGCCTCCGACATCCGCTCCTTCTTCACCAAGGCCGGCGGCAACCTCGCCGAGACGGGGGCGGTCGCCTTCATGTTCGATCGGCTCGGCCTCGTCGAGTACGACGCGTCCGCGGCCGATGCCGACGCGATGCTCGAGGGCGCGATCGAGGCGGGCGCCGACGACGTGGTCTCCTCGGAGAGCGGCCACGAGGTCTATTGCGCCGACACCGCGCTCGCGGAAGTGACGAAGGCGCTCGAGGAGCGCTTCGGCGAGGCGCGCAAGTCCGCCCTCGTCTGGAAGGCGCAGACGCCGGTCGCCGTCGACGACGAGACCGGCGAGAAGCTGATGAAGCTGATGGAGACGCTCGAGGACCACGACGACGTGCAGAACGTCTACGCCAATTTCGAATTGTCCGACGAGCTGATGCAGCGCCTCGCTTCGTGAGGCGCCGGCGGCGATCGCGTCAGAGAGGCGGGTAGACCTGAGGCATCGAGAGCGGCGGGACCGCGATCGGCGCGACGGTCACGCTCGGCAGCGCGAGGCAGGCGGAGGCGTCCATCTGCAGCACGATCGCGGGCGCGCAGCGGAACGAGGCGCTCGCCGCGATGGCGTCGACCGTCACCACGATCCCCGCCGACAGAGCGAGGACCGCGAGCACGATCGCGTGGAGGCAGAAGCGGGAAGCGTCCGGTTGCATGGCCGTGCTGCGAATCACCCGAGTGGACCTAGTACCACTCAGCGCAAGCGCCGCGGCCCTGCGAGGGCGGAAAAGCGGCGGAATTGGGGCCCGGGTCACGAAAATGCGAGAGCGGGCGGGCGGCACGCGCCCGACCACGCGCCGGCCGATGCGCTAGGGCGCGAGGGCGAGCTGCTCGGACGTCTCCTCCGGCAGGGAGGCGTCGACGCGCGCCTGCGGTCGCTCGCGCATCCAGCGTTCGAGCTTCGTCGCGCGCAGGGACAGCCCGAGCTTGCGATCGGCGAGGCGGCGCAGGGGTTGGCTCGCGGCGCCGGAGGCGTCGAGCTCCTCGAGCCGGCCGCGGCCGTCGAAGACGAGCACGCCGTCCGTCGTCGCGACGAGGTCGCCGCGCCGCAGCGTCACGTCGGCGGCGAGCGCCGCGAGGCGGGCCGCTCTCGGATCGGGCGCCTGGCAGGTGCAGTCGGGCACCCGCTCCCGGCGATTGCGGAACGCGTTTTCGAGCGCCGCGTAGGGCGTGCCGTCGTCGAAGGCGCGCGCCTGGGTGAAGCCGCCGGCCTGGTTCCCGACGAAGAGCCGCGTCGCCGCGCCCGGACAGGCCGCGACGCAGGCGGCGCGATGGGCGCTCGCGTCCGCGCGGCTGCGCAGGGCGCCGACGGGAAAGCCGAAGCCGTCGCAGGTGCGCACGCAGAAGGCGAGCCCGATTGCGCCGCCGCCGCCGCCGGCACTCTGCGCCGGGGCCGCGGGCTGGCGCGCCGCGGGTGCGGCGGGCGCGGCCGGTCGCGGATCGGAGCGGGTGGCGGGGCGGGCCGGACGGGGCGCTTCGACGACGGGCGCCTCGGTGGCTCGGCCGCGCGCGCCGCCGAACAGGAATTCGATGAAGCCGCCGCCGAGATCCGCGACCCGCACCGGCTCGTCCGCCGCGGTCGCGGCGCCGCTCGCGGAGACGCCCGCCGACAGCCCTATGGCGAGCGCGAGCCCGAGCACGCGCCCGCGATGCGACCTGCGGCCGACGCGCGCGTCCGCGCCCGTGGCCTGCGTCACGATCCGTCCCGTCATGTCCCCGTCACCCGTGATCGGTCGCGTCGTCCGCGACGGGCGATCGATTCCATGCCGACGGTTGCGCGGCTGTTTCCGAGAGGGGGGGCAGGCGCTCGATTCGCGCGGTAACCTCAACGGATCATTGCGCTTTTCGGTTAACGGGGCCGGGCTTGATCTCCCTCAAGGACAGAAGAGCCGGTCCCCCGCCATTGAGGAGCTCGACGCAATGCTCCCGTGCCAGGAGGCCGACGTGCTCAAATATGCCGCCATCGTCTTCGTCTTCGTCGCGCCGGTGATCGCCGGGACGCTCGTCCTCGCGATCCTCGTGGCCGACATGGCGATCTACACGGCGACGCCGCTCGTCGCCGCGTTCTTCGTCGGGCTGGTTCTCGCGATCCCCGCGAGCTGGCTGATCGCGCGCGCGATGATCGCCAACGGCCGCCGCAAGCGCGCGGCCTGAGGGCGCGGCCCCGCGTTGTCCCGTCGTGCGCGGCGCAGCCTCACGGCACGCCGGAGAGATCGGGAATCGTCGCGCGCGGGGGGAGATCGGGATATTCGTCGGGGAGCCCCGCGCGGTTCACCCAGGCGCAGGCGAGGCCGAAGGCGGTCGCCCCCGCGACGTCCCACCGGTTCGAGGACACGAACAGGACGTCGCCGGGCGCGCAGGCGAAGCGACGCAGGATCGGCGCATAGGCGTCCGGATGCGTCTTGAAGGTCCCCGCCTCCTCCACCGAGATCACGGCGTCGAGCGAAGCGGCGAGGCCGGCCGCCTCGACGGCGTCGGCGAGCATGGCCGGATCGCCGTTCGAGAGGATCGCGGTGCGTGCCCCGCGCGCGGAGAGGCGCGCGAGCGTCGCCGGCACGTCCGGATAGGCTTCGAGGCGGCGATAGGCGGCGAGCAGGTCCGGCCGAAGCGCCGCGTCGACCTGCGGACAGCGCGCGAGCGCATGATCGAGCGCCGCCTCGGTGAGGTGCCAGAACGGCGCGGTGCGGCCCATCAGCGCGCGCGTCCACGAATATTCGAGCTGCTTCGCGCGCCAGATCTCCGACAGCCGTGCCGCTTCGGGGCCAACGCGGTCGGCGAGGCGGGCCACGGCGGAATGGACGTCGAGCAGCGTGCCGAACGCGTCGAACACGACGATCGGCGCGCGCGGCAGCGACATGGCGGCTTCCTCCCCTCCGCTCGCCTCGCGAGGCGTCGCGATCAGGCTGCACCGGGATGCATCGGGTCGTCCAGCGGGAAGTCCATCTCGAAGGCGACGCCCTCGCGCGGGGCGAAGGCGATGCGGGCGCCGAGCTGGACCGCGAGGCTGTCGACGAGCTTCATGCCGAACCCGTCCGGGCGCGGGCGATCCCGCCCGGAGCCGCATGCGAGCGTGAGCACCGCGCGCCCCTCGACGCGCCGCAGGCCGATCGCGAGCCGCCCCTCCTGCCCCGCCTGCGGGAGCGCCGCGGTGACGACCTCGGTGAGGATCAGGGCGAAGGGCATCGCGCGGTCGAGCGTCACGGCCACGTGGTCGAGATCGAGGTCGAACCCGTTGCGCTGGTCGCTCGCGAGCGCGAGCGTCTCGCACAGGCGCCGCGCATAGGCGCCGAGATTGACGCTCGCGAACTCGCCGTGGCTGTAGACGAGGTCGTGGACGAGCGCCATCGCCTGGACCCGGCGCACCGTGTCCTCGGTCGAGCCGCCGAGCCGCTCCTGCATGCGGATCAGGCTCGAGACGATCTGCATGTTGTTCTTGACGCGGTGGTGGACCTCCTTGAGGAGCTGGTCCTTCTCCGCGACGGCCTGGGAGAGCGCGTTCGTGCGCAGCGCCACCGTCTCCTCGAGCTCGCGATGGCTGCGCCAGGCGAGCGAGCCGAGCAGGAGCAGCGCCACGAAGGCGGGCACGAAATAGGCCGCGAAGCCGAGCGCGCGCCGCTGCCAGACGGTGTCGATCTCCGTCCGGCTCGCCGCCACGGCCGCGATCAGGGGCAGGTCCGCGAGCCGGGTGAAGGCGTGGATGCGCGAGACGCCGTCGAAGCCGCTCTTGCCTTCGAAGACGAGGCTGTCGTGCATGCGCGCGAGCGCGAGCCCCGGCGAGGTCGCCTCGATCCGCTCCGGCAGGCCCGCCTCCGGCGGATAGGCGACGAGCACCGCGCCGTCCTCGTGGACGATCGCGATGAGGTCGTCGTCGGGATACGCGCTGGCGTAGAAATCGGTGAAATAGGCCGGCGAGATGGAGATGCGCACGACGCCGTCGAACGGCGCGTCGGCGGGCGCCCGCGGCAGCGTCACGCTGAAGAAGACGTCGTCGTGGATGACCCCGCGCTGCACCGCGCCGATCACGACGGGCGGCCCCGCCTCGCGGGCGCGGACGAACCAGGGCCTCTCGGAGAGATCCATGCCGATTCCGCTGCCGCGGCTCGAGGCGCGCAGGGTGCCCTGCCCGTCAACGAGCCAGATCGCGTGGACCTCGGGGAAACCCTGCTCGATGCGGCCGAGGAATGCCTGGAGGTCGGACGAGGCGGCGATCTCGTCCCAATCCATCGCGGCGATGCGGTCCTGGATCGCGAAGGCGACGAAGCGATGAGCCTGGAAGACGCGCTCGGCGTGCTCGGCGACGGCGTCGCGCATCAGGACGAGGCGATCGCGCGCCTCAGCCTCGACGGCGCTGCGATCCCCCGCGACGGCGAGCGCGAAGACGGCGATCGGAACGAGGATCGCGGCGAGGATGAAGTAAGGCAGCGCGACGCGCTCGCCGGCGCGCCCGATGAACGGCCCGAGCACGCGCGAGAAGATCGACCGCCGGTTGCCGGTCGCCAGGGCACTCTCGTCGAGACGTCTCAGCATACTCCGTGTCGCCACCGCGCGGTTGCTTCGACCGAGCGGGGCCTCGAAAGCCGCAAGCCGGCCGCGGCCGCCGCGCACAGGCGCACGGAGCCGCTCGGATAAACGCGCGTCATCCGCTCCGGTTCCGGAAGAGCGTTGTGCGTCAGTGATTTGCGCCGGTCGGCGGCACCTGTCGTCGCGGATTTCGCGATCGGCGATCGTATCCGAGTGAAAAGCGTGACCATAGCACGTGGTCGCCAGCGCGATGACGCCTGGACAGCCGCGCGCGAGGCTGGTTATGTCTAGATATATCGAGACGGGAGGGCACGCCATGGCGCCGGATGCGACACGCGAGGAGGACCCCTCCGAGGTCCGCCTCTTCGTCGAGGCGAGGCTCGCGACGCTCGCAGGCGAGGGCGGTCTCGTGGAGGACGGCGTCGTCGCGGCACGCGCCGGGCGCATCCTCTTCGCCGGTCCGCGCGCGGCGCTTCCCGCGGCGCTGCGCGGGGGGCGCACGATCCCCCTCGGCGGGCGGCTGGTGACGCCCGGCCTCGTCGATTGCCACACCCATATCGTCCATGGCGGCAACCGCGCGCGGGAGTTCGAGCTGCGGCTCGAGGGCGCGAGCTACGAGGAGATCGCCCGCGCCGGCGGCGGCATCGTCTCGACGGTCGCCGCCACGCGGGCGGCGAGCGAGGACGACCTCGTCGCCTCCGCCCTGAAGCGGCTCGACGCGCTCCTCGCCGAAGGCGTCACCACGATCGAGGTGAAATCCGGCTACGGGCTCGACCACGATACGGAGCGCACGATGCTGCGCGCCGCGCGTCGGCTCGGGGCGATGCGCGACGTGCGGGTCGTCACCTCCTTCCTCGGGGCGCACGCGCTGCCGCCGGAGGCGCGGGACGACCGCGAGGGCTATCTGCGGCGCCTGTGCGAGGAGACCATTCCCGCCGTCGCGGCCGAGGGGCTCGCCGATGCCGTCGACGGCTTCTGCGAGGGCATCGCCTTCTCGCCCGAGGAGATCGCCCGCGTCTTCCAGGCAGCGACCGCGCACGGGCTGCCGGTGAAGCTGCACGCCGACCAGCTCTCCGACCTCGGCGGCGCCGCGCTCGCCGCCCGTTACGGCGCGCTGTCGGCCGATCATCTCGAATATGCGAGCGAGGCGGGAATTGCGGCGATGGCGCGCGCCGGCACCGTCGCGGTGCTCCTGCCGGGCGCTTTCTACACCCTGCGCGAGCGCCAGGCGCCTCCCGTCGCGGCTCTGCGCGCGCACGGCGTCCCCATCGCGCTCGCGACCGATTGCAATCCCGGCTCCTCGCCGATGACCTCGCTGCTGCTCGCCATGAACATGGGCGCGACCCTCTTCCGCCTCACGGTGGCCGAATGCCTCGCGGGCGTGACGCGGGAGGCGGCCCGCGCGCTCGGGCGTCTCGACGAGATCGGCACGTTGGAAGCGGGCAAGGCCTGCGACCTCGCGATCTGGGACGTCGGGAGCCCGGCCGAGCTCGTCTACCGCATCGGCTTCAATCCGCTTCACGCCCGCGTCCGCGCAGGGAAGATCGTACCCCCGAACGAGAAGAAGGCCTGACCCATGGCGCAGACCGACACGATCGCGATCGCGCCCGGCCGCACGTCCCTCTCCGAATGGCGCGCGGTGTATCGCGGCGCCGCCGCTCGGCTCGCGCCCGGATACGAGGCCGACGTCGAGGCGAGCGCGGCGACGGTTGCCGCGATCCTCGCGAAAGGCGAGCCCGTCTACGGGATCAATACCGGCTTCGGCAAGCTCGCGAGCGTGCGCATCGAGCCCGACAATCTGGAGCGCCTGCAGCGCAACCTCGTCCTCTCCCATTGCGCGGGCGTGGGCGATCCGCTGCCGGACGCCGTCGTGCGGCTCGCGCTGGCGCTCAAGCTCGCGAGCCTCGCGCAGGGGCGCTCGGGCGTGCGCGCCACGATCCTTGCGGCGCTCGAGGCGTGTCTCGCCCACGACGCGCTCCCCGTGATCCCGGGCCAGGGCTCCGTCGGCGCCTCGGGCGATCTCGCGCCGCTCGCGCATCTCACCGCCGCGCTGATGGGCGAGGGCGCGATGCGTCTTTCCGGGGAGACGCTTCCCGCCCGCGAGGCGCTCGCGCGGATCGGGCTCGAGCCGCTGGTGCTCGCGGCGAAGGAGGGGCTCGCGCTCCTCAACGGCACGCAGATCTCGACCGCGCTCGCGCTCGCCGGCCTCTTCGAGGCCGAGCGCGTGTTCCAGTCGGCGCTCGTGACGGGCGCGCTCGCGACCGATGCGGCCAAGGGCTCGGACGGGCCGTTCGATCCGCGCATCCACGCGGTGCGCCGCCATCGCGGGCAGATCGAGAGCGCCCGCGCGCTCGCCGCCCTGATGGAGGGCTCCGCGATCCGCGCCTCGCATCGCGTCGCCGACGATCGCGTGCAGGACCCCTATTGCCTGCGCTGCCAGCCGCAGGTGATGGGCGCCTGTCTCGATCTCCTGCGCCAGGCGGGCGCGACGCTGGAGACCGAGGCGAACGGCGTCTCCGACAACCCGCTCGTCTTCGCGGAGACGAGCGAGGTGATCTCCGGCGGCAATTTCCACGCCGAGCCCGTCGCCTTCGCCGCCGACATGATCGCGATGGCTCTGTGCGAGATCGGCTCCCTCTGCGAGCGCCGCATCGCCATGCTGATCGACCCTGCGCTCTCGGGGCTGCCGGCCTTCCTCACCGACGATCCGGGGCTCAATTCCGGCTTCATGATCCCGCAGGTCACCGCCGCCGCCCTCGTCTCCGAGAACAAGCAGCGCGCGATGCCCGCGAGCGTCGATTCGATCCCGACCTCCGCCAATCAGGAGGATCACGTCTCGATGGCGACCCACGGGGCGCGCCGCCTTCTCGCGATGGCGCAGAACACGGCCGGCGTCGTCGCGATCGAGTGGCTCGTCGCCGCGCAGGGCTGCGACTACCACGCGCCGCTCGCCTCGAGCCCGCCGCTGGAGGCCGCCCGCGCCGCTCTGCGCGCCCGCGTGCCGCGCCTCGCCGAAGACCGCCTGATGGCGCCCGACATCGCCAGCGCGCGCGACCTCCTCGACGCCGGCGCGCTCGTCGACGCGAGCGCGCCCATCCGCCTCCCCGCCATCGCCGACGATCGAGACCCCGAGGAAGAGACCCGATGAACCGCCTCGACAATTCCCGCATCATCCGCGCCGCGCACGGCACCGAGCTCTCCGCCCGCTCCTGGGCGACGGAGGCCCCCTTGCGCATGCTCATGAACAATCTCGATCCGGACGTCGCCGAGCGGCCCGAGGAGCTCGTCGTCTATGGCGGCATCGGGCGCGCGGCCCGCGATTGGGAGAGCTTCGACCGCATCGTCGCCGTGCTCAAGCGGCTTTCCGAGGACGAGACGCTCCTCGTCCAGTCGGGCAAGCCCGTCGGCGTCTTCAAGACGCATGCGGACGCCCCGCGCGTGCTGATCGCCAATTCGAACCTCGTGCCCGCCTATGCGACCTGGGAGCATTTCAACGCGCTCGATCGCGTCGGGCTGATGATGTACGGCCAGATGACCGCGGGCTCGTGGATCTATATCGGCACGCAGGGCATCGTACAGGGCACCTACGAGACCTTCGCGGAAGTCGGCCGCCAGCATTACGGGGGCGATCTCTCCGGGCGCTGGATCCTCACCGCGGGCCTGGGCGGCATGGGCGGCGCGCAGCCCCTCGCGGCGACCATGGCGGGTGCCTCCTGCCTCGCGATCGAGTGCTAGCCGAGCCGCATCGCCTTCCGCCTGCGCACCGGCTATCTCGACGAGGAGGCGCGCGATCTCGACGACGCGCTCGCCCGCATCGAGAAGGCCTGCGCCGAGAAGCGGGCGGTCTCGATCGGGCTCCTCGGCAACGCGGCCGAGATCTTCCCCGAGCTCGTGCGCCGCGGCGTGCGCCCGGACGCCGTCACCGACCAGACCTCCGCCCACGATCCGCTCAACGGCTATCTGCCCAAGGGTTGGAGCCTCGACGAGTGGGCGCGCCGCAAGGAGACGGACCCCGTCGGCACCGCCAAGGCGGCGCGGCGCTCGATGGTCGATCACGTCGAGGCGATGCTCGCCTTCCACCGCATGGGCGTGCCGACCCTCGATTACGGCAACAACATCCGCCAGATGGCGAAGGAGGAGGGCCTCGCCGACGCCTTCGCCTTCCCCGGCTTCGTGCCGGCCTATATCCGCCCGCTCTTCTGCCGCGGAATCGGGCCCTTCCGCTGGTGCGCGCTCTCGGGCGACCCCGAAGACATCTACCGCACCGACGCCAAGGTGAAGGAGCTGATCCCGGACGATCCGCACCTGCACAATTGGCTCGACATGGCCCGCGCGCGGATCAAGTTCCAAGGCCTCCCGGCGCGCATCTGCTGGGTCGGCCTCGGCGATCGCCATCGGCTCGGCCTCGCCTTCAACGAGATGGTGGCGCGCGGCGAATTGAAGGCCCCCGTCGTGATCGGGCGCGACCATCTCGATTCGGGCTCCGTCGCCTCGCCCAATCGCGAGACGGAGGCGATGCTCGACGGGTCGGACGCGGTGTCGGACTGGCCGCTCCTGAACGCGCTCCTCAATTGCGCGTCCGGCGCGACCTGGGTGTCGCTGCATCACGGCGGCGGCGTTGGCATGGGCTGGTCGCAGCATTCGGGCATGGTGATCGTCTGCGACGGCACGGAAGCTGCTTCGCGCCGCATCGAGCGGGTGCTCTGGAACGACCCGGCGACCGGCGTGATGCGCCACGCCGATGCCGGCTACGAGATCGCCAAGACCTGTGCGCGCGAAATGGGCCTCGATCTGCCCTCGCTCGCCGAATAAGCACGAGACTGCCGTAAAGGCAGCGGGAAGAGACTCGACCGAACCAACGAAGACCGGAGACGGGAACATGAAGAGACGCGATTTCCTCAAGAGCGCCGGCCTCGCCGCAGCCGCGGGCGCCGCCACCACCGGGCTCGCCGCCCCCGCCATCGCGCAGGGCGTGCGCCAGTGGAACATGGTCACGGCCTGGCCGCGCAACCTGCCGGGCCCCGGCGTCGCCGCGCAGATGCTCGCGGACCGCATCGAGGCGCTCTCGGGCGGGCGCATCACCGTGCGGCTGCACGCGGCGGGCGAGCTCGTCCCCGGTCGCGGCGTGTTCGACGCGGTCTCCGAGGGCACGGCCGAGCTCTACCACGCGGTGCCGGCCTATTGGGGCTCGAAGTCGCGCGGCATCGAATTGTTCGGCTCGCAGCCCTTCGGCCTCCTCGCCGACGAGCAGGTCGGCTGGCTCGCGCATGGCGGCGGGCAGGAGCTCTACGACGAGATCTACGCCCGGTTCGGCCTGAAACCCTTCCTGTGCGGCAATTCCGGTCCGCAATTCGCCGGCTGGTTCCGCAACGAGATCAACTCGGTCGACGACCTGCGGGGGCTGCGCTACCGCACCACGGGCATCGCCTCGGCGATGGCCTCGCGGATCGGCATGGCGGTGCAGGCGATGAGCGGGCCGGAAATGTTCCAGGCGCTGCAGGCGGGCACGCTCGATGCGGGCGAGTTCATCGGACCGTGGTCGGATTCGGCGCTCGGCGTGCAGCAGGTCGCCAAGAACTATTACTGGCCCGGCGTCGGCGAGCCCTCCTCGGCGGAGGAATGCGCCATCAACATGGCCGTCTACGAGGATCTGCCCGACGACCTCAAGCAGGCCGTCGCCTATGCCTGCGAGTCGCTCTACAATCCGGTCTGGACCGAATACACGACGAAGCACGCGATGGCTTTGCGCGAGCTCGTCTCCCAGCACGGCGTCGTCGTCCGCCAGCTGCCGGAGGACGTCATCGTCGCGATGGGCAACGCGGCGGGCGAGGTGATTGCCGAGCTGCGCGAGGATTCGGACGAGCTCGTGCGCCGCATCGTCGAGAGCTATCTCGCCTATCGCAACCTGATGGTCGAGTACAAGACCTATGCCGACAACGGCATGATGAACGCCCGCGCGCTCGATTACTCGTACCCGAGCTGATTTCGGGGGTTATTCCCCTCCCCCCGCGTAGCGGCGGGGAGGGGTTAGGGGTGGGGCGCGGTGGGGCTTGTGGATCGGGTGGGTGGAGAACTCCGGCGGATGTGCCGAGCACGCCTCTCCACCCGCTCCACACGCCCGACCACCCCCCACCCATACCCTCCCCGCCGCTGCGCGGGGGGAGGGGGGCTTCGGCGTCGCATCTCTCCTTGCACCCGAACACTCTCGCCCGGCATTTGTGAGATCGTGTGAAACAGGAGCCCGCCACCATGCCCTTCGCCGCGATCGTCCACGGGCTCGAGAGCGTCAACGCCCTCGTCGGGCGGCTCGTGCGCCATCTCGTGATGGCGATGGTGCTCCTGCAATTCGTCGTGGTTCTGCTGCGCTATCTCTTCGGCTTCAGCCACATGATGCTCGTCGAGGGCGTGCTCTACATGCACGCCTTCCTGTTCATGCTGGCGGCGGGCTACACGCTCCTCCTCGATCGGCACGTGCGGGTGGACGTCTTCTACGGACGCCTCGGCCCGCGCGGGCGCGCGGCGATCGATCTGTTCGGCGGGATCGTGCTCCTCCTGCCGCCGATGATCGTGCTCGCCTGGTATTCCTGGCCGAGCGTGCGCAATTCCTGGGCGATCCTGGAGGGCGCCATCTCGGTCGGCGGCATCCCGGCCTCCTTCGTCCTCAAGACGCTCGTGCCCGCCTTCTGCCTGCTCGTCGGCCTCCAGGGCATCGCCCTCGTGCTGCGCTCGGCCTATACGCTCGCGCGCGGCACACCCATTCCCGAGAGAACGCGTCCGTGATCGCCCAGAACCTCGACATCCTGCTCTTCGCGGCGCTCTGCGGCGCGATCCTGATCGGCTTTCCCGTCGCCTTCACGCTGGCCGGCGTCGCCGTCGTGTTCGCCTATCTCGGCTATGCGATGGGCGCGTTCGATCCGGGCCTGTTCCGGGCGCTGGCGCAGCGCATCTTCGGGATCATGACGAACCAGACGCTCATCGCCATCCCGCTCTTCGTGGCGATGGGGGTGATCCTCGAGAAGTCGAAGCTCGCCGAGGACCTGCTCGTCGAGATGGGCCGCCTGTTCGGGCATCTGCGCGGGGGGCTCCCCGTCTCGGTGATGAGCGTCGGCGCGCTGCTCGCGGCCTCGACCGGCATCGTCGGGGCGACCGTCGTCGCGATGGCGCTGATCGCGCTGCCCGCGATGCTCAAGAACCGCTACGACGCCGCCTTCTCGGCGGGCACCGTCTGCACGGCCGGCACGCTCGGGCAGATCATCCCGCCCTCCACCATGCTGATCATCCTCTCGGAGGTGATGTCCTCGGCCTATCAGCAGGCGCAGTTCCGGATGGGGCGCTTCTCGGTGGAGACGATCAGCGTCGGCGAGACCTTCGCGGCGGCGCTCCTGCCGGGCCTGATGCTCGTCGTCCTCTACCTCGCCTACATCCTGCTGCGGGCCCAGCTCCAGCCCTCGATCGCGCCCGCGATGCCGCGCGAGGCCGACGTGCCGATCGAATGGGGCCGCGTCGTCGCGGTGCTCGTGATGCCGATCGCGCTCATCGTCGCCGTGCTCGGCTCGATCCTGGGCGGCATCGCGACGCCGACGGAGGCCGCGGCGGTGGGGGCGATCGGGGCGCTGCTGCTTGCCGCGATCAAGCTCTCGAAGCCCGGTCGGCGGCTGCCCTTCTACGTGGGTATCGGGGCGCTGCTCGCCCTCGTTGTCCTCGTCTCGAACGTCACGATCCGCCCGCAGCGCTCGGACGCGACCGCTTTCGACCTCGCGCTCGCGGGCGTCGCGGCGGCGCTCGCGCTCGTGGCGCTCGGTGGCATCCTCTTGGCGATCGTGCGCCTCTCGCGCGCGGGCGTCGTGCGCGAGATCGCGACGGGATCGACCACCGTCACCGCGATGATCTTCGCCACCCTCATCGGCGCGACGATCTTCACCCTCGTCTTCCGCGGGCTCGGCGGGGATCTGCGGGTGGAGGCGATCCTCGACGCGATGCCCGGCGGCGCGCAGGGCGCGCTGCTCTTCACGATGGTGGTGATCTTCCTGCTCGGCTTCTTCCTCGACTTCGTCGAGATCTCGGTGATCATCCTGCCGATCGTCGCGCCGGCGCTCCTCTTGATGGGGCTCGATCCGATCTGGCTCTCGGTCCTGATCGCGATCAACCTGCAGACCTCGTTCCTCACCCCGCCCTTCGGCTTCTCGTTGTTCTACCTGCGCGGGGCCGCGCCGCCCGAGATCTCTACGATGGCGATCTATCGCGGCGTCGCCCCCTATATCGGCCTGCAGGCGGTCGCCATCGCCATCGTCTGGTTCGTGCCGGCGATCGCGACCGCGCTGCCGGGGGCGTTGTTCCGGTAGGGCGCTGCGCTCTCAGCGCACGACCTTCAGATCCTCGCGCAGGCGCTGCGCGCGAATGATGGTGCGGGCGTATTGCTCCCAGGCCGAGCGGATCGTGATGACGTTCGCGGCCAGGGCGCCGGCGGCGTCCTCGAGATCCTCGAGCGCGGAGAGGCTCTTGCCGAATTGCGCGGCGAGATCGCCGTTCACCTCGCCGGCCTTGGTGGCCTCGATCTGGATCTTCAGCGCGGCGCCGGTCTCCTGCACCTCCGGGAGGAGGCGGGCGAGCCGCTCGTAGAGCCGGTCGCGCTCCGCCTCGGCCGCGGCGAGAAGCGGGCGCTGCTGCTCGAGAACGCGCACGATCATCGCCCATTCGTGGGCGCGCTGGGCGAGATCCTGCGAGACGCCGTCGAAACCGCCCGGGATCCGGCGCGGCAGACGGATGCCCTCGACCGGGGCGTCCTGGGAGGCGACGAGCGTCGCGCTCGGAGCGGGAGCGTCCTGCGGGACGCTGCGCGCCACTTCCGAGCGGACGATCTCGCTCATCCCCGCGCTGATGTCCTCCACCGTCGCATTCGCCATCTGTTGTCTCCACTGTGGGGGTCGTTGTTCATTGGTGGGACGAGGTTTAGCACCCAACGTAAAGACAATCGATACGAAAACTAACCGATAGTTAACGTGGGTACTTATAATACGGAGTCCTACGCGTCGTCGGTTGCTTCGCTCTGCGGCGCGCGCGCGACGATGAGTCGTTTCCGTTGCGTCGGTGGGGAGATATCCCCAAGAAATCGCGCCCCGAGAGGGGCTCGCTGCTTCGCTGGAGGGGGCGCCTGTGCTACAGGATCGACCCGCCGGACGGGCCGAGCCTCGATCGACAGGGGCGCTCCCGGCGGCCGTCAGGGGGGGGCGCATGAGGGCGAACGAGACACGAGCGGCCACGGCGAGCGGCCTTGCGGCCCGCGCCGCGATCATGGACCGCTCCGCCCGCAGCCTCTGGGCGCTCGCCCTCGATTGCGACCGGTGGGGCCTCGTCAGCGACGGGCACAGCGCCCGCCGCGCGTCCCGCAACGCCGCCGTCCGCTCCCTCGTGCTCGCAGCCCGCGCGGCGGCGCTCGACGCCCGCGCCGGCGACATCGCATAGCGCCTCCCGGCGCTCAGCGGCCGTCCGACATCGCGGCCGTCGGCTCGACCGGCTCCGGCAGCGCGACCGTGCCGACGACCGGCAGGTGATCCGAGCCGATGTCGTCTCCGACGCTGCGCGTCCCCGGCCGCCCGCTGCCGCCGACGAGGACATGGTCGATGGGCGCGCCGAACCAGGTGGGCCAGCCGAATTCCCGCATGAAGCGCGTCGGCACGATCTGCGCGGCACCCCCCGTCGGCGCGAGGCCGGTGCGCGCCAGGAACGCGCGCAGTTCCTGCGACCAGACCGGCGCATTGAAATCGCCGCCGACGACGAGGAGCCGATGCGGCGCCTCCGCCTCGATCGCCTCCGCGAGTTCGGCGAGCGCCGCATTGCGGTCCCGGAAATCGTGCTTCGACATCCGAGGGCTCTCCGGGTGGACCGAATAGAGGACCGCCGAGACCACGCCCGTCCCCTCGCGCAGGCACAGGGCGACGCGCAGGATGCGGCGCCCGAGCCGCTCGGCCTCCGCCGTCGGCATATCCGGGCAGGCGGAGGGCGCGGCGAGGCGATCGGGGGCGACGAGAATGGCGGTGGGGGTGCGCCGCGCGGTCCAAACCGGCCATCCGAGGGCTTCTCCGACGCGCTCGGAATAACGCGGCCGCGCCTCCTGCAGGAGGAGGATCTCGACGCCGTCTCGCGCCACCCGCTCGGCGATGCGCTCGGGCGGGATGGTGGAATGGAGGGTGTTGAGCGTCATCACCCGCAGCCGCGCCGAGGCGTCCGGCGCCGGGATCGCCACGAGCGGCGCGAGCGTGCCCCACAAAGCGGCGCCGATCAGAGCGGCCGCGAGGATCCGCCCCGGATCGCCCGGCCGCACGAGGACGGCGAGGCCGAGCGCGACGACGCACGCGGCGATCCACGGGCGGAAGAAGGCCGCGAGCTCCGCCGGATAGCTCTCGGGCGCGAGGAATTCCAGCGCCGCGAGAACGACGCAGGAGACGAGGGCGGCATGCAGCATCGTCCGACGAGGCCCCGGCGGGTGCGTGGCCGGGACCTTTCTGCCCGCGGCGTCTGGATGCGATAGCACGCCCGCGCGTTGGGGAGAAACCCCGCGGGTTCCCGGACCGCGCGCGCTTCAGGCGCCGCGGCGCTGGGCGGGGTGGAGCGCCTTGCCCAGGATGTGCGCGTCGCGGTGCACCACGTGTCCCGCCCGGCCGACGATCAGCGGATCGGGCGCATGCACGAGGCGCTCGTCCTTGCCCGGATAATCGAGGCTCGAGAGGAAGTGCAGCATGCATTCGAGGCGAGCCCGCTTCTTGTCGTCGGACTTGACGATGGTCCAGGGCGAATCGGCCGTGTCCGTGTAGAAGAACATCGCCTCCTTCGCCTCGGTGTAGTCATCCCAGCGCTCCAGGCTCGCGACGTCGATCGGGCTGAGCTTCCATTGCTTGAGCGGATCGGTCTCGCGCGCGGTGAAGCGCCGACGCTGCTCGTCCTGCGTGACCGAGAACCAATATTTGAACAGGCGGATGCCCGAGCGCACCAGCATCCGCTCGAGCTCCGGCGTCTGGCGCATGAATTCGAGATAATCGTTCGGCGAGCAGAAGCCCATCACCCGTTCGACGCCCGCGCGGTTGTACCAGGAGCGGTCGAACAGGACCATCTCGCCTGCGGTGGGGAGGTGGCCGATATAGCGCTGGAAATACCACTGCCCGCGCTCGACCTCGCTCGGCTTCTCGAGCGCCACCACGCGCGCGCCGCGGGGATTGAGGTGCTCCATGAAGCGCTTGATGGTGCCGCCCTTGCCGGCCGCGTCGCGCCCTTCGAAGATCAGAACGACTTTCTGCCCGCTCTCCTTGATCCACAATTGCGCCTTCAGGAGCTCGGCTTGGAGCTGGAGCTTCTTGCGCTCGTAGGGGCCGCGGGCGAGCCGAGTCGCGTACGGATAGGCGCCGCTCTCGAAGGTGCGGCGGATGGCGCCCGGGTCGGCGCGCAGCGCGGCGAGATAGGCCTAGCGCCGGCTCTTGCCGTCGGCCTCGCCTTGCTCCTGCGCGGTGTCCTCCGCCGCGACGACGTCGGCCGGCGGCTCCACCGGGGGAGGGGCCGGCTCCGCGATCTGTGTCTCGCGCGCAACCGTGTCGAGCGCGGCTGCATCGTCGTCCCGGGTCTCGAAGGTGATGGGCGTCTCGAAGGTCATGGGCGCTCTCCGTCATCGCAGCGTCATCTTCGCGCCCGATGGGGGACGCCCGCATTGATTCAGGACAACGATCCTCGCCTCGCGCGACGCGCTCAGTCCCCGCGCACGGCGCGCAGCGCCTCGGGCAGGGTGAGGCCGAAAGTGGCCATGTGGGCGAGCGCGTCGACGACGCAATACGGGCACCAGCGCTCGTCGACGTAAGGCATCTGGTGGAAGAGGTATTTGGCCGCGACCACCGCCTGCGCGCCGGCGAAGGCGCAGGCGACGACCGGGATCGCGGGCCGATCGTGCCAGCGCTCCGGCGGGCCGGCGGCGGCGAGCGCGAGGTTCGCGGCATGCATGCCGAGCGTGATCGGCCCGTCCGGCATGCCGTAGGAATAGGCCTCCTCGGAGGTGTTCACCTTCGCGGTGTCGAAGCGCGGGCGGCGCGTCGGCGGGTCGGGCAGCCGGCGCACGAGACCGGTCTGGAACAGAGCCACCGCCGCCATGCTCGCCATGCCGACGAGGGAGGCGCCGACGATCGCCCGGCGTCGACGCATCTCGGCCGAGCGGTCGGTGCGGATGCGCCGCTCGAGGCTGCGCGGGGTGTGGCCCGGGCTCGTGACCCGCATCAGGACCTGCTTCATGCGCGCTCTCCTCGACGGCTGCTCTCGGGGCTCTCTGCTCTCGTGCTCTCCTGGGGTCGGGAACGCGAAGACGCCGGAGAGGTTGCCGCGCGGTTCGTCGCGGGGGCGATGGGGCGCGGGGGCGGGGACCGCGAGACGCTCCGTTCTCCTTCCCCTGAGAGCCTGTGAATCTTGCGGAGGTTGTCATCCCGGGCCGCGAAGCGGACCCGGGACCCATAACCTCGACGACAAGCCCGAGCGCGCATGCCGCGCTCGTTCCGCTACCGTCGGGCAGCTTCCGTTGGAGAAACGCAGCCTACAGGCTGCGACTGAGACGTCGTGGATATGGGTCCCGGATCGCCTTCGGCGTCCGGGATGACACCGCAACGAAAGATCTTCAAATTCCGAGGGGAAGGACAGCGACGGCGCCTCTCGCTCTCGCGAGGTGATTCCGGCCGAGATCTCTGCTATCGCGTCGAGCGAGCCGAGGAGCGCCTTCCCATGAAACCCGCCGCCGACGACCCGCGCCCGATCCTCGCCCTCGTCGCCCACGACGAGAAGAAGGCCGATCTCGTCGCCTTCTGCGCGGCTCATCGCGCGGCGCTCGCGCGCTACCGCCTCGTGGCGACGGGGACGACCGGCGGGCGGATCGCCGAGGCGCTTCCCGAACTCGAGATCACGCGGCTCAAATCCGGCCCGCTCGGCGGCGATCAGCAGATCGGCGCGCTGATCGCCGAGGAGCGCGTCGGCGGGCTCGTCTTCTTCGTCGACGCGCTCACGCCCCACCCGCACGACGTGGACGTGAAAGCCTTGATGCGCCTCGCGATCCTCTACGACATCCCCTTCGCCCTCAACCGTGCCAGCGCGGAGCTCCTGCTGCGAGGCTGAGCCCCTCCGCGCGGCGCAGGTCGTTGTGCAGATCGGTCGCGGCGATCTCGCCCTGGGCCATGGCGACGCCGAGCTGGTTCAGCCCGGTGACGACGTCGCCGATCGCCCAGATGCCGGGGCGGCTCGTGCGCTGGTGATCGTCGGCGCGGATGCGCCCGTCCTCTGCGCGCGCGATCCCGAGCGGCGCGGCGAGATCCGCGCGCGGCCGCGAGCCCATCGCGGAATAGAGGACGTCGACGCGGATCTCCTCCCCGTCCGCGAGCCGCACGGCGACGCCGCCCTCGGCGCGCTCGATCGCCGCGATCGGCGCCTCGACGAGCCGCACGCCGGCCGCCTCCATGCGCTCGCGTCCCCGCGCGCCGCAGGCCAGCGGCGCGCCGTTGGTGAGGGCGACGAGATGCGGCGTGTAGGTGCGCAGGAACAGAGCCTCGCCGACGCAATGGTCGCCCCTCCCGATCACGGCGACGCGGCGATCGATGATCTCGTAGGCGTCGCAGATCGGGCATTGGCGCACGATCCCGCTCTTGACCGCCTCGAACGGGTCCTCGATCGGCGGCTCGAGGTCGACGACCCCCGTCGCGAGGACGATCGCGCGCGCCCGCAGCCGCGCGCCCGCGCGCGTCTCGAGGGAGAATCCTTCGCTCTCGGGGAGAATGCGGGCGACGGGATCGACGAGGGGCGCGATCCCGTAATGCGCCGCCTGCGCCCGCATCCGCGCGAGCAGCTCCTCGCCCGTCACGCCTTCCGGGAAGGCCGGGTGGTTGCGCGATCGCGGGATCCAGACCGCCCGGCTCTCGCCGCCGTCGAGGAGGGCGACGCGCCGTCGGAAGCGCGCGAGATAGATCGCCGCGGTGAGCCCGCCGGGCCCCGCGCCGACGACCGCGCAATCGAAAATGTCCTGCAAGAGGCTGCTCCTCGTCCGCCGATCCGCCCCAACGCGCCCGCCCGCTTCCGCGTTCGAAGTCACGAGACGGTCACGCGGGTGTTGCAATCCGCGCCTAACCGGTCTTCCCTGGCAGCCACGGTTCCCGAAAGGAACCCACAAGGGGAGGCTCTCTCATGACCACGATCGTCCGCAGGAGCGGCATCGACCGCCGCTCGCTTCTCGCCGGCGCCGCCGCGCTCGGCATCGCCGCGCCCTTCGTCTCGCGTCGCGCCCTCGCGCAGAGCGGCACCGTCAACATCTTCGCCTGGGCCGGCTATCTCAGCGACGAGATGCTCGCCGCCTTCGAAGCGCAGACCGGCATCCGCCCCGTCTACACGCCCTACGGCACCAACGACGAGCTCCTGAACCAGCTGCGCGCCGCGGGCGGGCGCGGCTTCGACGTGATCTGGCCGACCGTCGACCGCATCCCGAACTACGTCGAGCTCGGCCTCGTCCAGCCCATCGACGAGAACCGCGTCGAATGGGACCGCATCATCCCCTCCGCCGTCGAGGGCTCGGCCGAGATGGGCGCGGTGGTGGACGGCGTGCGCTACCAGGTGCCGAGCGATTGGGGCACCGAGGCGCTCGCCTTCGATCGCGATCAGGCGCCGCTCGAATACGGCAGCGCCTCCTACGGCGACATCTGGAAGCCGGAAATGGAAGGGCTCGCCACCGTGCGCGGCCATTCCGGCCTCGTCGGCATCGGGCTGTGGCTCGAGGGCGAGGGGCGCCTGCCGCGGCCGATGCGCGAGGCCTTCGCGAGCGAGGAGGCGATGCGCGAGGTCTACGACGTGATCCTCGCCGAGGCGATCGCCCGCAAGGCGAACATCGCCCAGTTCTGGTCGAACGAGAACGAGGCGCAGGGCGCCTTCCGCGTCAACGGCTGCGCCATCGGCCAGACCTGGGACTCGACCGCCGCCGGCCTCGCCCGCGAGGGCCTGCCGATCGGCTACATCGCCCCCAAGGAAGGCGCGCTCGCCTGGATGGAGGGCCTCGCGATCCCGTCGGGCGCCGAGAATCTCGACGCGGCCTACACCTTCATCAACTGGATGATGACGCCCGAGGCCGGTGCCATGTACGCCAACCACACCTCGATCAACACGACGGCGGCGGGCGCCGAGGAATTCCTGTCCGAGGAGAACAAGGCCTTCTTCGCCGCCGCCTATCCGGGCGACGCGCTCGACCGCCTGTGGTGGTGGCCGATCCAGGAGAGCTGGTTCGTCGCCCGCCGCAACGAGTACCAGGACCGCTTCCTGTCGGCGTGACGTATCGCCTGGGGCCGCCCGTCCCTCCCCGGAGGGGAGGGTGGCCCCTGGAGCGTGAGCGACAGGAATCGGGTGGGGCACGCGGGTCTCAGCACGATCTCCACCCGGGCCCCACCCGGCCTTTCTCGCTTGCGCTCGCAAGTCCACCCTCCCCTTTGGGGCTACGCGATTCACACCTCGTGATATGCGCGCAGCAAGACAAAGGACACGGCGCCGCCGCTCTCCTTCCCCTCAGGGGAAGGTGGCCCGGCGGCGAAGCCGACGGGTCGGATGGGGTTATTCGCAGCGAAGCTGCGAAGGGGCGTTGTCATAGAGCGCCTTACGTACGGCGGCTCCCAACGCCCCTTCGACCCTTCGGGTCGAAAGACCCCATCCGTCTCGGGATGCTGTTCGCATCCCGAGCCACCTTCCCCTGAGGGGAAGGAGAGGGAGCGTCTTGTATGCCTCGAAGGCATGCAGGAGTAACGACGTGTGCACTCCGTAACCCCGTACGGGAGGGATGGAGCGCCTTTCGATCTCGTGGGAGAACCGCACAGCATGTCCCATTCCGTCGCGCTCGAGCGCGTCTCCATGGTCTTCGGCAGAGGCTCCGGCAGGACGCGTGCGGTCGACGCCGTCTCGCTCGAGATCGAGCCCGGCGAGTTCTTCTCGATCCTGGGTCCGTCGGGCTGCGGCAAGACGACGATCCTGCGGCTCGTCGCCGGATTCCTCGAGCCGACGGAGGGGCGCGTCCTGATCGGCGGGCGCGACATGCGGGGCCTGTCCGCCGATCGCCGGCCGACCGCGATGATCTTCCAGTCGCTCGCGCTCTTCCCCTTGATGCCGGTGTGGGAGAACATCGCCTTCGGGCTCGAGGCGCGCGGCGTCGACAAGCGCACCCGCCGTCGCCGCGCGGAAGAGCTCCTGGAGCTCATCGCGCTGCCCGGTTTCGCGGATCGGCGCATCGACGAATTGTCGGGCGGACAGAAGCAGCGCGTCGCCATCGCCCGCGCGCTCGCGGTGGAGCCGCAGGTGCTGCTCCTCGACGAGCCGCTCTCCGCGCTCGATCTCAAGCTCCGGCAGCACATGCGTGCGGAATTGCGCGACATCCAGAAGCGCACCGGGGTGACCTTCCTCTACATCACCCACGACCAGTCCGAGGCGCTCGCCATGTCGGATCGGGTGGCGGTGATGTCGGAGGGCGTGGTCCAGCAGGTCGACGCCCCGCGCGTTCTCTACGACGACCCCGCGACGCCCTTCGTCGCGCGCTTCGTCGGCGAGACGAACGTGTTCGCCGGCCGCGTCGCGGCGATCGCCGACGGGATGGCGCGGATCGAGACGGGCGAGGGGCTTCTCCTCGGCCGCGCCGGGCCCGGTATCGCGGAGGGCGCGCGCGCGAGCCTCTACGTCCGCCCCGAGGCGATGGCGCCCGCGCGCGACGACGAGGGCGACAACGGGATCCCCGCGCGCGTCGAGCGCCTCGATTTCGAGGGCGCCTACGGCCTCCTGCACGCCCGCACGGCGGGCGAGGCGCCGCTCCTCGTCGCGATCACGTCCACCGGGCTCGGCGGGGCGCCGGCCCCGGGCACGCGAGCCCGCTTCGCCTTCGCGCCGGGCAATGCCGTGGTGCTCGCCGATGCGTGAGCTCGCCCACCGCTTCGGGCCCGGCCTCTCGGGCGTCCTCGTCACCCTGGTCGGGCTGTGGCTCGCGGTCCTCGTGATCGCGCCCAACCTGATGATGATCGACTTCGCGCTGAGGCCGAACCTCCTCCCGGCGGAGGTCGGCGGCCCGCGCGACGTCTATTCCCTCGACAACCTCCTTTTCCTCGCGGGCGAGGCGACGCACCGGTCGATCTTCCTCAAGACGATCTGGGCCTCGGCGCTCGTGACGCTCGTCACCTTCGTCGTGTGCTACCCCCTCGCCTTCTGGCTCGCGCAGACGGCACGGCCGGGGGTGGTGCCGATCGTGATCCTCCTCCTGATCGTGCCCTTCTGGATCAACGAGGTCCTGCGCACGCTCGCCTGGTACATCCTCCTCGCCTTCCGCGGGCCGATCAACGTCGTGCTGCTGGAGCTCGGGATCATCGACAGCCCGGTGCGCTGGTACGGCGACGGCGGCGTCGTCGCGGGCATGGTCTACGCCTACATCCTGTTCATGCTCTTTCCGATCTACAACGCGATCGAGAGCCTCGAGCGCGCGCAGATCGAGGCGGCGCGCGATCTCGGCGCCTCGGTCTGGCGCATCCACGCGCGCATCGTGATCCCCCACGCCAAGGCGGGCATCGCGACGGGATGCGTGTTCACCTTCATGCTGGCGGCGGGAAGCTACGTCGCGCCCGCGCTGCTCGGCGCCCCGGGCAGCCGCTGGTTCACGCAGATCATCTACAATTGGTTCTTCGAGGGCGGGGACTGGAATCGCGGGGCGGCCTACGCCCTCGTGCTCCTGGTGCTCTGCCTTGCCTTCGTGCTCGTGGCCCTGCGCGTCGCGCGCGTCGATCTCGCGGACGTCGCCAAATGAGGCAGGCGCCCGCGCTCCCCCGCACGCGCACGCCGCGCGCCGCCGCCGACAGGCTGATCCCGGCCCTCGTGACCGGCATCCCGAAGCTCCTGTTCGGGCTCTATCTGGCGGCCTTCTTCCTCTATCTCTTCGCGCCGCTCGTCGTGATGTCGGCGGCCGCCTTCAACACCAGCCGCTTCCCGACCGTGACGCCCTGGCTCGGCACCACGCTCGACTGGTTCGAGGCGATGGCGGCGGATCAGGCGATGTGGCGGGCGCTGTGGACCTCGGCGCTCGTGGCCCTCGGCGTCGTCGTCGTGGCGGTGCCGGTGGGGACCGCCGCCGCGCTCGTGCTGACGAGCCTGCATTCGCGCGCGCGCGGTTTCCTCTACGCGCTGATGGTCTCGCCGCTCCTGATGCCCGGCGTCGTCATCGGCATCGCGACCTTGATCCTGTGGCGGCAGATCGGGGTCGGCGGCGGCACCTTCCTCATCGTGATCGCGCAGGCGAGCTTCATCACGGCCTACGTCATGCTGATGGTGACGGCGCGCCTGCAACGCTTCGACCGCACGCTGGAGGAGGCCGCGCTCGGGCTCGGGGCGTCGCGCGCGATGATCCTGCGGCGCATCCTCCTGCCCTTCCTGCGCCCGGCGCTCCTCGCCGCCGCCTTCATCGCGGTGCTCCAGAGCGTCGAGAACTACAACACGACGCTCTTCGTGCGCGGCTTCGACACGCCGCTGACCGTCTACATCGCGACGAAGGTCCGCACCGGCCTCACGCCGGCCGTGAACGCGCTCGGCCTCGTGATGATCGCGATCACGGTCGCCGGCGCGGTGATCTGGGAGATCGCGCGCCGGCTCGACGCGAGGCGACGGTGAGGCGAGTGGGGCCGCGCGCGCCTTACGGCGCGAAGCGGAAATGCATTACGTCGCCGTCCTGGACGACGTATTCCTTGCCTTCGAGGCGCATCTTGCCGGCTTCGCGCGCGCCGGCCTCGCCGTCGAGGCGCACGTAGTCCTCGTAGGCGATGGTCTCGGCGCGGATGAAGCCCTTCTCGAAATCGGTGTGGATCACGCCGGCGGCCTGCGGCGCGCGGGTGCCGCGCACGATCGTCCAGGCGCGCGCCTCCTTCGGCCCCACCGTGAAATAGGTGAGGAGACCGAGCAGCGCGTACCCTGCGCGGATGACGCGGTTCAGCCCCGGCTCCGTAAGGCCCACCGCCTCGAGATAATCCGCCTGCTCGTCCGCCGGCAGCACCGCGATCTCGCTCTCGATGCGCGCCGACACGATGACCGCCTGCGCGCCCTCCGCGACCGCGCGCTCCATCACCCGCGCCGAGAAGGCATTGCCCGCATCGGCGGAGGCTTCTTCCACGTTGCAGACGTAGAGGACGGGCTTGGCGGTGAGGAGCTGGAGCATGTCGAAGGCGCGCGCCTCCTCCGGCTTCACCTCGACGAGGCGTGCGGGCTTGCCGTCGCGCAGGAGGACGAGGGCGCGGTTGACGAGCTCGAGGCTCTCCTTGGCCTCCTTGTCGCCGCCGCGCGCCCGCTTCTCGAGGGCGACGACGCGGCGCTCCAGGCTGTCGAGATCGGCGAGCATCAATTCGGTCTCGATCGTCTCGATGTCGGCGATCGGATCGATCTTGCCCTCGACATGGGTGACGTCCTCGTCCTCGAAGCAGCGCACCACGTGGGCGATGGCATCGACCTCTCGGATATTGGCGAGGAACTGGTTGCCGAGCCCCTCCCCGCGCGAGGCGCCGCGCACGAGGCCGGCGATGTCGACGAAGGTGAGCCGCGTCGGCACGATCTGCGCCGATTTCGCGATCGCCGCGAGCTTGTCGAGCCGCTCGTCGGGCACGGCGACGTCGCCCACGTTCGGCTCGATCGTGCAGAAGGGGTAATTCGCCGCCTGCGCGGCGGCCGTCTGCGTCAGCGCGTTGAAGAGCGTCGACTTGCCGACGTTCGGCAGCCCGACGATACCCATCCGAAAGCCCATCTCGTAATCCCGTCTCGTCGCTCAGATGTCCCGAAGGACCGTGTTGATGTCTGCGGTGAAGGGGTTCAGGACGCGCAGTCCTTCGATGGTCCAGCCGTCGTGCAGGTCCTCGCTGAGCAGCATCTCGCAGCCATGATCGAGTGCCGACGCGACGAGCAGAGCGTCCCACCAGGACACCATCCGTCCCTCCCGTATCTCCAGCGCCCGAAGCGCCGTGCGCGCCGTCGTCTCCGCCTTGCAGAAGGCCGCGAGGAACCGCGCGCGCGTGACGATCTCATCGGTCGTCTCGTCGAAGCGCCTCAGCGAAACCGAGAGGAACTCGTTGAGGACCTGCGGGCTGATCACGATGCTGCCGCGTTGCGCCAGTCGCTCAACCCAGGCCCTCGCCGCTTCCCGTTTCGTCGGCTCCCCGGGGTCGCGCATGTAGATCAGCACGTTCGTATCGACGAAGACGCTCTTCATAGATCTCCTCCCGCTTGGGGAGAGGGCCGCCGCGGGACCGCCAATCGGGGCCGGCGAGGAACCCCTCGAGCGCCTCGGATTGCGTCATCTGCCGCCCGATCCGCTCCTCGATGAGCTCGCCGACGTAACGCGACAGGCTCTTGCCCTGCTTGGCCGCCTCGACCCGCGCCCGCGCCGCGAGCTCGTCGTCGAGGCTGATCGTGACGTTCTTCATGGGGCCGGCCTCCGTCACGGGAACACGAGATCCGTGTTTGTGTGATTTCGTGCAGCGCGCCTGCGAAGTCAACCGCCCTTCTCGCCCGGCCGCTTCACGTCTCCCCAGCCGCGGCCCTCCATGGCGAGGTGGACCTTGTTCTGGAAGGAGGCGTCGTCGCCGCGGGCGAGAAGCTCGGCGTGATCCGCGACTGCCCGGCAGAGATCCTCCACCCAGGGCTGCTCGGACTTGGCGAAATCGTTGAGGACGTATGCGTGGACGAGCGCCTTGTCGCCGGGATGGCCGATGCCGAGGCGCACGCGGCGATACTCGTTGCCGCATTGCGCCGTGATCGAGCGCAGGCCGTTGTGGCCGGCATTGCCGCCGCCCTTCTTCGTGCGCAGCTTGGCGGGGGGCAGGTCGAGCTCGTCGTGCAGGACGGCGACGTCGTTGAGCGGGATCTTGTAGAAGCGCATCGCCTCGGCGACGGCCCGCCCGCTCTCGTTCATGTAGGTCTGCGGCTTGAGGAGCAGCACGCGCTCGCGGCCGATCAAGGCCTCGGTCGCCTCGCTTTGAAAGCGGCGGCGCCAGGGGGCGGCGTTGTGCACGCGCGCGATCTCATCGATCGCGAGGAAGCCGATATTGTGCCGGTTGCCGGCATATTTCTGGCCGGGATTGCCCAGCCCGACGATGAGGCGCACGTCTTCCTCCCCGTCGAAGGCGGAGCGCTCCGGGCTCTCGGCCGGAGCGCTCGCCGGGAACAAGCGGCGGAGGAGGGCCCGGATCAGCCCTCGCTCCCCTCGCCGGCGGCAGCCTCCTGCTGCAGCGCCTCGCGGACGCCCGCGGGCACGGCGATGGTCGCGATCGTGAAGTCGCGATCCTGGATGACGGGCTTGGCGCCCTTCGGCAGCGTGACGGCCGAGATGTGCAGGCTGTCGCCGAGCTCGAGCTTCGAGACGTCCACCTCGAGCGCGTCGGGGATCGCGTCCGCCGGCACGTTCAGCTCGACCGTGTGGCGCACGACGTTGAGCGTGCCGCCGCGCTTGAGGCCGGGCGACTTCTCCTGGCCGACGAAGTGCACCGGCACCTCGACCGCCACCGTCTGGCCGGCGCCGACGCGCAGGAAGTCGACGTGGATCGGGAAGTCCTTGACGACGTCGAGCTGGTAGTCGCGCGGGATCACGTGCTCGGTCTCGCCGCCGACCGTGATCTCGAAGGTCGTCGTCTTGAAGCCGCCGGCGAAGATCAGCTTCTTGAGCGCGTTGAAATTGATGGCGATGGCGCGCGGCGGCTGGCCGGCCCCGTAGATGACGGCGGGCGTGAGTCCCTGGCGACGACATTCCCGAGCGGCCCCCTTGCCGACCCGGTCGCGCGCCACGGCCTCGAGCGTCTTGGTCTCGCTCATGGCGGTGGTCCTTATGTAAGAGTATGTGCGAAAGCGTAAAGCCGCCCGATCGGGCGGCCTCCAGCCGACGCGCGCCCGTGCCTCCAAGGGTGTCTCGCGGGCGCGAGGGGCTTATAGGGGGGATGAGCGGGGTTGGCAAGCCGGGGCGGCGTCAGGCCCACCCCGTCAATCGAACAGGCTCGACACCGAGCTCTCCGTCGCCGTGCGGGTGATCGCCTCGCCCATCAGGGGGGCGATCGAGAGGACGCGGATGTTGCGGGCGACCTTCACGGCCTCGGTCGGCTGGATCGAGTCCGTGATCACGAGCTCTTTCAGCTTCGAATTGGCGATGCGCGAGACGGCGCCGCCCGACAGCACGCCGTGGGTGATGTAGGCGTAGACCTCCTTGGCGCCGTTGGCGAGGAGCGCGTCGGCGGCGTTGCAGAGCGTGCCGCCGGAATCGACGATGTCGTCGAGGAGGATGCAGGAGCGGCCCGAGACGTCGCCGATGATGTTCATCACCTCCGATTCGCCCGGCCGCTCGCGGCGCTTGTCGACGATCGCGAGCGAGGCGTCGAGCCGCTTGGCGAGCGCGCGGGCGCGCACCACGCCGCCGACGTCCGGCGACACCACGATCCGGTCGCCCTCGGCGAGGCGCTCCTTGAGATCGCGGGTGAAGACCGGGGCGGCGAACAGGTTGTCGGTCGGGATGTCGAAGAAGCCCTGGATCTGGCCGGCATGCAGGTCGATCGTGAGCACGCGGTCGGCGCCGGCTTCCGTGATCAGGTTCGCGACGAGCTTCGCCGAGATCGGCGTGCGGCTCGCGGTGCGCCGGTCCTGCCGGGCATAGCCGAAATAGGGGATGACCGCCGTGATCCGCCGCGCCGAGGAGCGGCGCAGGGCGTCGATCAGGATGAGCAGCTCCATCAGGTGGTCGTTCGCCGGAAACGACGTCGATTGCAGCACGAAGACGTCCTCGCCGCGCACGTTCTCCTGCAATTCGACGAAGATCTCCATGTCGGCGAAGCGCTTCACCGTGCAGCGCGCGAGCGGCACGTCGAGATAGGCGGCGATCGCCTCCGCGAGCGGACGGTTCGAGTTTCCGGCGACGAGCTTCATGGGGGATCGGACCTTCGTCGAGCTGGCGCGCCGCGCGGAGCGCCTGGGGCGCGGGCGTCATATCAGCGATGCGGGTGACGGGGCAAGTCGCGGGGGTGGGGGGCGGGGGTGGATGCTCACGCCCGGGGCACACAAGAGGGCGCATCTATAGATCGTAGCGAGTAATTGAAGATCTCCTCGGGTTGACTCGGCCGCGGTCGTCGCGATCATGCGCGCGGGGCAGTGCGAACATCCGAGGTGGCTTCTCTTGCGCGAGCGATCCCGTCTCCCCATCGCTATGGCCGCCGCGGCCTCGTTCTTCGTCTGGGGCGTGCTCAGCGTGCTCGTCGGATCGATCCTGCCGCAGGTCACGGATGCGCTTGCGCTCTCGTCCTTCCAGGCGGGGATGATCTTCGTGGTCTGGTCGGCCGGGTTCGTCGCCGGATCGGCGGCGGCGCAGAGGTTGTTGCAGGCCGCTCCGGCGCATCGCCTGCTCCTCGTCCTCTCCGTCGCGACGGGAGCGGCGGCGCTCGCCCAGACGCAGGCGCAGAGCTACCTCGTGTTCACGGCGCTCTACGGTGCGCTCGGCCGGTTCGGGGGCGCCGTGTTCACGTCGTCGCACACGCTCTACGGCGCGCTGTACCCGGAGCGGCGGACATCGGCGCTCGCGAGCCTCGATCTCGTCTTCAGCGCCGGCAACATCGCAGCCCCGCTCCTCGTCGTGGCGCTCATTGCGGGCGGCCTGTCCTGGCGCGTGGCCTTCGCGCTGATCGGCGCGGCGTTCCTCCTGTGCGCCGTCGGCTTCGCCGTCGCGGGGCGCTTGGCGAAGCGGCCGGCGGCGCGGGAAGCGCACCGACGGGAGGCGCCGGCCGACGAGGCCAGGCCTGCGGCGGAGCCCCTCGATCGGCTGCGCCTCGCCGCGCTCGCGATCGGCGCCTTCGGGCTCGGCGCGACCGAATGGGCGCAGCACGTGTGGTTCGTCACCTACGCCCTCGCGATGGGCGCCGACGACGTGTTCGCGCGGCTCGCTCTGTCCGCGTTCACCGCTGGCATGGTCGTGGCGCGCGTCGGCGCGATCGCCATGGGCGACGCGCTGCGGTCGGCTTCATGGGTGCGCTTCCTGCTCCTCCTCGCTGTCGTATCGCATGCCACGCTGGTCGCGGCGCCGAGCGTGCCGACGATGCTCGTCGCCAATCTCGCGCTCGGCCTCGGCATCGGCGCGCTCCTGCCCGTCTTCCTCGGGCTCGCCATGGATGGCGACCCCGCCCGCGGCGCGAGCTTCTCCGCCGTGATGATCGTGAGCCTCACCCTCGGCGGACAAGCGGCGTCCTTCACGATCGGCGCCCTCGCCGAACGCGCGGACGTCGCGACGGCCTATGCCGCCGCCTTCGGCGCCGTCGTGATCATGGCGGTGGGGTTCGAGACGTTCCGCATCGCCGCGCACCGCGCCGCGCTCGCGGCGGCGCGGTGATGCGCGCTCGAGCGCGGCGCTTTCGGCGGGGCGGGGGATGTGCGATGCTCGCGTTGCTCTCCGCCTCGGATCCGCCATGACCCGTCCCGTCTCCGATCCCGCCCGCACCCTCCGCGACCTGCGCGAGGAGGTCGCCGCCCTTGCGCGCGAGAGCCGTCTTCGGCGCGCGAGCGGGGGGCGGCGGCGCGAGCGGCTGCACGCGCTCCTCGTCCGCCACGGCGAGGCGGGGAGCGCCGAGCCCGTCGAGCCGGCGGATTTCGAGATCGCCGCGCGGCTCGAGCGCCTGCACCGGGCCGAGCGCCTCGCCGCGCGCCCGCTCGCGGCGCTGCGGCGCGGCTATGCGATCACCGCCGCGGGCCCCCTCGCGCTCCTCGCGGTCGGGCTCCTGACGCAAGGCGGGGCGCAGATCGAGAGCGTGGCGATCGTCGTCGGCGGCGTCGCGCTCTGGGACGTCGCGACCGGGCCCTTGCGGGCGACGGCGTCCCGGCTGCGGCGCGCCCGCGCGGAGGCCGGCGCGCGCATCGCACGTCTCGTGGAGGAAGCCGTCGCGCTCGGGCGCGAGCACCTCTACGCCGTCCTACCCGGCGCGGGCGGCGCGCCGCTCGCCTCGGCGATCGCCTATCGCGCCATCCTCGCCGCCCGCTACGAGCCGACGGACGGCGCGGTCTCGCTCGTGGGGCTCGACGGGCGCGAGATCGTGCGGCTCGAGGCGGTCGACCGCGCGGCCTGCGCCGAGATCGCGCGGCGGATCGCGGCGGCGAAGGAGCTCTCCGGCCGCGCCGCCTGACGCCGCCGCCCCGCCTGGCGCGTGCGCTCCGGTGGGAAAACATGCCGCATACGGCTCAGCCCGGACGACGGGAACAAACGATTGAAGTAGAGGCTTGGCAAGCCGTGCGCCTCGCGCCGCAGCGAGCGCGCTCGCCTGCGCGCGCGTACGGGTCCGCACGAGCGTTCCCTCACGAGGACGAGGAGCCGCCATGGCCGAGAAGAGCCTATCCAGAGACGAGGTGCGGGGTCGCGACTGGCATGCGCTCCCCCCCGGCGAGGTCGTCGGCGCCCTCGGCGTCGATCCGGAGATCGGGCTCGACGACGCGACGATCGAGGAGCGCCGCCGCGTCTTCGGGGCGAACGCGCTGACCCCGGCCTCGCAGCGCACGAGCCTGCAGCGCTTCCTCTCCCAGTTCAACAACCTGTTCATCTATCTGCTGCTGGTCGCGGGCGCGATCACCGCCGCGCTCGGCGAATGGATCGATGCGGGCGTCATCTTCGGCGTCGTCTTCATCATCGCGATCATCGGCTTCATCCAGGAAGGCCGCGCCGAGAAGGCGCTCGAGAGCGTGCGCGGCATGCTCTCCACCAAGGCCTGGGCGATCCGCGGCAAGCGTCGGCGCGAGATCGCGGCCGACCGGCTCGTCGTCGGCGACGTCGTGGTGCTCGACGCGGGCGACCGCGTGCCGGCGGACGTGCGGCTGATCCGGGTCAAGAACCTGCAGGCGCAGGAGGCCGCGCTCACGGGCGAATCGACCGCCGTCGAGAAGACGAGCGACGCCGTCGAGAAGGAGGCGGAACTCGGCGACCGCGTGTCGATGGCCTATTCCGGCACCGTCGTCACGGCGGGCCAGGGCATCGGCATCGTCGTCGCGGTGGGCGACGACACGCAGATCGGCCGCATCTCGGGCATGCTCTCGGAGGTCGAGAAGACGAGGACGCCGCTGATGGAGCGGCTCGACGGGTTCACGAAGCTGCTCAGCGTCGTGATCGTCGGCGTCGCGCTCCTCACCTTCGCCGTCGGCGTGCTCGTCTGGGGGCGCGATTGGGGCGAGATGTTCCTTGCCGCCGTCTCGATCGCGGTCGCGGCGATTCCCGAGGGCCTGCCCGCGGTGATGACGGTGACGCTCGCGATCGGCGTCGAGCGGATGGCGCGGCGCAACGCCGTCATCCGCCGCCTCCCCGCCGTCGAGACGCTCGGCTCGGTGACCACGATCTGCGCCGACAAGACCGGCACGCTCACCCGCAACGAGATGACCGCCAAGACCGTGCGCACCGCGAAGGACGACATCGAGGCGGAGGGCGTCGGCTACGCGCCGCACGGCGGCTTCCTCGGCGGCGGCGAGGCGATCGAGATCGAGGCGCGTGCGAGCGCGCTCGAGGCGATCCGCATCGGCCTCCTGTGCAACGACGCCTCCGTCGAGCAGGAGGGCGACGAGTGGAAGCCGGAGGGCGACCCCACCGAAGCCGCCCTCGTGGTGCTCGCCCGCAAGGCGGGGCTCGATCCCGAGCGCGAGAAGGAGGAGCGCCCCCGCCGCGACGTCATCCCGTTCTCGTCCGAGCGCCGCTACATGGCGACCCTGGTCCACGATCACGAGGGGCAGCGTTTCGTCTACGTGAAGGGCGCGCCCGAGCGCGTGCTCGACATGTGCACCCACGAGGACCGCGACGGCGAGAGCGTGCCGCTCGATCGCGCGGCCTGGGAGGCCTGGGCGGAGGAGATCGCCGCGCGCGGCCAGCGCCTTCTGGCGGCTGCGCGCAAGAAGGTCGAGGGGCTCGACGAATTGACGGAGGCCGACGCCGAGAGCGGCTTCGTCCTCGTCGGCCTCTACGGCCTGATCGACCCGCCGCGCGACGAGGCGATCGCGTCCGTCGCCATCTGCCACGAGGCCGGGATCGGCGTGAAGATGATCACCGGGGACCACGCGCTGACCGCGAAGGCGGTGGCGCAGGCGCTCGGCCTGCGCAAGACCGAGCGCGCGGTGACGGGCCGCGAATTGGAGGGGCTCGACGACGACGCTTTGCGCGGGATCGTGCGCGACACCGACGTCTTCGCCCGCGCGAGCCCCGAACACAAATTGCGCCTCGTGCGCGCGCTCCAGGAGGAGGGCGAGGTCGTCGCGATGACCGGCGACGGCGTCAACGACGCGCCCGCGCTCAAGCGCGCCAATGTCGGCATCTCGATGGGCAAGAAGGGCACGGAAGCCGCCCGCGAGGCCTCCGAAATGGTGCTCGCCGACGACAATTTCGCCTCGATCGAGAAGGCGGTGGAGGAAGGCCGCACCGTCTACGACAATCTGCGCAAGGCGATCCTCTTCATCCTGCCGACGAACGCCGCACAGGCGCTGATCGTCGTCACCGCGATCCTCGCCGGGCTGACGCTCCCCGTCACGCCGGTGCAGATCCTGTGGGTGAACATGATCACGGCGGTGACGCTCGGCATCGCCTTCGCCTGGGAGAAGGCCGAGGGCGATCTGATGCGCCGCCCGCCGCATCCGGTCGAGGAGCCGCTCCTGACCGGCTTCGTGATCTGGCGGGTCGCCTTCGTGGGCGTGCTGCTGCTGGTGGGCGCCGGCGGGCTCTTCCTGTGGGCCGAGGCGGACGGGAGCATGACGCAAGCCTATGCGCGCACGATGGCGGTGAACGCGCTCGTGATGGGGCAGATCTTCTACCTCCTCAACACGCGCTATTTCTACGCATCCTCGGCGAGCGCGGAGGGCATCTTCGGCAATCGCGTGGCTTTGATCGCGATCGGCGCATGCATCCTCTTCCAGCTCGCCTTCATGTATCTGCCGATCATGAACCTCCTGTTCGAGACGCAACCCCTCGATCTCGGCGCCTGGGCGCTGACGATCGGCGTCGGGATCGCGGTCTTCGCGATCGTCGAGCTCGAGAAGCTCGCCGCGCGGCGCGGGCTCCACCCCCTCGTCTCGGCGGCGGATCGGGGCGAGGCGAAGCCCGCGCGCCGGATCGCCTCCGACGGCACGCCAGGGGTCGACCCGAGCGCCCGCATGCCGCAAAAGGAGACGGAACGCGCCGGCGCGCGCGAGGAATAAGCCAGCGCCTCGGCCGCGCTGTCGTGCACGGTCGCGAATGTCGGGCCGCGCCCCTTGTCCTTCCCCCTTGGGGGAAGGTGGCTCCGGGCGAAGCCCGGAGACGGATGGGGGTCGTGCAGGATGTGGCGTTACGGTGCCTCCTGCACGACCCCCACCCCAAAAGGGGGAGGGGAGACCGTCGCGCTCTTCGTCGGCGATGGAGATCGGGCGAACGATTGGGCGCCCCTTGTCCTTCTCCTGAGCGCAAGGAAAGCGGCGTTGCAACGAAAACCGAAGGGAGAGAACGACATGAACGGCGGTGAACGCAGCGTGAGGATCGAGGCGGCCCTTCTCGACATGGACGGGGTCGTCACCGATACCGCGCTCGCGCATGCCGCGGCCTGGAAGCGGCTCTTCGACGATTGGCTCGGCGCCCGCGCGCAACGCACCGGGGAGAGCTTCGTCCCCTTCGACGCGGATGCCGATTACCAGACCTTCGTCGACGGCAAGCCGCGCCTCGACGGGATCGCGAGCTTCCTCGCCTCGCGCGGCATCGACCTGCCCCGCGGCGACGAGAGCGACGCCCCCGGCAGCGACACGCTCTGGGGCCTCGGCCACGCCAAGAACGCGCATTTCCAGGCCTGGCTCGGCGAGAGCGCCGTCGAGGCCTTCCCCGGCACGCTCGCCTTCGTCGCCGACCTGCGCGCGGCGGGCGTGAAGGTCGCGCTCTTCACCTCGAGCCGCAACGCGCAGGCCGTCCTGCGCTCGGCGGGGATCGCCGATCTGTTCGACGCGATCGTCGACGGCGAGGCGACGGCGCAGGCGGGCCTGCCCGGCAAGCCCGACCCCGCGATCATGCTGGAGGCCGCCCGGCGGCTCGGCATCGCGCCCGAGCGCGCGCTCGTGGTCGAGGACGCCACGGCCGGCGTCGAGGCGGGCGCGCGCGGGCCCTTCGCCTGCGTCGTCGCCGTCGATCGCGAGAAGCACGCGGACGCGCTCGCGCGGGCCGGCGCCGACATCGTGGTCGCGGATCTCGCGGAACTCGCCTACGACGCGCGCGAGGGCCTGCGCGTCAAGACGCTCCGGAACCTCCCCTCCCTCTTCGATCGCGAGGACGAGATTCGCGCCCGGCTGCGGGGAAAGAGCATCGCCGTCTTCCTCGATTACGACGGCACGCTGACCCCCATCGTCGAGGACCCGAACGCCGCCCGCTTCGGCGAGGCGATGCGCGAGGCCGTGGTGGGGCTCGCGCGCGCGTGTCCCACCGCCATCGTGTCGGGCCGCGATCTGCCCGACGTGCAGCGCATGGTCGCCCTCGACGCGGTCTATTACGCCGGCAGCCACGGCTTCGACATGGCCGGCCCCGACGGCTGGCGCGAGACGGTGGCGCTCGGCCGCGCCTTTCAGCCCGATCTCGCCCAGGCCGCCGATGCGCTCGAGGCGGCGCTCGTCGGCATCGACGGGACCGCGGTCGAGCGCAAATCCTTCTCGCTCGCGGTGCATTATCGCCGCGTCGCCCCCGCCGACGAGGCGCGCGTCTTCGAGGCGGTCGAGCGGACGATCGCCGCCTTCGGGCGCCTGAAGCTGTCGCGCGGCAAGAAGGTCTTCGACGTCAAGCCGCGGGCGGATTGGCACAAGGGGCGCGCCATCCGCGCGCTCATCGCCAAGCTCGGGCTCGACCGCCCGGACGTGGTGCCGGTCTTCGTCGGCGACGACGTGACCGACGAGGACGCCTTCCGCGCCATCGCCGATCGGGGCTTGTGCGTCGTGGTGCGCAGCGAGGAGCCCCGCCCGACCTCCGCCCGCTACGCGCTCGACGACGTCCCCGACGTCGCCCGCTTCCTCCAGCTGCTGCGGAGGATGCAGGACGAGGGAGGCCCCGCATGAGCCCTTGGTCGCTCGTCTACGACGCCTACGATCCGCAAGCGGAGGGCTTGCGCGAGGCGCTCTGCACGCTCGGGAACGGCTATGTCTGCACGCGCGGCGCGGCGCCCGATTGCGACGCCGACGGCGTCCATTATCCGGGCACCTATGTCGCCGGCCTCTACGACCGCGCGACGAGCCGCATCGCCGGGCGCGACGTCGAGAACGAGGACCTCGTCAACCTGCCCAATTGGCTGCCGCTGACGTTCCGCATCGAGGACGGCCCGTGGGTCCGCCTCGACGACATGGAGATCCTCTCCTTCCGCCAGGAGCTCGACCTGAAATCCGGCATGCTGCGGCGCGACATCTCCTTGCGCGACCACGAGGGCCGCACCACGCTCTGGCGCGAGCGCCGGCTGGTCAGCATGGACGACCAGCACATCGCGGCGATCGCGCTCGAGATCGAGCCTCAGGACTGGTCCGGGCGGATGTGGGTGCGCTCCTGCATCGACGGCGGCGTCATCAACGACAACGTCGCCCGCTACCGCGCTCTCGAGAGGCGCCATCTCGAGACCCTCGCCAAGTCCTCGCCGGAGGAGGATACCGTCTTCCTGCGCTCGCGCACGCGCCAATCCCGGCTCGAGATCGTGCTCGCCGCGCGCACGCGACTCTATCGCGGGGACGCGCGCTGCGACGGCGAACGCCGCGCCTGCCCGCCGGTGCAGGACCGGCTCGGCCACGAGATCGCGGTCGACATGCGCGAAGGCGAGGCGGTCGCGATCGAGAAGATCGTCGCGCTCCACACCTCCGACGACCGCGCGATCTCCGAGCACGGGCTCGAGGCCTGCGCGGCGGTGAAGCGCGCCCCGCGTTTCGAGGCGATCGCGCGCGCCCACGTTCTCGCCTGGGCGCGGCTGTGGGACGATTTCGACATGTCGATCGTGGCGCCCGCGATCCCCGACGCCGACATGAAGCTGCGGCTGCACGCCTTCCACCTGCTCCAGAGCGTGAGCGAGCATTCGATCGACCGCGACGTCGGCGTGCCGGCGCGCGGCTGGCACGGCGAGGCCTATCGCGGGCACGTGTTCTGGGACGAGCTCTTCATCTTCCCCTTCCTGAACCTGCGCCGTCCGGTGATCACCCGCGCGCTCCTGCGCTATCGCTATCGCCGCCTCGGCGCGGCGCGGCGGCACGCGGCGCAGAGCGGGTATGCGGGCGCGCTCTATCCCTGGCAGAGCGGCAGCGACGGGCGGGAGGAGACGCAGGTCATCCACCTCAACCCGAAATCGGGCAAGTGGAAGCCCGACGCCAGCCACCGCCAGCGCCACATCGACGCGGCGGTGGCCTACAATGTCTGGCACTATTACGAGGTGACGGGCGATCACGAATTCATGCGCGATTACGGCGCCGAGATGATCCTCGAGATCGCGCGCTTCTGGTCGAGCATCGCGCAGTGGAACGCCGCGCGCGGGCGCTTCGACATCCGCGGCGTGATGGGCCCCGACGAGTTCCACACCGCCTATCCCGGCCGTCCGCCGGAGGAGGAAGGCGGGCTCGACAACAACGCCTACACGAACGTCATGGCCGCCTATTGCCTCCACCGCGCGCTCGACGTCGTCGACATGCTCCCGCCCGCGCGGCGCACGCGCCTGCTCGAGCGGCTCGGCATCTCGGACGACGACCTCGCGCGTTTCGACGAGATCAGCCGCAAGCTCTTCGTGCCCTTCCACGACGGGTGCATCATCAGCCAGTTCGAGGGCTACGAGCGGCTCGACGAGCTCGATTGGGACGGTCTGCGCGCGCGCCACGGCGACATCCAGCGGCTCGACCGCATCCTCGACGCCGAAGGCGACGACCCCAACCGCTACAAGGCCTCGAAACAGGCCGACGTCCTGATGCTGTTCTACCTCTTCTCGGCCGAGGAGCTGACGATCCTCTTCGAGCGGCTCGGCATTCCGTTTCGGCGCGAATGGATCCCGGCGAATATCGACTATTACATGGCCCGCACCTCGCACGGCTCGACGCTCAGCCACGTCGTCCATTCCTGGGTGCTCGCGCGCGCCGACCGCCCCGCGGCGCTCGACCATCTGCGCCGCGGCCTCGACGCGGACATCGCCGACATCCAGGGCGGCACGACGAGGGAGGGCATCCATCTCGGCGCGATGGCGGGCACCGTCGACATCGTCCAGCGCTGCCTCACGGGGCTTGCGACGCAGGGCGGCATCCTGCATTTCGACCCGGTTCTGCCGAAGGGCCTCGACCGCATCCAGGCGATCCTCCACTACCGCCGCCACCGCCTCCACCTCGACATCGACCGCAAACGCCTGACCGTCCACAGCGAACAGACCACCGCCCCCCCGATCACCATCGCCTATCGCGGCCATTACCGGGAGATGTCGCCGGGCGACACGTACGCGTTCAGGCTGGTGGTGCGGGGGGAGGGATGAATGCCCCCCTTTCATCTCCCGTACATCCGGGTTCCCGCTTGCTCCCGCATTCCCTCCGTGCGATGATTCGCACCTCAGGAGATGCAGATGACCTACAAGGTGCAAGCCCGCGGCGAGAACGGCGCGGTGGCTGTCATCGTCGACGACGAGGCGCAGGCGCGCGAGAAGGCGCAGGAGCTGCGCGAGGCGATGCGCGGCGACGTGTCGGTGGAGCCGGCGCTCGCGTCGCCGGAGCCGGCGGGCTCGGTGCGCGACGCGGAGCGCTCCGAGAAGGCCTGATTCGGAACTCATCTCCCCTCGCTCGTATTCGCCGGTGGGGGCGCTCGTTCGACGAGGCCCCTCATGCTGCTCCCGAGTGCCAATCCCCCTTCGGTCTCCTCTTCCTGCCTCGCAGCGCGATTGCGGGCGGGCGCGCTCGCCATCGCGCTGCTGCTGCCCGGGTCGCTCGCGCACGCGATCTCCGCGGACGCGGTCGAGGACGCCGCGCTGTCGGACATCGTCGGCGAGGGTCGCGAGCCGGCCGTGGTGCGCCTCCAGATCCTGCTCGACCGCGCGCGCTTCTCGCCCGGCGCGATCGACGGCTATGTCGGCCGCAACCTGGAGGAGGCCGTCGCCGCCTTCGCGCGCGCCAAAGATCTCTCCGAGACGACGCTCGGCGAGGCCGTGATCGAGGCCCTCGCCCGCGACGAGGGCGATGTGCTGCGTAGCCACACGATCGCCGAGGAGGATGTCGAGGGGCCGTTCCGCGAGACGATTCCCGAGCGCTACGACGAGATGGAGGCGCTCGATCGTCTGCCCTATCGCGGGCCGGCCGAGGCGCTCGCGGAGCGCTTCCACATGGACGTCGCGCTCCTGCGCATGCTCAACCCGGAGGCGGATTTCGGCGCGGCCGGCACCGAGATCGTCGTCGCCGCCGTGCGTGAGGCGCCGCCCGAGCGGAGGCTCGCGCGCATCGAGGTCGACGCGGATCGCGGCGTGCTGCGCGGCTACGACGAGGACGGCGATCTCGTCTTCTTCTACCCGGCCACCGTCGGCAGCGAGGAGATGCCGAGCCCGGAGGGCACCCACGCGATCGAGATCATCGTGCACGAGCCGAACTGGACCTACGATCCGGACGGGCCGGTCCGTCAGGCGGGCGTCGAGGAGGCGGCGATCGTGCCGCCGGGGCCGAACAATCCGGTCGGCCTCGTCTGGATCGGCCTCGACGAGGAGGGCTACGGCATCCACGGCGCGCCGGACGCCACGAGCGTCGGCCACGCCGCCTCCCACGGCTGCGTGCGGCTCACGAATTGGGACGCGCTGGAACTCGCCGTGCTGGTCGAGGCAGGCGTGAGCGTGGAATTCGTGCGGTAGGGGGGTGCGCCCGTGAAGCCCTCACCGCAGCTCCGCCTTGTAGTGCCAATGATCCGTGCGGCAGATCGAGACGCGCCATTCGCCGATGCGGCCGTCGAGCGCCGTGGCGATGCGGTCGACGACGAGGAGGGGCGTGCCCGGCGCCACCGCCAGGTGCTCCGCCTCGTGGGGCCCGGCGACCATCGCCTTGAGCCGCTCCGTCGCCCCGGCGATGGTGACGCCGAAGGCGGTCGCGTAGAGATCGTAGAGGTTGTTCGGCAGGCCACGCGCGGCGAGGCCGGGGAACATCGCCTCGCTGAGCACGATCCGCTCGAGAATGCACGGCGTCTCGTCGAGGAAGCGCACGCGCTCGAAGGCGATCACCGGGGCGCCCGCCGCGATGCCGAGCGCCTGCGCGTCCGCTCGCGTCGCGGGCCGCGCCGTCACGCCGAGCACCCGGCTCTCGGGGAAGCGCACCTCGCCGGTATCGGGCAGGAGGCGGAAGAACTGGAACAGGATGCGCGCGTCGTCGTGGCGGGCGACGAAGGTGCCCTTGCCCTGGAGGCGCACCACGAGCCGCTCGGCCGCCATCTCGTCGAGCGCCTTGCGCACCGTGCCCTGGCTGACCCCGAGATCGGCGGCGATCTCGAACTCGCTCGGGATCGCCTGGCCGGCGGCCCAGGCGCCCTCGACGATGCGCCGGACGAGCTCGTCGCGCACTTGGCGATAGAGCGGTTTGGGCTTGAGGCTGCGCGGGGCGACCTCCATGCTGCGTCCTCGTCGCGGATGCCGAGCTTTTCTCGGCGCGGAAGACCTTTATCTTATACAAGAGTGAGGCGGTGTCCACGGGAGACGCCGCGAATCGGGAGTGGGCGTCGATGACGGTACGGGATTTCGGCACGTTCGAGGGCGAGGGCGTCGTCGAGGCGACGATCCGCTCGGAGGCAGGGGCCGAGGCGAAGGTGATCTCCTGGGGGGCGGTTCTGCGCGATCTCGTCGTGCCGACGCGCGCCGGAGCGCGCCGCGTGGTGCTCGGCCTCGGCAGCCTCGAGGATTACGTCGCGCGCTCCCCGCATTTCGGCGCCATCGCCGGCCGCTTCGCGAACCGCATCCGCGAGGGCCGGTTCACCCTCGACGGCACCACCTACCAATTGCCCAAGAACGAGAACGGCCGCACCTCGCTGCACGGCGGCGGCAAGGGTTTCGGCAAGCGCGCCTGGCGGCTCGTCGAGGCGCGCGCCGATGCGGTGACGCTCGCGCTGCGCTCCCCCGACGGCGATTGCGGCTATCCCGGCGCGCTCGACGTCGCCTGCACCTACACGCTCGACGGCGCGACGCTGCGGGTCGCGCTCGAGGCGCGCGCGGACGCGCCGACGCCGGTCAATCTCTGCCACCATTCCTATTTCACGCTCGACGATGCCGACGACATCCTCGACCACGAGATCGAGATCGACGCCGCCTTCCGCACCCCCGTCGACGCCGACAACGTGCCGACGGGCGAGATCCTGCGGGTGGACGGCACGCCCTTCGATTTCAGGACGCCGCGCCCGATCCGGCGCATGGTCGAGGGGGAGCGGCTGCGCTACGATCACAATTGGGCGCTCGCGCGCACGCGGACCGAAAAATCGGGGATCGACGAGCCGCTCGCCTTCGCCGCGCGGGTGCGCTCCCCGCGCAGCGGCGCGACGCTGGAGGTCTGGACGACGGAGCCCGGGCTGCAATTCTACGACGGCTGGAAGACCGATCTCGACGTCCCGGGCCACGACGGGCGCCGCTACGGCCCCTGTTCGGGTTTCTGCCTCGAGCCCCAGCACTTCCCCGACAGCCCCAACCATCCCCACTTTCCCGGGACGATCCTGCGTCCCGGTGCGGTCTATCGGCAGGTGACGGAATATCGGTTCGGGTGAGGCGCGCCTCACCCCTTCACCCCGCCCTGCGTCAGTCCGCCGACGACGCGCTCCTGGAAGACCGCGATCAGGATCGAGATCGGCACGATCGCGATGATCAAGGCCGCCGAGATGATCGGCCAGGGAAAGGCGAACTCGCCCTGGTAGAGCGTGATCCCCACCGGCAGGGTGCGGCTCGACACGCGCGGGGCGAGGGTGAGCGCGAGCAGGAACTCGTCCCAGGCATTCACGAAGGCGAGGATCGCCGCCGTGAACACGCCGGGCGCGGTGAGCGGCAGGATCACGTGCCAGAGCGCGCCGAGCCGCGAGCAGCCGTCGATCATCGCGGCGTTCTCGAGATCGCGCGGGATGTCCTGGAAGAAGGCGATCAGCACCATGGTGCAGACCGGCATCGAGAGGACGGCGTAGGGGAAGATCAGCGCCCACCAGGTGTTCAGGAGGCCGACCGTGCGCATCGTCTGGAAGAGCGGCACCATCAGCGAGATGAGCGGGAACATCGCCACCGCGAGCAGCGCGGAGAGGATCAGCCCGGGCGCGGGCAGGCGCAGGCGCACGAGCGCATAGGCCGCGAGCGCCGACACGAAGACGCAGAGCAGCGTCGAGAGGGTCGCGACGCCGAACGAGTTCCACATGAAGAGCAGGATCGGCTGGTCGGTGAACACCCGCACGTAATTGTCGAGCGTCGGCGCGGTCGGCAGGATCGTGATCGGGATGCGCATCAGCTCGCTCTCGGTCTTGAGCGAGGTGAAGAGGATCCAGAGCGCCGGAAAGAAGCCGTTGGCGGCGACGATGAGCGCGGCGAGCCAGACGACCGCGCGGCGCGACGGCATGCGATAGCCCATCTCAGGCCCCCTTTCCGGACGGATCGCGGCGCGTGTAGCGCAGATATCCCGAGGTGACGATCACCGAGACGACGAACATCAGCACCGCGAGCGCCGAGCCGTAGCCGAGATCGAGAAAGTCGATCGTGGTCTTGTGGATGTACATCGCGAGCGACTCGGTCGAATTGCCCGGCCCGCCATTCGTCATCGCGTAGGGGATGTCGAAGGTCTGGATGGCGGTGATGGTGCGGAAGATCAGCGCCACGACGATGGCCGGGCGCAGCATCGGCAGCGTGATCTCCCAGAATTGCCGCCAGCGCGAGGCCCCGTCGATCTCCGCCGCCTCGTAGAGCGAGCGCGGGATGGTCTGGAGCCCCGCGAGCAGCACGAGCGCGACGAAGCTCGACGTCTTCCAGACGATCGCGATGCAGATCGCCACGAAGGCGAGATCGGGGTTCGTCAGCCAGGGCTGCGGCGCGAGGCCGACGAAGACGAGCGCGTTGTTCACGAGCCCTTGCGAATATTCGAAGAACCAGCGGAAGATCAGCCCCGCGAAGACGAGCGGCAGTGCCCAGGGCAGCAGGAGCCCGAGCCGCACCGGCCATTTCACGCGAAACGGCTGGTTGGCGAGGAGCGCGAGCCCGAGCCCGACGACGACCGCCCCGGGCACCGTCACCAGGATGTAGAGGAACGTGTTGATGGTCGCGTTCCAGAAGGCCGGATCGTCCATCGCCCGCTGGAAATTCTCGAGCCCGACGAAGGGCGTGCCCATCCACGGCTGGGTGAGCTGGTTGAAGCGCAGGCTCGTGATCAGGAGCTGCGAGATCGGGTAGAGGACGATCGCGCAGAGCAGCAGGAAGGCCGGCGCGAGCAGGAGAAAGCCGAGGCGGCGCTCCGAGCGCTCGAGCGGGGTGAGCGGCACGCGCGCCTTCTTGCCGCGCGCGGGCACGCCCTCGCGCGCGCCTTCGACGAGGCTCTCGGGGTGCGGTGGCGGCGTCGAGACGGTCGCGCGCGGCATCGGTCACGGGCTCTCGGGCAGGGGAAGGGAAGAGTCACGCATCGTGATCTGCGCAGGGGTTCGAGACGCGGAGGCGGCCGCCCCTCTCCTTCCCCTCAGGGGAAGGTGGCCCGGCGCCGGAGGCGACGGGTCGGATGGGGTTTTTCGCCGCGCGAGCGGCGAAGGGGCGTCGTCATAGAGCTCCGTACGTAAGGCGGCTCCCGACGCCCCTTCGACCCTGCGGGTCGAAAGACCCCATCCGTCTCCGGACGCTGTGCGCGTCCGGAGCCACCTTCCCCTGAGGGGAAGGAGAGGGGTGGCGATTCCGTCACACGGACGGCGATGAAAGAACCGGCGCGGGCCGGAGGGAGAGCCCGCGCCGGTGGAGGAGGGGGTCAACGCAGGATCGGCCCGAGCCGGTTGCGCATGTCGGCGAGCGCGTCCTCGGCCGAGCGGGTGCCCGAGAGGAAGGCGTTCATGTTGGTACGGATGATCTCGGAGACCTCCGTATAGCGCGGGCTCACCGGCCGGGCGCGGGCCGTCTCGACGACGGGCAGCGCGTCCTCGAACCACGGATTGGCCTCGAGCACGTCCGGATCCGTATAGACCTCGGGGAAGACCGGCAGATGCGAGGCGAGGATCGCCTGCATCTTGGAGATTTCCGGGCTCGACAGGAATTCGGCCAGCGCGAAGGCCGCGTCCTTGTTGTTCGAGAAGGCGCTCACCGCGATCTGCCAGCCGCCGATGCAGGTCGCGGCGGCGTCCGCCGTGAAGCCCGGAAGCGGCACGACGCCGACCGCGCCCTTCACCTGGCTGTCGTCGTCGTTCTGGGTGCGGTTCCAGACATAGCCCCAGTTCATCGCCGTCACGAGATTGCCGGCCTGGAAGTTCTGGCGGATGCGGTCGGTGGCGATCTCGCCGATATTGGGCGGCAGCACGCCGCTCTCGCGGAAGGAGCCCCACAATTCGAAGGGCTTCATCGCGGTCTCGTCGTCGAGCGCGAGCGAGCCGTCCTCGGCCTGAAGCCGCCCGCCCGCGCCCCAGAGCGGGACGAGATAGGTGCAGACCGCGCCCTCGATCGGCGCGCCCGCCGTCTCGAAGCCGCGCAGGTTGGGATTGCCCTCCGCCTCCATGATCCGCAGCGTCGCGGCCTGGAGCTCGTCCCAGGTCTGCGGCGGTTCGACGCCGTGCTTCTCGAAGAGGTCGCGGCGGTAATAGAGGAATTGCGCGTCGGCGAAGTACGGCAGAGCGATCACCTGCCCGTTCACGATGTTCGCCTCGCGATAGGCGGGCAGATAGCGCGCCATGACCTCGTCGCGACGATCGCCGAGGAAGTCGTCGAAAGGCGCCGCCCATTCCGCGGCGGCGTATTGGGCCGGGCGGATCACGTCGATCAGCATCAGGTCGATCGCCGAATCGCGCGAGGCGAGGACGGTGTTGAGATATTGCTGCTGCTGCTCCGAGGTGGCGCCGCCGACCTCGATCTCGACGCGCACGTCCGGATTGCGCTCCTGATAGAGGTCGAGGATCTGGCGCATCACGTCCGGGCGCTGCTGGCCGCCGGTGAAGATGCGCAGTTCCGTCTGCGCGGCGGCGGTGCCGAGGCTGCCCGTCACCATCAGAGCGGCGAGCGACGCCGCTACGAACAGTTTCCTCATGGTTTCCTCTCCTTGCCTTTTGGTTCGGCGGTTCCTCTCGGGTGTTCTCGTCCGGGCTTGTCGCCCTGTTGTGTCGTGGTGCTCGTCGCGGCCCGCTCAGGCGGCGAGCGCGGCGCCGGTCTCGCGGTCGAACAGGTGCATGCGGCTCATCGCGAGCGTGACGCGCACCCGCGCGCCGGGCCGCGCCCCGGCTTCCGGGGGGAAGCGGCCGGTGAGGCTGACCTCGCCGACGCGCAGCCAGGTGAGCGTCTCCGAGCCGAGCGGCTCGACGATCTCGACGGGCGCCTCGAGGCTATGGTCGCCCGGATCGCGGGCCTCGCCGGCGCGCACGTGCTCGGGCCGCAGCCCGAAGGCGATGTCGCGCCCGCGGGCGCTCTCCATCCGCCCCCGCAGCGGCTCGGGCACCGGCAGCGCGACGCCGCCCGAAATCTCGATCCGCTCCCCGCAAGCGCTGAGCGCGGCGGGCACGACGTTCATCGGCGGCGAGCCCATGAAGCTCGCGACGAAGCGCGAGGCGGGGCGGTTGTAGATGTCGTCGGGGCTCGCGAATTGCTCGAGCACGCCCGAGCGCAAAACCGCGATGCGATCGGCCATCGTCATCGCCTCGACCTGGTCGTGGGTGACGTAGACGATCGTCGAGCCGAAGCGCTGGTGGAGCTTCTTGATCTCGATGCGCACCTCGCCGCGCAATTGCGCATCGAGATTGGAGAGCGGCTCGTCGAACAGGAAGACCTGCGGCCGGCGCACGATGGCGCGGCCCATGGCGACGCGCTGCCTCTGGCCGCCGGAGAGTTGGCCGGGGCGGCGATCGAGCAGGTGGCCGATCTGCAGGATCTCCGCCGCTTCGCCGACGAGCGTCTCGATCTGCGGCTTCGGCGTGCCGCGCATGCGCAGGCCGAAGGCCATGTTGTCGTAGACGGTCTTGTGCGGATAGAGCGCGTAGTCCTGGAACACCATCGCGATGTCGCGATGGCGCGGGGCGAGGTCGTTCACGACCCGCCCGCCGATCGCGATCTCGCCGTCGGTGACGGATTCGAGCCCGGCGATCATGCGCAGCAGCGTCGACTTCCCGCAGCCGGACGGGCCGACGAGGACCACGAATTCCCCGTCGCGCACGGATAGGTCGATGCCGTGGATGACGGGCACCTGGCCAAAGACCTTCCTGACGCTTCGGATCGCGACGTCCGCCATTCGATCCTCCCTGACCGCCCGCGTGAAGCGGATCTCGTTCAAGTCTTGTAAAAGACATAAGACATGATAGCGTGCCGCAAATCAAGGGGCGCGTCGAGACGCCCCGCAGCGGGGCGACGGGAGGAGCATGTCGCAGATGTCGGAGGCGCCGCTGGTCGTCTGTGTCGGCATCGCGGTCCTCGACCTCGTCTTCCGGGTCGAGGCGATGCCGCGCGCGGCCGAGAAGTATCGTGCGCGCGATTTCGCGAGCGTCGGCGGCGGCATCGCGGCCAATGCCGCGGTGGCGATCGCGCGGCTCGGCGGACGCGCGGCGCTCGCGACGCGGCTCGGGGATGATGCGATCGGCGCGGAGATCGTCGCCGGGCTCGAGGCGGAGGGCGTCGATTGCGCGCTCGCGCGGCGGATCGAAGGCCGCCGCTCGCCGCTCTCCTCGATCTACGTGGACGGGGAGGGCGAGCGCCAGATCGTCGCCTATGCCGATCCCGACATGCCGATCGACCCCGCTTGGCTGCCCGAGCGGCTCGCGGAGGGCACCCGCGGCGTCCTCGGCGACACCCGCTGGTCGGCGGGCGCGATCCGGCTGTTTCGCGCGGCGCGCGAAGCGGGGGTGCCTTCCGTGCTCGATGCGGACCGGAGGCCGGACGATCCCGACCTCCTCGCGCTCGCGACCCATGCCGTCTTCGGCCAGCAGGGCCTCGCCGAGACGACCGGGATCGACGATCCGCGCGCGGCGCTCGCCGCGCTCGCGCGGAGCCATCGCGGCTTCCTCGCGGTGACGCTCGGCGCGGACGGGGTTCTGTACACGGGGGAGGGGGGTGCGATCGTCCACGCGCCCGCGCCCCGCGTGGCGGTCGTCGACACGCTGGGCGCCGGCGACGTCTGGCACGGCGCCTTCGCGCTGGCGCTCGCCGAGCGCATGGACGAGGCGCGCGCCGTCGCCTTCGCGAGCGCGGCCGCCGCGCTCAAATGCACCGCCTTCGGCGGCCGCGCGGGCGCGCCGACGCGGGAGGCCCTGGAAGAATTCATGAGGGAGCGTTCGTGATGGAGCTGTCGCCGGGCAAATTGTGGGGCATGCGGCGCATGGCGGACGAGGCCGGCCGCTTCAAGATGGTCGCGGTCGACCAGCGCCCGCCGATCAAGAACCCGATCCGCGAAAAGCGCGGCACGGCGGAAGCGCCCTACGAGGACGTCGCCGGCTTCAAGCTGATGCTGGTCGCGGAATTGCAGCGCCACGCGACCGCCATGCTGCTCGACCCGCATTTCGCCCTCCCGCGCGGGTTCACGCTCCTCTCCCCGCGCATCGGCCTCGTGGTGACGCTCGAGGATTCGCTCTTTCGCGAGACGGATGGCGGGCGGCTTTCCGCCGAGATCGACGATTGGTCGGTCGAGAAGATCAAGCGCTGCGGGGGCGATGCCGTGAAGGTGCTCGCCTGGTACCGGCCGGATGCGGAGGCGTCGGTCATCGCCGCGCAGAAGGATTTCGCCGCCCGCATCGGCGAGGCATGCGCGCGCTTCGACATCCCTTACGTCTTCGAGCTCCTGGTCTACCCGCTGCCGGGCGAGAAGAACCAGACGAGCCAATATATCGAGATGGCCGACAAGCGCGCGGACCTCGTCCTCGACAGCGTGCGCGCCTTCGCCGAGCCGCGCTTCGGCATCGACCTGTTCAAGGTCGAGAGCCCCGTCCCGGCGCGCGCGGTGGCTGATGGCGGCGATGCGGCGCAGGCCGCGTTCGACGACTTGGGGCGCCTGTGCGGGCGGCCCTGGGTGATGCTCTCGGCGGGCGCAGGGATGGCGGAATTCGAGGCGATCCTCGCGCGCGCCTACCGCGCCGGCGCCTCCGGCTATCTCGCCGGCCGTGCCATCTGGGCCGAGCCGTTCAAGGCGTTCCCCGATTGGGAGGCGATCCGGGCGGGGCTGCGCGCGACGAGCGTGCCCTATATGGAGCGCATCAACGCGCTCACCGACGCGCAGGCGACGCCCTGGCACGCGCATCCGCTCTTTGCGGACGGCGTCTCGGTGCCGTCGCCCGATGCCGGCTTCCGCCACGCCTATGAGGGGTTCTGAGCCATGGCCCGCATCGGAACGCTCGCGCTCGCGCGGCCCACCTTCGACGTCCCCTTCGCCGAGGAGATTGCCGCCGCCGCCTTCGCGGCTCTCGAACGCGAGGGCCACGAGATCGTCGGGCCGCGCACGCTCCTCTGCGACGCGGTCGCCGCCGAGGCCGCGCTCGCGGCGCTCGAGGGGGAGGCGCTCGATCTCCTCCTCCTCCTGCAGGTGACCTTCACCGACGCTTCGATGACGGTCGCGATCGGAAAACATGCCGGCGCGCCGCTCGCGCTCTGGGCCTTTCCCGAGCCGCGTACGGGCGGGCGGCTGCGGCTCAATTCCTTCTGCGGGCTGAACCTCGCGGCCCACGCGCTCGGCCGGGCGGGCATCGCCCATCGCTGGCTCTACGCGGCGCCGGACGCCGCCTCGCTCGACGCCGATCTCGCCGAGCTCGTCGCCGGCACCCGCGCCGTCGAGCCGCCGCTCCCCCACCCGCCGCCGGAGCCGGAGGAGGCCGACGCCCGCGCCGCCGATTCCGTGCTCGAGCGCTTGGCCGGCACGCGCATCGGGCTCGTCGGCGAGCATCCCGTCGGTTTCGACACCTGCCGCTACGATCCCGGCGCGCTGCGGGCGATGGCGGGGATCGGGGTGGAGCCGATCGCGCTGCCCGATCTCTTCGCCGCCGCCCGCGCGGTCGCGCCCGAGCGCATCGCGCAGACGAAGAGCGAGGTCGCCGCGCGGCTCTCGGGGACGGAGGCGCTCGATCAGGAGCAGCTCGAGCGCTCGCTCGCGGTGTACCATGCGCTCGCCGGGCTCGCGCGGGAGAAGAACCTCTCCGCGCTCGCGGTGCGCTGCTGGCCGGAAATGTTCACGGAATTCGGCTGCGCGTCCTGCGGGCCGATGGCCTTCCTCTCGCAGGAGCGCACCCCTTGCGCCTGCGAGGCGGACGTCTACGGCGCGCTCACCTCGCTGATCCTGCAGGAGCTCGCCGGCGCCCCCGCGTTCCTCGCCGACATCGTCGACATGGACGCGGCGAGCGAGACGGGCGTGCTGTGGCATTGCGGGCTCGCGCCGGCCTCGATGGCCGATCCCGCGACGCCGCCCGCGGCGCAGATCCACTCGAACCGCAAGATGCCGCTCCTCCAGGAATTCGCGCTCGCGCCGGGCCGCATCACGCTCGCGCGGCTGAGCCAGGCGCATAACGCGCCCGCTCTCGTGATCGCAGGGGCCGAGATCGTGGCGGGGCCGAAGAGCTTTTCGGGGACGTCGGGCCTCGTGCGCTTCGACAAGCCCGTCGCCGACGTCACGCGCGCGCTGATCGACGGCGGCCTCGAGCACCACGTCTCCCTCGTCTATGGCGACGTGCGCCCCGCTCTGCGGGCGCTCGCCGCGCGCCTTTCCCTTCCGATCGTCGAGCTTTCCTGAGATCGCACGCCATGCACGCCTTCGACGTCGTCGAGCCGAATTGGGGCCGCATCCCGCCCGTCGCCGCCGCCGCACGCCCCGAGCGCCTCGCGGACGGGCGCATCCGCATCGCGACGAGCGCCGGGCCGCTCCTCGTCGCGGGCCTCGCCGACGGCGTGCGGCTCACGCTCGGCGAGACGAGCGCGCCGACCTATCCGATCCTCGTCGCCGAGCCGGGGGTGCGCCCGGCGACCCTCTCCGAGGACGCGGACGGGGGCGTGCGCGTCGCCTGGGACGATTTCGTCCTCACGCTGACCCTCGACCCGCTCGCCTTCGTGCTCGCGCGCAAGGCCTGTGTGGTGCAGCGCTCCTCGCAGGACGGCCATTTCGTGCGCCGCCACCGCCTGCCGCCCTTCGCGCGCACCGAGCGCGGCACGCTCGTGTCGCTCGACCTCGCGCCCAGCGAGCGGGTCTACGGCTTGGGCGAGAAATGGGGGCGGCTCGACAAAGCGGGGCAGCTCGTGCGCTCGCACGTCGTCGATGCGCTCGGCGTCAATTCCGACCGCGCCTACAAGAACACGCCCTTCGCCTGGTCGCCGCGCGGCTGGGGCGCCTTCCTGCACACGCCCGCCGAGGTGACTCATGCGGTCGGCCACCCGCTCTGGTCGCACCGCACCTATGCCGCGCTCGTGGCGGAGGAGGTTCTCGACCTCTTCCTCCTCGCCGGCGAGACGGGCGCCGACATCCTGCGCGCCTATACGGACCTGACCGGCCGCGCCCCCGAGATCCCCGATTGGTCGATGGGCGTGATCCTCTCCAAGGCCTATTACCGCACGCCCGACGAGCTCCTCTCGGTCGCCCGGGAGGTGCGCGCGCGCGGCATGCCCGTCGAGACGATCACCTTCGACGGGCGCGCCTGGCAGGACACGCAGACCCGCTTCGCCTTCCAATGGGACCCCGCGCGCTTTCCCGACCCGAAGGCGGTGCTCGACGAGGTCCGCGCGCTGGGGCTGCGCGTCTGCGTGTGGGAATACCCGCTCGTGTCGGAGGCGAACCCGCTCCATGCGGAGATGGCGGCGAAGGGCTGGCTCCTGCGCGATCGCCGCACCGGTGCGCCCTATCGCTACCGTTTCGACCCCGAGCCCTTCGGCGCCGTCCTCACCCAGCTCCCCGATTCCGGCATCGTCGACTTCACCCACCCGGACGCCTATGCCTATTGGCGCGACCGCCACCGCGAGCTGTTCGAGGCTGGCGTCGAGATGATCAAGTCCGATTTCGGCGAGCAGGTCGAGGACGATTGCCTCGCGCATAACGGCGATGAAGGCGCGCGGCTGCGCAACGTCTATCCGCTCCTCTACAATGCCTGCGTCCACGAGGCGGCGACCCTTTATTGCCCCTCGGGTGCCTATCTGTTGGGGCGCGCGACATGGGCCGGCGGGCAGCGTTATCCCGGCCATTGGGGCGGCGATCCGCAGGCCGACTGGGGCGGGCTCGCGGCCTCCCTGCGGGGCGGCCTCTCCTGGGGCCTCTCGGGCGGACCCTTCCACGCGACCGATATCGGCGGCTTCTACGGCGACACGCGCGATCCCGAGCTCTACGTGCGCTGGACGCAGGCCGCGATCTTCTTCTCCCACATCCGCTTCCACGGCATCGGCCCGCGCGAGCCCTGGAGCTACGGCGCCGATGCCGAGGCCGCGGTGAACGCCGCGCTCGTTCTGCGCGAGCGGCTGCGCCCGCGTCTGCGCGAGGCGGCCCGCGAGGCGAGCGCGACCGGTCTGCCCGTCCAGCGCGCCATGGTGCTGGCCTGCCCCGACGACCCCGCCGCCTGGGCCTTCGAGGAGCAGTTCTTCTGCGGAAGCGATGTCCTGGTGATGCCCTGCGTCGAGCCGGGCGGGCGCGTGGTGGGATATCTGCCCCACGGCCTTTGGCGGCGCTGGCCGGACGGGGCGGTGGTCGAGGGCGGACGGGTGGTGCGCCTCACCCTCGCGCTCGACGAGATCGCGGCCTTCGAGCGGGTGCGACATCCCTCCCCGTAGGGGAGGGTGGCCTCGGAGGCGCAGCCGAACGAGGTCGGGTGGGGCCGACGCTTCGAGGAGAGACTCCCACCCGGGCCCCACCCGACCCCTGTCGCTGACGCTCCAGGGGCCACCCTCCCCTCCGGGGAGGGATAGGGCGGCAGAATCCCTCCCCGTAGGGGAGGGTGGCCTCCGCGGCGGAGCCGCCGGAGGTCGGGTGGGGCCCCACGCTTCGAGGAAAGCCTCCCACCCGGGCCCCACCCGACCCCTGTCGCTGACGCTCCAGGGGCCACCCTCCCCTCCGGGGAGGGATAGGGCAGCAAAATCCCTCCCCTCCGGGGAGGGAGTACCGTTCGGGATGAAACTCCCGCCGCATCCGTTCTTCTACCGATCACGAGAATGCGATCGCGGATCGCCGTGGTTTCTTTTGCACAGGAGGCGCGGCTGTGGCTTCCTGCGGGGCAACGTTCGTCGGGAGGCAAGACATGTCAGCCAGCGTGCCGAAGCGCGAGTGCGATCTGATCATGAAGGGCGGCGTCACGTCCGGCGTCGTGTATCCGAAGGCGGTGCTGCGCCTCGCGCGCGACTACCGCTTCCGCTCGATCGGCGGCACCTCGGCGGGGGCGATCGCGGCGGCGATCACGGCGGCGGCCGAGCTCAACCGCGCCGGCGGCGGCTTCGAGCTCGTCGCGAGTCTGCCCGCGAAGCTGCGCACGAGCCTCGCGAGCCTGTTCCAGCCCTCGCCCGAGGCGCGGCCGCTGTTCCGGGCGCTCGGCGCGCTCCGCGGCGGCGCCTTCTGGCCGGCTCTGCGCATCCTGATGTTCTCCCATGCGCAATACCTCATCGTCGCGCTGATGCTGTTCGTGACGCTGGGCCTGTTCTCCAGCGCCGTCGCGGGCGGGCCGTTCGGCGTGCTCTTCGCGCTGATCGTGTTCGCGGTCGGCGCCGTCCTGCTGTTCGGGCTGTCGGTGCTCAAATCGGCGCGCGACGTGCTGGTCGAGGGCGATTTCGGGATGTGTCCCGGCACGACGCAGGAGGACGAGGAGGGCGTCGGCCTCTCCGATTGGCTCGCGGAAGAGATCGAGGCGGCGGCCGGGCGCGGCCTGCCGGAGGATCCGGACGCGCTGCGCGTGCCGCTCACCTTCGGCGATCTCGAGCGGGCGGGCATCAAGCTGCGGGTGATCACCACCAATCTCGGCCAGCGCCGCCCGCACGTCCTGCCCGAGCTCGCCGCGACCGCGGCCGCCACCGGCGAGGCCTTCTATTTCGATCCCGCCGAGCTGCGCCGCGTCGTGCCGGGCTGGGTGGTCGATTGGATGACCCGCGAGGGGGTCGAGCCCGATGCGTCCGGCCTCTATCCCTTCCCCGCGGCGCAGGACCTGCCGGTCGTCCTCGCGGTGCGCATGAGCCTCTCCTTCCCGCTCCTGATCGCCGCGGTGCCGCTGCATCACGAGGCGGCGGGCCATCGCAGCCGGGTCCTGTTCAGCGACGGCGGGATCACGAGCAATTTCCCGATCCAGTTCTTCGACGCGCTCCTGCCCTCGCGGCCCACCTTCGGCATCGCGCTCGAGCCGCTGCGCGAGGAGGACGGGCGGCGCGTGCGCCTGCCGATGTCCGATCCGAAGGGCGCGCCGCTCGGCGTCGTCCCGATCACGGGGCTGCGGGCCTTCGCCGCGACGCTCTTCGCCGCCGCCGCCGATTGGCACGACCGGCTGCAGGGCACGCTGCCGGGCTATCGCGAGCGGATCGTCACGATCGGGTTGAAGAGCGGCGAGGGCGGGCTCGACCTGACCATGTCGCCCGAGGCCGTCGACGCCATCGGCGCGCTCGGCCAACGCGCCGCCGCGCTCCTCGCCGGCGGCCCGGCGGAGAGCCCGGACGACCGCGAGGATTTCGACTTCGACCACCACCGCTTCCGCCGCTTCCTCGTCGCCTACATGGTGCTCGAGCACACGCTCGCCGACGCGGCCAAGGCCTGGGGCGACAAGGACGACGCGGAGAGCTTCTGCGCCTTCGTCGAGAGCCGCATCGACGACGAGGCCTATCTCGGCGGGGCGAGCCCGGAGATCCGCCGCGCCATGGTCGATCGCTTCGCGGCCCTGATGGCGCTCGCCAAGGGCTGGGAGGAGAAGCTCGCGGGCCGGCCCGACGCGGCGATGCCGGGTCCGCGCCCGCACCTGCGCCTCACGCCGCATTACTGAAGCGACCTCTGCCGCAACAACCCAATCCGGTTCGAGCCCCCGCGCGGCTTCTCGCGCGGGGGCTCCTCGTTTATGCCTGGGCGTGGACCCAAGCGGAGGCTCGCGCATGATCGACAAGATCGTCCCTGACCCGGCGGCGGCGCTCGCGGGCGTTCCGGACGGCGCGACCGTGCTGATCGGCGGCTTCGGCACCGCCGGCATGCCCTTCGCGCTGATCGACGCGCTCATCGCCCAGGGCGCCCGCGACCTTACGGTCGTCTCCAACAATGCCGGCAACGCCGATACGGGCCTCGCCGCGCTCCTCGCGGCCGGGCGCGTGCGCAAGGTGATCTGCTCCTTCCCCCGCCAGCACGACAGCTGGGTGTTCGAGCGCCTCTACCGCGCGGGCGAGCTCGAGCTCGAGGTCGTGCCGCAGGGCAATCTCGCCGAGCGCATCCGCGCCGCCGGCGCCGGCATCGGCGCCTTCTACACGCCCACCGGCGCCGGCACGCTGCTGGCGGACGGCAAGGAGACGCGGATGATCGGCGGGCGCGAGCACGTGCTCGAATACCCGATCCACGCCGATCTCGCTCTGATCAAGGCTCGCGCCGGCGATCGCCACGGCAACCTCGTCTACAACAAGACCGCGCGCAATTTCGGACCGATCATGGCGACGGCGGCGAAGCTCACGGTGGCGCAGGTGAGCGAGATCGTCGAGCTCGGCGCGATCGACCCCGAGCACGTGGTCACGCCGGGCATCTTCGTCTCGCGGGTCGTCGCCGTCGCCGAGGCGACGCCGCCTTCCTGGTGAGCCGCCACTCACCTGTCGCCGTGCGATGCTCAACCCACCGTCATTCCGGGGCGCGATAGCCAAGCCCGGAACCGAGACCCCCGACGTTGGATGAGCAGCCTATAGGCTGCGTCGCTCAACCTGTGGCTCGGTGCGCGGTGTGCCGCGAGCGCGACATGCGCGCTCGAACGAGCGTCGTGGGTCTGGGTTCCGGGCCCGCTTCGCGACCCGGAATGACGGCGTCATGGCCCTTGAGAGACAAGGTCGAAGCAATCATCCCCGCTTGTGCAGGAATGTCCCGTGGAAGCCGAGCGTGACGATTTCGGGCGTCTCGGCGCGGGCGATCTCGGTCATGCGCGCGGCGTCGAGGACGAGCAGGAACGAGCGGCGCGTGCGCGTGTCGAGGACGACGCTGAGCAGCACCCCGTCGTCCTCCCCGCGCCCGCCCGGCCGCGCCACGAAGATCGGCTCTCCGGGATAGGTGCCGGGCTCGTGCCAGAGCCGCGCGTTGCCGCCCTTCTCCTCCGAGAGGTCGATGCGCGCGAGCGTGTCGAGGAAGGCCCCCGGCGCCGACGCGCTCGCGCCCCAGACGATCCGGTAGGGCTCGCCCGCGCGCCGCTCGTAGTCGATCCGCGGCAGCTCGATCGGCGTGTCGGAGAGGACGCGGACGTCCGGCTCGCCCCCATCGGTCGGCAGCGTCAGCCGCACGAGCCGGCCCGCGATCGTGGGCGGCGCCTCGCGGCGCAGCCGCTCGAGATAGAGCTCGTCGATGACGCGCGCATCGTCGTAGGCGACGAGGTCGACGACGAGCGCGCGCTCCGCCTCGAAGGCGTTGACGTGGTGGAAGGAGAACAGAGCCGGCAGCCGCCAGACGCCGCGCGCGGCGCCCGTCTCCTTGTCGAAGGCCCGCACCAGCGTGCCGCGCTCCGGGCGCCAGCGGAAATTCTGGATGAAGGGCGCGTTGACGAGCATCATCAGGAGCGGATCGACGACGAGCGGCCCCTCGACGAGAACGAGGCTCTTCGCGCTCATGCCGAAGCTGTGCATGTAGGCCGGGCGCTCGACGGGGATCTCGACGAGCGTCCGCTCCTGCATCCCCTCCCGCACGATCAGCCGGTAGACGCTGCGGCGGCCGAAGCGGGTGAGATAGGTGTAGGCACGCGCGCCGTCGCGATGGGGGTGGGCGGTCGTCGTCGCGCGGTCGACGTCCGCTTCGTAGGCATGGTTGCCGAGCGTCTCGAGCGTGTCGGGGTCGAAGACGACCGGCAAACGCGTCTCGGTGAGCGCCACCACCGCCTCGCCGATCCGGTCGATCGCCACGACGCCGTTGTCCGTCGGCGGCGCGCCGAGCATCACCGCCATCGTGCGCCCGAACAGCGTGCGGCAGGGATCGGTCGCGAACTCGCCGCGGCTGATGCCGCCGCGCGCCTTCGCCTCCTCGAAGGAGGCCGAGCGGAGGAAGCGGCTCGCATAGGTCACCCGCCTCCCCGCGATGTCGAAGCGGTGGAGCATGGCGAGCCCGTCGAACCAGTGGCGATAGCGCTGCGCGCCGACCTCGAAGCGCGCGGGCGCGACGCGCAGGAGCGTGCCGGCGAGCCATGGGGGGAGATCGCCGCGCGTGAGGATCTCCACCGCGTCCACCTCGCGCGCCGCGCTCTCGAGGCCGATCGCCCACGGCGCCTCGCCGCTCCCGCTCGTCATGCCGCCAGCCTCCGCCTCGATCGGATCGTCGCACGGCCGATGCGGCGCCGACAATGCGACGTCCCCGCCCCCGGCTGCACGACGCGCCCGGGCCCGCCGGAGTTCACCGGAAGATGCGCGACCCAGGACGCGGGCGCGCCTGCCTGACTCGGCGACTGGAACCTCGACGTCGTCATTCCGGGGCGCGATAGCGAGCCCGGAATCCAGACTCCCGACGTCGGATGAGCAGCCTATAGGCTGCGTCCTTCGACGTGTGCATTGTCTTATGTTGCGCGACGAGCGCGCATGCGCGCTCGAATCGACGTCGTGGATCTGGGTTCCGGGCTCGCTTCGCGCCCCGGAATGACGGCGCAGAGTAATCAGGAGAAGGATTCACAATCTCTGAGCGGAAAGACAGTGGGCGTCGTTCCTGCACGGCGCCGGGCACGAGGAGAAACACGCGAGACGAGCCCTCGAAACGTCTCTCGCCCCCGGGCACCGAGCCCCGCCGCTTGATGACGCCCCTGCGCGCCCTCTATCAGGAGCGGCGTCCACGAGCTCCCTGGGGGAAAGGCATGCCCGATCCGCGCGCGACACCCGCCTTCGCCGACGATCTCGCAGGCACGCTCGCCCATGCCTGGGCCTGCCTCGCGCGCGGGGTGGCGGACCGGCGCAGCGCCTTCCACACGATCGGCGTCGCGACGATCGGGCTCGACGGGCGCCCGCGCCTGCGCACGGTCGTCCTGCGCGCGGTCGAGCCGTCGGCGGCGCGGCTGCGCTTCCACACGGATGCGCGCGCCGACAAGGTTGCCGAGCTCGCCGCCGACCCGCGCATCGCGCTCCACGGCTACGATCCCGGCGGCAAGCTCCAGATCCGCGTCGAGGGCCGCGCTTCCGTCCATGGCGAGGACGCGGTCGCCGACGCCGCCTGGGCCGCCTCGCGCCCGATGAGCCGGGACTGCTACGGCACGCGTCCCGCGCCCGGCACGCCCCTCTCCGCCCCCGACGCCTTCGCGCTTCCCGCCGACGAGGCGGAGCGCGCGGCGGGCCGCGTGCATTTTCGCGCGGTGACCGTCGCCGTGGAGACGATCGAGACCCTCTACCTCGCCCATGGCGGCCACCGCCGCGCCCGCTTCGACATCCCCAACCGCGAGGCCGCGTGGCTCGTGCCGTGAGGGCGGTGCCGATCAGGCGTCCGGCAGCGCCTCCTCGAACAGGACCGGCTCGCCGAGCGAGGGCGCGGCGAGATCGCCGTCCCACATCACCACGTTCCCGCGCACGATCGTGCCGATCGGCCAGCCGGTGACCTCGCGGCCGTCGAAGGGCGTCCAGCCGCAGCGCGAGGCGATCCAGGCATTGGTGATCGTCTCGCGCCGCGCGAGGTCCACCACCGTGAAATCCGCGTCGTAGCCGAGCGCGATGCGCCCCTTGCGGGCGATGCCGAACAACCGCTTCGGCCCCGCGCTCGTGAGGTCGACGAAGCGCTCGAGCGTGAGGCGGCCCTGCGCGACGTGGTCGAGCATGATCGGCACGAGCGTCTGCACGCCGGTCATGCCGGACGGCGTTGCCGGATAGACCTTGTCCTTCTCCTCGCGCGTGTGGGGCGCGTGGTCGGAGCCGAGCACGTCCACCACCCCGTCGCGAATGCCGGCCCAGATGCCTTCCTGGTGGTCGATCTCGCGCACCGGCGGGTTCATCTGCGCGTAGGCGCCGAGCCGCTCGTAGCATTCGGGCGCGACGAGGGTGAGGTGGTTGGGGGTCGCCTCGCAGGTCGCGACGTCCTTGTGGCGCGCGAGATAGGCGATCTCCTCCTTCGTCGTGATGTGCAGCACGTGGGTGCGGGCGCGGGCGCGGCGCGCGATCTCGACGAGGCGCCGCGTCGCCTTGAGCGCGACCTCCGGCGAGCGCCAGACGGGATGCGAGCGCGGATCGCCTTCGACGCGCAGGTGCTTGCGCGCGCGCAGCATCTCCTCGTCCTCGGCGTGGAAGGCGGCGCGGCGGCGGATGCGGCGCAGGATCTCGTAGACGCCGTCGTCGTCCTCGACGAGGAGCGAACCCGTCGAGGAGCCCATGAACACCTTCACGCCCGCCGCCCCCGGCAGCCGCTCCAGATCCGGCAGCGCCTCGACATTGTCGTGCGTGCCGCCCACCCAGAAGGCGAAATCGCAATGCATGCGGTGGCGCGCGCGCGCGATCTTGTCGTCGAGGGCGCCCTCCGTCGTCGTCTGCGGATCGGTGTTGGGCATCTCGAAGACGGTGGTGACCCCGCCCATCACGGCCGCGCGGGCGCCGGTCTCGAGATCCTCCTTGTGCTCAAGCCCCGGCTCGCGGAAATGGACCTGGCTGTCGATGACGCCCGGCAGGACGTGCAGCCCGCGGCAATCGATGCGCCGGCCCGCATCCGCGCGGGCGAGGTCGCCGAGCGCGACGATCCGCCCCTCGCGCACGCCGACATCGCAGAGATGGACGCCGTCCTGGTTCACGACCGTGCCGCCGGACAGGATCAGATCGTAGGTTTCGGGCATGTCTCGCCTCCCTCGCGCCTCGCGGGCCTCGCTCGCGTCGAATGGACCGAAACGCGCGCCGTGTCGAGGGGGAGCCGCCGGGGAGAGGGTTGACGGGCGTTAACGATTCGGCTGCGACGCCCTGACGCACGTCCCCGCAAATCTTAAACGATCCACGGGTGTCCTTGGGTTAATCCTCCAGGGACGGGAAACGCTCCGAACGAAACCGAGAGCCCGGGGGTAGGTCATGGCATTGCTCGCACGTTTGCGCATCACGACGAAGGTGCTCGCCGTCGTCGTCCTGCTCGGCCTCGTCGCAGGATCGGTGGCGCTCGCCGCCGCTCTCGCCCTGCGCGAGGTCGCCGCCGCGGCGGACTACATGGAGAAGCGCGCGGCCAACGCGCTCCTCGCGATGGAGGTCAACGCCAATCTCATCGCCCTCTCGCGCGAGCAATACCGCCTCCTCGCCGCCGCCGACGCCCAGGCGCGCGCGGGCGTCGAGGCCGCGATCCTGCGCGAGGTCGACACGCTCGAGGGGCGGCTCGACCGGCTCATCGCGCAGGTCGACGCGGACGATCGCCCCGCGCTCGACCGCGTGCGCCGCGACGTGGACGCCTACGAAGTCGGTCTCGACGCGATGAAGCGGGCGGCCAGCCTCGCCGCCGGCGCGGACGACGCCCAGACGCTCGCCGCGCTCGCCGCTCGCAATTCCGCCATGGCCGAGGATCTGCGCGGGCAGATGAACGCGCTCGCCGGTGCGATCCGCGCCAAGGTCGACGGCGCGGCGGCGCGAGCGGACGCGCAATACCGCACCGCGAGCCTCGTCATCGCGCTCGTCGCGGGCATCGGCATCGTGGTGGGCCTCGCGCTCGCGGCCGCGGTCGCGCATCTGGGCATCGGCAAGCCGCTCTCGGGCATGGTCGGCGTGCTCGAGCGGCTCGCGCGCGGCGAGTTCCACATGCAGGTGCCGGGCACCGAGCGTGGCGACGAGGTCGGCGACGTCGCCCGCGCGGCCCTCGTCTTCAAGGAGAACGGCCTGGAGGCCGAGCGTCTGCGCGCCGAGAGCGCGCAGGCTCAGGCGGCGCGCGCGAAGCGCCAGGCCGCGATCGAGGAGGCGATCGCCGCCTTCGAGGCCGCCGCCGCCTCGGTCACGCAGGCGCTCGCGCGGTCCTCCGGCGAACTCACCCAGGCCGCCGGCGCCATGAGCGCGACGGCCGAGGAGACGACGAGCCAGGCGACCGCCGTCGCCGCCGCCTCCGAGCAGGCCGCCTCCAACGTCGAGACGGTCGCCGCCGCGACGACCGAGCTCGCCGCGACCGTGCAGGAGGTCGGACGGCAGGTCTCGCAGACGGCGAGCCTCGCCGGCGGCGCGGCGGCACAGGCCGGCGAGACGGTCGCCAAGGTCGCGCGCCTCAACGAGGCGGCGAGCCGGATCGGCGACATCGTCGGGCTCATCCAGCAGATCGCCGAGCAGACGAACCTGCTCGCCCTCAACGCCACGATCGAAGCCGCGCGCGCGGGCGAAGCCGGCAAGGGCTTCGCCGTCGTCGCCTCCGAGGTGAAGACGCTCGCCGCCCAGACGGCACGGGCGACCGAGGAGATCGCCGGGCAGATCCGCGCGATCCAGGACACGACGGGGGATGCGGCCGGCGCGATCTCCGCCATCGCCGAGGCGATCCGCACGCTCGACGGCTACGCGACCGCGATCGCCGCCGCGGTCGAGGAGCAGAACGCCGCGACCCGCGAGATCGCGCGCAACGTCACCGAGGCCGCGACCGGCACCAACGAGGTGTCCGCCAACATCTCGGGCGTGCGCGAGGCGGCCGCGACGACGGGCACCGCCGCCGCCCAGATCCGCGCCACCGCCGGCGGGGTCGACGCGCAGGCCCGCGAATTGTCGAGCCGCATCGAGACCTTCCTCGGCGCCGTGCGGGCGGCGTGACGGAGGGCGGGCGCCGCCCCTCTCCTTCCCTTGAGAGCCTGTGAATCTTTCGGAAGGTTGTCATCCCGGGTCCGCTTCGCGGCCCGGGATGACACCGCAACGAAAGATTTTCGAACTTCGAAGGGAACGAGAAGCGCGGTGGGTCGCGAGCGCTCGCCGTCCTCCGCTTGACTTCGCCGCGCGGGCTCTCCATCCCTGGCCGGCCATCGCCCGACGAGAGAGCCCGCGCCCGATGACCGACCTGCCTCCCCATATGGACCCGAAGCGCTCCTTCCAGGCGCTGATCCTGACGCTGCAGCGCTTCTGGGCGGACAAGGGCTGCGTCGTGCTCCAGCCCTACGATCTGGAGGTCGGCGCGGGCACCTTCCACCCGGCGACGACCCTGCGCGCGCTCGGGCCGCGGCCGTGGAACGCGGCCTTCGTGCAGCCCTCGCGGCGGCCCAAGGACGGGCGCTACGGCGAGAACCCGAACCGGCTCCAGCACTATTACCAGTTCCAGGTCATCCTCAAGCCGAGCCCGCCCGACATCCAGGAGCTCTACCTCGCCTCGCTCGCGGCGATCGGGATCGACATGCGCGTCCACGACGTGCGCTTCGTCGAGGACGATTGGGAGAGCCCGACGCTGGGCGCCTGGGGGCTCGGCTGGGAATGCTGGTGCGACGGCATGGAGGTGAGCCAGTTCACGTATTTTCAGCAGGTGCTCGGCTTCGAATGCGCGCCGGTCTCGGGCGAGCTGACCTACGGTCTCGAGCGGCTGGCGATGTACGTGCAGGGCGTCGAGAACGTCTACGATCTGAACTTCAACGGCCGCGACGGCGCCGAGCGGGTCACCTACGGCGACGTCTTCCTGCAGGCCGAGAAGGAATATTCCCGGCACAATTTCGAGCATTCGGACGTCGAGATGCTGTTCCGGCATTTCCGCGACGCCGAGAACGCCTGCCGGGCCTATCTCGAGGCCGGCGACCGGGGCGAGACGCACGACATGGTGCTGCCCGCCTACGACCAGTGCCTCAAGGCCTCGCACACCTTCAACCTGCTCGACGCGCGCGGCGTGATCTCGGTGACGGAGCGGCAGAGCTACATCCTGCGCGTGCGCGAGCTCGCCAAGGCCTGCGGCGCCGCCTGGCTGCGGACCCCGGCCGGCAGCGCTCCGGCTTGACGCCACGCTCGGATCGGAGGGCTGGCATCGTCCTGCGGCGGCCTACATCGGCCCGCCGCCCGACTTGAATCCGTAACACGGAGTGTTATAATTTCGGCGAACTTCGAGAGGCGGCTTGAGGCTTTTCAAGAACAAATGGTTCGTGCGGTTCGCACGACGTGAGGCTATCGCCGACGTCGAGCTATGCAATGCGATCGCGCGGGCCGAAAGGGGACTTGTCGATGCCGATCTCGGGGGCGGAGTGATAAAACAGCGGATCTCGCGTCCCAACGAAGGAAAGTCTGGCGGCTTTCGCGCCATCGTTTTGTTCCGCTCTGGCGATAGATCCTTTTTCGTCTACGGATTTCCGAAGCACGCGCGCGAAAACATCCGGAATGACGAGGTGGAAGCTTTCAAGAAGCTTGCGAGTGAAATGCTATCGTTTTGCGAAGAAGAATTGCAAAAGGCGATCGGGGCGGGGTTGCTGATGGAGGTGAAGTGAGATGACGAAGACGGACCGACGCACCTACCGCACTGACGCGTTGGCTGCGATCCACGAGACCGCGTCCGATCTCCACGATATACAGCTCCTGGACAAGCAGACGATGCGGCGTTTCGACGAGCTGTGCCTCACGCCGGTGCGATCGTTGGCGGCAGAGGAGATTCGAGAGATCAGAGAGCGCGAGCGGGTGAGCCAAGCCGTTTTCGCGCGTCATCTGAACGTGACGACCGGACTCGTCAGCCAATGGGAGCGGGGAGAGAGGAAGCCGGTCGGTGCGTCGCTGAAATTGCTGACGCTCGTTCGCGAGAAAGGCCTCGACTCGATCCGGTAGGAGAGCCCACGCGAATCGAGCGGCTCAGGCCCGAACGCCTCCCCCAAAAGCAAGAGGCCGGGCGCGGGCCCGGCCTCTCGCGACGACGTCTCGCGCGCGGCGCGGGTCTCACTGCACCAGGCGCGGGCCGCCCATGGGCACGCCGTCGGTCTCGGAGAGGATGCCGAGCCGGCGCGCGACTTCGGTGTAGGCCTCGATGAGGCCGCCCATGTCGCGGCGGAAGCGGTCCTTGTCGAGCTTCTCGGCGGACTTCATGTCCCAGAGCCGGCACGAATCGGGGGAGATCTCGTCGGCGACGACGATGCGCATCATCTCGCCCTCCCAGAGCCGGCCGCACTCCATCTTGAAGTCGACGAGGCGGATGCCGACGCCGAGGAAGAGACCCGACAGGAAGTCGTTCACCCGTATGGCGAGCGCCATGATGTCGTCGATCTCCTGCGGCGTCGCCCAGCCGAAGGCGGTGATGTGCTCTTCCGACACCATCGGGTCGTCGAGCTTGTCGTTCTTGTAGTAGAATTCGATGATCGAGCGGGGCAGCTGCGTGCCCTCTTCGAGGCCCAGCCGCTTGGCGAGGGAGCCGGCCGCGACGTTGCGGACGACGACCTCGAGCGGGATCACCTCCACCTCGCGAATCAACTGCTCGCGCATGTTGAGCCGCCGGATGAAGTGCGTGGGCACGCCGATGTCGTTGAGGTGCTGGAACACGAACTCGCTGATGCGATTGTTCAGCACGCCCTTGCCGTCGATCACCTCGTGCTTCTTCGCGTTGAAAGCTGTCGCGTCGTCCTTGAAGTGCGCGATCAGCGTACCGGGCTCCGGCCCCTCGAAGAGGACCTTCGCCTTGCCCTCGTAGATCCGACGGCGGCGATTCATGGGCGTGTACCGTGGCTTGTGGAAATCCATGGGAAGGACTCGAGGCTCCTTGCTCTCGAACGCGCCCGCCCCTGGGGAGGGAACGGAAGCGGTCGAGCGGCATCGACGAGGCCGCCCGCTCGCGGGGCAACCTATCCGAAGACATGGGGAGACACAACGCGCGTTTCATCCCCGCGCCGGCTCTTCCCCCGCTTGCGTGAACGAAGTGCCGCACGCGCGCGAAACGCCACGCTCGGCGGGTGGCGCGGGGCGCCGCGTCTCGCTATATCGCCGATGACGGGCCGATGCGAGCCCGTCGTGCACGAGACTGCCGAGGGGTGACGACAGCCATGACCACGTTCGACGAGCGCGAAGCAGCCTTCGAGAAGAAGTTCGCCCACGACGAGGAGCTGCGCTTCAAGTCGATGGCGCGCCGCAACCGCATGCTGGGCCTCTGGGCGGCCGAGCGGCTCGGCAAGTCCGCGGACGAGGCCGAGGACTATGCCCGCGCCGTGATCCGCGCGGATCTCGCCGAGCCGGGCGACGAGGACGTCTATCGCAAGGTCCGCGGCGATCTCCCGGCCTCGATCTCGGACGCCGACATCCGCGCCAAGATGACCGAGCTCCTCGCCGTGGCGGTGCGCGAGGTCGAGGGCGAGCGCAAGTGATCCGCGCCACGTCGCATTGATCCAACGCAAGGCGCGCCGTGACGCGGCGCGTCAGGCTCCCCTCGCGTTCGTCACGATCGCGACAGGGGGAGCCCGTCATGAAAGCGCTGATCTCGCGGCTCGAGGCCGCCGCCGCCCGCCCCGAGCTCATGGGCGAGATGATGGACCGGCTCGGCCTCGATCCGCAGGCGCTCGTCGAGGAGGGCCGCGTCCTCGATCTCGCGCTCGCCGCCCGCCGCTGCGCCGGCTGCACAGCCGAGGAACCCTGCAAGAGCTTCCTCGCTGCGACCGAACGCGCCGAGCACGCGCCCGGCTTCTGCGCCAACGCCCTGTTCTTCGAGACCGTCCGCGAGGGCTGAGCCCGCGCTCACGCCTCCTCCAGCGGGCGCCAGCGATGGAGCACGCGGCCGGTGCCGCGCTCCATCGTCCAGACATGCCCTTGCCGCTTCTGGTCGAGCGCGCGGTCGATCGGCACGCCGAGGCGATGGCACAGGCACAGCGTGCCGACGCCGCCATGCGCCACGATCGCGACGGCGCCTTCGGGCGCGCGCGCGAGCACGTCCGCCAGCGCCGAGACGATGCGCGCCTGCGCGTCGACCGCCCGCTCCCAGCCGCGCACGCTCTCCTCGGGTCGCGCGAAGAACGCGTCCGCGACGGCCTCGAACTCGGTGGGCGGCAGGAAGCCCGTCGCGCTGCGATCGTTCTCGCCGAGGGCGGCGTTCACGCCGACCGGCAGGCCGTGGCGCGCGGCGAGGATCCCCGCGGCCTCGATCGCCTTCGTCTCGGTCGAGGCCCAGACGGCGGCGAGCCCCGCGAGCGCCGGCCGCTCGGCGAAGGCCCGCATCCGCGCGATGCCCGTCGCCGAGAGATGCCAGCGCGGCACCGGGATCGCCGGGTCGACGACCACCTCCGGGTGGGAGACGAAGAAGACGTGGCTCGTCGCTGTCATCGGGGGATCCTCGGCGCCCGGGGGCGTGGACAGCCTACAGGCTGCGCTCCCGGAACCGAAGGGCCTTCGCGTCGGCCGAGGGCTTGATCCCGCGCGTGCGATGGGCCACCAGATCTCGTCACGGATGATGGAGGGGGCGATGAGCGGGGAGCGCGAGGAGCCGCGGGGCGAATTGACGGTGCGCACGATGGCGATGCCGGCGGACACGAACGCCAATGGCGACATCTTCGGCGGTTGGGTCTTGTCCCAGATGGACCAGGCGGGCGGCATCGCGGGCGTCGAGCGCGCGCGCGGGCGCGTCGTCACCATCTCGGTCGAGACCATGAAGTTCATCAGGCCCGTGCGCGTCGGCGACGTCTTGTGCGTCTACACGGAGATCGAGCAGATCGGCCGCACCTCGATGAAGATCCACATCGAGGCCTGGGCGCGCCGCTTCCAGACCGACCTGCGCGAGAAGGTGACGGACGCGACCTTCACCTTCGTCGCCATCGACGACGAGGGCCGCCCCCGGCCGATTCCGCGGTGAACAGGGCCGCGCCCGCACATCGTACACGCGCGCTTCCTCCTTCGCCTCGGGGCTGCGGAGTGCGCACATCGCGGGTCCTGCACGCCTTCGAGGCAGACAGGACGCTCCCTCTCCTTCCGCCGAGAGCTTGCGAATCTTTCCCCGCCCGTCATTCCGGGGCGCGAAGCGAGCCCGGAACCCAGATCCACGAGGTCGGTTCGAGCGCGCATGCGCGCTCGCCGCGCAACTTCAGACAATTCACACGTGGAAGGACGCAGCCTATAGGCTGCTCATCCGACGTCGGGAGTCTGGGTTCCGGGCTCGCTTCGCGCCCCGGAATGACGGCGTGGAGAAAACAGCGAAAGATTCTCAAACTCTGAGGGGAAGGAGAGGGGCTGCGCCCCTCGCGCTCGCGTCTTCGCAGGCGGGATCGGCGTGCGGGCACTCGCCAGGGGGCATTCGCGCGCTTAAGGTCGGGCGCATTCCCGACCACGAGAGCGAAAGTGCCGATGTCGATCCCTCAGAACTCCGCCGCCCATGCCTTCGCCCATCCGGACGCGACCGACCGCATGGTCGCCGACATCCGCGCCTGGGCGGCGATCGAGAGTCCGACGAGCGAGCCGGCGGCGGTGAACGCGATGATGGATCACCTCGTCGCAGGCCTCGCCGGCGAGCCGGTCGCCGTCGAGCGCATTCCCGGCCGCGACGGGCTCGGCGACAGCGTGATCCTGCGCGCGGGGCCGACGACGGACGACAAGCACGCCCTCGTGATGTCCCATCTCGACACCGTCCACCCGATCGGCACGCTCGCCGACCTGCCGGTGCGCGTCGAGGGCGATCGGCTCTACGGGCCCGGGATCTACGACATGAAGGGCGGGGCCTATCTCGCGCTCGCGGCCTTCCTGGAGGTCGCCCGCCGCGGCACGGCCTCGCGTCCGCTCGTCTTCCTGTTCACGCCCGACGAGGAGATCGGCTCGCCGACGACGCGCGGGCTCATCGAGCATCTCGGCCGCGCCGCCGCCGCCGTCCTCGTGACCGAGCCCGCCCGCGACGGCGGCAAGATCGTCACGGCGCGCAAGGGCGTCGGGCGCTTCGAGGTGCATGTCGAGGGCCGCCCCGCCCATTCCGGCTCGCGCCATCCCGACGGCCGCAACGCCATCCACGAGGCGGCGCGCCAGATCCTCGCGATCGAGGCGATGACCGATTACGGGCGCGGCGTCACGACGACGGTCGGGCTCGTCTCCGGCGGCACGGCCTTGAACACGATCCCGCAGCATTGCCGTTTCGGGGTGGATCTGCGCGTCGAGACGGCGGCGGACGGGGAGGAATTCGCGCGCGCGATTCTCGGCCTCGCGCCGCAGCGGCCCGATTTCCGGGTGACCGTCACCGGCGGCATGAACCGGCCGCCCTTCGAGCGCACGCCGGGCGTCGCCGCGCTCTACGAGCGGGCGCTCGCCTGCGCCGCCGAGATCGGTCTGCCTCTGTCGGAGACGACGCGGACCGGGGGCGGCTCGGACGGGAATTTCACGGCGGGCCTGGGCGTGCCGACCCTCGACGGGCTCGGCATCGACGGCGACGGGGCCCACACGCTCGCGGAATACGGGCTCGTCTCCTCGATCGGGCCGCGCGCGCAGCTGATGGCCCGCCTGCTCGAGACGGCCTGAGGGTCGTCTCGTCCTCAGTCGCGATCGCGAGGCGAGCGGCTGCGCGCGGCGAGTTCGAGCGTCTCCTCGCGCAGACGGTCCGGGGTGATCTCGGGGAGGAGCTTGCGCAGGAGCGCGTCGAAGCGGTCCTGCGCGCCCTCGCAGCCGAGGTCGCGGGCGGTGTCGACGAAGATCTCGGCCTGGATCTCCGCCCATTTGCGACGCGGCGAGGTCGGCGCGGTCATCGGAAGGCTCCCTGCTGCGCGTGGATCGGGGCGCGCCGCTCCGGCGTCGCCGTGCGGCCCGAGCGGCGCATCGCGGCGGCCCTGGAGGCGGCCCGGGCCGCCGCGCGCGGCGACGACGCGCCGTGGTCTCCCATCCCGTCGTCGTCCGCCAGCGCCGCCCGGATGCGCTGGGCGATCATCCAGCTCGTCCGGCTCGAGACGCCGAGGACCTTCTGCAGGCGGTTCACGCTGAGCGGCCGCTCGCAGGCATGGAGCAGGAACAGGGCCTGGAGCCACAGGTGCAGCGGCACGTGCGTGCTCTCGAGCCGCGTCCCGATCTTCACGTTGAAGGGCTTGCGGCAGGAATAGCATTTCAGCGTGCCGGGCCGCGGCATGCGCCCGCCCAGACGCCCGATCCGTTCCGACCCGCCGCAATGCGGACAGACGGGGCCTTCCGGCCAAACGAGGGCCTCGATGCGCCGATAGGCAGCGTCTTCCGAAAAGAACGCTTCGTCACGTGCCACGTCCATCGTCAGCTCCGTTCATCACAATCTTCGGAAATCGGCGAGCCTGGACAAGGCCCGCTGGGATGGATGCGCCCCCCGTAAACCTGCTAAATCTTGTTTGTCGTTCTACTCATACAAAACTGCGCCCCGCGATGCAATAAGTACAGTCCGGCATATCGATTAATCTATGCGAGATTCAGGTTGCATGTTGTGCTGAGAGCAGGTGAAGAGACTCTAAATAAAGGTTGTCACTGCTGGAATTCGGGTGATATTCGCTCTCACTTATGTTGTGTTCAATGGCGACCCTGCGGTGTCTTTGCGAGCAATCTTCGGAAGCGCGCAATTTGAAATTTTCAGATCTCGGCAAAGTCGTCGGGCGGCTCGCGCGGCTCGGATGCGCGCTTTTTTCGCAGGGCGAAAGCCGAAGGTCGCACAGGATTCGAAGGCGCTTGCGGAGGTGCGGCGGTCCCCGTTAAGTCGGCGGACATGAGCGCATCCTCTCCTCCGCCGATCGATCCCGCCACCCGTACGCTGACGCTCGATCCGCGCGACCCGTCGTTCTACGGCGATCCCTACGCGGCCTATGCCCGTATTCACGCGGTCGCGCCCGTCGCTTATTGGCGCGAATACGGGATCTGGTGCTTCTTCGCCCATGCGGACGTCGATCGCCTCCTGCGCGACCGCCGTCTCGGCCGCGAAATCCTGCACGTGGCGACCCGCGCCGAGCTCGGCCTGCCGGAGCCCGCCGCCCATACGCGCGATTTCGACGCGGTCGACGCCCATTCGATGCTGGAGCGCGAGCCGCCGGTGCACACGCGTCTGCGCACGCTCGTCAACCGCGCCTTCGTCTCCCGTCGCGTGGAGGGCTATCGCCCGCTCGTGGCGCGCATGGCGCACGAGCTGATCGACGCCTTGCCCTCAGGCGAGCCCTTCGATCTCCTCGAGGCCTTCGCGACGCCGATCCCCGTGCGCATCATCGCGCGCATGCTCGGCGTGCCCGAGGAGACGGCGCCGCGTCTCCTCGACTGGTCGCATCGGATGGTGGCGATGTACGCCTTCGGGCGCGATCGCGCGGTCGAGGAGGACGCGAATGCCGCCGCGCGCGATTTCGCCGCCTTCATCCGCGAGACCGTCGGCGCACGCCGCGCGGCGCCCGGCGACGATCTCCTCTCCGTGCTGATCGCGGCCGAGGAGCAGGGCGACAAGCTCTCCGAGGACGAGCTCGTCTCGACCGCCATCCTCCTCCTCAATGCCGGTCACGAGGCGACCGTGCACGCGATGGGCAACGCGATCGCCGCGATCCTCGCCCATACGAGCGCGCCCGCGGCGCTCTTCGCCGACGAGGCGGCGGCGGCGCGCACGGTCGAGGAGGCCCTGCGCTACCGCCCGCCTCTGCACATGTTCACGCGCTTCGTCCTGACCGATTGCGAGATCGCCGGCATCGGCTTCCGGAAGGGCGACCGGATCGGGCTCGTGCTGGGCGCCACCGGACACGACCCGCGCGCCAATCCCGATCCGCAGCGTTTCGATCCCGCCCGCGAAGCGCCGGCGCATACGGCCTTCGGCGCGGGCATCCATTTCTGCATCGGCGCGCCGCTCGCCCGCATCGAGATGGCGGCGGCGCTCTCCGTCCTCTTCGCCCGCTGCCCCGCCTTGCGCCTCGCCGAGCCGCCGCGCGTGCGCGACGCCTACCATTTCCACGGGCTCGAGCGGCTGATGGTCGTGCGATGAGGCGGTTTCCGATCGTCTCGCACCATCATTACGAGGCGAAGCTTCCCGAGCGCCATCGCTTCCCGATGGCGAAATACGGGGCGTTGCGGCGCGCCCTCGAGACGATGGGCCTCGTGCCGGACGGGTTCGTTCGGCCCGATCCCGCGCCGCTCGAGACGATCGCGCTCGCCCATGCGCGCGCCTATGTCGACGCGGTGGCGGCCTGCGCGGTGGAGCCGGCGATCGAGCGGCGCATCGGGCTTCCCGTCGACGAGGGCGTGACGCGCCGCGCGCGCGCCTCGGTCGGCGGCACGCTCCTCGCGGCCCGGCTCGCGCTCGAGCACGGGCTCTCCGGCTCGACCGCCGGCGGCAGCCATCACGCGCAGGTGGCCGGCGGGGCGGGGTTCTGCGTGTTCAACGACGTGGCGATCGCCGCCAAGGCGCTTCTCGCCGAGCGTGCGATCGCCCGCGCCCTCGTGGTCGATCTCGACGTCCACCAGGGCGACGGCACCGCCGATTGCCTCGCCGACGCGCCCGATCTCGTGACGCTCTCGGTCCATGCCGAGAAGAACTATCCCGTGCGCAAGATCCCGTCCGACCGCGACGTCGGCCTGCCCGACGCCATGGGCGACGCCGACTATCTCGCGACGATCGCCGAGCACGTGCCGGACATGCTCGACCGCGTGGCCCCGGACCTCGTGTTCTACAATGCCGGCGTCGATCCGCATGCGGACGATCGGCTCGGCCGCCTCGCGCTCTCCGACGAGGGCCTCTTCGCCCGGGACCGCTTCGTCGTCCGCGAGGCGCGACGGCGGGGAATCCCCCTCGTCGCCGTCATCGGCGGCGGCTACGGCGAGGACGCGGAGGCCATCGGCCGCCGCCACGCGCTCGTGTTCCGGGCGATGGCGGAGGCGGGGTGAGACGCGGCCCTCAGGCGGCGCGCACGAGGCTCTCGAACAAGCCGAGCCCGTCGGTGCCGCCGACGAGGGCGTCGACGAGGTTCTCCGGGTGCGGCATCATGCCGAGCACGCGCAGCCGCTCGTCGTAGATGCCGGCGATGGCGTTCAGCGAGCCGTTGCAATTCGATTCGGGCGTGATCGCGCCCGCGGCGTCGCAATAGCGGAAGGCGACGCGACCGTCGCCCTCGAGGCGGGCGAGCGTGTCGGGATCGGTGACGTAATTGCCCTCGCCATGGGCGGAGGCGACGTGGATCACGGCGCCCTTGCGATAGGCGGCCGTGAAGGCGGTGTCGGCGCGCTCGACGCGCAGATGCTGCCGGCGGCAGACGAAGCGGCGCTCGGCGTTGCGCATCAGGACGCCGGGCAGGAGGCCCGCTTCGCACAGGATCTGGAAGCCGTTGCAGATGCCGAGCACGAGCCCGCCGCGGGCCGCATGCGCCCGCACCGCGTCCATCGCCGGCGAGCGGGCGGCGATCGCCCCGCAGCGCAGATAATCGCCGTAGGAGAAGCCGCCGGGCAGGACCGCGAGGTCGATGCCCGCGGGCAGGGCGGTCTCGGCGTGCCAGACGCGCACCACGTCCGCGCCCGCCTTGGCGAGGGCGCGCTCGACGTCGCGGTCGCGGTTCGAGCCGGGGAAGACGACGATCGCGGCGCGCATCAGGCGATCTCGATCCGGTAATTTTCGATGACGGTGTTGGCGAGGAGGCGCTGGCAGGCCTCCTCCAGCGCCGAGCGGGCGGCGTCCTCGTCGGTGCCGGAGAGCTCGACGTCGAACACCTTGCCCTGGCGCACGCCGTCGACGCCGTCGATGCCGAGCGCGCGCAACGCGCCCTCGATGGCCTTGCCCTGCGGATCGAGGACGCCGTTCTTCAGGGTGACGATGACACGGGCCTTCATGGGCGATGGTCCTCCGGACGCTTCGGGCGCTCGGGCGCGCGCCGCACCTGTACCCGCGACGGGCGCGCGACACAACAGGCTCGGCACGCGCTCGCGCCCGCTTCCCCGAATTGATGGGGCAGGCGCCGGCGCGCGCCTGTTTCGCGCTGCGGCGATCCGTGCTAACGCGCCCGCAAATTCCGGCACCAGAGGACGAGAGCCGACATGCCGACCAGAACCGAGCGCGTCGAGCGCGCCCTCCTCTCCGTCTCCGACAAGACGGGCCTCGTCGATTTCGCGCGGGCGCTCGTCGAACGGGGCGTCGAGCTCGTCTCGACCGGGGGCACGCACCGTGCGCTCGCCGAGGCCGGTCTGCCGGTGCGCGAGGTCTCCGATCTCACGGGCTTTCCCGAGATGATGGACGGGCGCGTCAAGACGCTGCACCCCAAGGTGCATGGCGGCCTCCTCGCGATCCGCGCCAATCCCGAGCACCAGGCGGCGATGCTCGCCCACGGCATCCCGCAGATCGACCTCCTCGTCGTCAATCTCTATCCCTTCGAGGCGACGCTCGCGGCGGGCGGCGATCGCGAGGCGCTCGTCGAGAACATCGACATCGGCGGCCCGGCGATGATCCGCGCAGCCGCCAAGAACCACGACGCGGTCGCCGTCGTCGTCGATCCGGCCGATTACGACGCGGTGCTGGCCGATCTCGCGGCGCATGACGGCGCGACGACGCTCACGCTGCGCCGCCGCCTCGCCCAGAAGGCCTATGCCCGCACCGCCGCCTACGACGCGACGATCTCGAATTGGCTCGCCGAGGATATCGGCGAGAGCGCGCCCGACTATCGCGCCATCGGCGGCACCCGCGGCGAGCCCCTGCGCTACGGCGAGAACCCGCACCAGCAGGGCGCCTTCTACCGCACGGCGGAGGCGCGGCCGGGCGTCGCCACCGCCCGTCAGGTCCAGGGCAAGCAGCTCTCCTACAACAACATCGCCGACACCGACGCGGCCTACGAATGCGTGGCCGAATTCGCCCCGGAGGTCGCGCCCGCCGTCGTCGTCGTCAAGCACGCCAATCCCTGCGGCGTCGCGATGGGCGCCACCCTGCGCGAGGCCTACGAGCGCGCGCTCGCCTGCGATCCGGTCTCGGCCTTCGGCGGCATCGTCGCGCTCAACCGCACGCTCGACGCGGAGGCGGCGGCCAAGATCGTCGAGATCTTCACCGAGGTGATCATCGCGCCCGACGCGACCCCGGACGCGATCGCACTCGTCGCCGCCAAGAAGAACCTGCGCCTCCTGCTCGCGGGCGCGCTGCCCGATCCGCGCGCGCCGGGGCTCACGTTGCGGACGGTCGCCGGCGGTTTCCTCGCCCAGGCGCGCGACGCGGCCACCGTCGACGACATGGAGCTGCGCGTCGTCACGAAGCGCGAGCCGGATGCGCGCGAGCTCGCCGATCTGCGCTTCGCCTATCGCGTCGCCAAGCACGTGAAGTCGAACGCCATCGTCTATGCCCGCGACGGGGCGACGGTGGGGATCGGCGCGGGCCAGATGAGCCGGGTCGATTCGTCGCGCATCGCCGCCTGGAAGGCGGAGGAGGCGGCGCGCGCCCAGTCGCTCCCGCAGAGCCTCGCCCGCGGCTCCGTCGTCGCGTCCGACGCCTTCTTCCCCTTCCCCGACGGCCTGCTGGCGGCCGCGCAGGCCGGCGCCACCGCCGTGATCCAGCCCGGCGGCTCGATGCGCGATTCCGACGTGATCGCCGCCGCCGACGAGGCCGGGCTCGCGATGGTGTTCACGGGGCACCGGCATTTCCGGCATTGAGGGGGTGGGGCGCTCGCCAGCCCCCCTGACACGATGGCACGGCGCATGCCTGTTGGCAGCGCCGCGCGGTTCGCTATCCTGACGGAAGGCGGCCCGGCGCGTGCGGGTCGATGCGTTGCGAGAGGGATGGCGAGCATGAGCCGAGGGATCCGGTTCCGGTCGGGCGGTCGCGTGGTCGAGGTGGCGGACGCGCATCCGCGCGCGACGCTGCTCGATTGGCTGCGCCTCGAGGCCCGCCGCACCGGCACCAAGGAGGGCTGCGGGGAGGGCGATTGCGGGGCCTGTACGGTCGCGCTCGGGCGCCTGCGCGACGGGCGGATCGTCTACGAGCCGGTCAATGCCTGCATCCTGCTGCTCGGCCAATGCGACGGGGCGGAAATCGTCACGGTGGAGGATCTGGCGGAAGGCGGCGCGCTCCACCCGGTCCAGGAGGCGATGGTCGCCCATCACGGCTCGCAATGCGGCTTCTGCACGCCTGGCATCGTGATGAGCCTGTTCACGCTCCACGAGGACGAGGCGCGCGATCCCGCCGCCCCCGTCGCCCGCCGGACGATCGACGATGCGCTCGCGGGAAATCTCTGCCGCTGCACCGGCTATCGCCCGATCGTCGACGCCGCCCGCGACGCGCTCGCGCAGCCCCACGACCCGCGGGTGCGCGCGCGCCGCGAGGCGGCCGCGCGCGATCTCGCCGCGCTCGCCGATGACGATGCCGACCTCTTCGTCGGCGACGAGATCCGCTTCTTCGCCGCGCCTGCGAGCGCGCAAAGCCTGTCGGCGCTCTATGCCGCCCATCCGGACGCGACGCTGCTCGCCGGCGCCACCGATGTGGGCCTCTGGATCACGAAGAACCTCGCCGAGATCGAGAAGGTGATCTGGCTCGGCCGGGTCGCGGGGCTCGACGCGATCGAGGAGACGCCCGATCGGCTCGTCCTCGGCGCGATGGTCAGCCATTGCCGCGCGCAGGATCGCCTCGGCGCGATCGATCCCGATCTCGGCGAAGTGATGCGCCGCTTCGGCTCGGCGCAGGTGCGCGCGTCGGGCACGGTCGGCGGCAACATCGCCAACGGCTCGCCGATCGGCGACCTGCCGCCCGCGCTCATCGCGCTCGGCGCGACGCTCGTGCTCGAGAGCGCGGAAGGCCAGCGCCGATTGCCGCTTGAAGACTTCTTCCTCGCCTATCGCTCGCAAGATCGCCGCCCCGGCGAATGGGTGCGCGCGGTCGCGGTGGAGAAGCTCGGCGCCGCCGACGCCTTCCGCGCGCTGAAGGTCACGAAGCGCTTCGACGAGGACATCTCCGCCGTGATGGGCGCCTTCCGGTTCGCGCTCGACGGGCGCCGCATCGCCTCGGCGCGGATCGCTTATGGCGGCATGGCGGGGACGCCCAAGCGCGCGCCGGCGGCCGAGGCGGCGCTCGTCGGCATCGATCTCGACGATCCGAGCGCCTTCGCGCCCGCGCTCGACGCGCTCGCCTCCGATTATACGCCGATGAGCGACCATCGCGCCTCCGCCGCCTATCGCGCGCTCGTCGCCCGCAACATCCTCCTCAAGGCGCTGACCGAGATCGCCGGGGCGGACGACACGCGCATCATCGCGCGCGACCCCGCCGCCGCCTGAGACCCGAGTGCCCCCCATGAACCTGCACCAGACCCCCGATCAGGCCCGCGACGAGAGCGAGAGCCTGCGCCACGTCAGGAAGCCGCTCCCCCACGATTCGGCGCGCCGCCACGTCCAGGGCGCGGCCGATTACATCGACGATCTGCGCGAGCCGCAGGGCACGCTCCACATCGCGATCGGCACCTCGCCCAAGGCGCGCGGCCGGCTCGTGCGGCTCGACCTCGCGGCCGTGCGCGCCCATCCGGGCGTCGTCGCGGTTCTCACCGCCGCCGACATCCCGGGCGCGAACGACGTCTCGCCCGCGATGGGCGACGATCCGATGTTCGCGAACGAGCGGATCGGCTTCCACGGCCAGGCGCTCTTCGCCGTCGTCGCGCAGGATCGCGACGCGGCGCGCCGGGCCGCCCGCAAGGCGATCGTCGAGATCGAGGCGGAGGCGCCGAGCGTCACGGTGGAGGACGCGCTCGCACGGGCCGAGACGGTGCTCCCCGATTACGGTTTCGGCCGCGGCGACGTCGCGGCCGCGATCGCGGGCGCCGCGCAACGGCTCTCGGGGAGCATCCGCATCGGCGGGCAGGAGCATTTCTATCTCGAGAGCCAGGCGGCGCTCGCGATCCCCGGCGAGGAGGGCGACATCCACGTCTTCTCCTCGACGCAGCACCCGACCGAGGTCCAGCACGTGATCGCGCGCGTGCTAGGCATTCCCGACGCCTTCGTCACCTGCGAGGTGCGGCGCATGGGCGGCGGCTTCGGCGGCAAGGAGAGCCAGGCGACGCAATGGGCGGCGATCGCGGCGCTCGGCGCCCATGTCACCGGGCGTCCGTGCAAGATCCGGCTCGACCGCGACGACGATTTCGTGCTCACCGGCAAGCGCCACGATTTCCGCTGCGACTGGGAGGCGGGCTTCGACGCGGAGGGAATCGTGGAGGGCTTCCACGTCGTCCACAATGCGCGCTGCGGCTATTCGGCGGACCTGTCGCAGGGCGTCGTCGACCGCACGATGTTCCATTCCGACAATTCCTACTTCCTCCCCGCGGTGCGGATCGACACCAAGCGGCTCCTCACCAACACCGTCTCGAACACCGCCTTTCGCGGCTTCGGCGGCCCGCAGGGCATGCTGATGATCGAGCACGTGATGGACCGGATCGCCTGGGCGACCGGCCGCGACCCGCTCGATATCCGCTACGCCAATCTCTACCGCCCCGGCCGCGACCTCACGCCCTACGGCCAGAGCGTCGAGGAGACGGACACGCTGCGCGCCTTGATCGAGACGCTCGAGCGCACGAGCGAATATCGCACGCGACGCGAAGAGATAGCCGGCTACAATGCGGCCTCGCGCTTCCTCAAGAAGGGCATCGCGCTGACTCCGGTCAAATTCGGCATCTCCTTCACCCTGATGCATCTCAACCAGGCGGGCGCTCTCGTCCACGTCTATCAGGACGGCTCGGTCCACCTGAACCACGGCGGCACCGAGATGGGCCAGGGTCTGTACATGAAGATCGCCCAGGTCGTCGCGGAGGAGTTCGGCATCGACATCGCGCGCGTGCGCATCACCGCGACGACGACCGCGAAGGTGCCGAACACCGCCCCGACCGCCGCCTCGTCCGGCACCGATCTCAACGGCATGGCGGCGAAGATCGCGGCGGGGAACATCAAGGCGCGGATGCGCGCACGCGCCGCCGAGCGCTTCGGCGTGGCGGAAGAGGAGATCGACTTCCGCGACGATCGCGTCTTCGTCGGCAACGAGAGCCTCTCCTTCGCCGAGCTGGCGAAGGATTGCGTGCTCAACCGCATCCAGCTCTCGGAGGCGGGCTTCTACAAGACGCCGGTGATCTCCTGGAACCGCGCCGAGGCCAAAGGCCGGCCGTTCCTCTATTTCGCCTTCGGCGCCGCCTGTTCGGAGGTGATCGTCGACACGCTCACCGGCGAGTACCGGGTGACGCGCGTCGACATCCTCCACGACGTCGGCAAGTCGCTCAATCCGGCGATCGACATCGGCCAGATCGAGGGCGGTTTCGTGCAGGGGATGGGCTGGCTCACCACCGAGGAGCTCGTCTTCGACGCGGAAGGGCGGCTGCGCACGCACGCGCCCTCGACCTACAAGATCCCGGTCTCCTCCGACGTGCCGGAGGATTTTCGCGTGGCGCTCTTCCCCAACGCCAACCGGATGGAGACCATTTATCGCTCGAAGGCGGTGGGCGAGCCGCCGATCATGCTCGCCAATTCGGTCTTCTGCGCCATCGCCGACGCGATCCATGCGCTCGCGCCCGGCGAGCCGGTGCCGCTCGACGCCCCCGCGACGCCGGAAGCGGTGCTGCGCGCCTGCGAGCGGCTGCGCGGCACCCCGCTCGCCTGACGGGAGGAGGCTCTTTGCGCGCGTTCGAGCGAGTGGCGGAGATGGTGCGCGCCCACGGCGCGGCCGCCCTCGTGCGCGTGATCGCGGTCCGTGGCTCGGCCCCGCGCGAGGCGGGGGCGTGGATGGCGGTTCGCGCCGATGGCGCCTTCCACGGCACGATCGGCGGCGGCGAGCTCGAATGGCGGGCGCTGGCGCTCGCCCGAGAGGCGCTGGCGCGCGGACGCGGCCCGATGCGGCGCATCGACCAGTCGCTCGGGCCCGATCTCGGCCAATGCTGCGGCGGGCGCGTGATCCTGCATGTCGAGACGTTCGATGCGCGGGATCTGCCTGAGCTCGACGAGCTCGCGCGGGCCGAGGGGGAGATCCTTTGCCAACTCGACGAGGCGGGGCGGGTCGTGCGCACATCCCTCCCCGCCACATCCCTCCCCGTAGGGGAGGGTGGACTTGCGAGCGAAGCGAGAAAGGCCGAGTGGGGCCCGGGTGGAGAGTCTACTTCGAGCGTCGGGCCCCACCCGACCCC
>NZ_JBKBQG010000004.1:0-161235 GCF_046292825.1 Salinarimonas sp. | reverse complement strand
GGAGCGACCGGGGCCGGCGCGGGCGGCGCGGCCGCCGCGGGAGGGGGCGGCGGAGGGGGTGGAGGCGGCGGGGGAGGCGGCGGCGGGCTGCCGGCCTGGGCGCGATCGGCGACGGGCGTCTGCGCGGTGCGCGTCGCGGCGACGTCGACCTGCCGACGATCCTCGCCGGCGGGCGCCTCCTCGCGCACCTCGGCCACGCGGTCGACGCGCGTCGGCGTCTCGGTGACCGCCTGCGCGTCGCGCTCGCCGCGGGTGACCTGCGAGATGTCGCTCTCCGACACGATCTCGATCGGGATGCCCTCCTCGACCGGCGGCAGCGGCGCCACCCCCACGAAAGCCACGAGCCCGCCGATCAGGATCGCGGCATGCGCCACGCCCGAGAGAAGGAGGCCGGGTTCGTTCCTGTCGAGGAGCGAGCGCATCGTTCCGCCCCTATCGCGCGTCGGAGAGGGTGACGAGGCCGACCCGACGGAAGCCGCCCTCGGCGACGAGCGCCATCACCTGCGCGACGCGCCCGTAATCGACGGCCCGGTCGCCGCGCACGAAGATCCGCGCCTCCTTGCCCTCGTCGGCGGAGGCGGCGTCCAAAGCGGCGATCAGCTCGGCCTCGAAAATCTCGCTCTCGTCGAGGAAGAGGCGCCCGCTCGCGTCGATCGAGAGCATGATCGGGCGGTTGTCGGTCGCGAGCTGCCCGGCGCGCGCCTGCGGCAATTCGAGCGGCACGCCCGCCGTCAGCAGCGGCGCCGAGACCATGAAGACGATGAGGAGCACCAGCATGACGTCGATGAACGGCGTCATGTTGATCTCGTTGATGGCGCCGCGCCGGCCGCGTCGCCGCCGCCGCCCCGAGCCCGAACCGGGTCCGCCGTGATTGAGCATGGTGGCGCGCGCTCCCTCAGGCCGCAGCCGCGAGGCGTTCGTCGACCTGACGCGCGAGGATCGCCGAGAACTCGTCGGCGAAGCCCTCGAGACGCCCTTGCGCCTTCACGACCTCGGACTGGAGCTTGTTGTAGGCGATGACCGCGGGGATCGCGGCGACGAGGCCGATCGCGGTGGCGAACAGCGCCTCCGCGATGCCCGGCGCCACCACCGCGAGCGAGGTGTTCTGCGATTGCGCGATCGCCATGAACGAGGTCATCACGCCCCAGACCGTGCCGAACAGGCCGAGATAGGGGCCCGCCGAGCCGACCGAGGCGAGGAAGATGAGGCGCGATTCGAGCCGCTCGACCTCGCGCTGGATCGTCACGTCGAGCACCTTGTCGATGCGCGCGGGCAGGCTCGCGACCGAGCGGCCCGAGCCCTCGAAGGAGCGCTTCCACTCCCGCATGGCGGCGACGAAGACCGAGGCGAGGCCGGTCGTCGGCCGCTCGGACAAGGAGCGATAGAGCTCCTCGAGCGAGCGCCCCGACCAGAACACTTCCTCGAACCGGTCCATCGCCCGCTGCAGACGGCGGAACAGCAGGATCTTGTCGATGATGATCGCCCACGAATAGATCGAGGCGAAGACGAGCCCGACCATCACGAGCTTGACGACGATGTGGGCCTGCCAGAACAGGCCCCAGAGCGAGATGTCGTGCGCTGCCGCGAGCGGCACGGTCTGTATGGCGTCTGCCGGATTCATCGTCGCTGTCGTCCTCGGTGTGGGCTCGCGCCGCGATCGCGCTCGTCGGCGGGTCGCAGGCCGGGGGATCACGACGAGCCCGAGCCTGCGTCACGAGCGTGGTTCGCGCCGCAACATGTCGAAAATATGAGTTTTCGCCGGCCCCCGAGCGGCGTCGGAGGACCGTTGCGATTCAGCAACGATCATGGTTAAGGAAGGCTTGCGGGCGGCCTCAACGCGACGCGGTGCCGCGGCCCTCCAGAACCTCCCGCAGCTCGGCCGGGATGCGCGCCGGGCGCCCCTCCCGGAGCGCGGCGACGAGGACGTCGGCGGTCGTCAGCACCTCCTCGCCGCGCAGGATGCGCTGCGCCATCGTGATGGTCGCGCCGCGCACGTCCAGCGTCCGCGTCTCGACCGTGAGGATGTCGTCCATCCGCGCCGCGCGCAGCCAATCGACCGTCATCCGCCGCACCGCGAAAGCCGTGCCCGCGCCGCCCGCATGCAGGACGGACTGGTCGACGCCCGCGCAGCGCAGCTTGTCGGTGCGCCCGCGCTCGAAGAAGCGCAAGTATCCGGCGTGGTAGACGACGCCGGAAAAATCCGTGTCCTCGTAATAGACGCGCAAGGTCAGGCGGTGGACGCCGTCCGCGTCGAGGCTGCCGGCGAGCGGCGGGGAGCTCGTCTCGCTCATGCCTCCCCCGAGAACAACCCGAATTGCGTCGTGCCCGCATCCCGCGTCGGCTCGGGCATGCCGAGATGGCGGAAGGCGTGGGGGGTGAGGAGGCGGCCGCGCGGGGTGCGCTGCACGAAGCCCTTCTGGATGAGATAGGGCTCGATGATCTCTTCGATCGCGTCGCGCGGCTCGGAGAGGGCGGCGGCGATGGTCTCGATGCCGATGGGGCCGCCGCCGAAATTGGTCGCGACCATGGTGAGGTAACGCCGGTCCATCACGTCGAGGCCGATCGGGTCGACGTCGAGGAGGGAGAGCGCGCGGTCGGCGAGGGCGCGCGACACCGTCTGCGCGCCCTCGACGACGGCGAAATCGCGCACGCGGCGCAGGAGGCGCCCGGCGATGCGCGGCGTGCCGCGGGCGCGCTTGGCGATCTCGTTGGCGCCCTCCTCCGACATGCCGAGCCCGAGCACGCGCGCGCCGCGGCGCACGATCGCCTCGAGCTCGTCGACCTCGTAGAATTCGAGCCGCACGGGGATGCCGAATCGGTCGCGCAGCGGCGTCGTGAGGAGGCCCGCGCGGGTGGTGGCGCCGACCAGCGTGAACTTCGGCAGCTCGATCTTGACCGAGCGCGCGGCCGGCCCCTCGCCGATGATGAGATCGAGCTGGAAATCCTCCATCGCCGGATAGAGGATCTCCTCGACCGCGGGGTTGAGGCGGTGGATCTCGTCGATGAAGAGCACGTCGCGCTCTTCGAGATTGGTCAGCTGCGCGGCGAGATCGCCCGCCTTGGCGATCACGGGGCCCGACGTCGAGCGGAAATTGACGCCGAGCTCGCGGGCGATGATCTGGGCGAGCGTCGTCTTGCCCAGCCCCGGGGGGCCGACGAAGAGCACGTGGTCGAGCGCGTCCGCGCGCGCCTTCGCCGCCTCGATGAACACCGTCAGATTGGCGCGCGCGGCCCGTTGGCCGGTGAAATCGGCGAGCGAGAGGGGGCGCAGCGAGACGTCGAGATCGTCCTCGCGCTTCACCGGTGAGACGAGACGGCTCTTGTCGCTCAACTGAATCGTGTCCTCGCCCCTGCATCCGCCCTCGAGGACGGGCGCGGCCCTCCCTCTGCCGCCCTTGTACAGGGCGATGCCCGGCGCCGCCATCCCGGATCGGCGATTTTCGCGCGCCGAAGGGCGATCACGGGCCGCTCACGATCGCGCGAGGATGGGCGGCCACGCCCCTGGAGTGCGGCGTTCGGTACGGCCTCCAGTGGCGATCGGGCGGGAACCGCGATGGGCGCACCTCGTTCCACCCCCCGAGCGACGCGGCGGGCCCAGGCCCGTCGCCCCCAATGCAAGTACTGGAGAATACATGATGAATCGCATCGTTACCGCCACCGCCGCCCTCCTGATCATGGGCGCCCCGGCCTATGCGCAGCTCACCCCGCAGTCGCAGGTGCCCGTCGCCCCTGAGAGCGCCATCGGCGTGCAGGAGCGTCGTGCGCTCGAGGCCGAGCGCGGCGAGGTGGACGACACCCTGCTGCGCCGCCGCCAGGGCGGCGAGGTCACCGGTTCGACGACCGCGCCCGGCACCACGCTCGTTCCCGGCGGCGCGCCGGCCGAGCCCGACAGCGCGATCGGCGCCGTCGAGCGTCAGCGCATCACGGCCGAGGACGACGAGTTCCCGCTGACCGAAGGCGAGCTGATCGGCCGCGAGGGCGATCCGATCGACGTGCCGGCCACCGGCGCGATCGGCGGGACCCAGCCCGGCGTCGCCGCCGAGCCGCAGACGGCCGAAGAGGTCATCGAGCGCCGCCGCCTCATCCTCGAAGAGGACGAGGTGCAGCCCGGCGGCCAGCAGACGCTGCCGCGTCAGTGATCGCGTGACGCCGATCGCGGGCAATTCCGCGATCGGGAACGCGGACGACACGCAATGGAAAGCCCCGGCTCAGGCCGGGGCTTTTTCGTGCGCGCCATACGGGCGGTGCCCGCAGCGCGATTCGCGGAGCCCGCACGCCCGCCGGCGTTCGCGAGCATTCGTCCGCTCGTCCGCTCGGCCGCTCGGCCGCGAGCGCCCGCGCGTAAAAGCCTGTTCACGGAATTCTGATTATGGTCGCATCGTGGCATTGGGTGAGAATGGCGCGGTCGCCTAGCGCGACACGATGCGCCGGATGACGGGAGTTCCCATGTTCAGGACCATCACAGGCGTGCTCGCGTTCGGGCTCGCGCTTCTCGTCGGCTCCCTGCCGGGTGCCAGGGCGGATTGGATCAACCCCGCGATCCTCGATCAGGGCTTCCGGTCCGGCGGCGTGTTCCAAGGCTCGCCGATCCCGCGGCAGATCGTCGACTTTCCCGGGAATTACGCGCCCGGCACGATCGTGGTGAGCCATACCGAGCGGCGGCTCTATCTCGTGCTCGGCGACGGCCGGGCGATGCGCTACGGCGTGGGCGTGGGGCGCCCCGGCTTCGGCTGGCGCGGCAGCCACACGATCACCCGCAAGGCGGAATGGCCGGATTGGCGTCCGCCGGCGGCGATGCGGCGGCGTCAGCCGGAGCTGCCGGTCTTCATGGCGGGCGGCCCCGACAATCCGCTCGGCGCGCGCGCGCTCTATATCGGGAACACGCTCTATCGGATCCACGGCTCGAACGAGCCGCACACGATCGGCGACGCGGTCTCCTCGGGCTGCATCCGGATGACGAACGACGACGTGATGGACCTCTACGAGCGGGTGCGCGTCGGTGCGCGCGTGATCGTGCGGGATTGATCGCCCGCCCCCGCGCGAGACGCGGCGGGCGGACATGCGAAACGGGCCGTCGACGCGATGTCGACGGCCCGTTTCGATTCGCAGGGCGGTCTCGACCCGCCGCGCCCGATCGCTCGCGGCGATCAGGCGACCTTCTTGCCGCGACGCCCGCGGGGCGCGGCGGCGGCGGCCTCCGGCTCGGCCTTGCGACGCTGGGCGCCCAGGCCCATCGCCTTGGCGAGCTCGGAGCGGGCGCTCGCGTAGTTCGGCGCGACCATCGGGTAATCCGGCGGCAGGCCCCACTTCGCGCGGTACTGGTCCGGCGTCATGTCGTACTTCGTGCGCAGGTGACGCTTGAGGGACTTGAACTTCTTCCCGTCCTCCAAGCAGATGATGTAGTCCGGCGTGATCGACTTCTTGATCGGCACCGCCGGGACCGGCGCCTCGACGGGCTGCTCGGTGGCGCCCGTGGCGACCTTCACGAGCGAGGCGTGAACGGCGTCGATCAGGCCGGGCAGTTCGGACGTCGGCAGCGAATTGTTGCTGACGTAAGCCGAGACGATCTCCGCCGCGAGCTCGATGTAGTTGTTGGCTTGAGTGTTGTCGCTCATAGAGCCGTTCCTGGCTTTCGTGAACAGGGATGGTTTGCCGCACACGACCTCGCGCACGCCGTCTACGGCTGGAGACGTTCGCTGGCTCATTCGCGGCGTCGTTTCTGACGACTGATGCCTTAGCTACGTGAAAACGCGTCCGCCCGCAAGTCCTCGAAGATTTGATTACGGACTTTTTCACGCAAAACCGCAACGTCGCACGCTGGAGCGCAGGAGCCGAGCCACTTGCGACGAATTCGACCAACCAGAGAACCGGTCAGAGCAAGGATTTCGGTCGGCTCTCTGGCGCGCAGCCGAGCGAATCATGGCCGGGAAAGGGCCGCGCGCCATCCGGCAACGGCTCCGCCTTTGCCGCCGCCTGGTTTCGCCCGCTCGAGGCGAGCGCGGAGACTTCGCGATTCGTGTCGAGAACCGCCACGGCACGGTCGACACAGTCTGCAGAAGGTCGCCGCGATTTGCGGTCACGGTTAAGGAAGCGTTGACACTTTTCCCCACGGAGGCCTTCGAATCGGCCCGGAGGCGGCATCGGACGTTGCCCTTGTGCAACACCGATCTCCGAACAGCCCCGCCGGGGGGCTTTGTGGCGGAATCTTGCTTGATTGGGCGGAATACCCACGGCAAACCTGTCCTCGCGACGGGGGGTCCTCGGTCGCGGTTCGTTTTCGACACCCGAGCGGTGCGGAGGCGACAACCAGGGGAAAAGGGGCAGCGCGCAGGTTCCGTCGGGAATCGCGGGCAACGACCCGACCCCCCAGGGTCTCGAAACTTTGGAGGTCATCAATGAAGCTCGCCAAGAGCCTTCTCCTCGGGTCTGCCGCCGGTCTCGTCGCGGTCGCCGGGGCTCAGGCTGCCGATCTTCCGGTCCGCGCTGCGGCTCCGGTCGACTACGTCCGCGTCTGCCCGGCTCAGGGCACCGGGTTCTTCTTCATCCCCGGCACCGAGACGTGCCTGCGCGTCGGCGGCTACGTCCGCGTCGAGGCTCGCTTCGACGAGCGTCGCGCGTCGACCGTCGTTCCGGTCCGCGCTCAGGACGACTTCACGTTCTTCGCTCGCGGCCAGGTGTTCTTCGACGCCCGCACCGCGACCGAGTTCGGCACGCTGCGCTCCTTCGTTCGCCTGAACGCCGACCGCCCGGCCGGCACGACGGTCCTCGATCAGGGCTTCATCCAGTTCGCTGGTCTGACGGCCGGTCGCATCACGTCGTTCTTCGACTTCTGGGGCGGCAACCTGATGCGCGGCGGTCTCCAGACCGACGAGACGACCGAGCTGTTCGCCTACACCGCGACGTTCGGTGGCGGCTTCTCGGCGACGGTCTCGGTGGAAAACCCGCGCCGCTCGACGCCCGTCGGCCTCTACGGCGGTCGTAACCTCCCCGATCTCGTCGCCAACCTCAACGTCGCTCAGGCGTGGGGCTCCGCTCAGATCATGGGTGCGCTGCACCAGGTCCGCGTCTCCCCGCTCGTCAACGCCGCCGGCATCGGCGACAAGACCGGCTGGGCCGTCGGTGCGGGCGTGACCGTCAACCTGCCGATGCTCGCTCCCGGCAGCGCCATCTGGCTGCAGGGCGTGTACGCGGACGGCGCGCTGGGCTACACCTACGTCGGTGGCGCTCGCGACTTCCGTCGCGTGACGATCCCGGCCTTCTCGGACGCCTACGTCGTCGGCGGCACGCTCCGCACCACGAAGTCGTGGCTCCTGTCGGCGGCCATCCGCCACTTCTGGACCCCGGCGATCTGGTCGGACCTCCAGGGCTCGTGGGGTCAGATCGACGTCCCGACCGGCGTGGCCGCCGGCGTCGCTCGCGACACCACCCTCTGGCAGATCGGCAAGCGCCTCAACTGGCGTCCGGTCGCCGGCCTGACCTTCTCGGGTGAGGTCACCTACACCGAGGGCCGTCGTTCGCGCCTCGTGACCGATCCGGTGGACTTCCGCCGCAACGACAACCGCTGGGGCGCCACCATCCGCGTCCAGCGCGACTTCTGATCGGCTCAACCCGATCCGAATGCGAGAAGCCCCGGCGCGAGCCGGGGCTTCTTCGTTTTGGGACTCGGCACAGCGCGATTCCACGCACGTTCGTTTCCCAGAATAGAGGCGGCGAGACCGGCCTTCGGCTCCGGTCCCGCCGCTCATGCGGATCCCCGCGTTCGGCTCCCGAGGTTCAGTTCCCCGGCCAGCCCAGCTCGATGATCGTGATCGTCGGCGCGCCGGGCGGGAGGACGAAGGTGTCGACGAGGACGGCGTCCTCGGTGCCGAGATTGGCGGCCGACATCGGGACGTTCGGCGGCATGTAATAGCAGGTGCCTGCCGGCCAGAGCGACGGCGCATGCCCTTCGACGAAATCGGTGATCGAACCGCTCAGCACGCAGGTATGGCCGCCATGTTCGTGCACGTGGATGGCGACCCGGGTGCCCGCCTTGCGGATGCCGCGGGTGATGACGAGCCGATTGCCGTCCGCGTCGATCGTGTCGAGCATGGTGGTGACGTCCTGCAGGGGCAGCATCCGGCCCGGCACCGGCTGCCCGTTGATCGTCGTCACCGCGCGCGGCGCGTCCTGGGCGGAGGCGGGCGCCGGGCCGAACGCGGCCGGGGCGAGGACGAGCGCGGCGAGCGCGCAGGGGATGAGGGCGCTCCGGCAGGCGGAGCGGTTCGGGTTCGTCGTCATCGTCTGGGGTTCCCTCGAGGTTGTCGATAGCGGCGCGCGCACGCGAATCACAGCGAGCGGTTGCCCCACCGATCTACAGCATCGCCCCGCCGGCAGGATAGCCGCCGCCGTCGCGACATGCGCCCGATCCGCCCGCGACGCACGCGCCTTGCGCGGTCAATCGTCGTCGAGGTCGTCGAGGTCGTCGAGGTCCAAGCCGTCGGGGTCGAAATCCTCGAGACCCGTGCTCGTCATGAGCACGAGCTGCCCCGCCAGGGTCACTGCCGTGACGTGCCGCATGAGCGGGATCTCGTCGAGCGGCTTGCCCTCGAGGAGCGCGCGGGCATCGAGCGCGAAGGGCATCCATGCGGCGGCGTCGCGCGCATGGGCCTCCGAAGCGGCGAGGGTCGCCGCGGTCGCGGCGAGACGCCGCGCCCAGATCGCGCGGCGGCTCTCGAGCCGGTGTTCCACTTCGCGCGCCAGCACCTCCACCGGATCGTCGAGCAACGCGGCCTCGGGTATCGCATCGCCGCCGTCGGTCCATTCAGGGACCGGCGCGCGCGCGGCGGCGCGCTCCCAGGCACGCGGGGGGATGGGGCGCCCGCGGGCGGCCTTGCTGGCGAGGATCGGGGCGAGGATCTCCTCGGTCGAGGTCGACACCGGCTCGAACCGCGCGCCCACGAGCTCGGCGATGTCGAGGAGATCGGGACGCTCGGGCATGGCTTTCGCGATCGCCATGCCGATCTCCGTCTCCAGAAAGGCGGCCGGGACCTCCACGGCTCCGAGCGTCTCTTTCAGATCCTCGCGGATCGCGCGTTCCTCGACCGCGTCCGCGACCGACATGACCATCGTCCCGATCACGCCCTCCTCGTCGTCGACGACGACGAAGAGGAGAAGCCGCTCGCCGTCCTGCCTCACCGCGTAGATCAATTGGCGCGCTCCGCTCGGCTCGGGGAGGCAGGCCAGCGCGCGGGTGATTCGCGCGGGCGGTGCCGCCTGCGGCCCGTCGGCGCGGATGCGCCCGACGCGCAGAGCGGAGGCGAGATCCGCGAGCACCGCCTCGTCGTTGATCCACGGGCGCATCCGCGTCAGCGCGGCCGCGAGCGCGGGCTCGAGCCCCGGCCCATCGGCCCGGGCGCGAAGGCCGCCGGCGGCGGCGCGACGGATCTCCGGATTGCGCTCGAGCAGGAAATAGGCGGCGAAGCGCGCCACCGCCGGGGATGCGGCCGTGCCCGCGGCCTGCGCGAGGAGTGCGATGATCGCGTCGGGGGCCGCCGCCATGTTCCGGCGCAGCTCCACATAGGCGTCGAACGGCTCGATCTCAGCGGCCTCGTCGAGCTCGGCGAGTACCGCCGCGAGCGCGTCGGCGGGCGGCCCCTCCTCGCCTGGGCTGCCGGGGACGAGCGTGCCGATCATCTCGGGAGGCAGGATGAGGCTCTCGGGCACGGGCAGACCAGCGCCCACGTAGATCCCGGCGAGCCGCATGCGCGCTGCGACGTCGAGCGGCTGGAAGTCGTCGATCGTCCGTTCGATCGCCTTGCGCACGGCCGCGCCGCCCGAATGGCCCATGCGCGACACGTGGCGCGTCTGCTTCAGGAACTCCTCGAGCAGCTGCGCCGCCGCCTCGACTCTCGGGTCCTCGAGCTCCTTCTCGTCGTCGATGAGCTCCGCGAGCGTCCGCATCCCCTCGCTTGCGGCCGCGCTCGCGTCCACGATCAGCGAGATCGCCGCGACGGCGCCCGCCGGATGCTCGAGGAGGCGCATCGCTTCCGTGCGCACATCGTGCCGTCCGAAATCTCCGTCGACGATCTCCTGGATCGCCTCGAGCCAAGCCGATTCGGCGTCTGCGTCGAACATCCTCGCTCCCTCCGATTTGTGCGTCGCACCCGATCGCGGCGGCCCGATCAGCCTGCGTCCCGCGCCCGCCGCGCCATCTCCACCAGCACCCGCCGCAACGCGTCGCCATCGCGCACGCGCTCCGGGAATGCAATGCGGGCGGCGAGATCTCCCGCGATCAGGTCGAGCCCCTCCGGATCGATCCCGCTCGCACGCCAGTCCGCGCTCGGCGCCTTGGCGATCCGCGTCGCGTAGAGGGCGAGCGCGTCGCGGTGGTCCTCGTCGAGATGGGCGAGCGCGCCGGCCTCGGCCGCGATCAGCGCGTCGGCGCCGTCGAGCGGCGTCAGCAGGTCCTCGGCCGCGATTCCCATCGCGCGGGCGAAGCCGCCGTTGAGATGGGCGCGCTCGACCTCCATCCGCCACAGCGAGAAATCGGCGAAACCCGCATAGAGCCGCGCCTTGGGATGGCGGGCGAGAAAGCGGGCGCGCGCGGAGGGCGCGCTCGTGCGCGCGAGACGGCCGATCACGGTCAGCCGCGGATGGGCGAGCGGGTCGCCCTTGCCGCGCTCGGCGAGGAGCACGGAGGCGCGCGGATCGGCCTCCAGATTGGCCGTGTGGCCCGACAGGGTCGAGAGCAGGAAGAGGGGCGCGCCGTCGTGGTCGGTCGCGACGGTGACGAGGGAGGCGAAGGGATGGCCGCCCTCGCGGTCGAGCGTGGCGAGGGCGCCGGCGCGAATCACCCGCAGGAGGTGCTTGGCCACCGCGAGGCCGTCGTACTCCTTCGCGGGAGCGCCGCGCAGGTCCGCGCCCGCGCCGCCCGGCTCGTTTTTTGTCGACATCGGCTCTCCCGCGCTCGGCGCTCCCTGCGGCATTCTTTGCCCCGACGGGCCCATACGTGCTAAATGGCCATGAATTCGGCCGATTTGGAAGGCGAGGCGTTGGCTGCGGTGATCGCCGATGCCGCGGCCGGGTCGAGAGCCGGTCCGGCGCCGGCGGCTGACACGAACCGGGGAGTCCCGATGCCAACCATTGCCCTCGTCGACGACGATCGCAACATCCTCACCTCGGTCTCCATCGCCCTGGAGGCCGAAGGCTACCGCATCCAGACCTATACCGACGGCGCCACCGCCCTCGACGGCCTGCGCCAGACGCCGCCCGATCTCGCGATCTTCGACATCAAGATGCCGCGCATGGACGGCATGGAGCTCTTGCGGCGCCTGCGGCAGAAATCGGATCTGCCGGTGATCTTCCTCACCTCGAAGGACGAGGAGATCGACGAGCTCTTCGGCCTGAAGATGGGCGCGGACGACTTCATCCGGAAGCCGTTCTCGCAGCGGCTCCTCGTCGAGCGGGTCAAGGCGGTGCTGCGCCGCTTCGCGCCCAAGGACGTGACCGCGCCGCGCGAACCGGACGCCAAGGCGCTCGAGCGCGGGCAGCTCGTGATGGATCCCGAGCGCCACACCTGCACCTGGAAGGGCGAGCCGGTGACGCTCACCGTCACCGAGTTCCTGATCCTGCAATCGCTCGCGCAGCGGCCCGGCGTGGTGAAGAGCCGCAACGCCCTCATGGACGCGGCCTACGACGATCAGGTCTATGTCGACGATCGCACCATCGACAGCCACATCAAGCGGCTGCGCAAGAAGTTCAAGGTGGTCGACAACAATTTCGACATGATCGAGACGCTCTACGGGGTGGGTTACCGCTTCAAGGAAACCTGACGAGGACGCTTTGGACGCACGGCGCGGTCGACTATCCCACGAGGATCCCGGAGGCGAGGAGGCGGCGGCCTCCGGCCGGGCTCCCGCCGCGCCGGACGGCGCGCGCAGGCGCCGGCGTCGCTCGGTCCTCGCCGCGCGGGCGCGCGCCTTCGGCCGCGCGATCGGCCAGAGGGCGGCCTCGAGCCTCGTGCGCCGCATCGTGGTGCTCAACCTCGCGGGCCTCGTCGCGCTCCTCCTCGGCTTCCTGTATCTCAACCAGTTCCGCGAGGGCCTGATCGAGGCCCGCGTGCAGAGCCTCCTGACGCAGGGCGAGATCATCGCCGGCGCCATCGCCGCCTCGGCGACGGTGGACAGCGACACGATCCTGATCGACCCCGACCGGCTCCTCCAGCTGCAGACCGGCGAGAGCTCGGTGCTCGCCGACGACTGGTTCTCCCCGCTCGAATTCTCGATCAATCCCGAGCGCGTGGCGCCGCTCCTGCGCCGCCTCGTGACGCCCACGCGCACCCGCGCGCGCGTCTACGACCGCGAGGCGACGCTCCTTCTCGACACGCGCGCGCTCTATTCGCGCGGCGACATCCTGCGGCTCGACCTGCCGCCGATCGAGACGACCCCGCCGAGCCTGCTCGAGCGGCTGTGGTCGGGGGCGCGCGATCTGGTCTTCCCGCGCGGCGCGCCGACCCTCGAGCCGATCGGCCCGAGCGACGGCCGCGTCTTCCCCGAGGTGCGCCAGGCGCTCGGCGGCGAGCGGGCGAGCGTCGTGCGCGTCAACCCGCAGGGAGACACGATCGTCTCCGTCGCCGTGCCGATCCAGCGCCAGCGCGGCGTGCGCGGCGTGCTGCTCCTCTCGACGCAGGGCGGCGACATCGACGGGATCATCGCCTCCGAGCGCTTCGCCCTCCTGCAGGTCTTCCTCGTGGCGGCGGGCGTGATGATCGTGCTCTCGGTGCTGCTCGCGAACGCCATCGCGGGGCCCGTCTCGCGGCTCGCGGAAGCGGCGGAGCGGGTGCGGCGGGGCATCAAGTCGCGCCAGGAAATCCCCGATTTCACCACCCGCTCGGACGAGATCGGCCATCTCTCCGGCGCGCTGCGCGACATGACGCGTGCGCTCTACGACCGCATCGACGCGATCGAGAGCTTCGCGGCGGACGTCGCGCACGAATTGAAGAACCCGCTCACCTCGCTGCGCTCGGCGGTCGAGACGCTGCCGCTCGCCAAGACCGAAGAGTCGCGTCGGCGCCTCCTCGACATCGTCCAGCACGACGTCAAGCGCCTCGATCGGCTGATCAGCGACATCTCCGACGCCTCCCGCCTCGATGCCGAGCTCGCCCGCTCGGAGGCGGAGCCCGTCGATCTCGCCCGGCTCGTCGACGCAGTTGCGTCGATCGCCAACGACGTGCGCCGGCCCGGCGAGCCGCGGATCGAGGTGCATGTCCGCGGGCCCGCCCGCAAGGACGGGGCCCGCGAGAGGGGCGGCGAGGGGCGCGACCGCGAGGCCAAGGGCGGGCCTGGCGCCGGCTTCACGGTGCTCGGCCACGACAGCCGGCTCGGTCAGGTGGTGCGCAACCTCCTCGACAATGCCCGCTCCTTCTCCCCTGCCGACGGCATCGTCACCGTGGCGGTCGAGCGCGACGGTCCGCGGGTGCGCATCATCGTCGAGGACGAGGGCCCCGGCATCCCCGACCATGCGCTCGAGCGCATCTTCGAGCGCTTCTACACCGATCGGCCCGAGCAGGGCTTCGGCCAGAATTCCGGGCTCGGCCTGTCGATCTCCCGACAGATCGTCGCGGCCCATCGCGGCTCCATCCACGCCGAGAACCGGCTCGGTCCGGCGGGTCCGGACGGCGAGCCGGCGCGTCGCGGGGCGCGTTTCGTGGTGGAGCTGCCCGCGATGGAGCGTGCGTGAGCCCGCCCGACTCGCGTCTCGCCGCCGCAGGCAGCGCCGCCGAGACGGTGCATGCGAGCTGCGTCGTCGTCGGCGAGGCCGGCATCCTGATCCGCGGCGCCTCGGGAGCCGGCAAGTCGAGCCTCTGCCTCGCGCTCATCGAGGCGGCGGAGGCGCGGGGGCTGTTCGCGCGGCTCGTCGGCGACGACCGGATCGCGCTCGCGCGCATCGGCGGGGCGCTCGTGGCGCGCCCCGTATCGCCGCTCGAGGGGCTCCTCGAAGTGCGCGGGGTCGGCCTTCTCCGCCGCCCTCACCTGCCCGCCGCCCGCGTGAGGCTCGTCGTCGATCGCATGGAGGAGCCGCCGCCGCGCCTGCCGGAGGAGGCGCAGACGATCGTCGAAATCCTCGGAATAGCCCTCCCCCGCCTCGCCTGCCGGCACGACCGCGACATCGTCCCCATTGCCCTCGAGCGCGCGGCAGGCTTATCTGGAGGGCCTTTCGACTAGACCACGCGGGGTGCGGCGCGGCGGCGGCGCCTGCGGGACACGCCGCGAAAGGAACGAGCGGATGCGTTTGCCCTTGCGTTCGGCTCGGCACTGCACAAAATAGCGGCTCCGCTCAGACGAGCGACGGAAGCAGGTCGACATGATAGGATTGGTGCTCGTCACCCACGGCCAGCTCGCCACCGAGTTCCGCGCGGCGCTCGAACACGTGGTCGGCCCCCAGGAGCAGATCGAGACGATCACGATCGGCCCCGAAGACGACATGGAGGCCCGCCGGCTCGACATCCTCGAGGCGGTGCGCCGGGTCGATACCGGTCGCGGCGTCGTCGTCCTCACCGACATGTTCGGCGGAACGCCCTCGAACCTCGCGCTCTCCTGCATGAACGGGCGGCTCGTCGAGGTCGTGGCGGGGATCAACTTGCCGATGCTGATCAAGCTCGCGAGCGTGCGCGACGTCGAGCCGCTCGCCGACGCGGTCCTCCACGCCCAGGAGGCGGGGCGCAAATACATCAACGTGGCCTCCCACGTGCTGGCGGGGCGCTGAGCCATGGTCGAGTTCCCGCAACGCGACGGCGACTGCCCGCCCGACGTCGCCCCCGAGGACGCGCTCGTGCGGCGCCTGCCCATCGTCAACCGCAAGGGCCTGCACGCCCGCGCCTCCGCGAAATTCGTGCAGACGGTCGAGCGCTACGACGCCGAGGTCACGGTCAGCCGCTGCGGGGAGACGGTGGGGGGTCGCTCGATCATGGGGCTCCTGACGCTCGCCGCGGCGCAGGGCACCGAGATCCTGGTCGCCGCCCGCGGACCGCAGGCCCAGGCCGCGATGGACGCGTTGACGGATCTCGTGGCAGGCCGCTTCGGCGAGGAGATCTGAGGGCGCGCGCAGGGAGCGCCGCGCTTGCAAGCGCGGCCGCGCGCGTTATGTCTGGCCCGCCGGGTCGCCCCGCGCACCCGCCGCCCCGCCTTGTTCTTCCAGTTCCGAGCCCTTGCGATGACCGATGCCTCGAAGATCCCGACCGTCCCGCTCGCGCTCGGCGCGGCCGGCCTGATCCCGTATTGGGGCCTCTCCGTCGCGCTTCTGACGGGCGTCGATCTCGGCTTCGGCGCGGGCGCCCTCGCCTTCGCGCTCGCGGCCTACGGCGCGCTGATCCTGTCCTTCCTCGGCGGCGTGCGCTGGGGCATCGCCCTGGGCGCCGAGGAGGAGGGGCCGGCCAAGCGCGGCTACGTCATCTCGGTCGTGCCTGTGCTCCTCGCCTGGGCGGCGCTGGCCTTGCCGCCGGGACCGCAGCTCTGGACGCTCGCCGGTCTGCATGTCGTGCTCGGGCTCTTCGATTACGGCCTCGTCTGCCGCGAGGAGGCGCCGGAATGGTTCGGCCGTCTGCGCCTCGCGCTCGCCGCCGCCGCCGCGCTCGCGCTGATCCTCGGCGCGCTGGCGGTCTGATCCGCCCTCACGCGTCGCGCAGGGCGGCGACGACCTCCTCGTCGCTCGTCTGCGAGAAGTCGTCGTAATAGAGGCCCACCGCGTGGAAGGGGTAGGGCATCGAGAGCGCCACCACCTCGTCCGCCTCCTCGCGCAGCGCCTCCACCGTCTCGACCGGGGCGATCGGCACGGCGAGGATCGTCCGCGCGGCACCGGCCTTGCGCAGCGCCCGCACGGCCGCCTTGGCGGTCGCGCCGGTGGCGATGCCGTCGTCGACGACGATCGCGGTCTTGCCAGCGACGGAGGCGGGCGCGCGCCCGCCGCGATAGGCCGCGCGCCGCCGCTCGATCTCGGCGAGCGCCTGCGCCTTCGCCCGCTCCACATAGGCGGTGTCCGCGCCGGCGAGCCGCGCGGCGTCCTCGTCGAGGACGACCTGCGGATCGGCCCCGTCGACGACCGCGCCGATCGCGTATTCCTCGTGGCCCGGGGCGCCGATCTTGCGCACCATCACGAGGTCGAGGGGCGCGCCGAGCGCCCGGGCGACCTCGGCCGCGACCGGCACCCCGCCGCGCGGCAGCGCCAGGACGATTGTATCGGGCCCGGCGAAGCCGGAGAGCGCCCCGGCGAGACGCGCGCCGGCCTGGCGACGGTCGCGGAAGATCATCGTCGCCTCCCTATTCGCCGTCGCCCGGCGTCGCTGCGGGCGGAGCGACCGCCTCGTCGTCTTCGGCGGCGGCCTCTTCGAGGATCTCGACGAGGCGGGCCTCGCGCCCGGTCGGCAGACGGCGGCCCTCGTTGAGCATGGGCTCGTTGTTCTCCACCCAGGCATAGGCGCGGGCGAGCTCCTCGCGGGTGGCGCCGGTGCCGACGATCTCGGCCGCGACGATGTCGTCGACGGGGCCGACGAGGGCGCGCACGTCGTCTCGGGTCAGGGTCTCGGACGTGGTCTGCGGCATGGATGCATTCCCTCTCTCGCGCGTCGAGGTCCCGAAGCGAACGGGTTCGCGCGCCCCATCGTTCCCAGTTCCCGAGCGCGCGCGAGGGCGCTATCGAGGAGGCCGAGATCCGCATGCCGGACGAGGGAGAGCCGACGATGACGAGCGCACGCGACCCGGGGCGCAAGACGGACATGGCCGAGGCCGGCATGGCGACCCGCCGCCGCGTTCTCGGCGACGCGCATGTCGACCGCGCCGAGGCGGCCAAGACCGATTTCGACGCGCCGTTCCAGGCGATGATCACCGAGGCGGCGTGGGGGCACGTCTGGTCGCGCGGCGAGTGGAGCCTGCGCGAGCGCTCGATGGTGACGATCGCCCTTCTCGCCGCGCTCGGTCGCGACGAGGAGCTCGCGCTGCACGTGCGCGCCACCCGCAACACCGGCGCGACCCCCGAGGACCTGCGCGAGGCGATGCTCCACGTCGCGATCTATGCCGGCGTTCCCGCCGCCAACCACGCGATCAAGATCGTCAAGCGCGTCCTGGCGGAGATGGAATGAAGCACGGCGCGTCCCCCCTCTCCCGGATGGGAGAGGGGTCGGGGGTGAGGGCGTACGGGTGGGGGTCCAGGCTCCGCGCCCAGGCGCTCGACGCGTGGAGCTCTTCCGGATGCACTATTCCCTCACCCCTGCCCCTCTCCCTATCTGGAGAGGGGTTCTCGCTCGCGCGGGGCGATCGTCGGGAGTTCGACCGTGAACAGCGCCCCCTCCCCCGGCGTGCTCTCGATCGCGAGGCGGCCGCGATGGCGGGCGACGATGTGCTTGACGATGGCGAGCCCGAGACCGGTGCCGCCCTTGGCGCGGCTCTTCCCGGCATCGACGCGGTAGAAGCGCTCGGTCAGGCGCGGGATGTGGTCGGCGGCGATGCCGGCGCCGAAATCGCGAACCTGCAGGCGCGCGCGCCCCTCGCCCTCGCAGGCGATGCGCACCTCGATTCGGTCCCCGCCCTCGCCGTACTTGATCGCGTTCTCGACGAGGTTCTCGACGACGCGCAGGAGCTCGTCCCGGTCGCCCGGCACGACGACCGGCTCAGAGGGCGCCTCGAAATCGACCCGCATCCCGGCGGCCTGCGCGCGGGCGGCGAGCGTCTCGATCATCTCGCGGGCGATCAGCACGAGATCGACCGGGCTCTGGGGCTGGACGTGGGCGCGCAGCTCGATGCGCGAGAGCTGGAGGAGGTCGTCGATCAGCCGCTTCATGCGCAGCGCCTGGTCGCGCATGATGCCGAGGAAGCGCTCGCGGGCGGCGGCATCGTCGCGGGCGGGGCCCTGCAGCGTCTCGACGAAGCCGAGGAGCGAGGCGAGCGGGGTGCGCAGCTCGTGGCTGACATTCGCCACGAAATCGACCCGCATGGTCTCGAGCCGCCGCGCGGAGGTGAGATCGCGGAAGAACAGCACCACCGCCTCCCCGCCCGGTGGACGCTCGCCGTCCTCGCGCGGGGCGAGCGGGCCGATCAGCACCTCGAAGACGCGCTCGGTCGGCACGCGCTCGGCATATTCGACGGAGATCCGCTCGCCGCCCTTCAGGGCCGCCTCGATCCCGTCGAGCACGGTGGGCACGCGCAGGGCGAAGGAGAGCGGGTGGCCGATCTTCAAGGCCGGCAGGAGCGTGCGCGCGGCGGCGTTCGCCTCGCGCACGATGGCGCGGCGATCGACCATGATCACGGGATCGGGGATGTTGGCGAGAAGCGCCTCGACGATGGCGAGGCGGCGCCCCGCGGCGACGAGGGTGCGCACGCGCCGTGCTTGGGCGCGCTCGCCGACGAGCGCGGCGGCGGCGATCACCGCCACGGGGACCGACGCGACGAGCCAGAGATTGAGCCCCTCGGTCGCGGCGGCGACGAGCGTCACCATCGTCGCAGCGAGGAGCGCGCCCGCCGCCACCGCCCGCCTCGTGTCGCGCCGCGGGGCCGCCTGATCGCCGCCGCTCGACGCCTCCGGCGGCGCCTCCGACGGCGCGGCCTCCCGGCTCACGGCAGCGGCTCCTTGGGCGTGAGCACGTTGCGCAAAGCCTTGATCCGCCGCGTGATCTCGTAGGCGCCGAGCAGCGCGAGCGCGACGAGGAAGGGCAGGAAGTAATAGACGATGCGGAACAGGAGCAGCGCGCCGACCACCTGCTCGCCCGGCAGATGCGAGAGCGCGATCAGGATCGTCGCCTCGAACACGCCGAGGCCGCCCGGCGCGTGCGAGGCGATGCCGAGCATCACCGCGACGACGTAGATCGCGAGGAAGATCTCGAAAGTCATGCCGTGCCCGGCCGGCAAGAGGACGTAGAGCACCGCCGCCGCCGCGCAGACCTCCGCCGCGCCGACGAGCGATTGCGCGAGCGAGAGCCGGAAGCCCGGCAATTCGAGCCGGAAGCCCTGGATCGTCACCGCCCGCCGCTCGAGCGACACCCAGACCATGTAGACGACGAGCGCCGCCGCGCAGCCGACGCCGACAAGGGCGACGAGCCGCGCGCCGGTGCGGGTGAGCCCGGCGATGGCCGAGGTCTCGGTAAGCAGGCTCCAGACGAGCACGATCGCCATGCCGAGCCAGAAGGTGATGCCGGCGATGACGGTGAGGCTCGCGACGCTCGCCGCGCGCATGCCGCAGGGCGCGTAGATCCAGTAGCGCACGGTGCCGCCGGTGAGGAGCGGGAAGCCGAGATTGAAGCTCACCGCGTAGCTCGTGAAGGAGGCGAGCGCGGTCGTCGCGTAGGGCACCTTGATGCGCAATTGCTTGAGCGCGAGCGCGTCGTAGCAGGTCAGGAGCAGGTAGGAGATCGTCACGAAGAGGAGCGCGAAGCCGAGCTGCTCGGCGCCGGCCGCGACGAAGGCCGCGCGCACCTCCGCCCATTCGAGCTCGGAGACGACGAAATAGAGGAAGACCATCGAGCCGGCGAACAGGACCACGCTCGCCGCCGTGCCGATCCAGGCGAAGCGGCGCGAGGGGCGCGGGAGCGTCTCGTCGGTCGGTTCGCTGCCCGCCTTGGCGGGGAGGCCGGGTCGCGGCGCGTCGGGCGGGCTCGTTGGTGTCATCGCTCGGCGCGCTCGTCCTCATCCACCGACTCGGCGGCGCCGGGCAGCCCCGCGCCAGGGGGACAGATATCGCTCGCCGCCTGGCCTTTCAATGACGCACCCGTGCGGAAGGGGCCCGCATCCACCGCTCCTGCCGCGACCCGCGTCCCCGGGAGCGCACCGTCCGGCACCGCTTTCGTGCACCGCCCCGACACTTCGTCGCCCCCGCCGCAAGTCGCACGCGCCGAGCCCTCACCGATCGGCGTCTCGCGCGTTATCATCGCGCGAGACCAACGGCGAGGGGCAGGCCATGGCAGGCGGGACGATCTCCTTCTTCACAGAGATGCTGGCCGGCATCGCAGAGCGCGGGCGGGCGCTGATGGCGGGGTCGCGCGCCGCGCCGTCGAGCGCGAGCGGGCTCGCGGCGCTCGCCGAGGAGCTGATCGGCGGCTCGGGCGAGGCCTCCGGCGTGGCGCGGGCGGGCGATCTCATCGCGGCCTACGCCGCCGCCCCGCTCGAGACGCGCCGCGCCTTCCTCGGCCTCCTCGCGATGCGCTTCGGTCCCGACGAGGCCGCCGTCGGCGCCGCGATCGAGGCCTATCGCGCCGCGCCCTCGCCGAGCGCCGCGATGGCGCTCCACGTCGCCGCCGAGCCGCGCCGCCAGGAGCTGTTCCGCAAGCTCAACCGCGCGCCTGGCGGCACGCTCGCGCTGGTGCGCATGCGCGAGGACGTGATCGACGCACGCGCCGATCCGAGCCTCGACGCCGCCGGCCTCGCCGATGTCGACGCCGATTTCCGGCACCTCTTCGCCTCCTGGTTCAACCGCGGCTTCCTCGCTTTGCGGCGGATCGAATGGACGAGCCCCGCGAACGTGCTCGAGAAGATCGTCGCCTACGAGGCCGTGCACCATCTCGAGAGCCTCGAGGCCTTGAAGCACCGCCTCGCGCCTCCCGACCGGCGGCTCTACGCCTTCTTCCACCCCGCTCTCGTCGACGAGCCCCTGATCTTCGTCGAGGTGGCGCTCACCCGCGAGATCCCCGGCGCGATCGCGCCCGTGCTCGCGCGCGCCCGCACCCCGATCGCGCCGTCGGAGGCCTCGGTCGCGGTGTTCTACTCGATCTCGAACTGCCAGCGCGGGCTCGCAGGCGTCTCCTTCGGCTCGTTCCTGATCAAGCAGGTGGTGGAGGAGCTGCGCCGCGACCTGCCGCAGCTGAAGACCTTCGTCACGCTCTCGCCGGTGCCGGGCTTCGCGCGCTTCCTCGACCGCGCGCTGGCCGATCCGGACGAGACCCGCATCGACGGGCAGGCGCGCGCGATCCTCGCCCGGGTCCCGCGGTCCCGCCTCGCCGAGGACGAGGCCGCCCGCGAGGCGCTGCGCGAGCCCCTGCGGGCGTTGTGCGCGCATTATCTCGTCCACGAGAAGGATCACGGCGGCAAGCCGCTCGACCCCGTCGCCCGCTTCCACCTCGGAAACGGCGCGCGGCTCGAACGCGTCCATGCCGATGCCGACCTCTCCGAGCGCGGCATCGCCCAGGCGGCGGGGCTGATGGTGAATTACCTCTACGATCTCGACGCGATCGAGCGCAATCACGAGTCCTATGCCGAGCGCGGCGAGATCGCCGTCTCCTCCGACGTCCGCCGCCTCGCCAAGCCCGCCCGCGCCGGGCGGGGGCCGAAGGAGGGCGCGCCGGTCGAGGCGGCGGCGGGGTGATGGTTTGCGGCGGTGGTGCGGTCGTGGTAGACGAAACCGGAGGGTACCCACGACCGGACGAGCACACCTTGCCGCGGCGATCCACCAACGACTATCTGAAGCCGGATCTCGCGGAGCCGCTGCCGCATGGACAAGCCGAGACGCTCGCGCGCTTGGTTTCCTACGCCGGCAACCCGCACCACAAGCGCAATCCCGGCAATTTCGGCTTGAAGCCACCGTCCGCGCCGCGGCTCGACAGGTCTCTCTGCGACGACGTTTCGATCTTCAAACGGGAGGAGGCAACGCGCCTCCTGCGGGAGGGCGCAAGACGTAGCATGATCAGCCGGACGCGGACGCCCAACGGTGATTGGCCGAAGCAGATCTGGGCCGTCACCGACAGCGGTCGCGTCGTCGAGGCTCGGATCGACAACCAAGTGCAAGGGAGCTATCACGGCTACCCTATGGAACCGAACAACCCTCACGCCGCTCTCGTCTTCGAGAAGTGGCACGAGCGATCGCCGCCGGCTGCCCCTCCGATACCGAGCGGACGCAAGGTACGTATCCGAAAGGATCGGCCGTGACTCTCGCGCGGGGATTTCTTTCTGCGGACCTCGAATGGCTCGCGAGCGACGACGCCGATCCCGTGGAACGCGCCACCGCGGCCGAGCTGTCCATCGTCGCGGACGGGCTTTACCTGACCGAGGTCGATGACCTGCTGGCCAAGACCGTCCGCTCGCGCGTACGACTCTCGGGTCATCGGCTCGCCGGCTGGCTCGCGCAGAATTGGTGGCGCCTCAGATGGGAGCCGCGGAGCGAGACGATCGGCTGGCGGCTCGCCCATCGCCTTCCGGCCGCCGGCGGCGGTTTCGTCTGGCCCGACATCACTTTCGATACCGACGGTGAGCGGGTCACGATCCAGGCGCGTCAGACCCGCGCATCGAGCGCGATCCGCTACCTCGTCGATTACGACACGACCGTGGCAGCGGCGGATTTCGAGCGTTTCGTCGACGGCCTCGTCACCCCCGTCGTGGAGCGCCTGCGCGCGATGGGGCATGCGGACGCGAACCTGGTGCTCCTCTGGAGCGAGGTCCTGGAGGAACGGCGCGATCCGCACCTCTCGCGTGCCCGCAAGCTCGAGGCGATGGCGGGATACGATCCGGACGAGGCGCCCGAGGGGTTGATCGACGGCCTGTTCTCCCTCGCCGAGGAGTGGGGGCATCAAGCCGTCGAGGAGGTCGCCGCCGCATCTGGATCGCGCGCGGCTGCCGACGTCGGAAAGCTCGCCGAGGCGCTCTCGCGGAACGGCGTCTCGATCACGCTCCCTGCGGAATTCGCGCGCGTGCGCCTCGGCGACGTCACGCCTTCGGAGGCACCCGAGAAGCCCTGGGAGCGGGGTTACCGCCTCGCCGAGCAGGCCCGTGCGCAACTCGGCCTCGGCACCGATCCGCTGGGCACCGATCGTCTCGCGGAGATGCTCGACATGCCGGTCGACAGGCTGCGTGCGTCGAGCGGTGAGGGCCTTCCGTTCGGCGGCTCGGTCCGCGGCGACGACGGTCGCCTGCATGCCTTGCTCTCGAAGCCTCACCCCCAAGCGCGCCGCTTCGAGACGGCTCGGATGATCGGGGACCTGATCGCGTCCGGCGACTTGAGCGAGCGCCTCTACCCCACGACCCGTAGCGTCACCGCTCGCCAGAAGCTGCAGCGAGCCTTCGCGGCGGAGCTGCTCTTTCCGGTGGCTGCCGTTCACGAGCGCTGTGCCGGCGGGCCCGTCGACGAGGAGATGGTGACGGCACTCGCGGACGATTACGACGTCTCGCCCCTTCTCGTCGAGCATACGATTCGAAATCGCGCTCCCGACCTCCCGACCTCGGGCTTCGGGATCTGATCCCCCCTCACCGCCCCCGCTTCACCCGCACCTTCGTCGGGCCGCCGCTTCTCGGGGGGCGGCCGTTGCGGGTGGGGCGGGCGGGGCCCGAGCGGCGGCCGCCGCGGTGGTGGGGGGTGCCGGCGCGGCCCTCCGAGAGGAGCTCGAAGCGCAGCGCCCCCGCGACCGGGGCGGCCTCGACCAGGCGCACGACGACGTCGTCGCCGAGGCGGAAGGTCTCGCCGGTGCGATCGCCGACGAGCGCGTGCGCAGCCTCGTCGTAGCGGTAAAAATCCGCGCCGATCGTGGCGGCGGGCACGAAGCCGTCGGCGCCGGTCTGGGCGAGCTTCACGAACAGCCCGGCTTTGGTCACCCCCGCGATCCGGCCGGGGAATTCCGCGCCGATCTGGCCCGCGAGGTGGTGGGCGATCAGCCGGTCGATCGTCTCGCGCTCGGCCGCCATCGCGCGCCGCTCGCAGGCCGAGATGCTCGCCGCGATCTCGGCCAGCGACGCGGCATTCGTGTCGCCCGGCAGCCCGTCCTTGCCGAATCCGTGGGCGGAGATCAGCGCGCGGTGGACGATCAGATCGGCGTAGCGGCGAATGGGCGAGGTGAAATGCGCGTAGCGGCGCAGATTGAGCCCGAAATGCCCGTAATTCTCCGCCGTGTACTCGGCCTGCGCCTGGGTGCGCAGGACCACCTCGTTGACGAAGATCTCGTGCTCCATGCCCTCGACCGCGCCGAGGATCCGGTTGAACAGAGCCGGCCGCAGCGCGCCCGCTTTCGGCAGCTTCAGGGAGACGGAGGCGAGCACCTCGCCGAGCGCATGCATCTTCTCGAGGGAGGGCTCGTCGTGGGCGCGGTAGACGAAGGGGATCTTGGCTGCCTCGAGCACCTCCGCCGCGGCGACGTTGGCGAGGATCATGAATTCCTCGATCAGCTTGTGCGCGGCGAGCCGCTCGGGCACGAGCACGCGGTCGACCGTGCCGTCCTCCTTGAGCACGATCTTGCGCTCGGGGAGATCGAGTTCGAGCGGCGCGCGGGCGATGCGGGCGGTCGCGACCGCCTCGTAGGCGGCCCAGAGCGGCCGCAGGACGCTCTCGAGGAGCGGCCCGGTCGTGTCGTCCGGCGCGCCGTCGATCGCCGCCTGCGCCTGGGCATAGGCGAGCTTCGCGGCCGAGCGCATCAGGATGCGGTGGAAGGAATGGCGGCGCTTGCGGCCCTGCGCGTCGACGACGATGCGCACGGCGATCGCCGGGCGGTCCTCGTGCGGGCGCAGCGAGCAGAGGTCGTTCGAGATGCGCTCGGGCAGCATCGGCACGACGCGATCGGGGAAATAGACCGAATTGCCGCGCGCGAGCGCCTCGCGATCGAGCGCCGAGCCCGGCCGCACGTAAGCCGCGACGTCGGCGATGGCGACCGTGAGCACGTGGCCGCCGGCATTGTTCGGATCGGGATCGGGCGCGGCGTGGACGGCGTCGTCGTGGTCCTTGGCGTCGGGCGGGTCGATGGTGACGAGCGGCAGGTCACGCCAATCCTCGCGCCCGCGCGCCTCGACGGGCTGCGCCGCCTGTGCTTCGGCGAGCACGCGCTCGGGGAAGACGTGGGGGATGCCGTGGGCGTGGAGCGCGATGAGCGAGACCGCCTTCTCCGACTTGATCGAGCCGAGCCGCTCGCGGACCTTCGCCTCCGCGAGCCCGAGCCGCCCGCCCCCGCCCGCGACGATCGCGGAGACGAGATCGCCCTCCTGCGCACCGCCCTCCGCGCCGCGCGGCACGAGGAATTCGCGCCCGTGGCTCTTCTTGTCGACGGGCAGGATGCGCCCGCCGCCGGAGGGCGACGGCTTGAAGATGCCGAGCAGCTGCGAGCGCCGCTTGTCGAGGATCTTGATCACGCGACCGACATAAGCGGGCCCCTCCGCGTCCCCGGTCTCGGCGACGCGCACGAGCACGCGATCGTCGATGCCGGGCACCGGCTCGCCGGGGCGCTTGCGGCGGGGAGGCTCGATGAGGATCGCGGGCGCGGGGCCCATGTCGGTCACGTCCCAATCGGTCGGCTCGGCGAGGAGCTCGCCGTCGGCGTCGCGGCGCAGGATGTCGGCGAGGACGACCGGGGCGAGGCCGCCGGCCTTGAACAGGCTCTTGCGGCGCCGGTCGATCAGCCCCTCGTCCTCCAATTCGCGCACGAGATGCTTGAGGAAGACCCGGTCGCCGCCCTTGATGCCGAAGGCGCGCGCGATCTCGCGCTTGCCGACCTTGCCGGGTTGGGCGCGCACGAAGGCGACGACCTCCTCGCGGCTCGGCAGGCCCGCGCCGGGTTGCGTCGCGGGCGTCTCGTCGGAGGTCTTCGATCGTCTGGGCAAGGGGGCGGACCGTCGGTGCGTGGGAAATATCGGCTCTCTCGCGGATTATAGGCATTGAAACGCGCGTTTGCGACGTGCGGGCTCGACAAACCGGTCCGGAGCGGGCTTCAATCGACGCGATGCAATCCCCCGACGCGTGCGCCGTCACGCTCGGCCGCCGCCACGCGAGGAGGAGATCCCGACAGCCGCCCCCACCGCAATCCGAACGACGCACGAAGAAAACTCGAACGAGGAGGAACGTCGTGTCAGCTCTCGACGCCAAGGAACACGCCCCCGAATCCCAACGCCCGTGGCACGCCCGCTATCCGCAGGGCGTCCCGACGCGCATCGACCCGATGAGCGTCGGCACGCTGGCGGACCTCTTCCGCGATGCCGTGGCGGCCTACGGCCCGCGCCCCGCGCTCGAGAGCTTCGACAAGGAGATGACCTACGCCGAGCTCGGCCGGCAGGCGGAGGCGGTCGCCTCGTTCCTTCAGGCGCGGGGTCTGCGGAAGGGCGACCGCGTCGCGATCATGATGCCGAACGTGATGGCCTATCCGGCGATCCTGTTCGGCGTGCTGATCGGCGGCTACACCGTCGTCAACGTCAACCCGCTCTACACGCCGCGCGAACTCGCCCATCAATTGAACGATTCGGGGGCGAAGACGCTGTTCGTGCTGGAGAATTTCGGCCACACCGTCGAGGAGGCGGCGCCCAGGCTGGCGCTCGAGCACGTCGTCGTCGTGGCGCCGGGGGACCTCCTCGGGCTGAAGGGACACCTGATCAACTTCGTCTCGCGCCGGGTGAAGAAGGCGGTCAAGCCCTTCTCGCTGCCGGGCGCGATCCGGTTCACGCAGGCCCTGAAGGAGGGCGCGGCGCGCCCGCTCGCGAGCGTCCCGATCGGGGCCGACGACGTCGCCTTCCTGCAATATACGGGCGGCACCACGGGCGTCGCCAAGGGCGCGACGCTCACCCACCGCAACGTGGCGGCGAACGTCCTGCAGGTCGAGGCCTGGTTCAAGCCCTTCGCGGGCGAGCGCTCCGACCACGTGATGATCACGGCGCTGCCGCTCTACCACATCTTCGCGCTGACCGCCTGCGGCCTGTTCATGACCCGCATGGGCGCCAAGCAGATCCTCATCGCCAACCCGCGCGACATCGACGGCTTCGTCAAGACGCTCAAGAAGAAGCGTTTCACGATGACGGTCTTCGTCAACACGCTCTACAACGCGCTCGCCAACCACAAGGACATCGGCTCGGTCGACTTCTCGAGCCTCGCCTTCTGCATCTCGGGCGGGATGGCGACGCAGGCGCCCGTCGCCAAGAAGTGGAAGGCGCTCACCGGCAAGCCGATCGTCGAGGGCTACGGGCTGTCCGAGACCTCCCCCGTCGTCACCGCGAACCGGCTCGACATCGAGGAATTCACCGGCGCGATCGGCTATCCGCTGCCCTCGACGGACGTGCAGATCCGCTCGGCCGAGGGCGCGGTGCTGCCGGCGGGCGAGACGGGCGAGTTGTGCGTCAAGGGGCCCCAGGTGATGGCCGGCTACTGGAACCGGCCGGACGAGACCGCGAAGGTGACGACCGAGGGCGGCTATTTCCGCACCGGCGACATCGCCACGATCGAGCCCGACGGGCTCGTGCGGATCGTCGACCGAATCAAGGACATGATCCTGGTCTCGGGCTTCAACGTCTATCCCAACGAGGTCGAGGAGGTGCTCGCCGCCCATCCCAAGGTGTTGGAGGCGGCCGTCATCGGGCTGCCCGACGAGCAGTCCGGCGAGGCGCCCGCGGCCTATATCGTGCCCAAGGACCCGACGCTGACGCCCGAAGAGGTGCGCGCCTGGTGCCGCGAGAACCTCACCGGCTACAAGGTCCCGCGCCAGATCCACTTCCGCGAGAGCCTGCCGAAGACCAATGTCGGCAAGATGCTGCGGCGGGCTCTGCGCGACGAGGTGACGGGCGCGAAACCTCCCCACGGGTGATCGCGCCCGAACTCGCGCCTCAGGACGTCACGTCCGGCGCGCTGCGGCCCGTCCGCGTCTCGATCTGCGCGATCTCGCGGGCGGCCGCGATCACCGCCGCGAGGGCCTCCTGCGGGTCGCGATCGTGGCGGGCGGGGTCCGGCTCGAAGCGCTCGAGATAGACGCGCAGCGTCGCCCCCTCGGTGCCGGTGCCGGAGAGCCGGAAGACGGCGCGCGCGCCCTCCTCGAACACGATCCGGATGCCCTGCGCCTTCGTCACCGAGCCGTCGACGGGGTCGGTATAGGTGAAATCGTCGGCTTGCGCGATCGTGAGGCCGGCCACGCTCGTGCCGGGGAGCTCGGGGAGGCGGGCGCGCAGGGCGGCCGTCAGCGCGCCCGCCGCCTGCGTGTCGAGCGCCTCGTAATCGTGGCGCGTGTAGTAGTCCCGCCCGAACCGCGCCCAATGCGCCCGCACGAGGGCGTCGGCGGGCGTGCCGGTCTTCGCGAGGATCGAGAGCCAGAGCAGCACCGCCCACAGTCCGTCCTTCTCGCGCACGTGCCAGGAGCCGGTGCCGGCGCTCTCCTCGCCGCACAGGCCGATCAGCCCCGCGTCGAGCAGGTTGGCGAAGTATTTCCACCCCGTCGGCGTCTCGTAGACGCGGATGCCGAGCGCCTGCGCGACCCGGTCCACCGCCCGGCTCGTCGGCATCGAGCGCGCGACGCCCGGCAGGCCATTTGCGAGGCCCGGCGCGGCCGTCGCGTTCGCGGCGAGCACCGCGAGGCTGTCGCTCGGCGCGACGTAGAAGCCCGGCGCCACGATCATGTTGCGGTCGCCGTCGCCGTCGGAGGCGGCGGCGAAGTCGAGCGGGTCGGGCCCCGTCATCAGGGCGACGAGCTCGGCGGCGTGGACGGGGTTCGGATCGGGGTGGTGGCCGCCGAAATCGGGCAGCGGCGTCGCGTTGACCACCGTTCCCGCCGGCGCGCCGAGGCGCCGCTCCAGGATCTCGACGGCATAGGGCCCCGTGATCGCGCTCATCGCGTCGAAGCGCATCCGGAAACCGCCCGCGAGGAGCCGGCGCAGGGCCTCGAAATCGAAGAACGTCTCCATAAGGGCGGCGTAATCGGCCACCGGGTCGATCACCTCGACGCGCGTGTCGAGCAGACGGGTCGGCCCGAGCGTGTCGATGTCGATCGTGGCGTCGCGGACGATCCGGTATTCGCGCAGGCCGCTCGCGCGGGCATGGATCGCCTCCGTCACGCTCTCGGGAGCCGGCCCGCCATGGGCGACGTTGAACTTGATCCCGAAATCGCCGTCGGGACCGCCCGGATTGTGGCTCGCCGACAACACGATCCCGCCCGCGGCGCCGTGCTTGCGGATCACGCAGGAGGCGGCCGGCGTCGACAGGAGCCCGCCCTGGCCGACGAGCACGCGCCCGATCCCGTTGCCCGCGGCCATGGCGACGATGGTCTGCGTCACCTCGCGCCCGAGATGGCGCCCGTCGCCGCCCACGACCAGGGTCGCCGACGCCTTGTCGGGGATGCCGTCGAGGATCGCCTGGACGAAATTCTCGACGTAATGCGGCTGCGTGAACACGCGCGTGCGCTTGCGCAAGCCCGACGTGCCGGGGCGCTGGTCGTCGAAGGGGGTCGTTGCGACGGTCTCGATCCTGCTCATCTGTCTCTCTCGTGTCCGATCTCGCGCGAACCATAACGCGGCAGTGCGCGTAATCGATAGGCTCGCGCATGTGATAGACGATGCGGATGTCGATTCGCGGACGCCCGCCTCGGGAGAGGCCGACGCCGCCCGACCCGAGCCGAGCAAGACCCGAGCCGAAAGGGAGAGCCCCGCCATGGCCGTCGAGACCCGAGCCGTCGAGACCCGAGCCGTCGAAACCCACGTCTTCCGCTGCCTGTCCGACAATGTCGGCATCCTCGTGCACGATCCCGCCGGGGGCGCGACCGCGGCGATCGACGTGCCCGACGCCGCGGCCGTGCGCACGGCTCTCGCCGAACGCGGCTGGCGTCTCACCGACATCCTCGTCACGCACGGCCATTCCGACCACGTCCAGGGCGTGGCCGAGCTCGCCCGCGAGACCGGCGCGCGCGTCGTCCTGCCGCGCGAGACGCCAGAGATCGTCGGCGGCGAGACGCGGGTCGGCGAGGGCGACCGCGTGCGCGTGGGCACGCTCGAGGCGGAGGTCTGGGATGCGCCGGGGCACGCGGACGACCACGTCGTCTACCATTTCGCCGGCGAGAAGCTCGTCCTGCCGGGCGACGTGCTCTTCCCGATGGGTTGCGGGCGCGTGTTCTCGGGCGATTACGACACCTTCCACCGCGCGCTCGAGCGCCTCGCGGCGCTGCCGGAGGACACGCTCGCCCATTGCGGGCACGATTACACCCTCGCCAATGCCGAATTCGCGAGCCGCGCCGACCCGGACAATCCGGCCCTCGCCCGCCGCCTCGCCGAGGCGCGCGCGGCCAAGAGCGAAGGCCGCCTGTTCGGCTCGACCACGATCGGCGAGGAGCGGGCGACCAATCCCTTCCTGCGGGCCGGCGAGCCGGCGCTCGCCGCGAGCGTCGGCCAGGACGGCGCCCCGGCGAGCGCGGTGTTCCGCGCGCTGCGGGAGTGGAAGAACCGGGGCTGATCGGCGCGCGCGCGCGGCGGACTTCGCGCGCGCGCACGGCATCGCTGTTGCAGTGCGCAGCGCCGCGGTCAATGATGCGGGCAACGAAGCACAGGGGGCCCGCGGGATGAAGACGGTTCTCATGCCGGTTGCGCCGCACGACCACATGAGCGCGACCCTGGAGACGGCGCTCGCCTTCGCGCGGCGCTTCGGCTCCTATGTCGAGGCGTTCGCGCTGAAGCCGCCGCTCGCCGAGATCGTCTCGGTGGACATGGTGATGGGCCTCACCTGGGCCGCGGACGAACGCGGCGACGGCGAGAGCGAGGCGGAGGCCCGCCGTCTCGTCGAGACCTTCATGGCGGCCAACGACGTCGCCCGCGACGCCGGCCCGGCCGAGGGCGCGCGCTGGCGCTGGCTCGCCGACGCGCCGGCCGGGGACGAGTTCGTCGGCTCGCACGCGCGCATCTTCGACGTGACGGTGCTCGGCCGGCCGACGCAGAGCCCGACCGGGCCGCGCATGGCGACGCTCGAGGCGGTCTTGTTCGAGGGCGGGCGCCCGGTGATCATCGCGCCGCCGACGGCGCGACCGACGCTCGGCGACACCATCGTCATCGCCTGGAACGGCTCGACCGAGACCGCTCACGTCATCGCCATGGGCATGGGTCTCCTCGCGCGCGCGAAGCGCATCGTCGTGCTCACCGCCGAGAGCGGCATGGTGCCCGGCCCGAGCGGCGCCGATCTCGCCCGCGCGCTCGCCCGCCACGGGCTGCCCGTCGAGACGGTCCATATCGGCCCCGAGAAGCGCAATGCCGGCGAGGCGATTCTCGCCTATGCCGACGAGATCGGCTGCGACCTCCTGTTCAAGGGGGCCTATACCCAGAGCCGCATCCGGCAGATGATCTTCGGCGGCGCCACGAGCCACATCCTCGCCCACGCGCAGATCCCCGTCTTCATGGCGCACTGAGCCCCGGCCCCGCCACCCGTCCGACAGCCCCGACCGAACGCCACGCAGAGACCATCATGCAGATCGCCCACCCCTATCTCCTCTTCCTCGGCGACGCCCGCGACGCGCTCGCCGCCAAGACCGGCCTCGGCATCGTCGATTGGCGGCGCGAGTGGTGTCTCGGCCAGATGCGGCTGCCGGGCTGCAAGGCCGACGCCAAACTGCCCGACATGAGCATCGCGGAGGCCGCCGAGAAGGGCGCGCGCACGCTCGTGATCGGCGTCGTCAATGCCGGCGGCGTGCTCCCCGAGAGCTGGGTCGGCGAGATCGTCGCCGCGCTCGATGCCGGCCTCGACGTCGCGGCGGGCCTGCACACGCGCCTCGGCTCGATCCCCGCGATCGCCGAGGCGGCGGCGCGCAACGGCCGCAAGCTCTTCGACGTGCGCCATTCGAGCGAGCGCTTCGCGACCGGCAAGGGCGACAAGCGGCCCGGCCTGCGGCTCCTCACCGTCGGGACCGATTGCTCGGTCGGCAAGAAATACACCGCGCTCGCGCTCGAGCGCGGCATGCGCGAGGCGGGCTTCGACGCCGATTTCAAGGCGACCGGCCAGACGGGCGTGTTCATCTCCGGGCGCGGCGTCGCCATCGACGCGGTCGTCGCGGACTTCATCTCGGGCGCCGTCGAATGGATCTCGCCCGCGGCCGACCCGAATCACTGGGACCTGATCGAGGGGCAGGGCTCGCTCTTCCACCCCTCCTTCGCCGGCGTCTCGCTCGGCCTCCTGCACGGCGCGCAGCCGGACGCCTTCGTCGTCTGCCACGAGCCGACGCGGCGCACGATGCGCGGCGTGGCGACGCCGCTGCCGACGATCGGCGACGTGATCGCGATGACGGTGCAGCTCGGGCGCCTGACCAACCCCGCGATCCGCTGCGTCGGCATCGCGGTGAACACGGAGGCTCTGTCCGAGGAGGAGGCGCGCGCCGAGCTCGAGCGCACCGCGCGCGTCTACGGCCTGCCCGCGACGGACCCCGTCCGCTTCGGCGTCGCGCCCATCGTCGAGGAGATCCGCGCGCGCTTCGGGTGAGGGCGCCGGCCGCCCGCGGAAAGGGCAGGCAAGCTCGTAATACCACGGCTGCGCCCGATCGGATGGCGTGGCACGATCCTCGCTTGGCGTGCGGAGGGCAGACGCGTCACCGGGGGGCTCCTCTTCTCGACGAAGGAGCCGACTATGTGGATACGTGCGTTTCGCGGCGGCCGCTCTGCGAGCGGGCCGGCCGTCCTTCTCCTCGCGGTCGTGGTCGCGAGCCTTCTCTGGCTGCGCCCGGCGCGGGCGGAGGTGGAGGTCGACGTCGCACTCGTTCTCGGCGTCGACATCTCCTTCTCGATGGACATGGACGAGCTCGAGCTGCAGCGCGAGGGCTTCGTCAAGGCGATGCGCTCGCCCGAGGTGCATGCCGCGATCGATCGCGGTCTGATCGGCAAGATCGCCGTCACCTATTTCGAGTGGGCGAGCTACACCGACCGGTACCTCCTGGTGCCGTGGACGCTGATCGACGGACCCGAGGCCGCGGAACGGTTCGCCGACGAGCTCGCCGCGCACCCGATACGCCGCGCGCGGCGCACCTCGGTCTCCGGGGCGATCGACTTCGCGGTCGGCCTCCTCGACCAATCGGACGTCGTGCCCTTGCGCGAGGTGATCGACATCGCCGGCGACGGACCCAACAACGACGGACGCCCCGTCGAGCAGGCCCGCGACGCGGCTTTGGCGCGGGGGGCGACGATCAACGGCCTGCCCTTGATGCTCAAGGCGCCGAGCGCCTTCGACATCCCCAATCTCGACGAATATTACGAGGATTGCGTGATCGGCGGGCCCGGCGCCTTCATGATCCCCGTGCGCGAGCGCAACCAGCTCGTGGAGGCGATCCGCACCAAGATCGTGCTCGAGATCGCGGGCCTGCGCCCCGAGAAGAGCCTTGTTCAGCGGGCGAGCGATCGCCGTCGGGTCGATTGCCTGGTCGGCGAGCGGATCTGGAACGAACGGATGCGCAATTGATCACAGGCCGAGCGCGCGGGCGATCGCGACGACGCCGAGGCCCGTGACCACGCCGACGAGCTCGACGCGCGTCGCCGCCATCACCGCGACGGCGGCGGCGAGCCCCATCAGAGCGGGCGCGCCGGACGAGGCGGCGATCGGCAGGATCGTGGCGACCACGATCGATCCCGGCAGCGCCTTCAGCGCCCGCTCGATGCGCGGCGTCACCCGCACGCGGGCCATGAACAGGAAGCCGCCCGCGCGGCAGGCATAGGTCGCGGCGACCATGCCGAGGATCGCGACGTAGTCGCCCACGCCGCTCGCGAGGAGCCCGTCAACGACGCTCATCGATCAGCGCCCCCGCGAGCGCGCCCGACAGGGCGCCGACGATGATGAACAGGTAGCCTTCGACGAGCAGGCTCGTCGCGAGGGAAACGGCGCCGGCGACCAGCCAGGGGATCGCGGCGCGCGCGCCCTTCCAGAGCGGCACGAGCATCACCGAGAAGAAGACCGGCATGACGAGATCGAGCCCGAAGGCCTCCGGCCGCTCGACCAGGGCGCCCGCGAGGAAGCCCGGCAGCGTGGCGACGATCCAGACCACCCACATGGTGAGGCCCGCGCCGAGCACCACGCCGAGATCGGTGCCGCGATCGACCTGGTGGTAGCGCATCGCCACGAGCCAGCTCGCGTCGGTGAGGAGGAAGAAGTTCAACGGCTGCAGGGGCCTGGGCATCGCGCTCACGTGCGGCGCCAGCGCGGCGCCCATGAGCGCCATGCGCGCGTTGATCGTGGCCGTGACGGCGACCAGCGTGAGGAACGTCGCCGGCGTCCAGGTCTCCTGCCAGATCTCGAGCGCCACCATCTGCGAGGCGCCCGCGAACACGAAGGCGGAGAGGGACAGGGTCAGCCAGACGTCGAGACCCTTCTGCGCGGCGGCCGCGCCGAAGGCCGTGCCGAACACCACGATGCCCGGCAGGAGCGGCAGGCACCGGCGCGCGCCGAGGACGAGGCCGGCACGGGTCACGGGCGGGCTGTCGGCTCCTCGCGCCTCGCTCATGGGCCTCCCGTCGCGTCTCGCATGCGATCTCGAATCGGCAACGGTTACGCTGCGGCGCGCGCGGGCGCAATCGCGCGAGGCGAAGCCCAGCCATGCATGGAGAGCGAACCGCGCGTCCCGGGCGGATGCGAAGCGGGGCCGGCGCGTGGGCGCGCTCGCCCTCGGCCGACCCCGCCTCCGTCGCGAGAAGGGAGACGGCGCGTCACGCGCGCATGCCGGCGACGAGCTTGCCCATCAACGCGACGAGCAGCGCGCGCTCCTGCGGCGCGAGCGCGGCGAGCGCCTCGCGGTTCACCGCCGCCGCGGCCTCCTTGGCGGGGGCCTCGAGCGCGCGGGCGCGCTCGGTGAGCCGCAAGGCGCGGGCGCGGCGATCGTGGGCATGGGGCTCGCTCGTCACGAGGCCGTCGCGGACCATGCGGGCGAGCGTGGCGGCGAGCGTCGCCTGCTCGACGTCGAGCCGGGTCACGAGATCGGCCTGGGTGAGCCCTTCCTCGCGCCACAGTTCGAGGAGCGCCATGAATTGCGCCGGGGCCAGACCGTGCGGCGCGAGCGCGCGGGCGAGCCGATGGGCGAACAGGCGCGCGAGGTGGTTGGCGAGATAGCCCGCCGAGCGCTCCTTCTCGAAGGCGTGCGCCGCCTCCTCCTTTTCGGCCTCGTCCATGCGACCTCCCCTTTTCGCCTACGCATTCGTCCGCTCTCGCCGAGCCGACGGCATTTGCATAGCATGCTGTCTATATCCGCCGGACGAGGAACGAAGCCATGACGATGCGCAGCACGCAAGAGCGGTACGGCAGCGTCGCGATCGCGCTGCATTGGGGCAGCGCGGGCGCGATCCTCGCTCTCGTCCCGATGGGATTTGCGATGCAGGCGACTGAGGGCGCGGCGCGGGTGGGGCTCTACCGCGCCCATGTCGCGATCGGTCTCCTCGCGCTCGCTCTGACCCTCGCCCGCGTCGCCTGGCGCGTCTTCGGCGAGCGGGAGCGGCCGGCGACGCTGCCCGCGCCCGAATGGCAGAGGCGCGCCGCGCGGATCGTCCACGGCGCGCTGATCGTCGCGCTCCTGGCGCTCGGCGTCTCCGGCATCGGCATGATGGTCTTGTCGGGGGCCGGAGCGCCCCTGTTCGGGGAGGGCCTCGCGCCGCTGCCCGGCGCCTTCGACGCCTATCCGCCGCGCGCGCTGCACGGACGCGTCGCGATCGTGCTCCTCGCCCTCCTCGCGCTCCACGTCGCCGGCGCGCTCATGCACCATCTGGTCGTCCGCGACGCGACGCTGACGCGGATGCTCCCGGCGAGGGGGGCCCAAACCCTTCGCCCGACGTGACGTGCGGACCCGGCGATCCCTCTCCCTACGATCGGGGCCGCCGACGAGTTCGACGGTCTCCCATCCCGCTCGAGCCTAGGCGTTTCAAACGTTGCGGTGTCATCCCGGACGCCGAAGGCGATCCGGGACCCAGAACCACGACGTCTCAGTCGCAGCCTGTAGGCTGCGTTTCTCCGGCGGAAGCTGCCCGAATGTAGCGGAACGAGCGCGGCATGCGCGCTCGAACCTGTCGTCGAGTTTATGGGTCCCGGGTCCGCTTCGCGGCCCGGGATGACAACCTGCGAAAGATTAACGAACGCCCAGGCGAAGGAGAGCGGCCGCACCGCCTTCGGCCAACGCAGGCAGGACGCCGAGGCGTGCGCTCCCCGGCCCGGCGGGGCGCGGGAGACCGTCGCGGTGGACGACGCCATCCGTCGCACCCCTCTCCCAACGGCACGACCCTTGCCAAGCTCGTGCGCGCCTCGCAAGACTGAGGGGCCCGCGCGGCGGGATTGCCCAGAGTTTAGGCACTTGAACAGGCAGGGTTAGGCAGATGAAGCTTCACACCATCGCGACGCTCGCGTGCGCCGCCTCCGGCCTCGCGCTCCTCGCCGGGCCCCTGGCGGCGCAGGACCTCCGGCAGGTCCGCTTCGGCACCAACTGGGTCGCCCAGGCCGAGCACGGCGGCTTCTACCAGGCGGTCGCCGACGGCACCTACGCCGCGTGCGGGCTCGACGTCGAGATCGTCCCCGGCGGGCCGCAGGCGAACAACCGCATGCTGCTCCCCGTCGGGCGGATCGACTTCTACATGGGCGGCAACATGATCCAGGCCTTCTCCGCGATCCAGGAGGAGATTCCGACGATCGTCGTCGCCGCGATGTTCCAGAAGGATCCGCAGATCCTGATGTCGCATCCGGGCGAGTTCGACACCTTCGAGAGCCTGCGCGAGAGCCCGGCGATCCTGGTGGGCCGCGAGGGCCTCGCGACCTTCTATCAGTGGCTGATCGTCGAGCACGGCTTCTCGGAGGCGAACACCCAGCCCTACACCTTCAACCCGGCGCCCTTCCTCGCCAATCCGCGCGCGGTCCAGCAGGGCTACCTGACCTCCGAGCCCTTCGCCATCGAGCAGGAGGCCGGCTTCACGCCGAACGTGTTCCTGCTCGCCGATTACGGCTTCGACACCTATTCCACCACGATCGAGACGCGCCGCGAACTGGTCGAGAGCGACCCGGAAGTGGTGCGCTGCTTCGTCGAGGGCTCGATCCTCGGCTGGTACAATTATCTCTACGGCGACAATGCCGCCGCCAACGAGCTGATCCTCGCCGACAATCCGGAGATGACGCTCGAGAAGATCGAGTATTCGATCGAGAAGCTCAAGGAATACGGCATCGTCGATTCGGGCGACACGCTGGAGCTCGGCATCGGCGCCATGACCGACGCCCGGATGGAGAGCTTCTTCAACCGCATGGTCGCTGCGGGCCTGTTCCCGGCGGACCTCGATTTCCGCCAGGCCTACATGCTCGATTTCGTCAACGCGAAGGTCGGAATCGAGCTGCGCCCGCAGTGAAGACCGCGTAGGAAGAGGTCGGCCGGGCGTGCGGCGGCGCGCCCGGTCGCTTCCCCCGCGCCGCCGGACGCAGCCGATGCCCGTGACCGTAACGACCGCCCGCGCCGATTCGCCGCCCCGCCCCGTCCGCGCCGGGCAGACGCTCGTCTCGCTCGAGGGCGTCGACAAGACCTTCGCCAACGGCACGGTCGCTCTGTCCGGGCTCGACCTCGACATACGCGGACAGGAATTCGTGTCGCTGCTCGGTCCCTCCGGCTGCGGGAAGTCGACGGCGCTGCGAATCCTCGCCGGCCTCGTCGATCCCTCGCGCGGGCGGGTGGTCTGGCCGGGCGCGGCGGACGGGGACGACCATCGCGGCGACATCGGCTTCGTCTTCCAGGAGCCGACCCTGATGCCCTGGGCGAACGTCGCCGACAACGTCTTCCTGCCGCTTCGCCTGCGCGGCGTCTCGCGGCGGGAGGCGCAGGGCGCGATCGCCTCCTGCCTCGCCCTCGTGGGCCTCGACAAATTCGCGCACGCCTATCCGCGCGAGCTCTCCGGCGGCATGAAGATGCGCGTCTCGATCGCCCGCGCGCTGTCGCTGCGGCCCAAGATCCTGCTCATGGACGAGCCCTTCGCCGCGCTCGACGAGATCACCCGCTTCAAGCTGAACGACGATCTCCTGCGGCTGCAGAAGGAATTCGGCTGCACGATCGTGTTCGTCACCCATTCGGTCTACGAGAGCGTCTATCTCTCGACGCGAATCGTGGTGATGGCGGCTCGCCCCGGGCGCATCGTCGCCGAGATCCCGGTGGACGAGCCCTCCCCCCGCGACGAGAGCTTCCGCACGACGGCGCTCTACGCGGATCTGTGCCGGCGCACGAGCGCCGCCCTCCACGGCGCGATGGGCGCCGACGAGCATCTGTGAAGGAGGGCCCGATGGCGACCACCGACCTGACGACCCGCTCCATGCCGACCTCCGTCGAGGCTCCCTCCGCCGCGGCCGCTCCCGCCGAGAAGCGCGATTTCGGCCGCGTTCTCAAGATCGCCCTGCCGCTCGGCCTGTTCGCGCTCCTCCTGCTCGGGTGGGAGAGCTACGTCGTCGCCTACAACGTCCCCCATTTCATCCTGCCCGCGCCGAGCCGGATCTGGGCGACGCTGATCGCGGATTGGCCGCTCCTGTTCGGCTCGCTGCTGCAGACCTTGCGGACGACCTTCCTCGGCCTCGCGCTCGCGGTCCTCGGCGGCGTGTCGCTCGCGGTGCTCCTGTCGCTGTCGCGGATCGTCGAATATTCGCTCTATCCCTATGCCGTCGTCCTGCAGGTGACGCCGGTCGTCGCGATCTCGCCGCTCCTCCTCATCTACATGCCGCAGGAGGCCGCCGTCCTCACCTGCGCCTGGATCGTCGCCTTCTTCCCGATCCTGTCGAACACGACGCTCGGCCTGCAATCGGTCGACCGCAACCTGCTCGAGCTGTTCGACCTCTACGGCTCGACCCGGCCGAAATGGGCGCCGCCCCGGGTCGGGCGCTTCCTGTCGCGGGTGAAGGCGCTCTGGTATCTGCGCGCGCCGGCCGCCCTGCCCTATTTCCTCGCCGGCCTCAAGATCGCCGGCGGGCTCGCGCTCATCGGCGCTGTCGTCGCCGAGATCGCGGCGGGGTCGGCGGGGGCGGGGTCGGGGCTCGCCTATCGCATCATCGAGAGCCAGTTCCGGCTCAACATCCCCCGCCTGTTCGCCGCGCTCGCGCTCCTCTCGGTGACGGGCGTCGTGATCTTCCTCGCGATGTCGGCGCTCTCGCATCTCCTCTTGCGGCGCTGGCACGAGAGCGCTCTGAAGCGGGAGCGCTGAGATGGCCCGCGGCTTCCTCCCCCTTCCCGACGCTCGCGCCTTCCGGCTCGAGAACGCGCGCGCGCCGGCCTGCCTCGTCTCCGCCGGCGGCGTCGCCGCCGATGCCGACGGGTTCATGCGCATCGACGTCATGATCGAGAACGGGCGGATCGCGAGCCTCGCGCCCGCCGGCGGCTTCCACCTCGACGGGGAGGACGTGCCGCGCGTCGATTGCGGCGGGGCGATCGTCCTGCCGCGGCTCGTCGACATCCACACCCATCTCGACAAGGGCCACATCTGGCCGCGCCGCCGCAACCCGGACGGCAGCTTCATGGGCGCGCTCGCGGCGGCGGAGGCGGACCGCGAGGCGAATTGGAGCGCGCAGGACGTCGCCCGCCGCATGGATTTCGCCCTGCGCTGCGCGCTCGCCCACGGCACGGGCGCGATCCGCACCCATCTCGATTCGATCGGCAAGCAGACCGCGATCTCCTGGCCCGTCTTCGCGGAGATGCGCGAGAACTGGGCCGGCGTGATCGCGCTGCAGGCGACCGCGCTTCTGCCGATCGACCTCGTTCTCGACGACGAGCCGCAATTCCGCGCGATCGTCGAGACGGTCGCGCGCTACGAGGGCGTGCTCGGCGGCGTGACCTATCTCGGAGCGGCGCCCGATGCGAAGCTCGACGCCGCGCTCGACCGCCTGTTCCAGGCCGCCGCCGCGGAGGGGCTCGACGTCGACCTGCACGTCGACGAGAGCCTCGCGCCGGACGCCCGCACGCTTTCGCGCATCGCGCAGGCCGCGATCCGCAACCGCTTCCGCGGCAAGATCCTGTGCGGCCATTGCTGCGCGCTCGCGACCATGGACGAGGACGATCTCGCCCGCACCATCGATCTCGCCTGCGAGGCGCGGCTCGCCGTCGTCTCCCTGCCGATGTGCAACCAATATCTCCAGGATCGCGCGAGCGGGCGCACGCCGCGGCTGCGCGGGGTCGCGCCGCTGCACGAATTGAAGGCGGCCGGCATCCCCGTGATGGTCGCCTCCGACAACACGCGCGACCCGTTCTACGCCTATGGCGACCTCGATCTCCTCGAGGTCTTCCGCGAGGCGACGCGGATCTGCCATCTCGACCATTCCGACCGCAATTGGCTGCGCACGGTCGCCGCGACGCCCGCCGACGTGATGGGGCTCGATCGCCACGGGCGGCTCGAAGCCGGCGACCCGGCGGATCTCGTGATCGTGCGGGCGCGGGCGATGACGGAGCTCCTGTCGCGCCCGCAATCCGACCGGACGATCGTCGTGGCCGGGCGCGCGATCGACAACACGCCCCCCGATTATTCCGAGCTGGACGATATCGTCGGCCTCTGAGAAGAACAGCCGCGTCGAGGACGAGCGCGAGGAGCGAGCATGAGCGGACGCTACGACATCGAGGGCCTGAAGGCGCGCCTCTCCGGCATCAGGACCGAGGAGAACCCGGCGCTCGTCAAGCAGAAGAGCCGCGACTTCTTCTGGTACTCGCCGACCCTCAAGCGCCAGCTCGAATCGGTGACGGGCGACATCGTGGTCTCGCCCAAGACCCGCGACGAGGTGATCGCGACGCTCGCGGCCGCCCACGCGCTCGGCATCCCGGTCACGCCGCGCGGCACCGGCACCGGCAATTACGGGCAGGCGATGCCGCTCTCGGGCGGGATCGTGCTCGACCTCTCCGGCTTCGCGCAGGTGCTCGAGATCGGCCACGGGCGCGTCGTCGCCGAGCCCGGCGCCGTGATCGCGGCGATCGACAAGGTCACGCGCGCCGATTCGCGCCAGGAGATGCGGCTGCATCCCTCGACCTACCACACCGCCTCGATCGGCGGCTTCATCGCCGGCGGCTCGGGCGGCATCGGCTCGATCCGCTGGGGCGGCTTGCGGGATGCGGGCAACATCGTCTCGCTCGAGGTGGTGACGATGGAGGCGAGCCCGCGCGTGCTGACGCTCGGCGGGGACGATCTCCACAAGGTCTCGCACGCCTACGGTACGAACGGCATCATCACCAAGGTCGAGATGCCGCTCGCGCCGGCTTATGCCTGGGTCGACGTGATCGTCGGCTGCGAGACGCTGCGCGGCGCGGCCGAGCTCGCCAACATGCTCGGCGAGCAGGACGGGCTGCTTCTCAAGGAACTCGCCGTCGTCGCCGCGCCCGTTCCGCACGACCATTTCAAGCGCCACCAGAAATTCCTGCCGCGCGAGAAGCATCTCGTCATGGCGATGGTGGCCGATTTCGCGCTCGATCCGTTCCTCGCTCTGGTTCGCCGGCACAAGGGCGCCGAATTGCTGATGCGCTCGGATACGCTCTCGCCGGAGGAGGCGAAGGGGCTGCCGCCGGTCTTCGAGCTGTCCTGGAACCACACCACATTGCGCGCGCTTCGCGACGACCCGACGGTCACCTATCTGCAGGTGCTCTATCCCTTCCCCAACCAGGTCGAGCTCGTCGCGCGCATCCACGAGCGCTTCGGCGACGAATTGCCGGCGCATCTCGAATTCGTGAAGTTCGACGGCAAGGTCACCTGCTTCGGCCTGCCGCTCGTGCGCTTCACGAGCGAGGAGCGGCTCGAGGAGATCATGGCGATCCACGAGGAGATGGGCGCGCCGATCTTCAACCCGCACCGCTACACGCTGGAAGAGGGCGGCATGAAGCAGACCGACGAGGTCCAGCTCGCCTTCAAGCGCGAGGCCGACCCGCAGGGCCTCCTCAACCCCGGCAAGATGATCGCCTGGGAGGACCCGAGCTACGATTACAAGTCGGGCAAGACCTTCCTGTTTCGCGGGCTCGCGGAGGGCTGAGGATGAGCGACGCGACGCTCCCCCCTCTCCCGGACGGGAGAGGGGCCGGGGGTGAGGGCGCTCCGCGCGCAGGCTCGCGCGACCGAAACGGCGCGCTCCCTCTCCTTCGCACCACGGGTTGGAATCCATTCCAACGCTGTCATCCCGGGCCGCGAAGCGGACCCGGCACCCATACCCTCGACGAGCGTTCGAGCGCGCATGCCGCGCTCGTTCCGCTCCCGTCGGGCAGCCTTCGTCGGAGAAACGCAGCCTACAGGCTGCGACTGGCACGTCGTGTTTCTGGGTCCCGGATCGCCTTCGGCGTCCGGGATGACACCCGTGAGAGAGGCTTTCAGGCTCTCAGGGGAAGGAGAGCGGCGCCCTCTCTCGAGGGGAGATCGCCCTGACATGCGCATCCTCGTCCTCTACGCCCATCCCGACCCGGAGAGCTACGTCGCCGCGCTCCACCGCAGGGTCGTCGCGACGCTGGCCGCGCGCGGGCACGAGGTCGACGATTGCGATCTCTACGCAGAGGGCTTCGACCCCGTCCTGTCGCTCGCGGAGCGGCGCGGCTACCACGCGATCCCCGCCAATCGCGCCCCGGTCGAGGCTTATGTCGAGCGGCTCGAGCGCGCGCAGGGGCTCGTCCTCGTCAATCCGGTGTGGAATTTCGGCTTTCCGGCGATCCTGAAGGGCTTTCTCGATCGCGTGTTCCTGCCCGGCGTCAGCTTCCGCATCGAGAACGGGCGGGTGGCGCCCAACCTCTCGAACATCCGCCTTCTCGTCAGCGTGACGACCTACGGCGCCGCGCGCTGGCGGGCCTTCCTCATGGGCGATCCGCCGCGCCGTTGCGTCACGCGCATGCTGCGCGTGCTGGCGGCGCCCGGCGCGCGAACCCATTACCTCGCCCATTACGACATGAACAACGCGACCGCCCACAGCCGCGGCGCCTTCCTCGAACGGGTCGAGCGGACCCTCGCGAGCGTCTGATGCGCATCCTCCTCGTCTATTGCCATCCCTGCCCCGAGAGCTTCAACGCCGCCGTGCGCGACCGCGCGATCGCGGCACTGACGCGGGCGGGGCACGAGGTCGATCTCCTCGACCTCTACGCGGAGGGCTTCGACCCCGTCCTGTCCGCGCAGGCGCGGCGCGACTATCACACGCCCGGCGTCAACGAGGCGGACGTCGCGGACCACCTCGCCCGCCTGCGCGCGGCGGACGGGCTGCTGTTCGTCTACCCGACCTGGTGGTACGGCCCGCCCGCCATGCTGAAGGGCTGGCTCGACCGGGTCTGGGTGCCGCACGCGACCTTCAAGATGCCCGAAAAGGGCAAGCCGATCGCGCGGGTGATGACCAATATCCGCCTCGTCGGCGCGATCTCGACGCTCGGCTCGCCGCCCTGGTGGTGGTGGATCATCGGCATGCCGGGGCGCCGCACTCTGCTCACGGGGCTCTCGGTGCTCTGCGCCAAGGGCTGCCGCACCTTCTGGCTCGGCCTCCACCAGATGGATTCCGCCGACGATACGCGCCGCAAGGCCTTCCTCGCCCGCGTCGAGGCGAGGCTCGCGCAGATCGCGTAAATCCCTCCCCGGAGGGGAGGGTGGACCGGGGAGCGAAGCGACACGGGCCGGGTGGGGCCCGGGCGGAGACGATCCTGCAAGCGTCTTGCCCCTTCCTCCCCTCCGGGGAGGGATCCGCACGAATTGTCATGCGCGCTTCATGCGGTTGCGGCAGAACGATAGCCGCGACGCCAATGCGAGCTTTACAGATGACGGCGAAACCGAACGGCAAGAACAGGCATCCGGGGGCGAAGAGCGTCGGCTGGGCGCTCGTCCAGGCCTCGCGCCTCCACCGCGCCCGGATCGGCGACAGGCTCGGCGAGCTGGGCTTGTTCGCGGGGCAGGAGCAGGTGCTCCAGGCGCTCGCCGCCGAGGGCGAGATGACCATGGGCGCGCTCGCCGAGATGCTGCGGGTGCGCCCGCCGACGGCCTCGAAGACGGTCTCCCGCCTCGCCGCCTCCGGCCTCGTCGAGCGGCGCGCGCAGCCCGAGGACGCGCGGATCGTGCGGGTCCGGCTCACCGCGAGCGGTCTCGAGACGGCGCGCGCGATCGAGGTGCTCTGGGACGAGGTCGAGGCGGAGATGGTCGAGGGCTTCGACCAGAAGGACCGCCGCCGGCTGCGCAAGCTCCTGCGCAAGGTCGCGCGCAACCTCGCCGCGGCGACGGGCGCCGACGAGCGCGGGCTCGAAGGCCAGGACGAGGAGGCCGAGGAGCCGGAAATCGCCGGCGAGACGCCCGCCGAGGCCGCCGCCCCCGACGAGCCGCTCGTCGCACAGGGCGCCTGAACCCTCTGCGACGGGCCGCGGACAATCGTCGATTTGCGGACCCCGCGCGATCGACAACAATCATTGGTTTTCATCGGGCAAGTCTAGCCGCATGCCGAGGCCGTGGCCGCGCCACGCTTTCGCCGAGCTGCCGCGGACTTGGCCGGCAAATCGCTAAAATTATCGATTGTCTTCAGCGGAAGCGCGCCGCCAGCCGCCGATTTATTCTGATTGCCGTTTGTTCAGATGGCGTCCCCGCGAGCTTGATTACTATTGCTCCAGGGTGCCGCAGCGGTCGCCGACTGTGCGACTTCTCGCAGGTGGTTGCGGCGTGCATGCGTTGATTATTCTTTTAGGTTTGGCTGCCACCATACGAAGTGGAATGCGCCGCATCCGGCGGCAAAACCCCACGAGAGCGGCGACGGCACGCAATGCCCTTGATCATCATTCTCGACGACCGGGTGAGCAACAGGAACATCTTCTCGCGTCTCGCGGCCTCCATCGCCGACGACGTCGAGGTGGAGGCGTTCGGGGATCCCGGCAAGGCGCTCGAGCGGCTCGCGACGACGCCGCCGGATCTCGTCATCACCGATTTCAAGATGCCGCGCATGAACGGCGCGGAGTTCACCCGGCGCTTCCGCGAGCTGCCCGGCTGCGAGGACGTTCCGGTGATCGCGATCACCGTCTACGAGGAGCGCTCCTTCCGGATCGAGGCGCTCGAGGCCGGCGCGACCGATTTCCTGCTCTCGCCCGTCGACCACGCCGAGTTCCTCACCCGCGCGCGCAATCTCCTGCGCCTGCGCCGCCAATCGCTGATCATCAAGAGCCGCGCGACCTCGCTCGCGCAGGAGCTCGAGGATTCCGAGCGCTCGCGGGAGGCGCTCCTGCGCGACAGCCGCCAGCGCCTCGCCCAGGTGATCGACACGGTGCCGGCGCTGATCAGCGCCTACGATCGCGACGGGGCCTGCGTCTTCCTCAACGCCCACATGGCGGCGATGGCCGGAATCGACCAGTCGGACGCGATCGGTCGCCCGGCGGCGGCGCTCGTCGGCCAGGAATTGGCGCAGAGGAGCGTCGCGCTCGATCAGCTCGTCTTCCGCTCCGGCCGGGCGCTGCCGAGCTACGAGGAGGAGGCGCGCGACAAATCGGGCGAGATGCGGGCCTACGTCGTCACCAAGGCGCCGCTGCGCGACGGCGCCGACCGCGTGATCGCCGTGCTCACCACGGCCCTCGACATCACCGAGCGCAAGAAGGCGGAGAGCCATCTCGTCCACCTCGCCCATCACGACGCGCTCACCGGGCTCGCCAACCGCACGCTCCTGCAGGAGCGCGTGCGCGCCGAGATCGCGCGGGCGCGGCGCGGCGACCGCTATTTCGCGCTCCACCTCATCGATCTCGACCGCTTCAAGAGCGTCAACGACGCGCTCGGGCACCATCGCGGCGACGAGCTCCTGAAGGCGGTCGCGGGCCGCCTGCGCGAGATCGTGCGCGAGACCGATGCCGTCGCTCGCCTCGGCGGCGACGAATACGCCGTTTTGCAGACCGGCGTCCGCGGCGCGGACGACGCCACCGCCTTCGCCGAGCGCCTGATCGCGGCGATCGGCGAGCCGTTCCGCGTGGCCGACCAGGACATCGTGGTCGGCGCGAGCCTCGGGCTCGTCCTCTATCCCGGCGACGGGGACGACACGGACGAGCTGATCAAGAACGCCGACATCGCGATGTATCGGGCGAAATCGGAGGAGCGCAACGCCTATCGCGCCTTCCGCGCCGACATGGTGACCGCCGCGCGCGAGGGCATCACCCTCGAGAACGACCTGCGCCGCGCCATCGCGAACCGCGAGTTCGAGCTGCACTACCAGCCCCAGATCGACCTGCGCACCGGCCGCATCGTCGGCGCCGAGGCGCTCGTGCGCTGGCGCCATCCCAAGCGCGGCCTCGTGCGCCCGCTCGACTTCCTGCCCTTCGCCGAGGAGACGGGCATCATCATCCCCATCAACGAATGGGTGATGCGCGAGGCCTGCCGCGAGGCGAAATCCTGGCAGGCGCAGGGCCTGCCGCGGCTGCGGGTGGGCGTCAACCTGTCGCCGGTCCAGTTCCGCAAGCAGAACATGCGCGCGCTCGTGATCGACATCCTCACGCAATCGACGCTCGAGCCGGAGCTGCTCGAACTCGAGATCACCGAATCGATCCTGATGCAGAACGCCGAATCGGTGGCGGAAGAGCTCTCGGATCTGCGCCGGCTCGGGGTCTCCTTCGCGATCGACGATTTCGGCACGGGCTATTCCTCGCTCGCCTACGTAAAGAAGTTCCCCGTCGACCGGCTCAAGATCGATCAGGGCTTCGTGCGCAACATGAAGAGCAATCCGCACGACGCCGCGATCGTGCGGGCGATCGTCAATCTCGGCCATTCGCTCGGCATCGAGGTGATCGCCGAGGGCGTCGACAGCCGCGACCAGGTGGCGCTCCTGCGGGCGGAGGGCTGCGAGGAGGCGCAGGGCTTCCTGTTCAGCCCGGCTCTGCCGGCGGCGGAATTCGTGGCGCTCGTTCGCGCCAACGCGACCATGGCCCTCTCGGCATGAGCGCGGCTCAGGAGCGCGCCGCCCGCCGCTCGCTGCGCGAGCGCCTCGCGGCCCGGCCCGATCGCGAGCACGAGATGGCGATCAACCGCCTCGCCATCGGGCTCATCATCTTCCTCTATCTCCTCGCCTGCTACGCGCTCGACGTGGCGGGCGTCGTGCAGCCGCTCCTCGTGGTGACGCTCTACTGCCTCGCGGGCATCGGCTTCTTCGCCCATCTCCTCGCCACCCCCGGCGCCTCGCCGCCGCGGCGCGTGCTCGCGATGGTGCTCGATCTCGGCGCGCTCTCCTACGGGCTCTATGTCGGCGGGGAGACGACGGCGGTCCTCTACCCGATCTATCTCTGGGTCGTCTTCGGCAACGGCTTCCGTTTCGGCGTGCGCTACCTGTTCGCGGCGATGGCGCTCGCGGTCGTCGGTTTCGGCACGGTCTGCCTGTTCGGGGGCTATTGGAACGAACACCCGCTCGTCTCGGCGGGGCTCCTCATCGGTCTCGTGATCCTGCCGGCCTACGCCGCCTCGCTGATCTCGAAGCTCGAGCAGGCGAAGCTCGAGGCCGAGAAGGCGAGCCGGCAGAAGAGCATGTTCCTCGCGAGCGTCAGCCACGAGCTGCGCACGCCGCTCAACGCCATCATCGGCATGAGCGCCTTCCTCGAAGACACGCGGCTCGATGCCGAGCAGCGCGAGATGGCGCGCACCATCAACACCGCCGGGCGCGTGCTTCTCGACCACATCAACACCATCCTGGACTATTCCCGGCTCGAGGCGGGCCGGATGCCCTCGACGCAGGTGGCCTTCGACCTGCACGCCCTCCTGCGCGAGACGACGGCGCTCGTCCACGCCCAGGCGCGCGAGAAGGGGCTCGTGGTCTCGCTGCACGTCGATGCGAGCCTGCCGCACGCGGTGCTCGGCAATCGCCGCCACCTGCACGAGGTGCTCCTCAACCTCATCGGCAATGCCGTGAAGTTCACCGATGCCGGCTTCGTGGGCATCTTCGCGTCCGGCGAGCGCGCGGACGACGGCTCGCTCCTCCTGCGCGTCGCCGTCGAGGACACGGGCATCGGGATCGCCCCGGAGAACCGCGACCGGATCTTCGAGAGCTTCACCCAGGCCGACGGCAGCATCATCAACCGCTACGGCGGCACGGGGCTCGGCCTCGCGATCGCGCGCGGCTTCGTCGAGCTCAACGGCGGCACGATCGAGGTCGAGAGCGCGCCCGGCGCGGGCTCCGTCTTCCGCTTCGGTTTCCGCTTGAGCGTCGACGAGGGGCGAGCGGCCGCGGAGGAGACGCCGGCGCTCGCGAGCCGCGCCCTCGTCCTGTCGAGCGAGGCGGGCGGGCGGGAACTCGCGGCGGCGCTCGGCGCGCTCGGCTGCGAGCCGGTCCGCGTGCAGCGGCTCGAGGACGCCTGCGCCGTCGCCCGCTCCGGCGAGGCGCCCGGCATCCTCCTTCTCGACGAGGACGCGGTCGCGGGCGCTCCGGACGCCGTGCGCGCGGCGATCTCCGCCTGCGCCGCAGCGCCGCTCGCCGCGATCCTCGTGCGTGCGAATGCCGACACGCCGCTCGATCCGAGCCTGCGGCGCAGCTTCGCGACAGCGATCGCGCGACCGCTGGACGTCGCGCGCCTGCGCTCGGCGCTGCGCATCGCCGAGCACGCGAGCGGACGGACGCCGGAGCCGGCCGCCGCGACCCGCGCCGACGCGCCCGCCCTGCGGCACTTGCGGATCCTCGTCGCCGAGGACAACACGACGAACCAGAAGGTCATCGCCAAGATCCTCGAGCGCGGCGGCCACCACGCCACCATCGTCGCCGACGGCAAGGCGGCGCTCGCGGCGATGACGGAGGGCAGCTTCGACCTCGTCCTGATGGACCTCAACATGCCCGTGATGAGCGGGCTCCTCGCCGCCAAGCTCTACCGCGCGCAGATGCCGGAAGCGCACGCGCGCGTCCCGATCGTCGCCCTCACCGCCGACGCCACGCCCGAGACGCGGCGCCTGTGCGAAGAGGCCGGCATGGCGGGCTGCGTGACGAAGCCGATCGAGCCGAGCGCCTTGTTCTCGGTCATCGCGACGATCGCGCAGACGCGCGGCGACGCCTTCCTGCACGTGCCCGGCCCCGACGACCTCGCCCGCGCGGCGGAGGAGAACCGCGACGAACGGGCGCCGGACGTAGAGCCGATTGCCGAGCGCGTCGTGACGGAGGCGCTCTCGGCCGCGACGCTCGCGGGGCTCGAGCGGCTCGGCGGGACGTCCTTCCGCGATCAGGTGACCGGCGCCTTCCTCGCCGACGCGGACACCGTGCTCGACGAACTCGCTTGCGCGACCCGCGACGTGAACGTCGAGGCGTTCCGAGACCTGTGCCACGCGCTGCGCTCGAGCGCCGCCAATATCGGGGCGAGCGCGCTCTACGAGGTCTGTCTCGAGCTGCGCGAGATCGACGCGGACACGCTGCGCGCGATCGGCCCCGACCGGCTCGCTCGGATCGAGGCCGAGTTCGCCCGCGTGCGCGCGGCGCTCGCGGCCTTGTCGGCCGAGGCTGCGACGGAGCCCGACGCGCCGGGCTATTCGGCCGCGAGCTGAAGGCGGCGCTTGTCCTGGGCGCTGACGAGGCGCTCCATCTTGCGCAGGTCCCCCGGCTCGAGCTGCATCGCGGCGTCGACCCACAGGTCGACGATGGCGGCGAGCTCCTCGTAGGGAGTCGGCTGCGCCCGGCGCCGCGCGGCGAACATCGCCGCATGGGCGTTGTGGCGGCGGCGGTTGCGGGCGATGTAGGCGCGGACCGCCTCCTCGCCCTCGCCCGGCTCGGCGAGGATGTCGACGAGGCCCATGCCGGCGAGCTCCTCGGCGTCGTAGATCCGCCCGCTCGCGATCATCTCCTGGGCGGCGAGGCCGGTGAGGCGACGGGTGAGGAAGCTGTAGGCGCCCATGCCGGGGAAGAGGTTGAAGAGAACCTCGGGGAAGCCGAACTTCGCCCCGCGCTCGGCCACCAGCACGTCGCAGGACAGAGCCGCCTCGAAGCCGCCGCCGAGCGCGTCGCCCTGGACGAGGCCGATCGTCACGATCGGCAGGCCGTAATCGACGTAGTTCGCGTAGACGACGTCGATGCAGGCGGTGGCGTAGCGCGCGAGCGAATCCCGGTCGCCCTCGCGGATGTGACGCGAGAACAGGCTCAGATCGCCGCCGAGGTTGAACACGCCCTCCTGCAAGGAGCGCACGACGAAATAGCGGAAGGGCGGGCCGGCCTCGGTCGGGGTCTCCTCGAACAGGCGCACGAGCGAGCGCTGCATGTCCTGGAGGCCGCGCAGGAGCGCGGGCGTGTAGGACGGGCGCCCCGTCGGGCGCATGCCGCACCAATAGGTCTCGATCTCCGGCTCGAGCCGGACCTCGATCTCCTCGAACCGCTCGCTCGCCACGCGCGCGGCCAGCGCCTGGGACGCGCGCATCGCGGCCTGCGCCTTCTGGAGCGCGTCGAGCGCCTCCATGGGAGAGCCCAGGCGCCGGGGGGCGGAGGGGGAGTCCTCCGCGAGCGGCCGGCGCCAGTGCCGCGCCGCGATCGCCGGACCTTCGTGGAATCCGCGCGCGCTCGGTCGGTCGGTCGACTCGGTCTCGCCGAGCACCGCGTGCATCGTCATCGATCGCCTCATCTCGTCGATAGCCCCGAGGGGTGCCTCGCCGTCCGTCGATGGCAACTAACCATAGAGGAGGGGGCGATGAAAACCGCTCGAATGCAAGGAATCGCGTAAAGCTTTGATTAACCTTAACACGTCGCGCGCTGCCAAATAGCAATTTACAGGTGCCGGCTTGGCCGTGTCAAATCCTTTTGGCAGCCGCGACGGCACGCAAGCGTGGTTCTCCGAGGACCTTTACGTCATTCTGCACGCTCCGGCTGCAACGATCTGCGGTGGGTCGTCGCACGAGCAGCGCGCGCGGGATGGAACCAATCCGCGTTCACGCTTCCTAGAGATTTCGCGCTCACCCTCGCGATCATGCGCGCGCCCGCTCTCGCCCTCTCGGCCGCTCTCTGGGCCCTCCTCCTCGCCGCCCTCGCGGTGCCGGCGCCGGCCGCCGCCTCCTTCAACGATCTGCCCGACATCGCCCGTCGGCAGGCGCTGGCCATGGTCGAGGCCTGCACCGCGGCGCGGGGCACGCCGACCGATCCGATGACGGCCGTCGAGCGCGTCGATCTCGACGGCGACGGCGTCCCCGACGTGATCGTCGACGAGAACCGCTTCGATTGCCGCGGGCGGCCCTCGATGCATTGCGACCCGGTCGGCTGCCGCACGACCGTGTTCCTGTCCAATCGCGGCCGCTGGCGCCTGTCCTTCGACGTGATCGGCTCGTATTGCATCGAGCACGACCGCAATCCCCCGCGCTTCGTCACCATCCAGCGCAACTTCCTCGCCGACGGCAGCCAAGGCATCCTCAACGCCCGCTACCGCTTCGAGCGCGGGCTGTACTTTCCGGATGGGCGGGGGCGGTGTTGATCACCCCACCCCGAACGCCTGCCGGATCCCGTCCACCACGAACTGCACCGCGAGCGCCGCGAGGATCACGCCGAGGAGGCGGGTGAGGACGACGTTGCCGGTGACGCCGAGGAGGCGCGAGACGCGCTCGGCCACGAGGAAGGTGAGGAAGGACAGGCCCACCACGATCGCGACGACGCCCACGAGGGCGCCCTGCATCACGGGCTCGCCCGCCGCGCGCCCCGCGAGCAGGATCATCGCGGTGATCGCGCCGGGCCCCGCCATCAGCGGGATCGCGAGGGGAAAGGCGGCGACGTTGCGCACGTGGTCGAGGGTGATCGCGGTCTCCGCCGTCTCGCGCTTGCGCTTCTCGCGGCGCTCGAAGATCATCTCGAAGGCGATGGTGAACAGGAGGAGCCCGCCGGCGATGCGGAACGCCGGCAGCGAGATGCCGAGCGCCCCGAGCAGGATCTCGCCCGCGAACCCGAAGAAGACCAGGATGGCGAAGGCGATCAGCGAGGCGCGCACCGCGACGCGGCGGCGCTGCTCGCGGTCCATGCCCTGCGTCACCGAGAGGAAGAGCGGCGCGAGGCCCGGCGGGTCGACGGTGACGAGCAGCGTGACGAGCGCCGCCGTGAGAAAATCCGCGTCCACCATCGCTCGTCTCGCCCCCCACGCTCGTCTCGACGGCGCGCAGCTTGAGCAGAAAACGGAGCGTAACGCCAGATGCCCGAGATCCTCGACAGCCTCTCCCTGCCCGGGTCGCCCGCGCGCCCCAACGAGGATTCGTGCGGCGCGGCCGGGCGCTTCGCCTGGGTGATCGACGGCTACGTCCTCGCCGGCCACCCGCCGCTGATGGACGCGCCGAGCGACGCCGCCTGGCTCGCCGCCTTCGCGAGCGCGCGCTTCGCCGCCCGCGCCCCGCAGGCGCAGGACGCGCGCGACCTGATCGCCGCCGTGATCGAGGAGGCGCGCGCCACCTTCCTCGCCCGCATCGAGGAGAGGGGCGCGACGGCGCGGCGCGATCCCGCGACCTGGCCCGCCGCCGCCCTCACCCTCGCCGAATTCGGCCCGGGGCGCCTCGTCACCTACACGCTCGCCGACACGATCGCCTATGTCCGCGACGCCGAAGGCGCGGTCTACACGCTCGGCGAGGCGCCGGCTCTGCGCATCGAGGAGCGGGCGCTCGCCGAGCGGCTGATGCGCGAGACCGGCACGGGATGCGACGCGGTGCGCGAGACGGACGCCTTCAAGACCGAGATGGCCGCCCGGCGGCGCGCGCTCGTCGAGGGCGCCCCCGCGGCCTTCGGCCTGCACCGGGACGCCGCCGCGCTCGCCGAGCGCGGCGAGGTCGCGCTCTCCGGGGAGGGCCACGTGCTCCTCGCCTCCGACGGCTTCTCGGCCTATGTCGAGCTCTACGAGCGCACCGACGCGGAGGGTCTGATCGCGCAGGCGCTCGACGAGGGGCTCGCGGAGATCGGCGCGCGGCTGCGCGCGGTGGAGGAGGTCGAGGACCCGCAGGGGCGCCTCCACCCGCGCTTCAAACGCAGCGACGACGCGACGGCGATTCTCCTGCGCGCGACCTTCTGAACCGGGTTGACGGCGCCCGCGTCCCCGGTCGATCGTGCGCCCTCCGCCGGAATCGACCCGCACCGACGGCGAGGACGAGGACCGAGACATGCGCGACAGGACCAACGCTCTCCTCGCGGCCGCTTCGCGCGCGCCGGTGATCCCCGTGGTGAGCCTCGACGACGTCGGTTTCGCGCCGGTTCTGGCCTCGACGCTCGTCCATGCCGGACTGCCGGTGATCGAGGTGACCCTGCGCACGCCGCACGCCCTCGACGTGATCCGCGCCATCGCGCGGCAGGTGCCCGACGCCTATCTCGTCGCCGGCACGATCACCGCGCCGAGCCAGATCGGCGAGGCGGTGGACGCCGGCGCGCGCGCCCTCGTCACGCCGGGCACCTCCGCGCGGCTCGCCGAGGCGCTCGCGAGCGCCCCCGTGCCCGCTCTGCCGGGCTGCGCGAGCGTGAGCGAGGCGCTCGCGCTGATGGAGCACGGGTTTTCGTTCGTGAAGGCCTTCCCGGCCTCGGTGGTCGGCGGGCCGGCCTTCCTCAAGGCCGTCCACGGCCCGCTGCCGAGCCTGCGCTTCTGCCCGACGGGCGGGATCACCGCGGCGAATGCGGGGGACTATCTCGCCTGTCCAAACGTGGTCTGTGTCGGCGGGACCTGGATCACGCCGAAGGACGCCCTCGCCGCCCGCGACGTCGCCGCGATCCGGACGCTGGCCGAGGCCGCCGCCGCGCTGCCGCGCGCCGCCGGGGCTGCTGGAGCCGCCGCGTCCGGAACGAGCGTCGGCTGAGCCGCGTTCGTCCCTCGCGACAGGCACGTGGCGAGGGAAGGACCATCGTATGGACGCAAGACGCATGCTCGACGCCCTGTCCGCGGCGACGGGACGGATCGGCGCGGCCGCCGCGCGGGTTCTCGGCCGCGGCGCAGCCGAGCCCGGCGCGGTCGCCGAGGGCAAGGCCCCCTCCCCCGACGCGATCCTCGATCTCGGCCGGCTCGACGAGGACGAGGCGACCTTTCTCGTGCGGGTGATGGTCGCCGCCGCGGCGGCCGAGGGCGTCGTCACAGCCGAGGAGCGCGCGCGCCTCATCGAGGGCATGCGCGATGCGGGTCTCGACCCCGACGATGCCGCCTGGCTCGAGAACGAGATGCGCTGGCCGATGGACATCGAGGAGATCGCCGACCGCGTCGCCACTCCCGAGGCGGCCGCGCGCGCCTATGCCGCCGCCCGCCTCGCCATCGAGCCCGACACGATGCAGGAGCGCGCCTTCCTCCAGATCCTCGCCGAGCGCATGGACCTCGGCGACGCCGAGCGCGCCCGCATCGAGACCGCCGCCCGCAGCGGCTGAGGCGCTTCGCGGCAAAGCCCCAAGACCGCGCGCACGAAAAAAGCCCCTCCCGTCGCCGGGAGGGGCTTTTCGTCTCGGCTTCTCTCTGCCCGGCGCAGCCGGGATCAGATCACGTAGCTCTTCAAGGGCGGGAAGCCGTTGAAGGCGACGGCCGCGTAGGTCGTCGTGTAGGCGCCCGTGCCCTCGATCAGCACCTTGTCGCCGATCGCGAGCGAGACCGGCAGCGGATAGGGCGTCTTCTCGTAGAGGACGTCCGCCGAATCGCAGGTCGGGCCGGCGAGCACGCAGGGCTCCATCTCGTCGCCGTCGCGGTCCGTGCGGATCGCGTAGCGGATCGACTCGTCCATCGTCTCGGCGAGGCCGCCGAACTTGCCGATGTCGAGATAGACCCAGCGCGTCTCGCCCTCGGCGCGGCTCTTCTTGGAGACGAGCACCACCTCGGCCTCGATCATGCCGGCATTGCCGACCATGCCGCGACCCGGCTCGATGATCGTCTCCGGGATGCGGTTGCCGAAATGCCGCGACAGCGCCTCGAAGATCGACTGGCCATAGGCCTCGACCGCGGGGATGTCCTTCAGGTACCGCGTCGGGAAGCCCCCGCCGAGATTGACCATCGAGAGCACGATCCCGCGCTCGGCGAGCGTCTGGAAGATCGCCGAGGAGGAGGCGAGCGCCTGGTCCCAGGCGCCGACATTGCCCTGCTGCGACCCGACGTGGAAGGACACGCCATAGGCCTCGAGGCCCGCCCGGTGGGCGTGCTCGAGCACCTCGACCGCCATCTCCGGCTCGCAGCCGAACTTCCGCGAGAGCGGCCATTCGGCGCCCGCGCCGTCGCACAGGATGCGGCAGAAGACCTTCACGCCCTCGGCACCGACGAGCGCCGTCGCCCGGGCGATCTTGTCGACCTCCGCCTCGCAATCGACCGCGAAGAGGCGCACGCCGTACTCGAGCGCACGGACGATGTCGCGCTCCTTCTTGATGGTGTTGCCGAAGGAGATCCGGTCGGGCGTGGCGCCGGCGGCGAGCGCGAGCTCGATCTCGACGACGGACGCCGTGTCGAAGCACGAGCCGAGCTGCGCGAGCATGGCGAGCAGCTCCGGCGCCGGGTTCGCCTTCACCGCGTAGAACACGCGGGTGTCCGGCAGCGCACGGGCGAACTTGGCGTAATTGTCGCGCACGACGTCGAGATCGACGACGAGGCAGGGCCCGTCCTCGCGGCGGTGGCGCAGAAACTCACGGATGCGCTCGGTCATGGCGCCCTCCCCATAGGTCGAGTGGGCGGCGTCTAGGCCACCCGCGTGAACACGACCGCGATCGCGCGCAGCGATCGCGTAGCTAGGATGGGTATCGCCCGCTCGCGCGGCGCACGCTTTGGAGACGCGCGCAGAGCGACGGTCGATCGACCCGACGTAGCTGCCATGGATTGGTACGGGGAGATCCCGAACCGCACGGCCGGCAAAGATGAGACAAGCCTCTTCGGTGGCCGCCTTTGGAGGGCGGCCGAGACCAAAAAAGCCCGTGTCGTCGTTGCTTTAAGCCGCGTTCCCCGCTTGAGAGCGGAGTGCGCCGGTTTCGCCTCCGGCTGCCGGTCAGGGGTATCGGGGGTAGGATCCCCCGGGCGGCTGTCCGGCCTCTTGTCCGGATGCCCACCGACCGGCACGCGACCACAGGCACGTGCGAAATTGGGCAAGGCGTAGATAGGACCGATTCGCCCCCGCTTCAATCGGTTTTTGGACCCTCGGCCGATTTTTTTCGCGTTGCCTCGCCGCCTGTTGCGAGAAGGTCGCGAATTTCGGAGAGGAGCTTCACGTCGGCGGGAATCTCCGGGGGCGCGGGCGGGGTCTCGACCCGGCGGTCCTGCGCGGCGCGAAGCCGATTGATGCCGCGGATGAGGAGGAAGAGCACCCAGGCCACGATGAGGAAGTTGATCGTCGCCGTCAGGAAGGCGCCGTAGGCGATCACCGCCCCTTGCGCCCGCGCCTCGGCGAGCGTCGTCGCCGTGACGTCGGAGGACAGCGCGATGAAGTAATTCGTGAAATCGAGCCCGCCGGTGACGGCGCCGAGCACCGGCGTGAAGACGTCGTCGACGAGCGAGGAGACGATCCGCGAGAAGGCGGCGCCGATGATCACGCCGACCGCGAGGTCGACCACGTTGCCGCGCAGGGCGAAGGTCTTGAATTCGTCGATGATCTTGGCCATGGCCGCCGCTCCCGTTCCCGCGATCGCGTGGCCGATAGCTAACCCATTCGGCGCGCGCGGGAAACGGCTACGTCTACGCGGCGAGCGGCGTGCGCATCTCCGCGCCCGCTCGGCGCACGAAGGCGCCGGCCTGCGCGTAGGCGAGCGGGGGCGCGAACAGGTAGCCCTGGCCAAAGGGGCAGCCGAGCCGCTCCAACAGCTCGAGCTGCGCGCGCGTCTCGATGCCCTCCGCGACGAGATCGATCGAGAGCCGCGAGGCGAGCTCGATCAGACCGCCGACGATGGCGAGGCTCGGCGCGTCCTCGGTGATCCGCGAGACGAAGGAGCGGTCGATCTTGATCGTGTCGAGCGGGAAGGTGCGCAGATGGGTCAGCGACGCGAAGCCGGTGCCGAAATCGTCGAGCGAGATGCGCACGCCCTTCTCGCGCAGCCGCGCCGCCGTGCGCGCCACGCAATCGGCCTCGCCGGAGAGGAAGACCTGCTCGGTCACCTCGATCACGAGCTTTTCCTGCGCCACGCCGGCCTCGCCGAAGATGCGCGCGATCCGCTCCTCGAGGTCGCCGCGCCGGAAATCGGCGAGGGTGACGTTGACGCCGACCTTGTCGAACACGATTCCCTCGCGCGCGAAGGCGGCGAGATCGCGCGCGACGCCCTCCAGCATGCGGGTGGTGAGCTGGTGCCCGAGCCGGGCATCGGCGAGCGCGGCGGGGTATTGCGCGGGAGAATGGGCGGCCTCGCCGTCGACGAAGCGCGCGAGCGCCTCGAAGCCGCACAGATAGCGGTCCGACAGCCGCACCACCGGCATGTAGCGCGGCTCGACGGCGCCGCTCTCGAGATAGGAAGCGGCCTCCCGCACCTCCTCGAGGCGGCGGGCCTGGGCGATGCGGATCGCCGGACGATAGGGAACGTAGCAGCCCCGCCCCGAGGACTTGGCCTCGTCGAGCGCGGTGTCGGCGGCGATGCGCAGCCCGTCGGGTCCCTCCGCATCGGCGGCGAGGGCGCCGCCGATCGAGACGGAGGCGACGAGGGCGTGGCCGCCCGGCAGCGTGATCTCGGCATCGCAGGCGCCGAGGAGGCGCGCCGCGATCTCGGCCATGCGCGCGGCGTCGGCGCCCTGCGTCAGCACGATCCCGAAGCGATCCCCGCCGAGGCGCGCGGCGTGGGCGTCTGGCCCGAGCCGGGCCGCGATCCGCGCGCCGATGGCCGCGATCAGGGCGTCGCCGATCGAATGGCCCCAGGTGTCGTTGACGTCCTTGATCCGGTCCACGTCGACGAACAGGAGCCCCGCATCGGGGCGGGCGCAGGCGGCCGCGACGAGCTCGCCGAAGCGTTTGCGGTTCCAAAGGCCGGTGAGGTCGTCGACATTGGCGAGCGTCCAGAGCGCGCCTTCCTCGACGGGCCGGCGGCTCGCGTCCTGCACGGCGCCGCGAACGCCGCCCGCACGCTCCGGATCCGGCTCGCCGACGAGGCGCACGAAGAGCGGGCGGTTCGCGTCGCGGCGCAGCAGGATCTCGGCGTCGAACGGGATGCCCCGCGCGGCGGCGGCGAGATGTTCGGCGACCTCGGCCCGCGCCTCCGCCGGGAAAGCGGCGAGAAGGCTCTCGACGGTCGGCTCGGCGCAATCGGGCAGGCGCAGGACGTCGGCGGTCTCGCGGGTCCACTCGGCCGCCTCGCCGAGGCAGCGGAAGCCGCCGATGCCGACGAGGCGCGCCGCATGGGCGGCGAGCGGCGCGGCGCGCTCTCCCGGACGGGCGAGCGCGAGACGGCCCGCAGCGGTCTCGCCGTCCCGTCCGAAGAATCCTGCCCCGTCCATCTGCGCATCGCTTCTTGTTGCGACTTCCAGCCACATGGTGACTGGCAGGCGCTAAGCGACCGTGAATCCGACCGCGCGGCATCGCCCGATTCGGTGATAAATTTCACGGACAGGGATTGGCGTTCCGAAGATGGATCGCGTCGATCGCGGCCTCGATCGCGGGATCGATGCGCAGCTCGAGCGAATCGATCGCGATGCGCAGCTGCGCGAGGCTCGTGGCGCCGACGATCGTCGCGGTGGTGAAGGGCCGCGAGGTAGCGAAGGCGAGGGCGAGCTGCGCCGGGTCGAACCCCAGATCGCGGGCAAGCGCGACATAGGCCGTGATCGCCGCCGGCGCGCCGGGCGTCTCGTAGCGCTGCAGGCGGTCGAACAGGGTCTTGCGGGCACCGGGCGGCCGTGCGCCGCCCTCGTACTTGCCCGTGAGATAGCCCTGCGCCAGCGCCGAATAGGCGAGGAGGCCGACATCCTCGCGGATCGCGATCTCGGCGAGCCCGCTCTCGAAGGTGCGGTTGACGAGGCTGTAGGCGTTCTGGATCGAGGCGATGCGGGCGAGCCCCTTCGTCTCCGCATGCTTCAGATAGGCCATCACCCCCCAGGGGCTCTCGTTCGAGACGCCGACATGGCGCACCTTGCCCGCGCGCACGAGCCCGTCGAGCACCTCCAGCGTCTCCTCGATCGGATGCTCGGGTGCGGGATCCGGGCGGCGATAGACGGTCGGCACGGAGCCGAACTGCGTCACCGCGCGGTCGGGCCAATGGACCTGGTAGAGATCGATGTAATCCGTCTGCAGCCGCCGCAGGCTCTTGTCGATCGCCTCGTTGATCTGCGCGCGCGAGAGCTCGGCCGGCGCTCCGTCGTCGCGGAACCAGGTATTGCCCGAGCGCCCCACCACCTTGGTCGCGAGGATCACGTCGGCGCGGTTGCGCCGCGCCTTCATCCAGGTGCCGAGGATCTCCTCGGTGCGCCCCTGCGTCTGCGCCTTCGGCGGGATCGGATAGAGTTCGGCGGTGTCGACGAAGTTGACGCCGCGCTCGAAGGCGTAGTCGAGCTGCGCGTGGCCCTCGGCCTCGCTGTTCTGCTCGCCGTAGGTCATCGTGCCGAGACAGAGCGCGCTGACCTCGAGGCCGGTGCGCCCGAGGGGGCGATAATGCATGATCGGGGGTCCTCACGCGGTTCTTCGAGCGTCGCAGCCCATATGGGGCGCCGACGTCGGTCGAGCAGGGGGCTCACGCCACGGGCGTGCGCATCGTCACGAGTTCCTCCGCCGCCGTCGGGTGGACGGCGATGGTGCGGTCGAGATCGGCCTTGGTGGCGCCCATGGTGACGAGCGTGCCGAGGAGCTGGATCAGTTCGCCCGATTCGGGGCCCATCAGATGCGCGCCGAGGAGCCGGTCGGACGGCTTGTCGACGACGAGCTTCATGAAGACCGGATCGTCGCGGCCCGACAGGGTCGCGCGCATCGAGCGGAACGACGTCTTGTAGATCGCGACCTCGCCGCCGCGCGCGCGCGCGAGCTCCTCCGAGCAGCCGACGGTGCCGATCTCCGGCGTCGAGAACACGGCGGTGGGGATGATCTCGTGCGAGACCATCGTCGGCTTGCCGCCGAAGACCGTGTCCGCGAAGGCGTGCCCCTCGCGGATCGCGACGGGGGTGAGGTTCGCGCGGTTCGTCACGTCGCCGACCGCGTAGATCGAGGGGCAGAGCGTGCGCGAATAGGCGTCGACCACGATGGCGCCGCCCTCGTCGAGGGCCACGTTCGCCGTCTCGAGGCCGAGGCCGGCGGTGTTGGGGCGCCGGCCCGTGGCGACGAGGACCTGGTCGAACACCCGCGTCTCGCCGCTCGAGAGCCGCACCGCGATGCCGTCCCCCGTGCGCTCCATCGCCTCGGCGGTGCGCCCGAGCAGGAGCTCGACGCCGCGCCGCGCATAAGCCGCGCCGAGCTTGTCGCGCAGCTCCTCGTCGAAGCCGCGCAGGAGCTTGTCGCCCCGGTGGAGCAGCGCCGTCTCGCTGCCGAGCCCCGCGAAGATACCCGCGAACTCGACCGCGATGTAGCCGCCGCCGATGACGAGCACGCGCCGGGGCTGCTCGGCGAGATCGAAGACCTCGTTCGAGGTGATGCCGAGCTCGCCGCCGGGGATCGTCGGCTCGAGCGAGGGCCGCGCGCCGACCGCGACGAGGATGTGGGCCGCGCGGATGCGCTCGCCGGTCGCGAGGAGGCGGACCTCGTGCGGGCCCTCGATCACCGCGCGGCCGTCGCGAACGGTTACGCCCGCCCGCTCGAGATTGCCGCGATAGACGCCCTCGAGCCGGGCGATCTCGCGATCCTTCGCGGCGATCAGCGCCCGCCAGTCGAAGCGCGTCTCGCCGACGCTCCAGCCGTAGCCGGCGGCGTCGCGGAAATCGTCGGCGAAGCGGCCGGCGAGCACCATCAGCTTCTTCGGCACGCAGCCGCGGATGACGCAGGTGCCGCCGTACCGGAACTCCTCGGCGATCATGACGCGCGCGCCGTAGGTGGCCGCGATCCGCGCCGCGCGCACGCCCCCCGAACCGCCGCCGATCACGAACAGGTCGACATCGAACGCGCTCATCGCTCACCTCGTCCGCGGCGACCGCCGCGACTCATTGCTGGGGCACGCCGGGCAGCGGCATCGGGATCGGGTTCGTGGTGCCGGGATTGCGCTCGAGGAGCTTGGCGCGCACGCGGATGTCGATGTATTCCGCGAGTTCCTCCGACCAGACCTGCATCTCGCCGATCACGCCGTCGAGCACGGCGGGCTGCGTCTCGACGTAGCGGCGCCCGGCATCGGTGGCGAAGAAGGCGGCGACCTCGTCGAGTTCCGCCTCCGTGAGCCGCTCGGCCATGACGCGCGCCGCGCGGGTCATCATGGCACGCTCCTGCAGCTCCAGTTCCGGGCGCAGCTCGCGCAGGATCTCCTGCACCTCCTCCGCCATCTGCGGCGTGGAGCCGCCGAACTGGCGCAGGGCCATCTCCTGGAATTGCGGGATGACCGCCTGGAACGAGCGGGCCATGCCCGACAGGCGGACGACGTCGCGCGCGACCGCGATGTGGCGCTGCGAGAACTCGCGGGCGGCGCCGGCGGCCTGGTCCTGGGCGTGCGCTGCGGGCAACGGAGCGCCGAGCGCGAGGGCGGCGGCGAGCATCGTGACGGCGAGGAAGTGACGGTTCATGAGGTGGTGGCTCCGAGAATCAGGACACGTCGTATCAGACGTCGCCGAGGACGACGAGGCCCTCTGCGGTCGCGAGCACGGCGCCCGTCGCGATGCCGATGAACAGGCCGTGCTCGACGACCCCCGGCACGCAGGCCAGAGCCGCCGCGAGCGCGTCGGGCGCATCGATTCGACCGAGATGGGCGTCGAGGATGAAGTGCCCCCCGTCGGTGACGAACGGGGCGTTTTCGGGGCCGCTGCGCAGGACGAGCTCTCCCGTCGCGCCGGAGGCCTCGATCGCGCGGGCGACCGCGCGCCGCGTCGCCTCGAGCCCGAAGGGCACGACCTCGATCGGCAGCGGGAAGCGGCCGAGGGTCGCGACCCGCTTCGAGCCGTCGGCGATCACGATCATGCGCTGCGAGGCGCAGGCGACGATCTTCTCGCGCAGATGGGCGCCGCCGCCGCCCTTGATCAGGCGCAGCTCCCCGTCGAGCTCGTCGGCGCCGTCGATCGTGACGTCGAGCGCGCCGAGATCGTCGAGGGTCGCGAGGCGGATGCCCTCCGCCTCGGCCTGCGCGCGGGTCGCCTCCGAGGTCGGCACGCAGACGACGTCGAGGCCGGCGCGGACGCGATCGCCGAGCAGCGCGACGAAATGGCGCGCGGTCGAGCCCGTTCCGAGCCCGACCTTCATGCCGCTCGAGACGGCCGCGAGCGCCCGCTCGGCCGCCGCGCGCTTGAGCTGTTCCGCGTCCATCCGCGCCTCCCGTATCAGGACGGGAGGTTCCTAGCACCGGGACGGCGCGTGCGCAAAGGACGGATCGCCCGCGCGCGCCTCGCCCGAGGGCCCGCCGGGACGCCTCAGCGGGTGGCGGCGGTGGTGTCGGGCGTCGCGGGCGCCTGCGCCGTGGCGGCGGGCGAGACCGATTCGGGGGGCGTGCACACGACCTTCTCCTCGAAGACGTAGCAGACGCTCATCTCGCCGGTGCGACGATTGACCCGGAAGACGCCCCCCTCGCGCTCGTGATTCGAGGCGACGAGCCCGTATTCTCCCGGAGCCTGCGCGCCGGCGCCCTCCCCCGGGCCGAAGCACAGAGTCACGCCGACGGTGCCCTCCTTGAGGGCGAATTGGCAGGAGGAGACCGCGCCGGTGACGCGGTCGATCCGATACAGCCGGTTGAGGTCGGTCTGCGGCGCGGGCATGAAGTCGAAGGCGCTCGCCTGCGCCTCCCCGGCGCCGAGGAACGCCCCGAGGATCGCCCCCGGCACGAGGCCCGAGACGGCGAGGCAGGCGGCGAGGCCCGCGACGAGGCTTCTGGACGCACGGCCCGGCATGGCTCTCCTCCGACGACGAACCGGCGCGGCGGGATCGCCGCGCGGGATGTCCGCAGATTCGGCCGACACGGTTAACGAAGCGTTGACGGCGCGCCGGGAGGCCCCGCTCAGAGCCGGAAATCCTCGCCGAGATAGAGCTTGCGCACCTCGGAATTGGCGACGATCTCGTCGGGCGAGCCCTCGGTCAGCACGCGGCCGGAATGGATGATGTAGGCGCGGTCGATCAGGCCGAGCGTCTCGCGCACGTTGTGGTCCGTGATCAGCACGCCGATGCCGCGGCGGGTGAGATGGCGCACGAGATTCTGGATGTCGCCGACCGCGATCGGGTCGATGCCGGCGAAGGGCTCGTCGAGCAGCATGAAGGACGGGTCGGAGGCGAGCGCGCGGGCGATCTCGCAGCGCCGCCGCTCGCCGCCCGAGAGCGCGATCGAGGGCGCCTTGCGCAGCCGCGCGATCGAGAACTCGTCGAGGAGCGCGTCGAGCTTCGCCTCGCGGGCGTCGCGGTTCGGCTCGACGAGCTCGAGCACCGCGCGGATGTTGTCCTCGACGTTGAGCCCGCGGAAGATCGAGGCCTCCTGCGGGAGATAGCCGATGCCGAGGCGGGCGCGGCGATACATCGGCATGCGCGTGACGTCGTTGCCGTCGAGGCTGATCATGCCGCGATCGGCGGCGACGAGGCCGGTGATCATGTAGAAGATCGTCGTCTTGCCCGCGCCGTTCGGCCCGAGCAGCCCGACCGCCTCGCCGTTGCGCACGTCGAGCGAGGCGTCGTTGACGACGCGCCGCCCGCGATAGCTCTTCTGCAGCCCGGACACCGCGAGGATGCCCGGGCCGCCGAGCATCGTCGGCAGAGGGTCCTGCACGTCGCGATCCGAGAGGTGCCCCTGCGCATCGGCGCCGCGCCCGCGCGAGAACAGCCCGGCGAGGCGCGCGAGCGGGCCGCCGACGCGCGCCGCGCGGCCTCGATCGACCCGGCCCGGCGCCCGCGGATCGTCCCCGCGCGCGTCCCGTCCGGCCTCGTCCGTGAGCCTCCGATCCACCCCGTGCCTCCGAATTACCGCGCGACGTCTCTTACTGGCTCTGGCCCGGCACGAACAGCCCGCGCACGCGCTGCTGTGCGCCGGCCTCGATATTCGCGACGCCCGCATCGATGTCGTAGACGAGGCGCTCCCCGCGGGTGACGTTCTGGCCCTGGCTGAGCGCGACGTCGCCCGTGAGCACGACGCGGGCCTGGAGGCGCTCGTAGACCGCGCGATTGCCGGTCGCCACCTGGTCCTGAGAGAGGATGGTGACCGGGCCGTCGCACTCGATCCGGTCGATCTGGTCGCCGCCCTCGGCCCCGGCCTCCGCGTCGCCGCGGGTGAAGTAGATCGACAGGGTCGAGCAGCGCATCGTGGTGTCGCCCTGCACGGCGACGACGTTGCCGGCATAGACCGCGCGGCCTTCGCGCTCGAACACGTCGAGGCGATCGGCGTCGATGCGGATCGGCTCCTGGGAGCCGGAGCCGAGCCCCGAGAACGCGCCGGTCCCCTGCTGCGCCGCGGCGGGCGCGAGGATCGGGGGGGCGAAGAGGACGAGGGCCGTCAAGGCGAGGGCGGGAACGAGCGTGCGCAAGCGGCGCCTCCGAGGCGTCGTGAGGGGAGAACGGGGACGGGCGGCGGATGTCGCGCGCGATCTCGGCATCGTCATGGCGGGCGCGCGAGGCCTCCCTGGTCGAGGACGAAGGTCGAGCGTACCGAGCCGACGAAGGTGGCGACCGCGCCGCCTTCCGTGATCGTCATCGTGTCGGCCTCCACGATTCCGCTGCCGATGCCGACCCGCACGGGCTCCTCCGACACGACCGAGCCCGCCTGGAAATCGACGAGGGCCGAGCGCAGGTCCGCGTCGTAGCCGAGGCTCGAGGTCACGCGCACGTCCCGCTCGAGGAGGAGGAGCTCGGCTGCGGTGTCGAAGCGCCCGGTCTCGGCCTCGACGCGCACGACGTTGCCGGTCTGATCCATGGTGATGCGCGCCCGCAGGTCGCGCAGATCGATGAGATGGGGGGTGCGCACGTCCTGCGAGGCCTCGGTCGCGGTCACCTCGTAGGGGCGCCCCTCGCCCTGGAAGCCGGTGAGGCGGGGGCTGTCCATCACGATGCGCGTGCCCGAGACGCTGACGGGGCCGAGCGTCAGGCCGCCGATGGAGGCGAAGGGGTTGAAGAAGGCGATGACGATCGTCACCGCGACCGCGATCACGGCGCCGGCGGGGATCGCCCATTTGAGCAGGCGGACGCGGCGCGAATGCGCGCGCGCGTGCCGATAGGAGCGGCGCGCGTCGCGCCCCCCTCCGGCCCGCCACCCGTCGGCCTCCTCGCCGATGCTCCCCGTCCCCACGCTCGCTCCCTGATCCTCGCGCGCGACCATGCCCGACGCGCGCCGCATACTTATGGGGTGTCGAGCCCCCCGGCGCAAATCCCCGTCGCCGGCTATCCCGTTCACATAACGCGCGCGACGCTCGTGACGAGCGCCAGCGTGTCCTCCCCCCCTCGTGGAAAGGCGTCTCCGGGCGACAGCCCGGAGACGGATTCGCGACCCGAAGGCGCCGCCGCTCTCCTCCCCCTCAGAGTTTGAAAAATCTATCCGCGCCCGTCATTCCGGGGCGCGAAGCGAGCCCGGAATGACGGCGTGGAGGTGCTAGGAGAAAGATTCACAAACTCTGACTGAGGGGAAGGAGAGCGGGCGGCGCCGTCGCAGGCGAGCCTCGCGCTCAGCTGTGGGCGAAGATGTCGGTGTCGGGCCAGCCGGCGAGGTCGAGGCGCGCGCGGGTCGGCAGGAAGGCGAAGCAGGCCTGCGCGAGCTCGGTTCTGCCCTCGCGGGCGAGCCGCAGGTCGAGCGCGTCGCGCAAGGCGTGCAGGTGCAGGACGTCGGAGGCGGCGTAGTCGAGCTGCGCCTGGGTGAGCGTGTCCGCCCCCCAATCCGAGCTCTGCTGCTGCTTCGAGAGCTCGATGCCGAGGAGCTCGCGGCAGAGATCCTTGAGGCCGTGCCGGTCGGTATAGGTCCGCGTCAGCCGAGAGGCGATCTTGGTGCAGTAGACGGGCGTCGCCGTCACGCCGAGCGCCTGGAACAGGACGGCGAGATCGAAGCGCGCATAGTGGAAGATCTTCACGACCGACGGATCGCCGAGGACGCGGGCGAGGTTCTCCGGCCGCCCGCCTTCGCGCAGGATCTGGACGACGTCCGCGTCCCCGTCGCCCCGCGAGATCTGGACGACGCACAGGCGATCGCGGGACGGAACGAGCCCGAGCGTCTCGGTGTCGACGGCGATCGCGGGGCCGGGATCGTAATCGGCGGGAAGGTCCCCGCGGTGGTAGCGAACGGTCATGCGGTCTCTCGGCTCCTCGCGTCGCGCGCGACTGCCGGGGCGCGCGCCGTGACAGGGCATAACGCGGGCCGCGCGCCGGGTCGAGACCCGGATCGCGGGCGCATCGCCTCCTCGGGATTCGTGAACCTTTCCGAAGTTGTCATCCCGGGCCGCGAAGCGGACCCGGGACCCATACCCACGAGGACAAGTCCGAGCGCGCATGCCGCGCTCGTGCCGCGACCGTCGGGCAGCTTTCGTCGGAGAAACGCAGCCTACAGGCTGCGACTGAGACGTGGCGGCTATGGGTCCCGGATCGCCTTTGGCGTCCGGGATGACACCGCACGAGCCGATTTTCGAACTCTCGGCCGCTCTTCTCCTCAATCCTTCTTGGCGAGCGCCGAGATCTTGGCTTCCATTTCCGCCATCTGCGCCTTCAGGCGGCGGATCTCGTCGGCGCTCTCGGCGGTCGGGGCGGCGGCCTCCTGCGCCTCGGCGCGCTCGGTGTGGCGCTTCATCGCCTCCGCGCGCACGCCGGGAAAGGGCGAGAACATGCGCATCGCGTCGGCGAAGAGCGACATGTTGATGCGCACCTGGTCGTCGAGCGCCTGGAAGGTCTTGGGCCCGAAGGTCTGGGTCATCTGCTCGCGCAGCTTCTGCTGCTCGCGCACGAGCGTCTCCATCGAATATTCGAGATAGGGCGGCACCAGAGCCTGCATGCTGTCGCCGTAGAGCCGGATCAGCTGCCGCAGGAAGGCCACCGGCAGCATGTTCTGCGTGCCCTCCTTGTTCTCCTGCTCGAAGATGATCTGCGTGAGAACCGAGCGGGTGATGTCCTCGCCGGTCTTCGCGTCGGTGACGACGAAGTCCTCGCCGGCGCGCACCATATGACCGAGATCCTCGAGCGTGACGTAGGTCGAGGTGCCGGTGTGATACAGGCGGCGGTTGGCGTATTTCTTGATGGTGGTCGGTTCTTTCTCGCTCGCCATGGCGTCGCTCGTTCCTCGCTTGCCGGCCGCCTCGCCAATTCGGCGGAGGCGAGCGGCTCTGTTCCACTCCCGGCCTCGACCTTAAGCGCTTCCCTTCAAACCGGAAACAGCATTTTCGCGCGGCAGCGGAGCGATGCTGCGGCGCGGCGACTCCGGGTTTGCGCGGCCTTGACTTGCCGGGAGGCCTCGGCTTGATCGACACTCAGGCAACGCCCGCGAGGCACCGCCGACGCATCGCCCGCTCGCCGCCGCGGCGTCGGGCGCTCGCGGGATGGCCGAGGAAGCACCTCGAGGGCACATAGGGAAGGACACCATGGCCACGCAGGACATCGTCATCGTCTCCGCCGCGCGCACCCCGGTCGGAGCCTTCAACGGCGCATTCGGCGCGATGCCCGCCCACGAATTGGGCGCGATCGCGATCAAGGCGGCGCTCGAGCGCGCGGGCGTCGACCCGGCGGACGTGGACGAGGTGATCCTCGGCCAGATCCTCGCCGCCGGCCAGGGCCAGAACCCGGCCCGCCAGGCGGCGATGAAGGCCGGCATCCCGCAGGAGGCGACCGCCTGGGGCCTCAACCAGCTCTGCGGCTCGGGCCTGCGCGCGGTCGCGATCGGCATGCAGCAGATCGCCAACGGCGACGCGCGCGTGATCGTCGCCGGCGGCCAGGAATCGATGAGCCAGGCGCCGCACGCCGCCTATATGCGCGCGGGCACCAAGATGGGCGAGTTGAAGCTCGTCGACACCATGCTGCGCGACGGCCTGCTCGACGCCTTCCACGGCTACCACATGGGCACGACGGCCGAGAACGTCGCCCAGAAATGGCAGATCTCGCGCGAGGAGCAGGACGCCTTCGCGGTCGCCTCGCAGAACAAGGCCGAGGCCGCCCAGAAGGCCGGCCGCTTCGCCGACGAGATCGCGCCCGTCACCGTCTCCACCCGCAAGGGCGACACGGTGTTCGACGCCGACGAATATCCGCGCCACGGCACCACGTTGGAGGCGGTCGCCAAGCTCAAGCCGGCCTTCTCGAAGGAGGGCTCGGTGACGGCGGGCAACGCGTCGGGCATCAACGACGGCGCCGCCGCGCTCGTCCTGATGAGCGCCGCGGAAGCCGAGCGCCGCGGGCTCACCCCGCTCGCGCGCATCGCCTCCTGGGCGACGGCGGGCGTCGATCCGGCGATCATGGGCACGGGCCCGATCCCGTCCTCGCGCAAGGCGCTCGAGAAGGCGGGCTGGAAGGTCTCCGATCTCGACCTCGTCGAGGCCAACGAGGCCTTCGCCGCCCAGGCGATCGCCGTCAACAAGGACATGGGCTGGGATACCGACCGCGTGAACGTCAACGGCGGCGCGATCGCCATCGGCCACCCGATCGGCGCGTCGGGCGCGCGCGTGCTCACCACGCTCCTCTACGAGATGGGCCGGCGCGACGCCAAGCGCGGCCTCGCCACGCTGTGCATCGGCGGCGGCATGGGCGTCGCCATGTGCCTCGAGCGCTGAGGCGCGCGGACAGGCATCCGACGAGATCGACCCGGCGCGCGACGGCGCGCCGGGCTCTTCCCCGGACGGGTCTGGATTGCGACGGATCGCGCGAGCCGCGTCGTTGCGTCATGATCGATCCGCAACATCGTCTCGCTTCAACGAAATCAGGAGAGGAAACGTCATGGCGCGCGTCGCACTCGTCACCGGCGGCACCCGCGGCATCGGAGCCGCGATCTCGAAGGGCCTGAAGGAGGCCGGGTTCAACGTCGCGGCGAACTATGCCGGCAACGACGAGGCTGCCAACGCCTTCAAGGCGGAGACCGGCATCCCGGTCTTCAAGTTCGACGTCGCCGATCCGGCCGGCGCGGAAGAGGGCATCAAGGCGGTGGAAGCCGCGCTCGGGCCGATCGACGTGCTCGTCAACAATGCGGGCATCACCCGCGACAAGATGTTCCACCGCATGACCTGGGAGCAGTGGTCGCAGGTCATCCGCACCAATCTCGATTCGATGTTCACGATGACGCGCCCGCTCATCGAGGGCATGCAGAGCCGCGGCTTCGGGCGGATCGTGATCATCTCCTCGATCAACGGCCAGAAGGGTCAGGCCGGGCAGGCGAACTATTCCGCCGCCAAGGCCGGCGTCGTCGGCTTCGCCAAGGCGCTCGCCCAGGAGAACGCCGCCAAGGGCATCACTGTCAACGTGATCGCGCCGGGCTACATCGCGACCGAGATGGTCAAGGCCGTGCCGGAAGACGTGCTCAAGTCGAAGATCCTGCCGCAGATCCCGGTCGGCCGTCTCGGCGAGGCCGAGGAGATCGCCCGCGCGGTCGCCTTCCTCGCCTCCGACGAGGCGGGCTTCATCACGGGCTCGACCCTGTCGATCAACGGCGGTCAATACATGGCTTGAGGGCCGCGAATGCAGGGCCGTCCGCTCAGGGAGCGGGCGGCCATTCCATCCGGTCGACCTCCTCGAGCAGGCGCACGAATTCGCGCGCGCCGTGATCGGCCGCCGCCTCCCCCGCCTCGCGCGTCGCCGCCGCGGCATTGCCGATGGCGCCGGCGGGGTTCAGATCCTGCGCCATCCAGCCGAAGCCGACGGGCTGGATCGCGGAGAGATGCACGTTCTCGCGCGCCATGCGCTTCGTCGCCGGCGTGAAATCGCGCGCGGCGCCCATGTCGACGAGGTCGGGGCGGAAGGCGAGCATCAGCGACGTCTCGATCTCCCCGCCGTGGATCCCGTGGCGCAATTCCTCCGCGGAGAACAGCCCGTCGGGATAGCCGAGCCGGTGCCAGGCGCTCGTCACGCACATCATCCCGAGCCGCACCCGCAATTCGCGCGCGACGATGTCGAGCACCGCGACGTTGCCGCCGTGGGAATTGACGAGGACGAGCTTGCGCACGCCGGCCCGGTGCACGCTCTCGCCGATCTCCCGCCAGGCGGCGAGCGCGGTCTCGGCGGACAGCGTGACGGTGCCGGGAAACGCGAGGTGCTCGTTCGACTTGCCGATCGTCTGGATCGGCAGGAACAGCACGTCGAGGGCATCGGGCACGAGCGGGCGCACGCGGGCGAGATAGCCCTCGGCGATCAGCGTGTCGACGCCCACCGGCAGGTGCGGCCCGTGCTGCTCGATCGCCGCGACCGGCAGAACCGCGATCGTGCGGCCCATGTCGCGCGCGGCGAATTCCGCGGTCGAGAGGGAGAGCCAGTCGCGCGCGCCCATCACGCCGCCTCCGCCTTCGCCGCGATCACCTCGATCTCGACCTTGAAGGCTTCCCGCGCGAAGCCCGACACGATCATCAGCGTCGAGGCCGGCGCCGGAAAGCCCGCCACGAAACGGTCGCGCGCCTCCATATACGCCTTCAGATAGGCGCGATCGGAGACGAAGGCGTTGATGCGCACGATGTCGGCGGGCGCCATGCCGGCATCGGCGAGCACGGCCGCGATGTTGGCGAAGCACAGATCCGCCTGCGCGCCCGCATCCTCCGGCACGTGCTCGTCTGGCCCGATCCCGAGCTGCCCTGACGCGAACAGGAGCCGCGCGCCGGCCGGCACGGCGACGGCATGGGCGTAATTGGCGAAAGGCGGGCGGATCGTGTCGGGCGTGTGGCGGCGCATCGGGGCCTCGCGGTGGAGAAGACGGCGAAGCCTAGAGGAGAGGGTGGGGGCGGGGCAACAACCCTCTCATGCCCGAAGCGCCGCGCGCCCGGCTCGGCGGGTGCGGCGCTGTCTGCTGAGCACGGCGGGGCGAGCAGCCGGGACCGGCGCCCGCGCCGCCGGCTCTGCGCTCTGCGGACGAGCGAGAGGTCTTGCCGTGATCTCGAGTTCGTAACCGAGCGCGAGCAGGAGGTCGCTCACCGTGTCGAGCGTCCAGTTGCCGGGCGAGGCGAGCCAGCGGGTGACTTGCTCGGGCCGCCGGCCGAGCCGCCGCGCGAGCTCTGCGCGCGTCAGCGCGTCTCGCTCGACCCGCTCCCGAAAGGCTTCGAGGACGGCCTCGTGGACGCGGTTGCGCGTACGCCCCTGAAAGTAGGCGATCTGATAAGGCGACAGCGTCGTTGCCGACGCAAGCTCCTCAAAGCTCAACGGCGTTCGTGAGGTAGTCATCGAGATGTTCTCCCCTGTGAGGCGGCCACGTCGCGAACAGGCCACGCCATTGTGCGAGCGCGTGCCGTCTCGCCCGACGCCATTGCAGGCTATCGAAGGCGCCCAGAGCCTCAAATCTGGCTCATCGCGAATTGACATTCAAGTCAACAGCCCCCGCGGTATGCCCGCTCGGGTTTATGCGTCATCGCGTGAACAATGGAAGGGGCGGGTGTGGCTGTCCAGCCCAGGGCGCTTTGGGGGGCGTCTTTCCGCCTCGGGAGCATGGAGGTCGGCTCGGCCGCCGACACGTTGATCTCCACACTCGCGACCGCCGATCTCCATTTCAGAACTACTCTAAAACTCCAATTTAGAAGCGTTCCAATATTATCGAACACTATTGACCTCGGCCGAAAAGCACGGAATAAGCGGGCACGTCGCCTGGGGGCGACCACGACGTACACGCCGGGTGCCTTGACCGCCCGGACGGGAGACAGACGCGATGACCTTCCTTCTCGACCGCCGCACGTTCCTGATGGGCTCGGCCGCCGCCGCCGGCCTTCTCGCCGCGCCCGCGATCCTGCGCGCCCAGGCGCGCGAGCTGAACCTCTATTCCTCGCGCCATTACGACACGGACGAGCAGCTCTACGCGGAGTTCACGCAGGCGACCGGCATCACGATCAACCGGATCGAGGCCGGCGCGGACGCGCTGATCGAGCGCATGACGAGCGAGGGCGCGAACAGCCCCGCCGACATCCTCATCACGGTCGATGCCGGGCGCCTCGTGCGCGCGCAGGACGCCGGGCTCCTGCAGCCGCTCGCGTCCGAGGTGCTGGCGAGCCGCATCCCCTCCTATCTGCGCGACGCGGACGGCCATTGGTTCGGCTTCTCGAAGCGCGCCCGCGTGATCATGTACAACCGCGACGCCCTCTCCGGCGACGAGATCTCGACCTACGAGGAGCTCGCCGACGAGGCCTGGCGCGGGCGCCTGCTCACCCGCTCCTCGACCAACATCTACAGCCAGTCCTTGACGGGCTCGGTGCTCGCCGCTCTCGGCGAGGAGGCGACCGAGGCGTGGGCGCGCGGCATCGCGGCCAATCTCGCCCGTCCGCCCCAGGGCGGCGACACCGACCAGATCCGCGCCTGCGCCGCAGGCGAGGGCGACATCGCGATCTCGAACACCTATTATCTCGGCAATCTCAAGCGCTCGGAGAACGCGGACGATCGCGCCGTCGCCGACAGGATCGGCGTGATCTTCCCCAACCAGGGCGATCGCGGCACGCACGTCAACATCTCCGGCGGCGGCATCGCCCGTCATGCGCCCAACCGCGAGGCGGCGCAGCTCTTCCTCGAATATCTCGCCTCGGATTCGGCGCAGGCCTATTTCGCCGAAGGCAACAGCGAGTATCCGGTCGTCGAGGGCGTGCCGGTGGCCGAGCACATCGCGGCGTTCGGCGAATTCCGCGAGGACACGCTCGACGCCTCCGTCTTCGCGCGCAACAACGCCCAGGCGCTCATGATCATGGACCGGGCCGGCTGGCCGTGAGCCTCGGCGGAGCGTCCCCCCCGGCGCGCCACCTGCGCGCGCCGGGATTCCTCGACATCCTGCGCCGTCGCGTGGTGCCGGTGGGCCGACGGGCCACGCCGGCGCCGCGCGCGCTCGTCGTGGCGACGGCCCTCGTCGCCGGCATCGTCGTCCTGCCGATCCTCTACGTCGTCTCGAGCGTGCTCTCCCCGCGCACCGAGGTGCTGGCGCATCTGTCGGCGACGATCCTGCCGACCGTGCTCTATAACAGCCTCGCCATCGTGGCGGTCGTAAGCGTGCTCGCCACGACGATGGGCGTCGCCGGCGCCTGGCTCGTGACGCAATGCCGCTTCCCCGGCTCGCGGGCCTTCGCGGTGCTGCTCGTCCTGCCGCTCGCGATGCCGGCCTACATCATCGGCTACGCCTATGCCGATTTCCTCGCCTTCGCGGGCCCGCTGCAGAGCGGCCTGCGCGAGACGTTCGGCTGGCGCCGGGGCGATTACTGGTTTCCGACGCTGCACGATCCCTGGAGCGTGGGGGTTCTCTTCTCGCTCGTGCTCTACCCTTACGTCTATCTGATCGCGCGCGCGGCCTTCCTCGAGCAGGCGGGCACCGGCTTCGACGCCGCGCGCGCGCTCGGGCACGGGCCGTGGTCGGCCTTCTTCCGCGTCGCGCTGCCCCTCGCGCGCCCGGCGATCGCGGCGGGGCTCGCGCTCGCGTTGATGGAGGCGCTCGCCGATTTCGCGACCGTGCAATATTTCGGCGTGAACACCTTCACCACGGCGATCTACCGCACCTGGTTCGGCTTCGGAGACCGCATCGCCGCCTCCCAGCTCGCGACGATGCTGCTCGGCTTCGTGCTCCTCCTCGTCGTGCTCGAGCGCTGGGCGCGGGGCCGTCGCCGCTTCGGCGGGGTCGGCCGACAGAAGCGGCCCGCGCCCGCCTTCCCGCTGCGCGGCTGGAGGGCCTGGCTCGCGGTCGCCGCCTGCGCGGCGCCGGTGACCTTCGGCTTCCTCCTCCCGGTCGCGATCCTCGTGCGGCTTCATCTGCGCGGGGGCGACGCGCTCCTCGGCGACGTCTTCCTGCGGCACGCCGGCAACGCCGTCCTCGTCGCGAGCATCGCCGCGCTCGTCGTCGTCGCGGTCGCGCTCCTGCTCGCGAGCGCGCTGCGCCACGCGCCGCAGAGCGGGCTCGCGGGGCTCGTGCGCGTCGCGACGATCGGCTACGCGGTGCCGGGCACCGTGATCGCCATCGGCGTGATCGCCCCGCTCGGCGCCTTCGACAATGCGATCGACGGCTTCCTGCGCGCGACCTTCGGCATCTCGACGGGGCTGATCCTGTCGGGCACGATCGCGGCCTTGATCCTCGCCTATCTCGTGCGCTTCCTCGCGGTGGCCTACGGCGCGGTCGAGTCGGGCTTCGCCAAGATCTCGCGCAACGTCGACGACGCGGCGCGCTGCCTCGGGCGCGGCACGGCCACGCTCGCCACGCGCATCCACCTGCCGCTCCTGCGCGGGCCGATCGCGACGGCGGCGCTCGTCGTCTTCGTCGACGTGCTGAAGGAGGTCCCCGCGACCCTGATCGTGCGGCCATTCGGCTTCGACACGCTGGCGGTGCGGGTCTACAACCTCGCCGCCGACGAGCGCCTCGCCCAGGCCGCCACCGGCTCGCTCGCGATCGTCCTCGTCGGGCTGTTGCCGGTCATCGTGCTGACGCGCGCCGTGCGGCGCTGATCCCCGTCGAGGGAACGGTTCGCCCCGCCGCTTCATTGAGGCCGGGAGAGCCCCACCGAGACGGAGGAGATCGCCATGCCCGCCCCCGCTTCACGCAAGCGGCGGATCGCTCGCGACGCGGCGCTACACCTCTGCCTTCTCTCGGGCCTCCTCGCCCTGTTCCTCACGCTCGCCGGCACGATCGCCCCGATCGAAACCGCCGTCGGCGCGCTCGCCGCCTCGGGGGCGTGGGGCGCGATGCGTCTCGCGCACGATCCCGGGGTCGAGCCGGCCGATCGCGACGGACGACCGATGCTCGCGGCGGCGCGGCTCGTCGCGGGCACGCTTCGCGCGACGGCGCGCGACTGCGTCCTCGTCGCGGCGACCATCGCCCACGGGCTCCTCGCCGGGCGCGCGCCTGCGGGACGCTTCGAAGCCGTCGTCGGCGACGCCCGCCCGCTCGACATCCTCCGCCACTCGCTGCCGCCCAACACCTACATCGTCGCGACACGAGAGGAGGGCATGCTCGGCCATCGCCTCGCGGCGCCGCCCGCGACGCGGCACGGATCGCACGAGGAGGGAGCCTCCCCATGAGCATGCTCTGGCTGATCGGAAGCCTCGGCCTCCTCGCGGCGCTCGCCGCGACCGGGCTCGCGCTCGCGCGCGGCGCGATGGAGGAGCGCGTCGTCGCCTTCCAGGCCGCGAGCGCGCTCGCCGCGAGCCTGATCGTCGTGCTCGCCGCCGCGCTCGCCGAACCGAACTATCTCGATCTCGCCATCGCGCTGTCGCTGACGGGCGGGATCGGCACGCTCATCGTCGCGCGCTTCCTGGAGCGCTGGCTGTGAGCGGGGCGCTCGGTCTCATCGCGGGCGTCGCGCTCGTCGCGACGGCGGCCCTCGCGCTCGTCGGCGCGCTGGGCCTCCTGTCGATGCGCGACGCCTTCGCGCGGCTGCACGCGGCGAGCCTGATCGGAGCCGTCGCGCCGACCGGCGCCGCGATCGCCGCGAGCCTCGCCTTCGCCGATGCGCTCGCAAGCGCGACGATCGCGATCTTCCTCGCGATCGCGCTCGCCACGACCGGCATCGGCACGCACGCGATCGCCCGCGCGCTCCACCTGCGCCGCGTGCTCGAGAAGGAGACCCGCGAGACGTCCTCGGACGCGCGGGCGGGAGGGCAGACGTGAGCCCGGATGCGGTCGAGATCCTCCTCGCCGGCCTCCTCGTCCTCGTCGCGGGGAGCGGGATCGCGGTCTGCGCGATGCGCGCCTCGGTCGCGCAGGTGCTCATGCTGGGGGTGCACGGCCTGTGCCTCGCGCTCCTGTTCCTCGCCCTGCGCGCGCCGGACGTGGCGCTCGCGCAGATCGCGGTCGGCAGCGCGATCGTGCCGCTGATGTTCCTCGCGGCGATCGCCAATCTGCACAAGCGCGGCGTGCGCCAGGAGGAGGCGGAGGAGGAGGCGCAGGAGGAGGCGCAGGAGGAGACGCGACAGGGCGCGCGCGATGGGTGACGCGGCCTGCCGGATCCTCGTCCTCGTCGCGGCGATCCTCGCCGCGCCGCTCGCGCTCGTGGGCCTCGCCTCGCTGCCGCCGCTCGGCGCCGAGATCCCCGCGCTCGGAGCCCGCATCGCCGAGCGGGCGCTCGAGGAGCGCGAGACGCCGAACCTCGTCGCGGCGGTCGTGTTCGACTATCGCGGCTTCGATACGCTCGGCGAGCAATTCGTGCTCCTCGCCGCCGTGATGGGCGTCGCGCTCCTCTTCCGCGACGTGCGCGGCTACGAGCGCAAGCCCCTCACCCGCACGGTGATGACCGGCCGCGACGCGTCGCGCAGCGCTGCGAGCGCGGCGCTCGCCCGCTTTCTCCTGCCGGTGGGGATCGTGTTCGGCGTCTACGTCACGGTGCACGGGCATCTGAGCCCCGGCGGCGGCTTCCAGGGCGGCGCGATCCTCGCGAGCGCCGTCCTCGCGATCTTCCTCGCCGGCGGGTTCGAGCCCTGGCGGCGCGCGACGCCGCCCGCCGCGCTCGACGTGACGAAGGCGCTCGCCGCGCTCGCCTATGCCGGCATCGGCCTCCTCGGGCTCCTGGCGGGCGGCGCCTATCTCGAGAACGTGCTGCCGCTCGGCGCGCGCGGCGGGCTCGGCTCGGCCGGCACGATCCCGCTCCTCAATCTCGCCTCCGGCATCGGGGTCGCGGCCGGCCTCGTCCTCCTCGCCCACGAGTTCCTCACCGAGGTCGAACCCGGCGCGCGCGCGCAGGAGGAGGCCGAGGATACGAGGGGGGAGCGATGAGCCTCCTCGCCCACGCGACGATCGTCGCCCTGCTCTTTTCCGCCATCTGGGGCCTCGTCGCCAGCCGCAGCGTGATCGGCGCGGTGGCCTGCCTCAACGTCGCGAAATCCGCGACCGCCGTCCACCTCGTCGCCATCGGCTACCGGGCGCCGGCCGCCGCGCCGATCGTCGAGGGCGGGGAGCCCGCGACCGCGACGGTCGATCCCGTCGTGCAGGCCCTCGTCCTCGTCGACGTCGTCATCGGCGCTGCGATCACGGCGCTGATCCTCGCGCTCGCGGTCGAGTTCGTGCGCCGGCGCGGCAGCGTCGATCCGCGCGATCTGGTCCCGCGTCGGAAATGAGCGAGGCGCTTCCCCTCCTGGTCGCGGGCCCGCTGGCCGCAGCCGCGCTCGTCGCCGCGCTGCACCGCTTCGTGCCGGGCCTCGTCCTCGACGCGATCGCGCTTCTCGTCGCGCTCGCCTGCTGCGGCGGGGCGCTCGCGGTCGCGGGCGCGGCGCGCGAGGGGCCGCTCGTCGCCTTCCTCGGCGGATGGGCGCCGGAGGACGGGGCGCAGATCGGCATCGCGCTCGTCGCCGACGTGCTCGGCGGCGGCTTCGCGGCATTGATCGCCGGGCTCGTCGCCGTCGTGATCGTCTACGGCCGCCTGTTCTTCGGCGCGGTCGAGGGGCTCTATCAGGCGCTGCTCCTCGTGGTGCTCGGCGCCGGCGCGGGATTCGCGCTGACCGGGGACCTGTTCAACCTCTACGTCTTCTTCGAGCTCATCGGCGTCACCACGTTCGTGCTGACCGCCTACCGCATGGACGACGACGCGCTCCACGGCGCACTCCTGTTCGCGGTGGTCAACACGCTGGCGAGCATCCTCCTGCTCGCGGGGATCGGCACCCTCTACGCCGTCGGCGGCAGCGTCGATCTCTCGGCCTTGGGCCGCGCGCTCGCGGAGGAGGGCGACGGGCCGGCGGTCCGGCTCGGCTTCGTCCTCGTCGTCGCAGGCTTCCTGATCAAGGCGGCGGCGCTGCCGTTCCACCTGTGGCTGACGGAGGCCTATGCGGGCGCGCCCGCGCCCGTCTGCGTCCTGTTCGGCGGCGCCTCCGTCACCTTCGGCCTGTTCGGCCTCGCGCGGGTGCTCTCGAGCGTGTTCGCCTTCGGCTCGGTGCCGGAAGCGCTGGCGAGCGCGATCCTCCTGCCGGTCGGGGTCGCGACCGCCCTCGCCGCCGCCGCGCTCGCCCTCGTCGAGCCCAACCTCAAGCGCATCCTCGCGCTCACCACGAGCGCCCATGTCGGGATCGTGCTCGTCGCGCTCGGGCTGGCCGACCCGCAGGCGCTCGGCGGGGCGAGCCTCTACGGGCTCGGCCACGCCGTCGTGAAGGCGGGCCTGTTCGCCGCGGCGGGCGTGCTCGTCGCCCATGCGCGCACGAGCGATCTCGCCGCGCTCGCCGCGCGCGCCCGCGATCTCGGCCGCGGCGGCATGACGGCGGTCGTGCTCCTCGGCCTCGGCGCTCTCGCGATCGCGGGCGCGCCGCCGGGGCTCGCCTATCGCGGCAAGGGCGCCATCGAGGAGGCCGCCGACGCGGCGGGGCTCCCGGCGCTCGGCCTCGTCGCGGAGGCGAGCGGCGTGCTTGCGGGGGCCGCGATCCTCGCCGCCACGCTGCGCATCGGCCTCGCGCGCGGCGCTCCGGACGAGCCGCCGCCGATCGCGCTGCCCGCCCTCGCGCCCGGCCGCAACGGGCTCGGTCTCGCGATCGTCGCCGCGCTCCTCGTCGGCGCGGGCCTGCTGCCGGGCCTCGCGGGCCTCGACGAGAGCGTCGCGCGCGGCGCGCTCCACGCGATGCGCGCGGAGGACGTCGCGCGCACCGTGCTCGACGGCGCGCCCTTCGCCGCCTCCGCCCTTCCGGCATCCGCGGTTCCGGGCGCGGAGCTCTCGCTGCGCGCGCTCCTGCCGCCGATCGCCGCGATCGGGCTCGCCAGTCTCCTCGCCTGGCCGAAGCGACACCCGACCATCGCCGCGACCGCGCCGGCGCGGACCGGCGCCATCGGCGACGCCGCCGCGCTCGCCGCGATCGGCCTCGCGGCGCTCGCCGTCGTCGCCGCCCTCGTCCCAGGCTGACGCGCGCGAAGAATCGCTCAGGCGCGGGCGCGACCGGCGCCGCCGAGCCCTTCGAGATAGGACGCGACGTCCGCGCGCATGATCGGGCGCGCGAACAGATACCCTTGCGCGACGTCGCAGCCCTGCTCGCGCAGGAAGGCGAGCTGGCCGAGCGTCTCCACGCCCTCCGCCACGACCGACTTGCCGAGATTGTGCGCGAGCGAGACGATCGCACGCACCAGAACGGCGCTCTCCGAATTCGTTTCGAGATCGCGCACGAAGCTGCGGTCGATCTTGAGCGTGTCGAAGGGGAAGCGCTTGAGATGGGCGAGCGAGGCGTAGCCCGTGCCGAAATCGTCGAGGGCGACGTGGATGCCCGCGCGGCGCAGTTCCGCCAGCGTCTCGCCGATGCCGTCTCCGACGCGATCGAGGAGCACGCCTTCCGTGACCTCGATCTCGAGCGCCGCCGGCTCGACGCCGTGGCTCGCGAGGAGGCGCGTCACCGATCGCGCGAAGCCCTCCCGACGCAGCTGCGCCGCCGCCACGTTGACGGCGACGCGCCCGGGCTCGAGGCCGCGGTCGCGCAGCGAGCGGATCGTGCGCAAGGTGCGCTCGAGCACCTGCTCTCCGAGGAGCGCGACGAGGCCGTTCTCCTCCGCCACCGCGACGACGACATCCGCCGGAACGGCGCGGCCCGCGAGAGTCCAGCGCACCAGCGCCTCGAAGCCGACATGCGCCCCGTCGGCGATCGCGACCTTCGGCTGGAGCGCGATGTCGATGTCCCGCGCGAGGAGCGCGAGGCCGAGATCCTCGGCGAGCTTGCGGCGCTCCTCCAGCCGCGCGCGCATCGCGGGGTCGAACAGACAGGCCGAGCCGCGGCCGCGAGCCTTGGCCTCGTAGAGCGCGATGTCGGCGTGTTTGAGGATTTCCTTCGCGGTGCGCTCCTCGTCCGGAAACAGAGCGAGACCCAGGCTGCAACGCGGCGCGATCGCGCGACCGGCGATGCGCTCGGGCTGCTCGAGCCCCGCGAGGAGATCCTGCGCGAAGGCGAGCGCCTGCGCCTCGCCGCCGACGCGCGGAACGACGATCGCGAACTCGTCGCCGCCGATGCGCGCGACGCTCGCCGAGCGATCGACCGCCTCGGCGAGGCGCCGGCCGAGCGCGACGATCAGCTGGTCGCCGACATCGTGCCCGTAGGTGTCGTTGACCGCCTTGAGATTGTCGAGGTCGAGGAAGAAGAGCGCGCCGACCCCGCCCCGGCGCTGGCGCGCGAGCATCGCCGAAGAGAGCCGGCGCAGCAGGACCTTGCGGTTGCCGAGCCCGGTGAGGGCGTCCTGCTCGCTCTGCCGCTTGATCGTCCGCTCGGCGTTCTTGAGGGCGCTGATGTCGGTGCGCACGCCCACGACGATGCCCGAGCGCGAGCGGCGCTCGCGGACCTGCACCCAGCGGGCGTCGCCGAGCGCGCGCAGATGCGCCTCCCCCGGTCGGGAATGCTCGTGGAGGCGCGCCTGCAGCCACGCCTCCCGCGTCGCCGCGCTCGTGCCGGCTTGCGGGAACTGGCCGGCGGCGACCGCGTAGCGCAGGAGCTCCTCGAAGGGCAGGCCCTCGCGGACGATGGCCGCGGCCTTGGGATAGGTCTCGAGGAAGGCCTCGTTCCAGAGGATCAGACGGTCCTGCCTGTCGAAGGCGGCGACGCCGTCGGGGAGCGCGTCGAGCACGTCGCGCAGGAGGGTCTCGGCCGCGATCCGTCGGGCGTTCTCCTGCGCGAGCGCCTCCTCCGCCACCTTGCGGTCGGTGATGTCGATACGCAGCGAGACGTATCCGACGATCGCGCCGGCATGGTCGCGCATCGGCACGATCGTCGTGTCGACCCAATAGGTCCGGCCGTCCTTGGCGCGGTTGCAGATCTCGCCGCGCCAGACCTCGCCGGCGCGGATCCTCCGCCACATCTCGGCGAAGAAGCCGCGCGGATGGCGGCCGGAATTCACGACCGCGTGGCTGCGCCCGACGAGCTCGTCGGCCGCATAGCCGCTGATCCGGCAGAAGGGCTCGTTGACGGAGACGATCACCCCGCGCGCGTCGGTGGTCGCGACGATGACGTGCTCGTCGAGCGCGCGGCGCACGGCGCCCTCCTCGGGATCGAGACCGCCGAGCCGGGACGCCGCACGCACCATGCGGGCGATCTCCTCTCGGGCGCTCTCGTCGCCGGCAGCCGGCGCGAGCGCGAGACGCTTGACGGATTCGGGCTTCATGACGGCAATCCTGGTCCGGCTTGCGGGGCCTCTCCTCAGGCTTTCGCGATCTCCTCGAGGAAGACGCGCACGGCGTCCGCGACGGTCTCGACCTGGCCGTCGACATCCGTGGCGCTCGCGGTCATCCCGCTCGCGGCGCTCGACGAGCGCGCCGCCGCATCGAGCACCCCCGCCATGGACCGGCTGACCGAGGCGCTTCCCGTCGCCGCCTCGGTGACCGATCGGGAGATCTCGCTCGTCGTCGCCGCCTGTTCCTCCACCGCCGAGGAGATGGCGACCGAGGTGCCGTCGATCGCGTCGATCGTCGTGGAGATCCGGCCGATGGCGGCGACGGTCGCCTGGGTGGCCTCCTGGATCGCGGCGATCTGCTCGGAGATCTCCTCGGTCGCGCGGGCCGTCTGCGCGGCGAGCGTCTTCACCTCCTGGGCGACGACGGCGAAGCCCTTGCCGGCCTCCCCCGCACGCGCCGCCTCGATCGTGGCGTTGAGCGCGAGGAGATTCGTCTGCCCGGCGATGCTCTGGATGAGCGACACGATCTGACCGATGCGCTGGGAAGCCTCCGCGAGCGCCTGGACGCTCGTCGAGGTCTCCCGCGCCTCCCGCACCGCCGTCTGCGTCACGGCTCGCGACTGGTCCACCTGCCGCGAGATCTCCGCGATGGACGCGTGCAGCTCCTCGGCCGCGGCGGCGACCGAGCGGACGTTGGCGCTCGTCTCGTCCGCGCCGGTCGCGGCGGTGGCGGCTTTGTCGCGCGCCTCGTGGGTCTGAGCGAGCACGCTTTCGGCGGCGGCCCGCATCGCCGCGTTCGAGCGCCGCACGCTGCCCATCGCGTTGCCGATCGCCGCATCGAACCGCGCGACCGCGTCGGTGGTACGGGTGATCACCGACCAGGTCAGCGCCGCCGCGACGTACCGGCCGCCCGCATAGACCGGCGTGATGTTGAGATCCATCGTCTCGGTGCCGAGCTTGATCTTGGCCCGCCACGGCAGCCGGCTCGGATCGGCGACGATCGCGCGCTGGCGTCCGGGGTTCTTGTGGAAGACGTCGAAGCTCGAGCCGACCACCTTGCGCGGCTCGAAGGAGGCCGGCAGGAGATGGCGAATGCCTTCGAGCGTGCGGATGCTGGTCGCGTTCGCGTAGGTGATCACGCCCGTCGCGGGGTCCAGCGCGAGAACGTTGACCGGCACGTGGTCGAAAAGCTCGCCGAGCGCCACCGTGGCCTGCGTGTCTTCTTGTGTTTGTTGGCCCGACCGGTTCGCTGTGGCGAATTTTGGGAATAAACGCATTTGGCCCCTCGGCTCGTCTGCTGGAAACAACCCGCGTCTGCTGTGCTTTTCTCTTTCTTATGTACCCTATTTTGCATATCTGAGTTCTTAATTTTACATTAATTCCTATGCGGAAGCCGAAACATAAGCGTGCATTCCTGGCGGTATTTCACGCCACTTTCTTCGTGTTGTTCTGAGTGGATGCTATTGTCCCGTGCGCCTCGAAGGCGTTTCCTGCGCGGACCTTACGTCAATTGTGGCAGGACGATCGAATTCGTGCAAAGCCCCATCCGAAATTTCGCAGACGCTTCCCCCGTCAGCTCGGCCGTACTGTGCCGCTCCAATCCGATACGGGCCACGAAAGCGAGACGCGGATGGGCGATCACGCCGCCGCCGCGCGCTGGGCGAACCGTCTGCTGCGACGGCTCTCGCCCGGGGCTGCGGAATTCCTCACGCAATACGCCGTCACCCGGCCGATTTCGCCGGGCGAGGTGATCTACGAGGACGGCGCCTTCTTCACGCACGCGGTGTTTCCGGAAGCCGGGGTGATCTCCCTCATGGCCAGGCGCGAATCCGGCGCCTCGTCGGAGAAGATGTCGGTGGGCTGCGAGGGCTTCATCGGCAGCGCCGTCCTGGTGGGCAAGCGGCAGGCGCTCAGCCGGTCGGTGACGCGGATCGAGGGCGCGGCGACGTTCGTGCCGATGGAGATCCTGCTCGAGGCGGCCCGCCGCTACCCCTGTATCGACAACACCTTCCGGCGCTACAATCAATCGATCGTCGTCCAGCTGATGGAGACGGTGACCGGCGCGCGGCTCGATCACGCCGACAAGCAGGTGATCGACTGGCTGCTCTTCGCCCGCGCGAGGCTCGCATCGGACAGCTTCGCGCTGACGCAGGACGTGCTCGCGGAGGTGCTCGGCCTGCGGCGCGTGACCGTCGGCGCCGTCTGGGGCGCGCTGCGCGATGCGGGGCTCATCGCCTATACGCGCGGGCGGCTCACCATCACCGATCCGCCCGGTCTCGCCGCCCGCGCGAGCGAGAGCCATGCCCGCATCCTCGCGGCCTTCGCCTGGCAGGACGAGCCGTGCGAGCCCGATTGGCACGCCTCCCCTCCCCTCGCTTGACTTCTCGCAAGGCGCCGCACGCGCTCCCGTGGTCGATGGGAGCCTCGAGGTCGTGCCGGCGTTTTCCGTCCGCGCGCCCTTGACCCTGCCATGATGGGAAGGTCCATATCCGAGACGGGACCACGCGAGACGACCGGGGAGACCACCGGATGGACATGAAGCGCACGGCGATCGTGGACGATGCCTCCGGCGCGGAGCGCAGGCTCGCGCTGCCGATCGAGGGAATGACCTGCGCCTCCTGCGTCGGCCGCGTCGAGCGCGCGCTCGCCGGGGTGCCGGGGGTGCGCGACGCGCGCGTCAACCTCGCCACCGAACGCGCCGACCTCGTCGTCGCGCGCGACATCGACCCGAGCACCATCGTCGAGGCGGTCGAGCGCACCGGCTTCACCGTGGTGCCGGCGACCCTCGACCTCGCGATCGACGGCATGACCTGCGCCTCCTGCGTCGGTCGCGTCGAACGAGCGCTCGCGGGCATGCCGGGCGTCATGCGCGCGAGCGTCAATCTCGCCACCGAGCGCGCGCAGGTGGTCGGCGTGGGTCTCGACGCGGCAGCGCTCGCGGCGGCGGTCGGGGAGGCGGGCTACGCTGCCCGGCCGGTCGTCGGCGGAGCGCCCGCGATCGCGCAGGCGCAGGATCGACGCGCGGTCGAGGAGACGCGGCTGCGGCGCGACACGCTGATCGCGGCCGTCCTGACGCTGCCCGTCTTCGTGCTCGAGATGGGCTCGCACGTCGTGCCGGGCATGCACCATCTGATCATGGACACGATCGGCATGCGCGCGTCCTGGCAGATCCAGTTCGCGCTGACCACGCTCGTCCTGTTCTGGCCGGGGCTTCGCTTCTACCGCCACGGCTTTCCCGCGCTCCTGCGCGGCGCGCCGGACATGAGCTCGCTCGTCGCGATCGGCACGGGGGCGGCCTATCTCTTCTCGGTCGTCGCCCTGTTCGCGCCACAGCTCCTGCCGGCGGGCACCGCGCACGTCTATTTCGAGGCCGCCGCCGTCATCGTCACGCTCATCCTGTGCGGCCGCTATCTCGAGGCGCGCGCCAAGGGGCGCACGTCGCAGGCGATCGCCCGCCTCGTCGGCCTCCAGCCGAAGAGCGCCCGCGTGCGCCGCGGCGGACGGCTCGTCGAGGTGGAGATCGCGGAGGTCGTCGCGGGCGATCTCGTCGAGATCCGCCCCGGCGAGCGCATCCCGGTGGACGGTGCGGTGGTCGAGGGCACGAGCTTCGTCGACGAATCGATGATCACCGGCGAGCCGATCCCGGTCGAGAAGGCGGCCGGCGCCCGCCTCGTCGGCGGCACCGTCAACGGCACGGGCGCGCTCGTCATGCGCGCGGAGGCCGTCGGCGCGGACACCGTGCTCGCCCAGATCATCCGCATGGTCGAGGAGGCGCAGGGCGGCAAGCTGCCGATCCAGGCGATGGTCGACCGCGTGACGCTCGTCTTCGTGCCCGTCGTGATCGGCGTCTCGCTCCTGTCCTTCGCGACGTGGCTCGTCTTCGGGCCGGCTCCGGCGCTCACCTTCGCGCTCGTGAACGCGGTCGCGGTGCTCATCATCGCCTGCCCCTGCGCGATGGGGCTCGCGACGCCGACCTCGATCATGGTCGGCACGGGGCGCGGGGCGGAGATGGGCGTCCTCTTCCGCAAGGGCGAGGCGCTGCAGCTCCTGCGCGAGGCGCGGATCGTCGCCCTCGACAAGACCGGCACGCTGACGCTCGGCCGCCCGGCGCTCACCGATCTCGTGCCGGCCCCAGGCATGGCGCGCGCCGACATCCTCGCCGCGATGGCCGCCGTCGAGGCGCGCTCCGAGCATCCGATCGCCCGCGCGATCGTCGCCGCGGCGCAGGAGGAGGGGCTGCCCGCGCGCGAGGCCGACGGTTTCGAAAGCCATACCGGCCACGGCGTCTCGGCACGCGTCGAGGGCCGGCGCGTCGCCATCGGCGCCCAGCGCTTCATGGAGAGCATCGGCGTCGACGTCTCCGCCTTCCGCGAGACGGCGACGGAGCTCGGCGAGGCCGGCAAGACGCCGCTCTACGCCGCGATCGACGGGCGCCTCGCGGCGATCGTCGCGGTGGCCGATCCGATCAAGGAGACGACGCCGGCCGCGATCGCCGCCCTGCACGGGCTCGGCCTGCGCGTGGCGATGATCACCGGCGACGATCGCCGCACCGCGCACGCCATCGCGCGCCGGCTCGGCATCGAGGAGGTCGTCGCCGAGGTGATGCCGGACGGCAAGGTCGCGGCGGTCGAGCGCCTGAAGGCGGAGCACGGCCGGCTCGCCTTCGTCGGCGACGGCATCAACGACGCCCCCGCGCTCGCCGCCGCCGATGTCGGCATCGCGATCGGCACCGGCACCGACGTCGCGATCGAGGCGGCGGACGTCGTGCTGATGTCGGGGCGGCTCGAGGGCGTGCCGAACGCGATCGCGATCTCGAAGGCGACGATCCGCAACATCCGCCAGAACCTGTTCTGGGCCTTCGCCTACAACACGGCGCTCATCCCGGTCGCCGCCGGCGTGCTCTGGCCGGCCTTCGGCATCCTGCTCTCGCCGATGCTGGCGGCGGGCGCGATGGCGCTGTCGAGCGTCTTCGTACTCGGCAACGCGCTTCGCCTGCGCGGCTTCCGGCCCCCCTTCGCGGCAGGCGCGGAGGGCGCGCGATGAATATCGGCGAGGCTTCCGCGGCGTCCGGCGTGTCGGCCAAGATGATCCGCTATTACGAGGAGATCGGGCTCATCCGGGCGCCCGCGCGCACCGCCTCGGGCTACCGCACCTATACGGAGGCGGACGTGCACGTTCTGCGCTTCGTGCGCCGCGCCCGCGATCTCGGCTTCTCCGTCGAGGGCATCGGCGACCTCCTCGCGCTCTGGCAGGACCGCTCCCGCCAGAGCGCCGACGTCAAGCGCGTGGCGCTCGACCACGTCGCCGCGCTCGAGACCAAGATCGCCGAATTGCGCGCCATGGCCGACACGCTGCGCGACCTCGCCGAGTGCTGCGCCGGCGACTCCCGCCCCGACTGCCCGATCCTCGCCGACCTCGCCAAGGAGCCCTCGCGCTAGCGTCCCCGCGCGGCGAGGCGCGTCGCGGCGCGCCCTCTCGTCGCGCGAAGCTTGCCGCAGGCTCGAAACGTTCGTATCTGAACGAGCGTGGGTGCCGGAGCGAGAGGCCCGGCCGCGAGCCGTGAGGAGTGACGCGCGTGACCGACGATCCGAAGAAGCCCGCCGACGCCGTGGCGCAGGACCTGCCCCCTCGCGAATCGATGGATTTCGACGTCGTCGTGGTCGGCGGCGGTCCGGCCGGGCTCGCGACCGCGATGCGCTTGCGGCAGGTCGCGGCCGAGCGCGGGGCGGAGATCTCGGTCGTCGTCGTCGAGAAGGGCGCGGAGGTGGGCGCGCACGTCCTCTCGGGCGCCGTCATCGACCCCGTCGGCCTCGACCGGCTCGTGCCCGATTGGCGCGAGGATCCCGAGCGGCCGCTCGAGACGCCGGTGACCGAGGACCAGTTCCTCTTCCTCGGCCCCGCCGGCGGCGTGCGCCTGCCGAACATGCTGATGCCGGGGCTGATGTCGAACCACGGCAATTTCATCGGCTCCCTGGGCCGCGTCGCGCGCTGGCTCGCGCCCCGCGCCGAGGCGCTCGGCGTCGAGATCTATCCGGGCTTCGCGGCGGCCGAGCTCCTCGTCGAGAAGGGCGTCGTCGTGGGCGTCGCGACCGGCGATCTCGGCATCGGCAAGGACGGCAAGCCCGGCCCGAACTTCACCCGCGGCATGGAGCTGCGCGCCAAATACGTCGTCCTCGCGGAAGGCGCGCGCGGGAACCTCGCCAAGAAGGCGATCCACCGCTACAACCTCGACTATGGCCGCGAGCCGCAGAAATACGGCATCGGCGTCAAGGAATTGTGGGAGGTGACGCCGGACGCGCACCGCCCCGGCCTCGTGCAGCATTCCTTCGGCTGGCCGCTCGACAACGCCACCGGCGGCGGCTCCTGGCTCTACCATTACGGCGAGAACCTCGTCTCCGTCGGCTTCGTGGTGCACCTCAACTACACGAACCCGACGCTCTCGCCCTTCGACGAGATGCAGCAATTCAAGACGCATCCGCTCATCCGCGAGACCTTCGAGGGCGGCAAGCGGATCGCCTACGGGGCGCGCGCCATCGTCGAGGGCGGCTGGCAATCGGTGCCGAAGCTGTGCTTCCCCGGCGGCGTGCTCGTCGGCGACGCGGCGGGCTTCGTCAACGTGCCGCGCATCAAGGGCTCGCACAACGCGATCCTGTCCGGCATGCTCTGCGCCGAGCACATCGCGGAGGCGCTCGCGGCCGGGCGCGCCAACGACGAGCTGACGAGCTACGAGGAGGCCTGGCGCTCCTCCGCGATCGCCGAGGACTTGAAGCGCGTGCGCAACGTCAAGCCGCTCTGGTCCAAGTTCGGGACCTTCGGCGGCGTGGCGCTCGGCGGGCTCGACATGTGGGCGGCCCAGCTCTTCGGCACGCCGATCTTCGGCGCCATGGGCCACGGCAAGCCCGACCACGAATGCCTCTCGCCGATCGACAAGGTGAAGCCCAAAACCTACCCGAAGCCCGACGGCGTGCTCACCTTCGACAAGCTCTCCTCGGTCTTCCTCTCGAACACCAACCACGAGGAAGACCAGCCGAGCCACCTCGTCCTGTCGGACCCCAAGATCCCGATCACCCACAACCTGCCCAAATACGGCGAGCCCGCGCGGCTCTACTGCCCGGCCGGGGTCTACGAGGTGGTCTATTCCGACACCGAAAAGAAGACCGACCCCAAATTCGTCATCAACGCGCAGAACTGCGTCCACTGCAAGACCTGCGACATCAAAGACCCCGCCCAGAACATCAACTGGGTGACCCCGGAGGGCGGCGGCGGGCCGGTTTATCCGAATATGTGAGGGGGATCGGGGTTCGGTTCGGCGCCCGTCATTCCGGGGCGGCGAAGCCGAGCCCGCGCGCAATCGAGGCGAGCCACACGCTTGGCTTGCCTGGTCGTCGCGTTATTGCTAAGGCTCGCTCATGGCGAGCATCAAGCAGCTCTTCCTGTCCGAGAAGCGAATCGGCGCCTTTCCCGGCTGGACGCGGGTGGAGCGGGAGACCCGCTACGTCTGGTTCGATGCCCACCTCGCAATCGACGGCATCACGGAGACCGGGCTCGTTCTGCACAGCGGCTGCTACGCGAATCGCCCCGAAGCGAACGTGACGTTCGAACTGCGATTGGCTCGAACACCCGGCCGGAACTCCTTGCCGATCGAGCGTCTGGACTGGCTTTCACTGGAAGGCGGTCACTCCAATCCTCGGCGGCCGCGATCGGAGTGGTCGGGCAAGCGCGTCTGGAACACCCATCTGCGCGATTTCTGGCTCAACTGGTCGGAAACGGAGCAGCGAATGCGAAGCGGCGGCTTGTCTACAGCGCGCGACGTCGAAATCCCTTTGGAGTGTTACACTGACGTCCTGACCTACATCGGACAGCGCCTTCGGATCAGCGACATCTCGATTGTATCGGAGCCCCCATGGCTCTATGATCTCTTTACCCCGGATGACATGTCATGGCGGCCGTAAAACCCCTCTCGGAGATCTCCGCCGCGATCGCGGGATCGCTGGTGTCGACGCGCCATTGGGGCGACGCGAGCTATATCAGCCTGCCGCTCGTCTATCCGAGCGGGTCGTTCGTGACGGTGAGCCTGAGCTATGCGCCGGACGGCATTCGTGTGAGCGACGGGGGGTTCGCCTATCGCGAGACGGAGAGTTTCGGGGCCGGGCGGTCGTTTGCGAACACCGCGCGTTCCGTCGCCGAGGGGTACGGCGTCGAGGTCGACCGTCGGGCGATCTTCGTCGACGTGCCGGTCGACGAGGTCGAGCGCGCGATCTTCGACGTCAGCGCGGCGTCGAAGGCGGTCGCCGAGCGCATCGTGGCCGGTCTCCCGCAGGAGACCGAATTCGAGATCTCCGCTGCTCTGCGCGAGCGGCTGGAGCGGGCTTTCCCCGGCGCCGTCGAGCACGATTGCAAGCTCGTCGGCGCCTCCGCGATCGAGTGGGACGTCACGGCGCTCGCGCGGGTCGACGGGCACAAAGCGGTGTTTCAGGCGGTGGCGAGCCACCCGGTATCGGTGTTCAAGGCGAGCGCCGCCTTCCACGATCTCGCCCGCCTCGACGACCCTCCGGTTCTCGTCGGCGTCGTCGCGCGCACGGCCGATCTCGGCAAGCACCACGCCATCCTCGCCCAAGCGGGCCGCGTCATCGAGGTCGACGCCCCCGAGGAGGCCTTCCGGCGCGCCGCCGCCTGAGGCCCCAAACCCCTCTTGATCCCCACCCCCACCCCCCACATATTCCCCTCAGAGCCGCGCTTGTCGGCGGGCTCGTCTGTTGAAGTGCCGATCGAGGGCTTCGTACATGTCGCGTCAATCGCCGTTCGCGCATCCGTTCCTGCTCGGGTTCGACGAGATCGAGCAGGCGCTCGACCGGGTGGCCAAGGCGGCCGGGGACGGGTATCCGCCCTACAATATCGAGCGGCTGCCGCGCACGGCCGACGAGCCGGAGAAGCTGCGCATCACGCTCGCGGTCGCGGGGTTCACGCGCGATCAGCTCGAGGTGACGCTGGAGGAGAGCCAGCTCGTCATCCGCGGGCGCCAGAACGACGACAAGACGCGCCATTACCTGCACCGCGGCATCGCCGCCCGCCAGTTCCAGCGCTCCTTCCTCCTCGCCGACGGCATGGAGGTGCTGGGCGCGGATCTGACGAACGGCCTGTTGTCCATCGATCTCGCGCGGCCGGAGCCCGAGCGCGTGATCCGCAAGATCGACATCGCCGCGCCGGCCAAGGGGTGAGACCCCGCCGCACGACGACGTCGTCGACAGAGATCCGCCCCGGCGGCGCCTCGTTCGAGGGCCGGCGCGCGGCGGAGACCGCACCGCTCGAAGGAGGGCGCGCCATGACGAACCAGACGACGAACGACACGCATTTCGAGACCGACCCTCGCGCGCTCGCGCTCCTCGGCGAGGGGCAGATCGCCTATGTCCGCCCGGTCGACGCCGCGCAGGTGCGCGCGCTCTTCCCGCAGGCGCCCGCGCTCCAGCCCGGGACGACCCTCTTCGCCCTCCTGTCGGCGAGCGGCACCCCCATCCTCGTCGCCGGCACCCGCGACGCCGCCGAGGCGACCGCCTGGGCGAACGATCTGCGCACGGTGAGCCTGCATTGAGGGGGGCGGGGGATTGGTGTCATCCCGGGCCGCGAAGCGGACCCGGGACCCATATCCACGACGTGTCGGTCGCAGCCTGTAGGCTGCGTTTCTCCGGCGAAGGCTGCTCGACGGGTGCGTGACGAGCGCGGCATGCGCGCTCGGACTTGTCGTCGCGCGTATGGGTCCCGGGTCCGCTTCGCGGCCCGGGATGACAACCTGGGAATATCGCGAAGGGACGGGATCGCTCCCCTCCCCCCTCAATAGATCCCCAACAACCGCTCGATGAAGCCCGGCTCGCGGGGGCGTTCCCAGGCGTTGTTCTCGTTGGCGATGCTGGGGGCGGCCGGGGCGGCGGCGCCGAGCCATTCGGGGGCGGCGGGCTCGGGCTGCCACCAGCCGCCGCCGGGCAGCGGCATCGGGCTCATGCCGGCATGGGCCGCGCGCATGAACCGGCTCCAGATGTCGACCGGCAGATTGCCGCCCGAGGCGCGCCGGGTCGGCGAATTGTCGTCGTTGCCGACCCACACGGAGGTGACGAGCGCGCTCGTGTAGCCGACGAACCAGGCATCGCGAAAGCCCTGGCTCGTGCCGGTCTTGCCCGCGGCCTCCCAGCCCGGCAGATCCGCGCGCCGCCCGGTGCCGATCGAGAGCGTGTCCTTGAGCATCGAGTTCATCATCGCGACCATGCGCGGCTCGACGACGGGCCCGAGCGAGAGCTCCCCGCGGCGATAGATGACCGGCCCGCGCGCGGCATGCACCTCCGCGATGATGTGCGGGATCACCCCCTCGCCGCCATTGGCGAAGGGCGCGAAGGCGCCCGTCATCTCGAGCACGCTCACCTCGGAGGTGCCGAGCGCGATCGAGGCGTTGGGCGCCATCGGCGAGGCGATGCCGAGCCGCTGCGCGACGTTGATCACCTCGCGCACGCCCACCTCCGCGATGAGCCGCGCGGCGACCGTGTTGAGCGAGAGCGCGAGCGATTCGCGCAACGAGATCGGCCCGCGGAAATCGCGGGAAAAGTTCTCCGGCGCCCAATTGCCGATGCGCACCGGCGCGTCCTCGCGGATCGTCTCGGGCGTGAGCCCGCGCTCGAGCGCGGCGAGATAGACGAAGGGCTTGAAGGAGGAGCCCGGCTGGCGGCGGGCGGTGGTGGCGCGGTTGAACTGGCTGCGCGCGTAGTTCTTGCCGCCCACGAGCGCGACGATCGCCCCGTCCGGCCGCATCGAGACCACGGCGCCCTGGCCGACGCCGAAGCGCTCGCCCTCCGCCGCGAGGAGCCCGACGAGCGCATCCTCGGCGGCGCGCTGGATCGCGGGTTCGAGCGTGGTCATGACCACGATGTCCTCGTCGACCGCGCCGATGAAGTCGTCGAGCACGTCCATCACGTAATCGGCGGCGTAGTTCGCCGTGCCGCTGCCCTGCGGGCGGTTGACCTCGGCCGGGCTCGCGAGCGCGGTGCGCAGGCGGCCCTCGTCGATCATCCCCTCCTCGCGCATGGCGCGCAGGACGAGGGCGGCGCGGGCGCGGGCGCCCTCCGGATTGCGGGTCGGCGCGAGGCGCGAGGGGGATTGGACGAGGCCCGCGAGCATGGCGGCCTCCGCGATCGTGACGTCGCGCGCGGACTTGTCGAAATAACGCCGCGCCGCCGCCTCGACGCCCCAGGCGCCGGCGCCGAAATAGACGCGGTTCATGTAGAGCTCGAGGATCTCGTCCTTCGAATAATTGCGCTCGAGCCAGACCGCGAGGATCGCCTCCTGGATCTTGCGCGAGGCGGTGCGCTCCTGCGTGAGAAAGAGGTTCTTGGCGAGCTGCTGGGTGAGCGTCGAGCCGCCCTGCAGGTTGCCGCCGCGCAGGTTCGAGACGAGCGCGCGGCCGATGCCGACGGGATCGATGCCGAAATGCGAGCGGAAGCGCCGGTCCTCGATGGCGATGAAGGCGTTCGGCAGGTGCGGCGGCAATTCGCGGATCGGCACGTTCTGCCCGCCGGTCTCGCCGCGATTGGCGAGAAGCGAGCCGTCGGCGGCGAGGATCGCGATGTTGGGCGGGCGCTTGGGCACCTCGAGCTGGTCGATCGGCGGCAATTGCATGGCGTGATAGGCGATCACGCCCGCGACCGCGATCGTCGCCCACAGGCCGAGCACGAGGCCGGAATAGAACAGCGACCCGATCAGCGAGCGCCGCCGCCGCGGCCGCTTGCCGCGTCCACCGCCGCCCGAGCCGCCTCCGCCGCTTCCGCCGCGCCCGCGCGCGGGGGGGCGATCCTGCCCGCGATGGCCGGAGGCGCGACCGCTCCCCGAACGTCCCGTCTTGGCGCGCGCGCGTGCCATCTCGTCTCCCGTCGCGCCCCCTCTGGGGCCGCCGGCACGGTCCTCCGGAGACAGGCGCAGGTCGAGATGGTCGCGCGGAGCGACGGGCGCCTCGAAGACCGGCTCGCGCCGGTCGCGGTGTCCCCGCCCGCCTCGATCCCACAGAGCCATGCGTCCCCCGTCCGACCGGATTCCCTCGCCTGTCGTGTCCCCCGTCAAAGACGTAGATTATGGCGGTTTAACGGGTCGTGAACGATGAGGGGCGAGGGGAGGCGCGCGCGGGCGCGCATGCGAAAACGGGGAGCGGCAACGCCGCTCCCCGCTCGCCTCGTCGGCGATCGCTCGCCCGATTATTGCGGCGCCGCACCCGGAGCACCCGGAGCGCCCGGGGTCGGCGGGAGGCCCGGAGCGCCCGGCTGGGCACCCGGCCCGCCCGGCTGGTCCATGCCGCCCGGAGCACCCGGCTGCATGCCGCCCGGCGCACCCGGCTGCATCCCGCCCGGAGCGCCCGGCTGCATGCCGGGGCCGCCGACCGCGCCGGTCGCCATCGGATCCTCGACGTCGCGGCCGCGCATCACGATGATGGAATAGTCCTCGAGGTCGCCCGCGACGAGCTCGGCCTCGGCGACTTCCTGGACGCCGGTGAAGCCGGCATCCGTCAGACGCTCGCGCAGCTGGTCGATCTCGATGTCGACCTCGCCCTCGCCGAGATCGCTCGGCGCGACCATCATGAACACGGTCTCGCCCTCGATCTGAGCGCGGAACAGGCGGCCCTGGAGGTCGCGCGTGTTCTCGATCTCGGCCTCGCCGAGACGCTCCTTGACCTGCTCGCGGTCGATGCCCATCCCGGGCATGCCGGTCTGCTGGGCGGCCGCCGGGGCGGCGAAGGCGAGCGCGAAGGCGGCCGCCGAAATCATGGAAGTGCGAATCATCTGCGTAGTCCCTTTCTCAGGTTCGAATCGGGAATGCCGATCCGAACGGGCGAAGAGGATTCGCGTTCCAGCTTTGCAATAATTTCGCAAACGAGACATACTTTCCGTCACCCTTGACAATTCTTCATGAAGCCGAGCCGTCATCGGCGCTCGACCGCATTTTGCGCAAGGGCGATGGGAAAACTATCAGTAAGCGCGGCGGATGCAGAAGTCGATCGCCTCGAGCAGCGCGCGCTTCATCGGCCCGTCGGGGAAGATGGCCAGCGCGTCGCGCGCCACCGCGCCGTAATGGCGGGCGCGCTCGAGCGTGTCCTCGAGAGCGCGGTTGCGGCGCATGATCGCGAGCGCCTCCTCGAGGTCCCCCTCCGCGATCTCCCCGCGCTCGAGCGTGCGGCGGAAGAAGGCGCGATCGGCCTCCGAGCCGCGGCGCACGGACAAGACGACGGGGAGCGTGATCTTGCCCTCGCGGAAATCGTCGCCGGTGTTCTTGCCGAGCTTCGCCGCGGCGCCGCCGTAATCGAGCGCGTCGTCGACGAGCTGGAAGGCGACGCCCAGATTCATGCCGTAGGAGCGGCAGGCGGCGGCCTCGGCGGCGGGGCGCTCGCCGATGACGGGGCCGACCTCGCAGGCCGCGCCGAACAATTCCGCGGTCTTGGCGCGGATGATGGCGAGATAGGCGTCCTCGGTCGTCTCGATGTTCTTGGCGGCGGCAAGCTGCATCACCTCGCCCTCGGCGATGATGGCGGCGGCGTCCGAGAGGATCTCGAGCGCGCGCAGGCTGCCGACCTCGACCATCATCCGGAAGGCCTGGCCGAGCAGGAAGTCGCCGACGAGGACGGAGGCCTCGTTGCCCCACTTGACCCGCGCCGCCACGCGGCCGCGGCGCATGTCGCTCTCGTCGACGACGTCGTCGTGCAGGAGCGTCGCCGTGTGCATGAATTCGACGGCGGCGGCGAGATTGACGTGGCCCGAGCGCTCGGGATCGTCCGCGCCGTAGCCGACGAGCTGCGCCATCGCGAGCGTCAGCATCGGGCGCAGCCGCTTGCCGCCCGACGAGATCAGGTGGTTGGCCACCTCCGGGATCATCGCGACGTCCGAGCCGGTGCGCGACAGGATGAGCGCGTTGACGCGGTTCATGTCGTCCTTGACGAGACCCACCAGGGCCTCGATACCGGGCTCGGACGGCTTCTCGCCGAAGGGCAGGACGAGTCCCACGCGCACGACCTCTCTGTTGAATGCCCCAAACCCCGCGACGGGGCGTGCGATGGACGTCACCGTCGCACGGGCTATGCTGTGGCGCAACGCGCATGGTTGACGCAAGAGGCAAACGTTCCATTCCATGGTCGAGCTGATAAGAACCAACGACGTGGTGCTGATCGGCTACGCCGAATCGCTCCTCGAGAGCGCCGGTTTCTCGATCTTCGTCGCGGACGGCTACACGAGCGTCATGGAGGGCTCGATCGGGATGATCCAGCGCCGGATCCTGGTCGTCGAGGACGAGGCCCTCGCCGCCCGCCGCTTCCTCGTCGAGGCCGGGCTCGGCGCGGAGCTGCGCGATGCGCCCTGAGGCCCGCGCCGAGACGACGCGCGACCGCCTGCTCGACGGGCGCCTCGTCCTCCATCAGCAGGCGGGCGGACATCGCGCCGGCACCGACGCGGTGCTGCTCGCCGCGGCGACGCGGCTCTCGCCGGGCGAGCTCCTCGTCGATGTCGGCGCGGCGAGCGGGGCGGTGGGGCTGATGATCGCGGCGCGGGTGGACGGCGCCCGCGTCGCGCTCCTCGAGCGCGATGCCGACCTCGCCGCGCTCGGCGCCCGCAACGCGGCGGAGAACGGCATGGGTGCCCGCGTCTTCGCGCTCTGCGCCGACCATCTCGCCGGCCCCGCGATCGCGCCGGGCCTCGCGGACGCGGTCGCGACCAATCCGCCCTTCTTCGAGGCCGCCGACACGCCCGCCTCCCCCGATCCGCGGCGGGCGCGCGCGCACGTGCTCCGCGGCGCAACGCTCGGCGCCTGGATCGACGCCTGCGCGCGGCTCCTGAAGCGGCGCGGGCGGCTCACGCTGATCCAGCGCGCCGACAAGCTCGCCGCCTGCCTCGCCGCGCTCGCCCCCGCCTTCGGCGCCGTGCGCCTCGCCTGCATCCATCCGCGTGCCGAGCGGCCCGCGACGCGCGTCCTGATCGAGGCGGTGAAGGGCGCGCGCACGCCGCTCGCGATCCTGCCCGCGATCGTGCTCCACGAGGCCGACGGACGCTTTACGCCCGCCGCCGAGCGGGCGCATCGCGAGGGCGTGCTCGAGGGAGGTTTTTCGTGAGCGCGCGCGAGGAGCCCGAGAGCCTGGCGGCGGAGCCGGACGATCCGCATTTCCGCCTCGAGACCCAGGTCGGCCATCTCCTGCGCCGCGCGCATCAGCGCAACACGGAGATCTTCGCCGCCGTTATGGGCGAGCACGGCGTGACCCCGACGCAGTTCGCCGCACTCGTCACGCTGATCGACCGCGGACCGACGCCGCAGGCGCAGCTCGGACGGCTGACCGCGATGGACCCGGCGACGCTGTCGGGCGTCGTCGGGCGCCTCGCCAAGCGCGGCTACGTGCGCCAGCACCTCGTCGCCGAGGACGCCCGCCTCGTCGCGGTGGCGCTGACGGCGGAGGGCGAGACGGCCGCGCGGCGCATGCGCGCGATCGCCGAGGAGGTCTCGACGCGCACCCTCGCGCCGCTCGCCGAGGAAGAGGCGCGCCTCTTCCTCGCGCTCTTGGCCAAGCTCGCCCGCGAGGATCGCGGCGGCTGAGCGGACTCATCCGCCGGAGACGGGCCGCAGGGGCACGCAGACCTTGGTCAGCCATTCGGTCGGCGGCAGCGTGCGCGGGTCGTTGAGATAATCCTCGAAGGACGGCGCGTCCGCCGGCTCGCGCCCGCTCGCCGGCAGCCAGCCCTTGTAGAGCGCGCGATAGATCGGCTCGAGCTCCGCATAGGGCCCCTTGTGGACGAGGCACGCCACCTCGCCGCCGGGGATCTCGACGATCTCGATCTCGCCGTCGGGCACGAAGGAGGCGTCGACGCTCATGCCCGCATAGGAGCGCAGCTCGCCCTCCGGCACGCTTTCGGGATCGTCGAGATAGACGCCGATCGAGCGCGTCTGCGGCCCGATCAGCCCGCGCGGGCCGGCCCAGGCGAAGAGGCGGTCGAAGGTGGCGCCGATCGTGTCGTAGGCGCCCCGATGCGCAATGGCCGCGAGCCGAAGCGGGGGCATGGTCTTGATGACGGGGTCTTGCATGGTGTCGTCCTCCAGGATGGCGCGAACGGGAGAGGACATCGCGACGCCGCGGCGCCGGAACGCGGCAGGCGGCAGGCCGTAGGCGGCGGCGAAGGCGCGCCCGAACGCCGCGAGCGAGCCGTAGCCCGCCCGCCGCGCGATCCGCGCGATCGGCTCCGTCCCGCGCGCGAGCGCCACCGCGGCCGCGTGCAACCGCATGCGGCGCGCCGCCTCCTCGACCGTCTCGCCCGTCACCGCCCGGAAGATCCGGTGGAAATGGTAGGGCGAGAAGCAGGCCACCTCCGCGAGCCGCGCCGTGGAGAGGTCGCGGTCGAGATGGGCGTCCATGTAGGCGAGCACGCGGGCGATGCGTGCGGCATAGTCGAGGCGAGTGGCTCGGCGCTTCATGACATCCTCCGAACGAAGAGGAGCATGCCCGATCCGGTTTGATCGCGGTTGCGGATTTCGCAGCGCGCGCCCCTCCCTCCCCCCCGGAGGGCTACGAGATTCACACAGCTCTTCCGACTGGACTTCCTGGAGATCCTCGAGGTTTCCGAGGAGCTCGACGGTCTCCCCTCCCCCTTGGGGGAGGGGCGGGGGGGGGGGGCCCCCGTGCAGGATCGAGCGATCGAGTGCCACCGCGACGACCCCCATCCGTCTCCGAGCTTCGCTCGGAGCCACCTTCCCCCAAGGGGGAAGGACAAGTGCGGCCTTCGTCGACGTCGATCACATGCTGATGCGACGATGGGTGCACTCCTCAGCCCCGGAGGGGAGGGTGGACTTTCGAGGCGTGAGCCGAGAAAGGCCGGGTGGGGCCCGGGTGGAGAATGTTCTGCGAGCGTCGGGCCCCACCCGACCTCGTTCGCCTTCGGCTCCGAGGCCACCCTCCCCTCCGGGGAGGGACGCGCCCTCGATCCGGCTCGCACCCCTCGGCGCACAAAAAAAGCCGCCCTTCGGCGGCTCAGTCGTCCCGGTGGACGCGCTCGTTGCGCTCGTGGCGTTCCTGCGCCTCGAGCGACAGGGTCGCGATCGGGCGGGCCTCGAGGCGCTTGAGGGAGATCGGCTCGCCCGTCTCCTCGCAATAGCCGTAGGAACCGTCCTCGATACGCGCGAGCGCCGCGTCGATCTTGGCGATCAGCTTGCGCTGGCGGTCGCGGGCGCGCAGCTCGATCGCCCTGTCGGTCTCCGACGATGCACGATCGGCGATGTCGGAATGGTTCTCGTTCTCGCTCTGGAGGGTCGCGAGGGTCTCGTGCGCCTCGCGGATGATGTCCTGCTTCCACTGGAGCAGCTTGCGCCGGAAGAACTCGCGCTGCCGCTCGTTCATGAAGGGCTCGTCCTCGGTGGGACGATAGCCCTGGTCGATGAGGGAATTCGACATTGTGGCCCTTCTCACTCCCCATGTCCCGGGCGCTCCCAGCCCGTGACGGCGCTCCTTATACCGAAGGCGACGACCCCCGACAATCGCTTAGATCAAGCCGAAAAGGCGCCGAATCGCGCCTTCCCTAAGGTCAAGCTGAGATCGGGGCGCCGTTTCAAGCGTTTCGATCCCCGCTTTACTGCGAAGCTTGCCGCCCCCGCCGCATCGCCGCCAGATCCTCGCGACGCACCGCGCCGAGGAGCAGGCAGGCGGCCGCGTAGGCGAGGAGACCGCCGAGGCACAGGAGCGCGAGCCCGATCGGGTCCGGCAGGTCGCGGACGGCCGGCGCGGCGAGCGCGAGGCCGCCCGCCATCGCGAGGCTCGCCGCGAGGATGCGCGCGAGGCGCCCCGCCAGCGCCGCCGAGAGCGCGAAGCCGCCCGCGGCCCGCGCGTGCACGGCCGTGATTACCGCCTGCGCGACGAAGCCGACGCTCGCCCCGAGCCCGATGCCGACGGGTCCGAGCACCGGGGCGAGGAGCGCGCAGGCGGCGAGCGTCGCGAGGAGCGCGGCCGCGGGCGACACCAGGCCCGGCCGCAACGCCACGCGCGCCTGCGCCTCCAGCGCGAGCACCTTGGCCGCCATGGCGAAGGGCAGGCCGACCGCGAGACCGGCGATCATCGCCGCCGTGCCGGCGGTGTCGGCGCTCGTGAAGGCGCCGCGCTCGAACAGCGTGCGCGCCATCGGCTCGGCGAGGACGACGAGGGCGGCGGTCGCGGGCCAGGCGACGAGCGCGGAGAGCGCGAGCGCGTCCGCGGTCGCCTTCGCCGCGCCCGGCCCGTCGCCCGCGAGGCGGCGCGCGGCGATCGCCGGCAGGAGCACGGCGCCGACGACGACCGCGAGGATCGACAAGGGCAGGTGCACGAGCCGTTCGGCGTAATGCAGCCAGGAAACCGCGCCCGGCGTGAAGGAGGCGACCTGCATCGCCGCGATCGGCACGAGCTGGGGCGCGGCGGCGACGACGAAGGCGGGCCCGGCGAGGCGGGCGAAGCGCGCGAGTTCGGGATCGCGCCGCGGCCATTGCCAGACGACGACGCGGGCCCGCAGCGCTGCCACGGCGACGATCGCGAGCTGGACCGCGCCCGCGACGCTCGTCGACAGCGCAACCCCGGCCGCGATCGCCCCCGGATCGGCGGTCAGGCGCGGCAGGACGAGGAGCGCGAGGATCAGGATCGCGTTCATGGCGAGCGGGGCGAGCGCCAGCGCCGCGAAGCGCCCGCGCGCGGCGAGCGCCGCCGCCGCGAGCCCGGCGACGCCGAGGAACGCGATCGCGGGAAAGGCGAGCCGGCTCAGGTCCGCGGCGAGCGCGCGCGCCGCCGCGTCTCCCGCGAGCCCGGCGCCCACCCCGAGCACGAGAAGGCCCGCCGCGAGGTGGGCGAGGCCGACGAGGGCGAGGAGCGCGAGGCCCAGCGCGCTCGCGGCGCGCCCGGCGAAGCGCGCCGCCGCCTCCTCCCCCTCGCGGGCGGCGAGGCGGGCATGGAGCGGCGCGAAGCCGGCGATCATCGCCCCTTCCGAGAGCGCGCGGCGGGCGAGGTTCGGCAGCCGGAGCGCGACGAGGAGCGCGTCCGCGATCGGCCCCGCGCCGAGCGCTGCGGCGACGAGCACGTCGCGGACGAAGCCGAGCACCCGCGAGAGCGCGGCCGAGGCGGAGACGAGGCTCGTCGCCCGGACGCTCACGCGCGTCAGGCTCGGAGATCGGCGACGATGGCGCGCTTGCGGGCGGGCGTCAGATAGCCGTCGAAGGCGACGGGGCCGACGAGCGTCGAGGGCGTCGCGTCGAGACCGAGCGAGCGGCCGACCGCGAGCATGTCGTCGAGCGCCGGCTCGATGCCCGGCAGCGCCGCCGCCCGTCCGATCGCTTCGACGTCGTGGCCGAGCTCCTCCGCGATCGAGAGCACGCGCGCGCCGTCGATCAGCCCGCGCGCGGAGAAGATCGCAAGGTGCAGCGCGCGATAGGCATCCGCGCCGTGGAGCGCGAGGAAGCCGAGCGCGATCGCCGCCGCCTCCCGCGAGGCCGCGCTCAGGATCGGGTAGTTGACGAGCCGGTAGGACACCCGCGTCTCCGCGACGAGGTCGGCGATCTGGCGCGCCGAGGCGCGGCACCAAGGGCAATTGTAGTCGAAGAACTCGAGGAAGACGACGTCGCGGGCGTCGCCGCCCACGTCCGGCGCGGCCGGGAAGGCGAGGGCGCGCTCGGCGAGTTCGGTCGGCACCCGCCGCGGCACGACGCGCTCGCCCGCCTCGAGCGGCAGCGTCTCCTCGCCGGGCGCCGTGTCCTCGGCGCGAAGCACGCCCCCGAGCGCGGGCGTCGCGATGAGGGCGGCGAGGAGGGCGCGGCGGTCGAGCATCGGCGGGGCTTCCCGTGTCTTCGGCGGTGCGGCCGAGCTAGGCCAATCCGGTGGCGCGATCAAGGCGGGCTGCGCCGCGTGCGGGCAACGCCGCCCGGATTTGCGGCGGCTCGCGGAAAAGTGCACAAGAAATCGGCAGAGAACCGCGAGCGCGCTTGACGCACGGGGACTTTCTGCTTGCATGGAACCGAGAGCGACGTTCGGCACGGCCCTTGCCATGGGCGGCCGTGGCCGAATGGCCGTTTCGTCGCGCGTCCCGAGGAGCGTCTTCATGCCGTCCGGTACCCTTTCTCTCGCTACGATCACCCGCCGCGGCGCCGTCGCGGCGCTCGCCCTTCTCGCCTCCGCCGCCGGCCTCGGCGTCGCCCCGGCGCACGCCCAGGACCTCACGCCCGTGCGCTTCTCGCTCGACTGGCGCTTCGAGGGCCCGTCCGCGCCGTTCCTGGCGGCGCTCGAGCGCGGCTATTTCCGCGAGGAGGGGCTCGACGTCACGATCGACGCGGGCAACGGCTCGGTCGAGGCGATCAACCGCGTCTCCTCGGGCCCCTACGACATGGCCTTCGGCGACTTCAACTCGCTGATCCGCTACCGCTCCTCGCCGGATTCGGTCGGCGTGAAGGCGGTGATGATGGTCTACAACAAGCCGGCCTTCGCGATCGTCGGGCGCGCCTCGCGCGGCATCACGACCGATATCGAGAGCCTGCGCGGCAAGCGCTTCGGCGCGCCGGCCGCCGACGCGGCCTTCGCCCAGTGGCCGATCTTCAAGGAGGTCAACGACATCGACGAGGCGGCCTGGGAGATGACCTTCGAGAACGTGGGCTTCCCCGTCCGCGAGCCGATGCTCGCCCAGGGCGAGGTCGACGCCGTGTTCGGCTTCGCCATGTCCTCGGCGATCAACCTCGCCGCCCGCGGCGTGCCGGCGGACGACATCGTCGTGCTGCTGATGGGCGATTACGGCGTCGAGCTCTACGGCAACGCGATCATGGCCAAGCCCCAGTTCATGGAGGAGAACCCGGAGGCCGTCGAGGGCTTCCTGCGCGCCTTCATGCGCGGGCTTCGGGCGGTGATCGAGGATCCGGACCAGGGCGCGGCCTACGTCGTCAAGTACAACGACGTCGCCCGCCAGGAGGTCGAGCGCGACCGCTGGGTCATGACGGTGGAGAACAACATCCTCACCGACGAGACGGCCGAGAAGGGCTTCGGCGGCATCGATCCGGAGCGCTTCGAGCGCGCCCTCGAGCAGATCGATCTCACCTTCGACTTCCAGAACCGGCCCTCGCTCGACGACGTCTTCACCGACGCCTTCCTGCCGCCGCTGGACGACCGTCGCCTGAACTGAACGGGATCGTCCCTCCCCGCCCGGGGAGGGGCGGACGCGCGAGCGCCGACGAGAGCGGCCGGGTGGGGCCCGACGCTTCGCGACACGTCCGACAGGATTCGGGCCCCACGAGGCCTCCGGCGCTCGGCGCTCGGAGGCCGCCCTCCTCTCCGGGGAGGGCGATCGCGCGAGACTCAGAAGACAGTAGAGACTGAAGGGGCGAGTAACCGGTGAAGGCCTTCGTCGACATCCACGACGTGACCCACGTCTATTCCGGCGCCGAGGACGGCGCGCCCGCGGTCGAGGGCATGACGATCCGCGTGCACGAGGGCGAATTCGCCGCGATCGTCGGCCCGTCCGGCTGCGGCAAGTCCACCGTGATGAAGCTCGCCACCGGGCTGCAATTCCCCACCCGCGGCTCCGTCGTCGTCGACGGGCGGGAGGTGAGCGCGCCCGTCAAGCTCGCCGGAATGGCCTTCCAGAACCCGGTGATGCTGCCCTGGCGGACCACCCTGCAGAACCTGCTCCTGCCGCTCGAGATCGTGCAGCCGCACCGTTCGCGCCTGCGCAAGCACAAGGCGGAATACGTCGCCCGCGCCGAGAGCCTGCTCGCGCAGGTCGGCCTCAAGGGCCAGGGCTCCAAATACCCCTGGCAGCTCTCCGGCGGCATGCAGCAGCGCGCCTCGCTCTGCCGCGCGCTCATCCACGAGCCGAAGCTCCTGATGCTCGACGAGCCCTTCGGCGCGCTCGACGCGTTCACGCGCGAGGAATTGTGGTGCATCATCCGCGACCTGCACGCGCAGAACAAGTTCACGGTGGTGCTCGTCACCCATGATCTGCGCGAGGCGGTCTTCCTCGCCGATCGCGTGTTCTGCATGTCGGCGCGGCCCGGGCGCATCATCGCCGAGCGCGAGATCGACCTGCCGCGTCCGCGCGACCTCGAGATCACCTACACTCCGCAATTCATTGACATCGTCCACGAGCTGCGCGGCCACATCGCCGACGCGCGCGCGGCCGCCTGAGGACGACGCCCGTGATCAAGCGCAAGAAAACCAATTGGGGTCTCGTCGCGGCGCCCTGGCTGTTCACGTTCGGCTTCTTCGCGATCTGGGAGATCTGGGTGCGGGCGACCGGCACCTCGAGCTTCGTGCTGCCGGCGCCGACGCTGATCCTCGATGCGATGATCACCTATCGCGGCCAGCTGCTGTTCCATTCCTGGCACACCGCCTGGATGACGCTCGCGGGCTTCGGCCTCGCGGTCGCCTTCGGGCTCCTCCTCGGCATGGCGCTCGGCGCCTCCCGGATCGTGCATGCGGGCACCTATCCGCTGCTCGTCGGCTTCAACGCGATCCCGAAGGTCGCCGTCGTTCCGATTCTGGTGATCTGGTTCGGCGTCGGCTGGCTGCCGCCGGTGCTCACGGCCTTCCTGATCTCGTTCTTCCCGATCGTCGTGAACGTCGCGACGGGCCTCGCCACGATCGAGCCCGAGACCGAGGACGTGCTGCGCGCGCTCGGCGCCTCGAAGACGGACATCGTCGTCAAGGTCGGCATTCCGCGCGCGATGCCGTATTTCTTCGGCTCGCTCAAGGTCGCGATCACGCTCGCCTACGTCGGCTCGGTCATCGCCGAGTACAACGCCTCGAACGTCGGCGTGGGCAATTTGATGGCGCGCGCGAGCGCGGATTTCAACGTGCCTCTCCTGTTCGCGGCGCTCATCGCGCTCGCGATCCTCGGCGTGATCATGTATCTCGCCACCGCTCTCATCGAGCGCCGCATGACCGGCTGGGCCCAGCGCTCCCAGTTCGCGGCGGGGTGAGGCCCGCCCGCCGCTAGACCGGCGGGTTCTCTCCGAGGTCCCAGTACAGGCCCGCCATGATGCCGAGCCCCTCGCGCGCGACCGCGACGGGCAGGTGCTCGTCGGGGGCGTGCTGGGAGCAGCCGGGATAGGAATGGGGCACCCAGATCGTCGGCATCGCCAGGATGTCGGCGAAGACGTCGTTGGGCAATCCGCCGCCGAGATTGGGCAGGAGCGCCGGCTTCGCGCCGCAGGTGCGCGTCAGGCTCGCCATGGCGAAGGCGACCGCCGGATGATCGGGGTCGAGGCGGGTCGCGGGGAAGATCTCGTCGCGCGCCGCCGCGATCTCGACGCGGGTGAACCCGTGCGCGTCGAGATGGCGGCGCAAGGCGGGCAGGATCGCCTCCGGATCGACGCCGACGGGAAAGCGCAATTGCCCGCGCGCGAAGGCCCGGCCCGGAATGGCGTTGACCGGCGCCTCGGGCTTGCCGCAGGCATAGGCCAGGATCTCGAACGAGGACCAGGCGAAGACGCGCTCGGCCGGGCTCAGGCCCGGCTCGCCCCACCAGGGGTCGAGCGCCGGCCCGTCCGGATCGCCGACTTCGATATCGGCGAGCACGCGCCGCACCGAATCGGGGACCGTGCCGGGCGTCCATTCCGGAATGCGGATCGCGCCCGTCGGCGTCGTGATCGAGGCGAGCGCGTGGGCGAGCTCGATGCCGGGATTGGACAGGAGCCCGCCGAAATTGCCCGAATGATGCGCGCCCTCGCGCGCGTCTATCCAGATGTCCATCGCGAGCGCGCCGCGGGCGCCGAGGAACAGGGTCGGCCGCTCCGCCGAGAGCCGCGGCCCGTCGGAGGCGACGAGGAGATCGGCGGCGAGCGCCTCGCGCTCTCGGCGCGCCACCGCGCGCAGGCCCGGCGAGCCGATCTCCTCGCCGGTCTCGATCAGGAACTTGGCGTTGAAGCCGAGCCGCCCGCGCGTCTCGAGCACGGCGGCGAGCGCCTCCATGCCGATCGTATGCTGGCCCTTGTTGTCGACGGTGCCGCGGCCGTACCAATTGCCGTCGCGCTCGACGAGGCGCCAGGGCGAGAGCCCCGTCTCCCAATCGGCATCCTGGCCGCGGATCACGTCGCCGTGGCCGTAGCCGAGCACGGTCGGCAGCGCCTCGTCCTCGATGCGCTGCGCGATCAGGAACGGCGCCGGGACGCCCTCCTCGCGCACGATGCGGCTCGTAAAACCCATCCGCGCGAAGGCGGGGGCGAGCTCGTCGGCGAGATAGGCCTCGAGCGCGCCGGCGCGCTCCGGGTTCTGGCTCTCGGTGGGATAGGCGACGCGCCGCGCGAGGACCTCCGCGAAGGAGCCGTCATCGATCTTGGCGCGCGCCCGCTCGATGGCATTGTCGCGGGTCATGAGCGGGAGGATAGGCGCGGCGACGGGGCGGGGGAAGAGCGCGGATGCGCATGCGATGCGCGCAGGCACTCCCGACGGGCGTTCAGCCCCTCCGGCATGCGGGCATGCGGGGCTATCCTATCGCGCGCGGCTCGCTTATGAACGGCTCCCCCGAACGAGCGCGGTCATGACGCAGGCGATCGACACATTCGGCGCCGCCCGGGCGCCGCGGCCCGGAGCGTGGCGGCGCGAGCTCGTCGCGACGCTGGCGCTCGCCTGGCCGCTGATCCTCACCAATCTCGCCCAGACGGCGCTCGGCGCGACCGACGTCTTGATGCTGTCCTGGCTCTCGCCGGAGGCGCTCGCGGCGGGCGCGCTCGGGGCGAACCTGTTCTACGTCTGCTTCATCGGGGGCGTGGGCCTCCTCTCCGGCGTCTCGGCGATGATCGCCGCCGAGCGCGGGCGCCGCCGCCATGCCGTGCGCGAGGTCCGTCGCACGGCGCGCGCGGGGCTGTGGAGCGCGGTCGCGCTCGCCCTGCCTTTGTGGATCGTGCTCTGGAACACGCGCGAGGTTCTCCTCCTGCTGGGCCAGGACCCGGACCTCGCGCGCGAGGCCGGGCACTACATGCGCGCGATGATGTGGGGGCTCCTGCCGATCCTCCTCTACGCCTCCTTGCGCTCGACGGTCGCCGCGCTCGAGCGGCCGATCCTCGCGCTGATCGTCGGCATCGGCGCGGTGGCGCTCAACGCGCTCCTCAATTGGGCGCTCATCTTCGGGAATTTCGGCGCGCCGGCGCTCGGGCTCGTGGGCGCGGGCATCGCGAGCGCGCTGACCTCGACGGCGATGTGCCTCGCCATCGGTGCGCTCGCGATGGCCGACCGGCGGGTGCGCCGCTATCGCCTGTTCGGCCGCTTCTGGCGCTCGGACTGGCCGCGTTTCCTCCAGCTCTGGCGGCTCGGGCTGCCGATCGCGGCGATCATCCTGTTCGAGGTGACGATCTTCTCCGCCGCGCTCCTGCTCATGGGGCTCATCTCGCAGGAGGCGCTCGCCGCGCACACGATCGCGATCCAGATCGCATCCCTCTCCTTCATGGTGCCGCTCGGCATCGGCATGGCGGCGACCGTGCGCGTCGGGCTCGGCTACGGCGCGGACGATCGCGAGGCGGTGGCGCGCGCGGGCTGGATCGCGTTCGGCCTCGGCACCGGCTTCATGGCGGCGATGGCGCTCGTGATGGTCGCGATCCCGCAGGTGCTGGTGGGCCTGTTCCTCGACCTCGCCGACCCGGCGATCGCCCCGGTCGTCTCGCTCGCCGTCACGTACTTGCTGCTCGCGGCCCTCTTCCAGGTGGTCGACGGGGCGCAGGCGGTCGGCGCGGGCATGCTGCGCGGCCTCCAGGACACGCGGGTGCCGATGCTGCTCGCGGGGCTCGGCTATTGGGTGATCGGGCTGCCGCTCGCGGCGATCCTCGCCTTCCCGCTCGGCCTCGAAGGCGTCGGCGTCTGGCTCGGGCTCGCCGCGGGCCTCGCGATCGTCGCGGTGCTCCTCCTGCACCGCTGGCTCTCCCGCGAGCGGCTCGGGCTCGTGCGTGCGCGGCCGCCGACCCGATGAGCGGCTCGGCCGCCCTTGCGCGACCCCTGCCCCAGCGTCACGATGCGCCCGAGCGGAGACCCGACATGACCGACAAGCCCCTCGATCTCGCCGCCCTGCGCGCGGAAATCGACCGCCTCGACGGCGAGATGCATGCGCGCCTGATGGAGCGCGGCGAGATCATCGAGCGGTTGATCGCCGTCAAGCGCACCTCCGAATCGGGCTCCGCCTTTCGCCCCGGCCGCGAGGCGGCGGTGATGCGCACGATCCTCGAGCGCCATCACGGAATCCTGCCGCTCGACACGGTCGAATCGATCTGGCGGGTGATCATCGGCACCTTCACCTATGTCCAGGCGCCCTATGCGGTCCATGCGGACGTCTCGGGCGGGGACGCGCCGATGCGCGATTCGGCGCGCTTCCATTTCGGCTTCACCGTGCCCTACCGCCCGCTGCCCTCGGCGGCCGCCGTGATCCGCGCGGTCGCCGAGAGCCGCGGCGATCTGGGCATCTTCCGCATCGACCAGGGCGCCTCGGCGGGCGCCTGGTGGCGGGCGCTCGTGGCGCCGGCCGCGCCGAAGATCATCGCGCGGCTGCCCTTCGTCGAGCGTCCCGACCACCCCGCCGGCACGCCGGTCTTCGTCCTCGCCCAGCCGCTCGCGGACGCCGCCGTGCGCGACGTCGTGCTGCGGGCGGTCCGCGTCGAGCGCTGGCGCGAGGGCGCGGCGGAGGCGGCGGCGGCGCTCGGGGGCGAGGTCGTGTGCACCGCCGCGGACGGCGGCGCGCTCTCGGCCGTGATCGCGCTGCCGGGAGACGTCGCGCCGGCCGCGCTCGCCGATGCGCTCGCCGGGGCCGGCGCCCCGCCGATCGGCATGGACGAGATCGGCAGCCACGCCGAGCGACCGGTCTTCCCCGCCGCGCAGACGGATGACACCGCCCGCACGGCTCCCCATATCTAGCCCGTCGGCGCCTCCGCCTTCACGGCGAGCGCGTGCAGGCCACGGGCGAACGCTTCGGCGAGGGCGGCGTTGACGAGCCTGTGAGCCTCCACCCGCGTCTTCCCCGAAAAAGCGGGGGAGACGACATCCACCCGGAAGTGCGTCTCGCCCCCTTCCCTCCAGCCCGCATGCCCGGCATGCAGATGCGATTCGTCGGTGACGACGAGGCGCGTCGGACGAAGCGCCTCGGTGAGGCGCGCTTCGATCAGATCCTTCATCGGCAGCCGCGCTGCCGTCGTCTCGCTCATCTCGTCCTCCTCCTCGCCCTCGCGCGGAGGGCCGTTATCGGGGCCTGCGGCCGAATGCCTTCGGGGCCCTGCAAGGGCGTCGGGTCCGGCCGGCGCGTTTGGGCCTTGCCCGCGCGCGATCAACACTCATAATCACACGGTCATGGATGTGAACTCGCCTCTGTTCGATCGAATCCGCATCAAGCCCCGCGCCGAGGAGCCGAGTTCCGCGGAGGGGCCCGGCTGCGAGCATCCGGGCTGCACCCAGCCGGGCATCCACCGGGCGCCGAAGGGTCGCGGACAGGAGGGGAAGTACTGGCGCTTCTGCATGGACCACGTGCGCGCCTACAACGCGTCCTACAATTACTTCAAGGGCATGTCCGAGGACGCGGTCGCCGCCTACCAGAAGGATTCGATCATCGGCCATCGGCCGACCTGGTCGATGGGCGCCAACGCCGCCGCGCGCGCCCGCGCCGCAGGCGCCGCCGGCAAGTCGCGAGGGGCGCGCTCGGCGAAGCGCGATTGGAGCTATCACGATCCCTTCGACGTTCTGCGCCGGGAGGGCGTCGGCGAGACGAAGCGGGCGCCAGAGCCGCCGCGCCCGCGCCGACCGGGCCCGGTCCGCGACGCGCTCGACACGCTGGGCCTCGACGAGAACGCGGACGCCGCGGCGATCAAGGCGGCCTACAAGGGCCTCGTCAAGCGCTTCCATCCGGACGCGCATGGCGGGGACCGCGCCTACGAGGACCGGCTGCGCGACATCATCCGCGCCCACGACACGCTGAAGGCGGCGGGCCTCTGCTGAGGGACGAGAACGGGAGCGAGAGGATCGCGCGTTGCAAGTCGCCGCGCGGCATCTTAACCAGGACGGAACGGGCGCGCGCCCCGAGCGCGACGCCGGCTCGGTCCGCGACGAAGAGGCATTCATGCAGGGCAACAACGAAGCGATGACGGGCGTGCCGGACATGACCGTGTCCGTGCGCCAGGTGTTCGGGATCGAGTCCGATCTCGAGGTCCCGGCCTTCTCGCAGGGCGAGGAGCATGTGCCGGAGCTCGATCCGGACTACCTCTTCGACCGCGAGACCACGCTCGCGATCCTGGCCGGCTTCGCCTACAACCGCCGCGTCATGGTCACGGGCTATCACGGCACCGGCAAATCGACGCATATCGAGCAGGTGGCGGCGCGCCTGAACTGGCCCTGCGTGCGCGTCAACCTCGACAGCCACGTCTCCCGCATCGACCTCGTCGGCAAGGACGCGATCGTGCTCAAGGAGGGCAAGCAGGTCACGGAGTTCCGCGACGGAATCCTGCCCTGGGCCTACCAGCACAACGTCGCCCTCGTCTTCGACGAGTACGATGCCGGCCGGCCCGACGTGATGTTCGTGATCCAGCGCGTGCTCGAGAGCTCGGGGCGGCTGACGCTCCTCGACCAGAGCCGCGTCATTCGGCCGCATCCGTCCTTCCGCCTGTTCGCCACCGCCAACACGATCGGGCTCGGCGACACGTCGGGGCTGTATCACGGCACGCAGCAGATCAACCAGGCCCAGATGGACCGCTGGTCGATCGTCACCACGCTCAATTACCTGCCGCACGATCGCGAGGTCGACATCGTGCTCTCGAAGGTGAAGACCTTCCGCGAGAGCCAGGCCGGGCGCGACAACGTCGACAAGATGGTCCGCGTCGCCGACCTGACGCGCAACGCCTTCGTGAACGGCGACCTGTCGACGGTGATGAGCCCGCGCACGGTGATCACCTGGGCGGAGAACGCGCACATCTTCGGCGATATCGGCTTCGCCTTCCGCCTGACCTTCCTCAACAAGTGCGACGAGCTCGAGCGCAATCTCGTGGCCGAGTTCTACCAGCGCTCGTTCGGCAAGGACCTGCCGGAGAGCTCCGCCAACGTCGCGCTGAGCTGACGGCGCGAGCATCGGGAGACGAAAGCGCGCATGGCGATCTCCAACCGCAAGCCGGGCGAGAAGCGCGAGAGCCCCAACGAGCCGCTCAAGCGCTCGATCGCGGGCTGCCTGCGCGCCATCGCCAAGAAGCCCGAATTCGAGGTGAGCTTCGCCACCGATCGCCCGCTGCTGATGGGCGACAAGGCGCGGCTGCCCGAGCCGCCGCGCAAGCTCTCCTCGGCCGACGTCGCGGTGCTGCGCGGCCACGCCGATTCCATGGCGCTGCGCCTCGCCTGCCACGACGCCTCCGTGCATCGCCGCCTCGCGCCCGACGGCCAGCAGGCCCGCGCCGTCTACGACGCGATCGAGCAGGCCCGCGTCGAGTCGATCGGCGCGCGCCGCATGGCCGGCGTCGCCGACAATCTCGGCGCCATGCTGGAGGACCGCTATCATCGCGGCGGCAAGTACGAGGACATCACCGATCGCGCCGACGCGCCGATCGAGGACGCGCTCGCCCTGATGGTGCGCGAGCGCCTGACCGGGCGCCGCCCGCCGAAGGCGGCGGAGCGGATCGTCGACTTGTGGCGACCGGCGATCGAGGAGAAGGCCGGCACCGATCTCGACCAGCTCATCGGGTCGATCGAGAACCAGCGCGACTTCGCCCGCGCCGTGCGCGACCTCCTCGTCTCGCTCGACATGGCCGACAAGGCCGAGCTCGAGCCCGAGGAGAGCGAGGACGAGCAGCAGGAGGACGGCCCCGACGACGGCGACCAGTCCGAGAGCGGCGAGGTGGAGGAGGACGCGCAGGGCGAGCGCGCCGACATCGAGATCTCCGACGACGCCACCGACGACATGGAGGAGGGCGCCGAGCAGGCCGCGGACGGCCCCTCGGGCGAGCTCCCCGACGACGCGGACGAGGCGGATTCGGAGGAGGCGAACGAGAGCCGCCGCCCGCCCCCGATGCGCAACGAGGCGCGCGGCGTCGATTACAAGCCCTATTCGACGAAGTTCGACGAGATCATCCACGCCGAGGACCTCTGCGACGCCGAGGAGCTCGCCCGGCTGCGCGCCTATCTCGACAAGCAGCTCGCGCATCTCCAGGGCGTGGTCGGGCGCCTCGCCAACCGCCTCCAGCGCCGCCTCCTCGCCCAGCAGAGCCGCTCCTGGGACTTCGACCTCGAGGAGGGCATCCTCGATCCCGCCCGCCTGCCGCGCGTGATCATGGACCCGATGTCGGCCCTCTCCTTCAAGCAGGAGAAGGACACGCAATTCCGCGACACCGTGGTGACGCTGCTCCTCGACAATTCCGGCTCGATGCGCGGGCGCCCCATCACCGTCGCCGCGACCTGCGCGGACATCCTGGCGCGCACGCTCGAGCGCTGCGGCGTCAAGGTCGAGATCCTCGGCTTCACGACGCGCGCCTGGAAGGGCGGGCAATCGCGCGAGGCCTGGCTGCAGGCCGGCAAGCCCGCCAATCCCGGGCGCCTCAACGATCTGCGGCACATCGTCTACAAGGCGGCCGACGAGCCCTGGCGGCGCGCGCGGCGCAATCTCGGCTTGATGATGCGCGAGGGGCTGCTGAAGGAGAACATCGACGGCGAGGCGCTCGATTGGGCGCACAAGCGGCTTCTCGGGCGCACCGAGCAGCGCCGGATCCTGATGGTGATCTCGGACGGCGCGCCCGTCGACGATTCGACCCTGTCGGTCAACCCGGGCAATTACCTCGAGCGGCACCTGCGCGCCGTCATCGAGGAGGTCGAGACCCGCTCGCCCGTCGAGCTGATCGCGATCGGCATCGGCCACGACGTCACCCGCTACTATCGCCGCGCGGTGACCATCGTCGACGCGGAGGAACTCGGCGGGGTGATGACGGAGAAGCTCGCGGAACTGTTCGAGGACAAGGGGCCGCCGGCGATGCCGGCACGCCGCGCGCCGAGCCGCCGAGGCCTTCGTTGACGCTCGATCGCCGCGCAATCCTCCTCGGGCTCGCCGCCGCCGCGCTCGCTCCGGCGGGTGGAGCGCGCGCGGATCTCCTCGAGGAGCGCGCGCTCGAGGTGCGCGCCTATTCCGTGCCGTTCTTCCGCAACGAGGCGGGGCGCGTCGGCGATCTCGTCTTCCGCTCGGGCGTCGAGCTGCAATCCGGCGACCGCCATTTCGGGGGCTTCTCGGGCCTGCGCGTCCGCGAGGGCGGGCGCCGGCTCGTCGCGGTGTCCGACCACGGCTATTGGCTCGACGCGCGCCTCCTCCGCGATCCGAGCGGCGCCATCGCGGGGCTCGGCGACGTCCGGATGGCGCCGCTTCTGGGCCCGAACGGCGAGCTCCTGTGGCGCAACCGGCGCTTCGACGCCGAGGCGATCGCCTTCGACGGCGACACGGCCTATGTCGGCATCGAGACGGTCGAGGAGGTCTACGCCTACGATTTCGCGCGTCACGACGTCGCCGGCCACGGGCGGCTGATCCGCCTGCCCGAGGAGGCGCGGCTCTGGCCGAACAACAAGGGGCTCGAGGCGCTCGCGGTGCTGGCCCGCCCCTCCCCGCTCGCGGGTGCGCTGATCGCGATCGCCGAGCGGGCGCGGCCGGGCGACGACGCGCCGACGCAGGGCTTCGTCGTCACCGGCCCGCGCGCCGGCGCCGCCTTCGACGTGGCGCGCACGGACGGGTTCGACGTTACCGACGCCGCGATCCTGCCGAACGGGGACCTCCTCCTGCTCGAGCGCCGATTCCGCGTCCTCAGCGGCGTCGCCGCGCGCATCCGGCGCATTCCCGGCGCCAGCGTCGCACCCGGCGCCCTCCTCGACGGCCCGGTGATCTTCGAGGCCGATTGGCAGGATCCGATCGACAACATGGAGGGCCTCTCCGTCCACGTCGCGGCGGGCGGCGAGGTCCGCATCGTGATGATCTCCGACGACAATTACTCGCTCCTCCAGCGCACGCTCCTGCTCGAGTTCGCGCTTGTCGGGGAGCGCGCCGCGTGAGCGGCTCGCCCGCGCTCGCCGCGCCGATCGCGCAGCCGATCTCGGCGGGCCTCGTCGCCGCGCTCGTCGGCTATGCCTCGACCTTCGCGCTCGTGCTCGCGGGCTTCGTCGCCGTCGGCGCGAGCCCGGCTCAGGCGGCCTCGGGGCTTCTCGCGGTCTGCGTCGTCAAGGGCCTCCTCGCGATCCTGCTCTCGGCGCGCACGCGCCTGCCGATCTCGATCGCCTGGTCGACGCCCGGCGCCGCGCTCCTCGTCGCGACGGGGACGTTCGCCGGCGGCTTCCCGGTCGCGGTGGGCGCCTTCCTGACGGCGGCGGGGCTCGTGGTGCTCGCCGGGCTCGTGCGCCCGTTCGGCCGCGCGGTCGAGCGCATTCCGCTGCCGCTCGCGAGCGCGATGCTCGCGGGCATCCTCCTGCCGCTCTGCTTGGCGCCGGCGCAGGCGGTGATGGTCGAGCCGGCGCTCGCCCTGCCGATCGTCGTCACCTGGGCGGTCGCGCTTCGCGTCGCGCGGCCATTCGCCGTGCCGCTCGCGGTGGTCGTCACCGGAGTGATCGTCGTGGCGACGAGCCCCCTGCCGATCGCCGACCTCGCCGCGCTCGCGCCGCGGCCCGTCTTCGTCGCGCCGGCCTTCACGCTCGAGGCGACGATCGGGCTCGCGCTGCCGCTCTTTCTCGTCACCATGGCCTCGCAGAACGTGCCGGGACTCGCGGTCCTCGCCGCGAACGGCTACCGCCCGGATGCGGGGCCGATCTTCGTGGCGACCGGCATCGCGAGCGCGATCGCCTCGGTCGCGGGCGGACATCTCGTCAACCTCGCCGCCATCACCGCGGCCCTGTGCGCCGGGCCCGACGCCCATCCCGATCCCGGTCGGCGCTGGATCGCGGCCGCGGCGGCGGGCGCGGCCTACGTGGTGCTGGGCCTCGGCGCCGGCATCGCCGCCGCCTTCATCGCCGCGACCCCGCCGATCCTGATCGAGGCGGTGGCGGGCCTCGCCCTCGTCGCGAGCCTCGGCGCCGCGATCGGCGCGGCGCTCGCGAACGAGGACGCGCGCCTGCCCGCGCTCGTCACCTTCCTCGTCACCGCGTCGGGCGCCGCCTTCCTCGGCATCGGCGCGCCGTTCTGGGGATTGTTGGCGGGCGGGGCGATGATGGGGGTGTTGCGGGCGGGGCGGTGAGGGGCGCTTGCACGACCGAGCCCCGCGCACCATCATTCATCAGGCTCCGTCCGGATGCCAGATGGGAGTGGCAGGCGACATGACGAACCGGTGCTTCTCGGTGCGCGCCGTCTGGGACGACGACGCGAAGGTCTTCTACGCGCAGAGCGACATCCTCGGCCTCCACGTCGAGGCCGCGACCTTGGACGAGTTCGAGGAAATCGTGATGGACACGGCCCCCGACCTCATCGTCGCCAACCACCTGACGACGACGCGAGACGGCGATCCGCCGAGCCGGCGCCCGCGACTTCCGAGCTGACCGGGAGCGACCGCCCCCCTCACGCCCCCGCCGGCGCGTCCCCCTCGTCCTCTCCGCGCGGCATCATCGCGAGGATGGCGCCGTAGGGCAGGAGGGCGAGGGCGGCGATGGCGAGTTTGACGAGATAGTCGACCACCGCCCAGGTCTGCCAGGGCAGCGGCTCGCAGACATCGGCGATGCCGACGCGGGCCAGCAGGTCGGAGATGCCGGCATCGCCGATCACCGGGCCGCAATGGAAGGCGATCGAGAAGAACAGAGCCGTGTCGAGGGCCGAGGCGATCACCGAGGACACGAGCGGCGCCACCCACCACATCGCCCCGCGCAGCCGCTCGAAGATCTGCACGTCGAGGAGCTGGGCGGCGAGGAAGGCCGTGCCGGAGGCGATCGCGATGCGCGGCGTCGCGAAATAGATCGACAGGACCACCGCGACCGCGAAGCCGACGAGCACGACGCGGCGCGCCAGAGCCGGGCCGAACCGGCGATTGGCGAGATCCGTCACCAGGAAGGCGAAGGGATAGGTGAAGGCGCCCCAGGTGAGATAATCCGCGAGCCCGAACGGCTCGACCGGATATTGGACGAGGATGTTCGAGGCGAGCACGATCGCCGCCATCGCGAGGATGGCGACGAGGAACGGGCGGCGGCTTTCGATGCGCGCGGTCATGCGGGTTCTCGATCTCTCGCGTTCTCACGGTCGAGCGACGCGCCAAACGGCATCGGGCGGCTCCGTGTCCGAAGCCGCCCCCGCGGGCTCACCTGGGCCCGAGCGCGTCGCGTGGCGTCGCGAGCCTCAGCTCGCGGCCTGCTCCAGGATCTGCTTCTTCTCGATCTCGCGCTTGAGAGCGCGCACGCCCTGCGACAGCTCGTCGTCCTTCGCCTTGGCGAGGAACGCGTCGAGACCGCCGCGATGCTCGACCGAGCGCAGCGCGTGCGCCGAGATGCGCAGCCGCACCGAGCGGCCGAGCGAGTCGGATTGCAGCGTCACGTTGACGAGGTTGGGCAGGAATTTCCGCTTCGTCTTGCGGTTCGAATGGCTCACGAGATGGCCGCTCATTACGGCCTTGCCGGTCAGTTCGCAACGGCGCGACATGGTCTTCACGTCCTGTTCGTCTGGTGTGGCCGCTCGACTACGATCCCCGGGGCAGCTCGCACGCGCGAGAGCCGGGGCGACCGGACACCTTTGTCCCTTGAAGGTGGGAGCCTATAAGCGAGGAGGAAGGGGTGCGTCAAGGATAGGAGTGCGTTAACCAGGAGGGGTGAAGGTCGATCCTGCCCATTTGGCGCCCGAATCGCAGCCGAGGGTTCGGCGAGAGCGCACGGCGCGATACGGGCGCCACAGATCCGGAGACGCATCGCGATGCGTGCACACGTCAAGTCCCTGGCCGCCGCGGCCGCCTTCCTGGCCGGCGCCGCTCTCGCGCCCGAGCGCGCGGTGGCGAGCGCGAGCTTCGATGCGACCTACGGCATCTACGTCGCGGGGCTCCCGATCGGCGAGGCGGACGTCACCTCGACCTTCGACGGGCGCCGTTATGCGATCGAGGTGCAGGCGCGGCTCGTGGGCCTCGCGGGCGTCTTCATCGACGGGCGCGGCGCGGCGACGGCGTCCGGCCAGGTGGAGGGCGAGCGGATCGCGCCGACGAGCTTCGCCGTGGTCTCCTCGACGAGCCGCGCGAGCCGTACCGTGCGCATGGGCATGCGCGGCGGCAGCGTCGCCGCCGTCGAGATCCTGCCTCCGCTCGAGGAATATCCGGACCGCGTTCCCGTGCGCAACGCCGACCGCCGCGGCATCGTCGATCCGGTCTCGGCCTTCGTCTTCCCCGCCCGCGGGCGCCTCCCCGCCGACGATCCGCGCCAGTGCGAGCGCACCATCCCGGTCTTCGACGGCGCCTCGCGCTTCGACATCGCGCTGAGCTACGGCGGCACCCGCCGCTTCGAGAAGCCCGGCTTCTCGGGCGACGTGCTGATCTGCCGCGCCCGCTTCCGCGCGATCTCCGGCCACCGCCCCGATCGCGAGGCGCTGCGCTTCATGGAGGCGAACGAGGACATGGCGGTCTGGCTCGCGCCGGTCGAGGGCAGCCGCTCGCTGTTCCCGATGCGCATCGAGGTGCGCACGCAGATCGGCATGAGCGTGATCGAGGCCGCGAACGTCACCTTCGGCGGCACGGCACGCCACACCTCGGCGCGCTGAGGACCGGGCGCGACGACGGCTCACGCAACCGCTCGGGCGAGCGGCGCATTGTCCCCGACGAGACACCCCGTCCTCGCCGGAGAGCCCGCCCCTTGCCAGCGCCGTCCGCGTCCGCCCTCGCAGCGCCCGTCCCGCCCGACGAGACGCGCGCCCCCCGGCCCGACGCGCTCGCCGCGCAGCGGCCCGCCTACGTGCCGATCGGGGCCTACGGGCTCATCGGCGACGGTCGCGCCTGCGCGCTCGTCGACACCGACGGCTCGCTCGATTGGCTGTGCTGGCCCGATTTCGACAGCCCCGCTCTGTTCTGCGCGATCCTCGATCGTCGCCGCGGCGGGCGCTTTCGGATCGGTCCGGCGGGCCGGGCGCTCGAGACGAGCCGCCGCTACGTGCCCGAGACCGCGGTCATCGAGACCACCTTCGAGACGGCGGAGGGGGTCCTGCGGCTCACCGATTTCATGCCCGTGCGCGACGAGGAGCGCCTCGCGCCGCTGCGCGAGATCGTGCGGATCGTCGAGGCGGTGGAGGGCCGCCCGGAGATGGGCTTCGTCTACGCGCCGCGTCCCGATTGGGCGACGCGCCCGCCCCGCCTGTCGCAGCGCCCGCCGATGGGCGTCCATTGCGAGGCCTCGAGCGGCGCGGTGCACTTCCTCACGGATGCGCGATTCCATCTCGACGCGCAGGCGGGCACGGTCCACGGACGCGAGCGTCTCGCCGCGCGCGAGCGGCGCGCCTTCTCGCTCACCTTCAGCGCCGACGAGCCGGCGGTCGCGACACCGCTCGACGCCGTCGCGGAGGCGCTCGATGAGACCCTCGCCTTCTGGCGCGGCTGGAGCGGACGCTGCACCTATCGCGGCGCATACCGGGAGGCCGTGCTGCGCAGCGCGATCACCCTGAAGCTCCTCACCTACGCCCCCTCCGGCGCCCTCCTCGCGGCGGCGACGACCTCGCTCCCCGAAGTGGTCGGCGGGGATCTCAACTGGGATTACCGCCATTGCTGGCTCAGGGACGCCTCCTTGTGCCTGCACGCCTTCGGCGATCTCGGCTTCTCCGAGGAGGCGAGCCGCTTCATCGATTGGCTCCTGCACTCGACGCGGCTGTCGGCGCCGGAGCTCAAGCCCGTCTACAGCATCCTCGGGCGCCTCGATCTGCCCGAGCGGAAGCTCGATCATCTCGAGGGCCATCGCGGCTCGCGCCCCGTGCGCATCGGCAACGCCGCGCGCGCCCAAATGCAGCTCGACGTCTACGGCACGGTCGTGCACGCCGCCCACGACCACGTCGTGCGCGGCGGCGTGCTCGATCCGGAGGCGCGCGGCTATCTCGAGGGCTTCGCCGAGGTCGTCTGCCGGCGCTGGCGCGAGCCGGATGCGGGCATCTGGGAGATCCGCGGCGATCCGCGCCGCCACACCCATTCCGCGATCATGTGTTGGACCGCCGTCGACCGTCTGATCGCGCTCCACGATCGCGGCGTCGTCGCGATAGACCGCCCGCGTGCGGCCGCCACCCGCGAGGCGATCCGCCGCGACATCGAGCAGGCCTTCGATCCCGAGCTCGGCGCCTATTCCGGCATCCTCGACGGGCGCGCGCTCGACGCGGCGGTGCTCGCGATGGACAGGACGGGCTTCCACCCGCCCGACCATCCGCGGCTCGTCGCGACCCGCGCCCGGCTGCGCGAATCGCTCGGCGCGGGCCCGCTCCTGCACCGGTTCGACGCGCGCTTCGACGAGCCCGCCGGACAGGAGGCCACCTTCGCGATCTGCGCCTTCTGGGAGATCCAGTCGCTAGCCCGCTGCGGCGACGTCGCGGCCGCGACGGCGCAATTCGAGGCGCTGCTGCGCCTCTCGAACGATCTCGGCCTGTTCGCGGAGGAGATCGAGGAGGGGACCGGGGCTGCGCTCGGCAATTTTCCGCAGGCCTTCAGCCATGCCGGGCTCGTCGTCGCCGCGCTCTCGATCGAGCGGGCGCGCGGCGAGGGGCCGAGCGGCGGCACGGCAGACGAGGCGATGCGATGAGCGCGCTCCTGTCGATCGATCTCGAGGCGGTGCTCGTCTGGGGCGCCGTCGCGACGCTCGCGATGTCGGCGATTCTCGAGGGCACGCGGCGGCTGCACTGGTCGCGTATGAGCCTGCCCTTCCTGTTCGGCACGGCGATGGCCGAGCGCTCCACGACGGCGAGCCTCGTCGGCTTTCTCGCCTACGCGCTCGGCGGCTGGCTGTTCGCGCTCCTCTATTTCTGGCTCTTCGAGACGATCGGCGTCTCCTCCGCCCCCCTCGGCTTCGTCGTGGGCCTCCTGCACGGGGTGTGGCTGCTCGTCGTCTTCCTGCCGCTCCTCGCCGTCGTCCACCCGCGCATGGCGACGCCGCGCACCGGCCTCACGCGCACGCGCCGGCTCGAGCCGCCGGGCCTCGCGGGCACGAATTACGGGACGCGCACGCCCGCGATCACGCTCGTGGGCCAGGCCGTCTACGGCACGATCCTCGGATTCGGCCATGCCTGGTAGGACGATTATCCCCTCGCCGCGCCGGTAATCGCGTGGCGGAGGGAGGTCGCGCGACGTCTAGCGGATTCGCGACGGGGCCGCGCATCGTGGTACACGATCGCATACGCATCGGTTCCGCATCGCGCGTCGTCACGAAATTGACACGACGAAGCCGAAATTCATCACATTTGTTTGATGTCTCGGCCTTTTCGCGAGCGCGGTTGTTGCAGCGACGCTACAGACATCTCCTGCGAAGGCGCGCTATGTTGCGCTCTCCAAACACGAGGTGATTCACATGAAGAAACTTCTCCTCTCGACGGTGGCCGTGCTCGGGATGTCTGCCGCTGCGGTCGCCGCCGATCTGCCGGCCCGCACCATGGCTCCCGCCCCGGCGCCGTTCGTCGCCGCGCCCGTCTTCACCTGGACCGGCTTCTACGCCGGTGTCCACGCCGGCGGCGCCTGGCAGGACCTGCGCGCGCGCCGCGGCGCGTTCGTGCCGGGCACGCTCCTGCCCGATCCGAACAACAACAACAACGATAACGGCAACGGCAACGGGATCGCCGGCTTCGGCGTCTTCGCTCCCGCGACGCTCGGGCCGCGCGACCGTGGCACGTTCATGGGTGGCGGCCACCTCGGCTACAACCAGCAGTTCGGCGCCTTCGTTCTCGGCGGTGAACTCGACCTGTCGTGGATGGGCGGGCGCACCCGCAGCGCCTTCGACGGTGCGCTGACGACGGCGGCCGGCACGCTGCCGACGACCCTGGAAGTCCGCAGCGGCCTCGACTGGCTCGGCACCGCGCGCCTGCGCGCCGGCGTCGCCTTTGACCGCGTCCTCGTCTACGCCACCGGCGGCGTCGCCTTCGGCAACCCGGACAACCGCGTCACCTTCTCGGTGCCCGGCACCGTCTGGACCGGCCGTGACGACACCGTCCGCGCCGGCTGGACCGTCGGCGGCGGCGTCGAGTTCGCCTGGACCGACAACCTGACCGTCCGCGCCGAGTACCTCTACTACGACCTCGGCCGTCAGACCGTCACCGCCAACACGACGGGCCCGCTCGCCGGCACGAACGTGTCCTACCGCTTCAACAACAGCGGCCAGATCGGCCGCGTGGGCGTCAGCTTCAAGTTCTGATCCCTCCCGAGGCGGCCCTTCGGGGCACCTCCGGCCCGGCCTCGTGCCGGGCCGGCAGACGACCTCCAGCCCGGCCTCGCGCCGGGCTTTTTTTCGTCGCGGGCCGCCTCGGCACCGGCCGCGCGAAAATCGTGTGACGATTTCGTGACGTTTGCTGTTGCCGCTGGCGACGGGAAGGGGCTAGTCTCGACCGAACAAGAGCGAACGCGCAACGAAAGTCGTTCGCAAACGGGAGGAAGACCATGCCGACACGTCCCCACGGAACCGGCGCGCTCGCCGCCTTGTTCGCCGGCGCGATGATGCTCGCCGCGATCCCCGCCGCCGCGGCCGATTGCCCCAATCGCGGCGATCTCGACGACATCTTCTGCGATTCCGACGGCGATCTCGTCGCCGACACCCCGACCGATCCCGGCCAGCTGCGCGACCCGTCGACGATCGTCTTCGCCTATACCCCGGTCGAGGATCCCGCCGTCTACGCCAACATCTTCTCGCCGTTCCTCGACTATCTGCGCGAGTGCACGGGCCGCAACGTGGTCTATTTCAACGTCCAGTCCAACGCCGCCCAGATCGAGGCGATGCGCTCGGGCCGTCTGCATGTCGGCGGCTTCTCGACCGGGCCGACCGGCTTCGCCGTCAACCTCGCCGGCGCCGTGCCCTTCGCGGTGAAGGGCGATGCGGAGGATTGGCAGGGCTACAACCTCATCATGATCGTGCGCGCCGACAGCGCCTTCGAGACGCTGCCCGATCTCAAGGGCGCGCGCGTCGCCCACGTCTCGCCCTCCTCGAATTCGGGCAATCTCGCGCCGCGCGCGCTCTTCCCCGACGAGGGCCTGACCCCCGACGTCGATTACGAGCCCCTGTTCTCGGGCAAGCACGACCAGTCGATCATGGGCGTGAACTCGGGCGATTACGACGCGGCCGCGGTCGCCTCCGACGTCTTCGAGCGCATGGCGCGGCGCGGCCAGATCGATGCCGACGATTTCCGCGTCATCTACCGCTCGGAGCGCTTCCCCACCTCGTCCTTCGCCTATGACAGCCGGCTGAAGCCGGAGCTGCGCGACACCATCCTCGCCTGCTTCATGGACTATCGCTACACCGAGGACATGCAGCGCGAGTTCGACGGCGCGGATCGCTTCTACCCGGTCACCTACCAGGAGCATTGGGAGGTGGTGCGCCGCGTCGCCGACGCGTCCGGCACGCCCTTCAACCGCACCACGTGGGAGCGGCAGTGAACGCGCGCGCGGTGCCGAGCGATTCGGGGGCCGGCCTCGCGCCGACCCCCGCCCGCGGCCCGGCGAGCGACGCGGGGTCGGGCACGCTCTCGGTGCGCAACCTGACCAAGGCCTACGAGCGCGGCAAGCCCGTGCTCCACGGCATCGACCTCGATTTTCCCGGACGCGGCGTCGTGGCCATCATCGGCCCCTCCGGCACCGGCAAGTCGACGCTGATCCGCTGCATCAACCGCCTCGTCGAGCCGACTTCCGGCTCGGTGATGCTCGGCGGGCGCGATCTGACGAAGCTCGGCGGGCGGGCGCTGCGCGAGGCGCGCCGCGAGATCGGGATGGTGTTCCAGGAATACAATCTCGTCGAGCGCCTGAGCGTCATGGAGAACCTGCTCTGCGGGCGGCTCGGCTACGTGCCGCTGTGGCGCGTCTGGACCCGGCGCTACCCGCAGGCCGACATCGACCGAGCCTTCGCCCTTCTCGACCGCGTCGGCCTCGGCGAATTCGCGAGCCGGCGCGCGGACGCGCTCTCGGGCGGCCAGCGCCAGCGGGTGGGCATCGCCCGCGCGCTGATGCAGACGCCGCGCGTGCTGCTCGCCGACGAGCCGACCTCCTCCCTCGACCCGCGAACCTCGGTCGAGATCATGACGCTCATGCGCGATCTCGCCGCCGAGCAGGGCATCCCGGTCGTCATCAACATTCACGACGTGGCGCTCGCCAAGCGCTTCGCGGATCGGATCGTCGGCATGGCGGGCGGGCGCGTCGTCTTCGACGGGCCGCCGGAGGCGCTCGCCGACGCGCATCTCCACGAGATCTACGGCGCGGGCGAGGAGAGCTGGATCGGATGACGCCCGCACCCTCCCCCGCCCCCTCCGCCGCGCCCCGCCGCCGCGCCTTCGCGCCCAATTGGACGATGCGCGCGGTCTGGGCGGCGCTCGCGCTCTACACGATCTACGCCGCGAGCCTGCTCGACTTCACCCTCGCGCGCTTCCTCACGGGTCTCGACAACGGCGCGCGCTTCCTCGGTCGCATGATCCCGCCGGATTTCTCGCGCTCCAACCTCCTCGTCGACGGGCTGCTCGAGAGCCTGCAGATCGCGGTGATCGCCTCCTTCGCGGGCATCCTCCTGTCGCTGCCGATCGGCCTGCTGGCCGCGCGCAACCTGATGCCGGCGATCGTGACCGTGCCGGCGCGGGCGCTGATCGCCTTCGCGCGCTCGTTCCATCCGATCATCGTGGCGATCGTCTTCGTCAAGGCGATCGGCTTCGGCGCGCTCGCGGGCATCCTCGCCCTCGTGCTCGCCTCGATCGGCTTCGTCGGCAAGCTCTTCGCGGAGGCGATCGAGGAGATCTCGCTCAAGCAGGTCGAGGCGGTGCGCGCCACCGGCGCCTCCTTCATGGGCGTCGTGATCATGGGGGTGCTGCCGCAGGTGATGTCGCGCTTCATCGGCTTCTCGACCTATCAGCTCGACAGCAACCTGCGGAACTCCACCATGGTCGGCATCGTGGGCGGCGGCGGCATCGGCGGCACGCTGTTCTCCGCCTTCCAGCGCTTCGACTACGATTTCGTCGCCGCGATCCTGATCTCGATCATCGCGATGATCATGGTCGGCGAGGTGCTCGCCACCTGGGCGCGGAGCCGCTTCCAATGAATGCCGCGACGATCGAGCGGCGCTGGCGGCGCCACACGCCCGCCGAACGGCTCGCCCGCTTCGCGATCTGGCTGACCTGCGTCGCAGCCCTCGTCTGGTCCGTGCGCAACGTCGAGATCATCCCCGAATTCCTGTTCGACGCCCATGTCCAGATGGCGGATCTCCTGCGGCGGATGTGGCCGCCCGATCTCGCCTATTATCCGCGAACCGTGCACGGGGCGCTGATCGAGACGATTCACATCGCGACGCTCGGCACCATCCTCTCCCTCGTCATGGCGGTGCCGGTCGGGCTCCTGGCGGCGCGCAACATCACCCCGTTCCGCATCCTCAACGATCTCGCGAAGCTGATCCTCGTCGCCTCGCGCTCGGTCAACTCGCTCGTCTGGGCGCTCCTGTTCGTGGCCGTGTTCGGGCCCGGCGCGCTCGCGGGCACGATCGCGATCGCCTTCCGCTCGGTCGGCTTCGTCGGCAAATTGTTCGCGGAGGCGGTGGAGGAGAGCGGGCGCGGGCCCGTCGAGGCGCTCAGGGCGTCCGGCGCCTCCTGGCCGGCGATCTGGCTCAAGGGCTATTGGCCGCAGGTGCAGCCGGCCTTCTGGTCGATCGCGCTCTTCCGCTGGGACATCAACGTGCGCGAATCGGCCGTGCTCGGCCTCGTCGGCGCGGGCGGCATCGGGCTCGTGCTCGACACGGCGATGAACTTCTTCCAATGGACCCGCGTCGCCACCGTCCTCATCGCGATCTTCGCCGTCGTGGTGATCGCCGAGATCGTCGTCACGCAGATCCGCAAGCGGCTGATCTGAGCGCGCGGGCGGCGCTCAGAGGCGCTCGGAGGGCGCGCCCTCGATCTGCTCGATCGGCACGAGCGCCTCGTCCTTGACGAGGTCGAGGGTGAGCGCCGTGCGCACGTTGCGCACGTTCGGCAATTCCGTCATCGCCGCGACGAAGGCCTGGAAGGCGGAGAGGCTCGGGGCGACGCATTTGAGGATGAAGTCGATGTCGCCCGAGAGCGTCCAGCACTCGCGCACGCTCGGCCAATGGCGCATCTCGTCCTGGAAGGCGACGAGGTCGCTCTGCTTCTGGCTCGCGAGCTGGACCATCGCGAAATACACGACCTCGAAGCCGAGCGCGGCGGGGTCGACGAGCGCGCGGTAGCCCTTGATGATGCCGGCATCCTCGAGCGCGCGCACCCGGCGCAGGCAGGGCGGCGCGGACAGGCCGACCCGGCGGGCGAGCTCGACATTGGTGATGCTGCCGTCGGCCTGGAGCTCGCGCAGGATCGCCAGATCGATGGAATCGAGACGTCCGCGCACGATCGAGGGCTCCGATGCTCAGGGCGATCCGTGCTAGGTAGACCGCGCGTGTTCGCCGCACAAGCGGGGATGCGCGACGCGAGGATGGAAACGAGGCATCGGAGTGACGCTGAGGAAGGAAGACCGGATGCGGGAGACCGTCCGCGCGTGGGTAATCACCGACGGCAAGATCGGCGACGATGTGCAGTGCATCGGCGTCGTCGAGGCGCTCGGCCTCGTGCCGGATCTGCGCCGGGTCGCCCCGCGCCGGCCCTGGAGCTGGCTCGCGCCGCGCGGACCCGTCGATCCGCGCGAGCGGCCGGGCCGCGCGGGAGGACCGCTCGCGGGTCCCCTCCCCGATCTCGCGATCGCGTCCGGCCGGCGCGCGATGCCCCACCTGCGGGCGCTCTCGCGGGCGAGCGGCGGGGCGGTGTTCACCGTCTGCCTCAAGGACCCGCGCATCGGGACCCGCGCCGCCGACCTGATCTGCCTCCAGAGCCACGATCGTCTGCGCGGCGACAACGTGATCGTCACGCCGACGGCGCCCCATCGCGTCTCGCCTGCCCGACTCGCCGCCTTCCGGGAGCGGCCCGATCCGCGGCTCGCTCCGCTGCCGGCGCCGCGCATCGCGGTGGCGGTGGGCGGCGACAGCGGGCACCACCGCTTCACGGCGGAGGACGAGGCGCGGCTCCTCGGGCAGCTGCGCGCGCTCTCGGCGCAGGGCAGCCTGATGATCACCCCCTCGCGGCGCACCTCGCCTGCGCTCGCAGAGGGCCTCGCGCGTCTCGCGCAGGAGACGCAGGGCTTCTTCTACGACGGGGCGGGCGAGAATCCCTACGTGGCGATGCTCGCGCTCGCCGACGCGGTGGTGGTCACGGCCGACAGCACCAATATGCTGGGGGAAGCGGCGGCCTCGGGCGCGCCGGTGCTTGTGTTCACGCCCACGGGAGGGCATCGGAAGATCGACGCGCTCCTCGCCTGGCTCACGGAGCAGGGCGTGGCGCGCCCGCTCGCGGGGCGGCTCGACGGCGATCGCTATCCGCCGATCGACGCCACCCCCGTGATCGCGGCGAGGATCGCGCAGGCGCTCGATCGTCACCGCGCCCGCCGCGGCCTGCCCGCCCTGCATCTCGCGGGGACGAGGAACGGAGAGGAATGATGGCCCACACCCACGCCAAGGTCCTGATCATCGGCTCGGGCCCCGCCGGCTACACCGCGGCGATCTACGCCGCGCGCGCCATGCTCGAGCCCGTGCTCGTCTCGGGCATCCAGCCCGGCGGCCAGCTGACGGTGACGACCGACGTCGAGAACTATCCCGGCTTCGCCGACGTCATCCAGGGCCCCTGGCTGATGGAGCAGATGCGCGCCCAGGCCGAGCATGTCGGCACGCGCATGGTCTCCGACCACATCGCCTCGGTCGATCTGTCGAGCCGGCCCTTCCGCCTCGTCGGCGACGGGGGCGACACCTATTCCTGCGACGCCCTGATCATCGCCACCGGCGCCCAGGCGAAATGGCTCGGCCTGCCCTCGGAGCAGAAGTTCCAGGGCATGGGCGTCTCCGCCTGCGCCACCTGCGACGGCTTCTTCTTCCGCGGCAAGGAGGTCGTGGTCGTCGGCGGCGGCAACACGGCGGTCGAGGAGGCGCTCTACCTCGCCAACATCGCCGCCAAGGTCACGCTCGTCCACCGGCGCGACAGCCTGCGCGCCGAGCGCATCCTGCAGGAGCGGCTGCTCGCCCACCCCAAGATCGCGGTGCGCTGGAACGCGACGATCGCCGAGATCTGCGGCGGCGGCATGCCGCCCGGGGTCACGCACGTGCGGCTCGAAGACACCACGACCGGCGAGATCTCCGAGCTCAAGGCGGACGGCGTGTTCGTCGCGATCGGCCACAAGCCCGCGACCGAGCTGTTCGAGGGCCAATTGCCGATGAAGGCCGGCAATTATCTCGTCGTGGAGCCGGGCTCGACCCGCACCGCCGTGCCCGGCGTCTTCGCCGCGGGCGACGTCGCCGACGACGTCTACCGCCAGGCCGTCACCGCCGCGGGCCTCGGCTGCATGGCCGCGCTCGAGGCGGAGAAGTTCCTCGCCGAGCATTCCCCGGACCCTGCCGTCCGCGCTGAGGAGGCCCGCCACGACGCGCCGATCGGGGCGTGGGATTGAGGGGGAGCGAGACGGCGCGGGTCGTCGGGTCGGTCGCGCCGACTGCGACAAGCAGGGTCCTCGCGGGCTCGTCCAAGGGGTCGCGGCGAGCCGCCTGGTCGGCGGCATTGGGAGCGTGCTCCGCACGCGCCTTCCTGTGCTGGGTCCCCTTCCCCTGCGCACGCTGCGCGTGCTCCGGCCGGGGATGACACGGTTTCGTGGCTCCAACCGTGTCATCCCCGGCCGGAGCGCCGAAGGCGCGCAGGGGAAGGGGACCCAGCACGGTAAGACGCTTGCGTAGCAAGCTGTTGCGGCGGCGACGAGCCGCCTCGTCGGCGGCCCGGGCATGACGGGGAACACGAGGCCGCCCCTCCCCCCTCACCCCGCATGCGCGGCGCGCAGGGCCTCGTCGAGGTCGCGGTGGAGGTCCTCGGCGTCCTCGATGCCGACGGAGAGGCGCAGGAGATCGGGCGGGCAGGGGGTGTCGGGGCCCTCGATCGAGGCGCGGTGCTCGACGAGGCTCTCGACGCCGCCGAGCGAGGTCGCGCGCGTCCACAGCCGTACGCGGGCCGCCGTCGCGACCGCCGCCGCCTCGCCGCCGGCGACCCGGATCGAGAGCATGTAGCCGAAGCCGTTCTCCATCTGCCGCGCGGCGAGCGCGTGGCCGGGATGGTCGGGGAGGCCCGGATAGAGCACGCGCGCGACGTGGGGATGCGCCGACAGGCGCTGCGCGAGCGCCATCGCCGAGGCGGCCTGGGCGGCGGCGCGCAGGTGGAAGGTGCGCAGGCCCCGCGTCAGGAGATAGGCCTCGAACGGTCCGAGAATCGCCCCGCCGCTCTTGCGCATCGCGACGAGCCGCTCCCAGAACGCGTCCGGCTCGCGTCCCGCGAGCGCGCCGGCGACGACGTCGGAATGGCCGTTGAGGATCTTCGTCGCCGCATGCATCACGATGTCGGCGCCGAGCGTCAGCGGCCGGGTGTGGTAGGGCGAGGCGCAGGTCGAATCGACCGCGAGCCGGGCGCCGGCCCGATGCGCGATCTCGGCGGCGCCCGCGATGTCGGTGACGCCCCAGAGCGGGTTCGCCGGGCTCTCGACCCAGACGAGCCTGGTCCGGCCCGGCCGCATCGCGGCAGCGAGCGCGTCGAGGTTCTCGGTGTCGACGAGCTCGACCTCGAGCCCCGCCCGGCGCGCGTCGCCGAGCAGCCAGGCCCGCAGCGCCCAATACATCACCTTGGGCGCGACGACGTGGTCGCCCGGCTCGAGCGCGCGGAACACGCTCGTCGCCGCCGCCATGCCGGACCCGTAGAGGAGCGCGCCCGCTCCCGCCTCCTCGAGGGCCGCGACGATAGCCTCGGCGTCGCGCACGGTCGCGTTGTCGGGGCGGCCGTAGACGTAGCCCGAGGAATAGGAATTGTCCGGGTCGCGCTCGTAGGTCGTCGCCACGTGGATCGGCGGCACGATCGCCCGCGTCGTCGGCTCGACCCGGCCCATCGCCTGGGCGACGCGGCTCCTGACGGAGAAGGGGGTCTTGTCGCTCATCTCGGCTCCCGCTCGTTGTCCTGCCATCAAGCAGAAGCGGCGGCGAAGGAAAAGGGGTCGGCGGCGCGCGAGCCGGTGCGCGGTTGCGCTCTCGGCCCGCCGATTTCTCCGAACGCCGCCATCCCCCGATTCCGGGAGCGCCGCGCCGACGATCAGACGCGCAGGAGGCGCTCCAGCGCCGCGCGGGCCTCGCCCTCGACGGGCGCGGGGCGGCGCGTCGCGGGGTCGAGCGTCACGCACACGCCCTGCGCGCGGGCCGCGCGCTTGCCCGCGCCGAAGATCGCCTGGTCCATCGTGAAGGAGGTGGTGCCGAGCCGGCTCGCCCAGGTCGCCGTGACGACGTCGCCGGGATAGAACAACTCGGCCTCGAAATCGATCGCGAGCTTGACGATGACGAAGAGCCGGCTCGGCCCCAGCACCGGCCGCAGCCGCTCCTCGAGGAAGCGCACGCGACCGGACTCGCACAACGTCGCGTAGACGACGTTGTTGACGTGGCCGAGCGAATCGCAATCGTTGAAGCGCAGGACGTCGCGCGAGAGCGTCACCCGTTCGTCCTGCGCCAGAGCCTCGAGCTCCGCGTTCGTCTCGCTCATCCGAGGTTGAGCTCCCGGAAGAAGTCGTTGCCCTTGTCGTCGACGACGATGAAGGCCGGGAAGTCCTCGACCTCGATCTTCCAGATCGCCTCCATGCCGAGCTCGGGATATTCGAGCACCTCGACCTTCTTGATGCAATCCTGCGCGAGGCGCGCCGCGGGGCCGCCGATCGAGCCGAGATAGAAGCCGCCGTGCTTCTGGCAGGCCTCGCGGACCTGGTTGGAACGGTTGCCCTTGGCGAGCATCACCATCGATCCGCCCGCCGCCTGGAACTGGTCGACATAGGAATCCATGCGACCCGCGGTCGTGGGGCCGAAGGAGCCCGAGGCATAGCCCGCGGGCGTCTTGGCGGGGCCGGCGTAATAGACGGGGTGGTTCTTGAAATAGTCCGGCATCGGCTCGCCGCGCTCGAGCCGCTCGCGGATCTTCGCATGGGCGAGGTCGCGCGCGACGATCATCGGGCCCGACAGCGAGAGGCGCGTGCGGATCGGGTGGCGGGTGAGCGCGCCGAGGATCTCGGACATCGGCCGGGTGAGGTCGATGCGCACGACGTCGCCGCCGAGCGAAGCCTCGTCGACCTCCGGCATGTACTTCGCCGGGTTGGTCTCGAGCGCCTCGAGGAACACGCCCTCGCGCGTGATCTTGCCGCGCGCCTGACGGTCGGCCGAGCAGGACACGCCGAGCCCGATCGGCAGCGAGGCGCCGTGGCGCGGCAGGCGGATCACCCGCACGTCGTGGCAGAAATACTTGCCGCCGAACTGCGCGCCGACGCCCAGCGCCTGCGTCATCGCATGGATCTCGGCCTCCATCGCGAGGTCGCGGAAGGCGTGCCCGGCCTCCGAGCCCTGCGTCGGCAGGGCGTCGAGATAGCGGGTCGAGGCGAGCTTGACGGTCTTGAGCGTCTGCTCGGCGCTCGTCCCGCCGATCACCACCGCGAGATGGTAGGGCGGGCAGGCGGCGGTGCCGAGCGTGAGGATCTTCTCCTTGAGGAAGGCCGCCAGGCGCTCCTTGGTCAGCACCGAGGGCGTCGCCTGGTAGAGGAAGGTCTTGTTGGCCGAGCCGCCGCCCTTGGCGACGAAGAGGAATTCGTACGCATCCTCGCCGCTCGCATAGATCTCGATCTGAGCGGGCAGGTTCGTCTTGGTGTTCTTCTCCTCGAACATCGACACGGGCGCGAGCTGCGAATAGCGCAGGTTCTTCTTCTCGTAGGCGTCCATGACGCCCCTGGCGATCGCGTCCTCGTCCTCGCCGTCGGTCCAGATCGCGCGGCCCTTCTTGCCCATGACGATGGCGGTGCCGGTGTCCTGGCACATCGGCAGCACGCCGCCCGCCGAGATGTTGGCGTTCTTCAACAGGTCGTAGGCGACGAAGCGGTCGTTCGGCGTCGCCTCGGGATCCTCGAGAATGTGAGCGAGCTGGCGCAGGTGGCCGGGGCGGAGGAGGTGGTTGATGTCGACGAAGGCCTGCTCGGCGAGAAGCCGGATCGCCTCCTCCTCGACGACCACGATCTCGCGCGTGCCGACGCGCTCGACGCGCACGCCCTCCGAGGTCAGCTTGCGATAGGGGGTCTCGTCGGGGCCGAGGGGGAACAGGCTGGACTTCGCGGCCATCGTTCTACTCGCTCTCTCGTCGCGCGCGCGGGCGCTGTCGGCTTCCATCGTGGCCGTCATAGAGCCGAAACGGACGCTTTCCAAGCCGGACCTTCGGAAGCCGGACGACGAGTGAGGTCGCGGCGGGAGCGCGAGCCGCGCAAAAAAAAAGCGCCCCGTGGGGCGCCTCGTCTTTCGGCAATCGCGCGCGGCGTCTGCCTCTCAGGGAAGCAGAGCGGCGAGGCTCAGCTGGGGCGTGGGCAACGCGTAGAGCGCGACGACCGCCGCGACGCCGACGGCGGTGAACACGAAGGACAGGCTCAGGAACGGCAGGTAGTCTCGGTTCGGCAGCCGGAACTGCATGGGCTCCTCCTTCATGAACGGCAGATGAACAACGCTGCTGATGCTCTCCGGTTCCGGAATGGGGCAAGGTGTCTTGCAAGAACGATACCAAATCGCCGCCCACGCGTCGCGCGCCGCTCTCCTTCCCCTCAGGGGAAGGTGGCTCCGACCCCGAACAGGGGTCGGAGACGGATGGGGTTATTCGCTCCGAAGGAGCGAAGGGGCGTTGGGCTTCTCCTAACGTAAGGCGCTCTAGGACGACGCCCCTTCGCCGCGTTCCGCGTCGAATGACCCCATCCGACCCGTCGGCTCCGCCGCCGGGCCACCTTCCCCTGAGGGGAAGGAGAGCGGCGGCGCAGGTCGCCTCGTCGTCGCGGCCCCCTCAGCGGAAGGAGCCGCTCTCCCGTCAATGCAGCGGCGCGCCCTTCGCGGGCTTCGCGTCGCCGCTCGCCTCGCCCACCGCGTAGGCCCCGATCGTCAGGCCGAGCGGGCCCGCCGAGAGGGGGACGGTCTCGCCGTCCTTGACGGTGCCGGCGAGGATCAGCTCGGCGAGCGGGTCCTGCACCGATTTCTGGATCACGCGCTTGAGCGGGCGGGCGCCGTAGGCCGGGTCGTAGCCCTTCTCGGCGAGCCAGTCGCGGGCCTCGGGCGCGACGTCGAGCACGATCTTGCGATCCTCGAGCAGCCGCGCGAGGCGAGCGAGCTGGATGTCGACGATCGCCCCCATCTCCGAGCGCTTGAGCCGGTGGAAGAGGATGATCTCGTCGACGCGGTTGAGGAATTCGGGGCGGAAGGAGGCGCGCACGACCCCCATCACCTCGTCCCGCACCGCCTCCGAATCCTGCCCTTCCGGCTGAGCGACGAGATATTCCGCGCCGAGATTCGAGGTCATGATCAGGAGCGTGTTGCGGAAATCGACCGTGCGGCCCTGCCCGTCCGTGAGGCGCCCGTCGTCGAGCACCTGCAGGAGGACGTTGAACACGTCCGGATGCGCCTTCTCGATCTCGTCGAAGAGCACGACCTGATAGGGCCGGCGCCGCACGGCCTCGGTGAGCGCGCCGCCCTCCTCGTAGCCGACATAGCCCGGAGGCGCGCCGATGAGGCGGGCGACGGAGTGCTTCTCCATGTATTCCGACATGTCGATGCGGACCATGGCCGTCTCGTCGTCGAAGAGATATTGCGCCAGCGCCTTGGTCAGCTCGGTCTTGCCCACGCCGGTGGGGCCGAGGAACATGAACGAGCCGATCGGCCGGTTCGGATCCTGCAGGCCCGCGCGCGCGCGCCGCACCGCGGTCGAGACGGCCTTGACCGCCTCCGCCTGGCCGACGACGCGCTTGGCGAGCGCCTCCTCCATGCGCAAGAGCTTCTCGCGCTCGCCCTCCAGCATCTTGTCGACCGGCACGCCCGTCCAGCGGGAGACGACGGAGGCGACGTGATCGGGCGTTACCGCCTCTTCCATCAGCCCGGACGCCGCCTCGCCCTTGGCTTCCAAGGTCGCGAGCTCGCGCTCGAGATCGGGGATGGCGCCATAGGCGAGCTCGCCCGCGCGCTGATACTGCCCCTGGCGCTGGGCCTGGGCGAGTTCGGTGCGGGCCTCGTCGAGACGCTTCTTGATGTCGGCGGCGCGGCCGAGCTTCGACTTCTCCGCCTGCCAGCGCTCGGTGATCTCCGCCGAGCGCCGCTCGAGCCCGGAAAGCTCGCCCTCGAGCCGGGCGAGCCGGTCCTTCGAGGCGGCGTCCGTCTCCTTCTTGAGCGCTTCGGCCTCGATCTTGAGGCGCACGATCTCGCGATCGACCGAATCGAGCTCCTCGGGCTTCGAATCCACCTGCATGCGCAGCCGCGAGGCCGCCTCGTCGACGAGGTCGATCGCCTTGTCGGGCAGGAAGCGGTCGGTGATGTAGCGGTTCGAGAGCGAGGCGGCCGCGACGATCGCCGAATCGGTGATGCGCACGCCGTGATGCTGCTCGTACTTCTCCTTGAGCCCGCGCAGGATCGAGACCGTGTCCTCCACCGTCGGCTCGGAGACGAAGACCGGCTGGAAGCGGCGGGCGAGCGCGGCGTCCTTCTCGACGTGCTTGCGGTACTCGTCCAGCGTCGTCGCGCCGACGCAATGCAGCTCGCCGCGCGCGAGGGCGGGCTTCAACAGGTTCGAGGCGTCCATCGCCCCGTCCGCCTTGCCGGCGCCGACGAGGGTGTGCATCTCGTCGATGAAGAGCACGATGCCGCCCTCCGCCGCCGTGACCTCCTGGAGTACGCTCTTCAACCGCTCCTCGAACTCGCCGCGATATTTGGCGCCCGCGATGAGCGCGCCCATGTCGAGCGCGAGAAGGCTCTTGTCCTTGAGGCTCTCGGGCACGTCGCCGTTGACGATGCGCAGGGCGAGCCCCTCGACGATCGCCGTCTTGCCGACGCCGGGCTCGCCGATGAGGACCGGGTTGTTCTTGGTGCGCCGCGAGAGCACCTGGATCGTGCGGCGGATCTCCTCGTCGCGGCCGATCACCGGATCGAGCTTGCCCTCGCGGGCGGCTTCCGTCAGATCGCGCGCGTATTTCTTGAGCGCCTCGTAGGCGTTCTCGGAGGTGGCGCTGTCGGCGGTGCGGCCCTTGCGCAGCGCGTTGATCGCCTCGTTGAGCGAGGCCGCCGTGACGTTCGCCTTCGCGAGGGCGCGGCCGGCCTCCGAATCCTTCTCGATCGCGAGCGCGAGGAGGAGGCGCTCGACGGTGACGAACGAATCCTTCGCCTTCTCCGCGGCCTTCTCGGCGGCGTCGAGAACGCGCGCGGTGGCCGGCTGGAGATAGAGCTGGCCCGAGCCGCCCTGGACCTTCGGCATGCGCGAAAGCGCCTGCTCGGTGAGCTGGAGGGCGAGCTTGGGATCGCCGCCCGCGCGCGCGATCAGCCCCGCCGCCATGCCCTCGGCATCGTCGAGCAGCACCTTGAGAATGTGCTCGGGGGCGAATTGCTGATGGGATTCGCGCAGAGCGAGCGTCTGGGCGGATTGCAGGAACCCGCGCGCGCGCTCGGTGAATTTTTCGATGTTCATGGGACGCACTCCTCCAGCCGAACGGTCGACGTCCTCCATCGAGGCCCGCGCGACCGCGCCACGCGTGAGGGCCGGCCCTCGCACGAGCGACCGGCCCGCCGTTGAGATGGGAGGCGCGGCGGGGTGCCGCAAGTCCGATCCGGATCGTCCCCTATGGCGCTTTCAGCGGTACGGGTGTTGTGATCGGCGCGCCGTGCTGCGACGCTCTCGCCCAGTACGGTTCCGCAACGGTTCCGCGCGAGAGAACGTTGCCTTGCCGCGGGTGGGCGCGGGCGCTTGGGAGACGAACGACGATGATCTGGTCCTTTCCGATCGCCACCATCCGGGGAACCGTGGTGAAGATCCACGTCACCTTCGTCCTCTTCCTGATCTGGCTCGCGGGCATGGCCTGGCAGCAGGGCGGCCCGCTCGCCGCGCTCGATCTCGTCGTGTTCGTGATCCTGCTCTTCGCCTGCGTCACCGCCCACGAATTCGGCCATATCTTCGCCGCGCGCCGCTACGACATCCGCACCCCCTCGGTGATCCTCTCGCCGATCGGCGGCATCGCGAGCCTCGAGCGCATCCCCGAGAACCCCCGCCAGGAGCTGATCATCGCGCTCGCCGGACCCGCCGTGAACGTGGTGATCGCGGCCGTCCTGTTCCTGATCCTGCGCGCGAGCGTCGATCTCGCGACCGTCGAGCCCGAGGAGCTGATGGCGATCGAGAATCCGGGCGTCTCGCTCGTCGCGCGGCTCGCGGCGGTGAACGTCCTCCTCGTCGTCTTCAACCTGATCCCGGCCTTCCCGATGGACGGCGGGCGCGTGCTGCGCGCGCTCATCGCGATGCGCCGCCCCCACGCGCAGGCGACGCAGATCGCGGGCCGGATCGGGCAATTCGCGGCCGTCGTCTTCGCCGTGGTCGGCCTCCTCTACAACCCGATCCTGCTCGTCATCGCGATCTTCGTCTATCTCGCGGCGGGCGCCGAGGTCGAGCAGGCCAAGATGAAGGGCGCCACCGACGACACGAGCGTCGGCGCCGCGACGATCTCCATCGTCGAGACGCTCTCGCCCAATGCCCGCCTCGACGACGCCGTCGATTGCCTGATCCGGACCACGCAGACCGAGTTCCCCGTCGTCGACGGGGCGGGCCGGGCGCGCGGCCTCGTCACCCGCGACGTGCTCATCCCCGCTCTGCGCAAGGGCGATCCGGACACGCCCGTCCTCGACATCATGATCCGCGACGTGCCCGAGATCCGCGCCGACCTGCCGCTCGCGGAAGGCATGGCGCTCCTGCAGACGAGCCGGGCGCCGGCGCTCTTCGTGCTCGACCGGGCGGGGCGGCTGATGGGCCTCCTCACCCGCGAGAACCTCGCCGAGGTGATGATGGTGCGCCAGGCGCGGCCCGATTGGCCGCTCCACGCCCCGCGGCACTACCAATGGCGCGATCACACCTACGGGTGAGGGACGCACGTGTTGCGATCAGCTCGCGAGGACGGCGAGGATCTTCGAGGCGCGCGCGAGCTCGTCCTCGTTCATGCGCGAGAGCGTGGCGTGGATCTTGACGACGAGCCGCCCGCGCGAGCCGCCGCGCGCCCCGCTCTGGTCGATGCCGAAGAAGGCCACCTCCGGCTGGTCGAGCGCGTCCGCGAGGCGCTCGATCGTCGGGAAGGACGGCGCGGCGACGCCGCGTTCGATCTTCGAGATCATCTCCGCGGTCAGAGCGGCGCGCTCCGCCAATTGGCCCTGCGTCAGGCCTCTGGCCTTGCGCAGGTTCCTCAGGTTCGCGCCGAAAACCACAGCGAGGGACACGGGACACCATCTCGTTGTATGCTGACGCAGGGTGACGCTCTGCCGCGCCCGCGAACATGAACTGTGGTTCCGAAGGTGAGGCCGGATGAACTATAGTTCTGATTCACGGCGTATTCGCTAGCTGATTGCGAGAAAATGTTCGACTCGGCTATCCTCTGGTTGTTGATCGGGGCGGTCCCGCTCGCTGCGGCGGCATGGCTCGCCCACGATCACTGGCTCGCGCCCGCGCGCGTGCCGGAGGAGGAGATCCGCCGCCGCGCCGACGATTTGCGCGCGCGCCACGGCGCCCGGGCGCAGGACGAGGCGGCGCGGCGGGAGCGATCGGCCTGGGCCGAGCTCGATTCGCGCGAGCAGGGGATCTGGCGGCGCGTCCGCCGCCGCCTCGCCCGCGACGCGCGCGCCCGTTCCGGCGCGGGCTGAAACCGGCTAGAAGCGAGGGACGCAGTCCCGCGGAGCCCCTGGTATGCCGATCGACGAGAGCCTGCCCTTCATCCCCGTGCGCATCGCGGTGCTCACGGTCTCCGATACCCGCAGCCTGGCGGAGGACCGCTCGGGAGACACCCTCGTCGCGCGCCTCGAGGCGGCCGGCCACGCGCTCGCCGATCGTGCCATCGTGCGCGACGACGTCGAGGAGATCCGCGGCGTGGTGCGCCGCTGGATCGCGGATCCGGGCGTGGACGTCGTCATCACCACCGGCGGGACCGGCTTCACCGGCCGCGACGTCACGCCCGAGGCGATCGAGCCGCTCTTCGAGAAGCGGATGGACGGGTTCTCGGCGATCTTCCACCGGATCAGCTACGACAAGATCGGCACCTCGACGCTGCAATCGCGGGCGACCGCGGGCGTCGCCGGCGCGACCTATCTGTTCGTGCTCCCCGGTTCGCCCGGCGCCTGCAAGGACGCCTGGGACGGCATTCTCGCCCTGCAGCTCGACTATCGCCACCGCCCCTGCAACTTCGTCGAGATCATGCCCCGCCTCGACGAGCATCTGAGGCGCGGCAAGGCGCAGGGCTGAGTGCGCCCTCTACTCGCGGGAGAGATCGCGCTCGCGGATGAGGCGCACGGCGACGCGATCGATCCGCGGCCTCGCGCCCTCCTCCAGATGCCGCCGATGGGCGAGATCGCCCGCGCGCGGGCCGGAGCCGAGGCGCGCGAAGGGCAGCGCGAGCCAGTCGCGCGGGCGCGCGGGCACCCGCACGAGGCGGCCGATCGCGGCCCCGTTCCCCGCCAGCGCGCAGAAACGGTCGAGCGTGCGCGGCCAATCGTCGATCGGCACGTCGCCCGCCTCGAGGCACAGGAGCCAATCCCGCCGCGCGGCCTGCGCCCCGGCCCGCCATGGCTCGGAGGCGGCGACGACGAAGGTAGCCCCGGCAGCGTCCGCGATCGTCGCGACGTCCGGGCTCGCCTCTGGCGCGATCACCACCGCATCCGCGACGACGCCCTGCGCCACGCCGGTGACGAGCGCCGACAACGTCGCGCCGAGCAGGGCGACGTTGCCGCCGCGATGGTGAACGAGAGCCGTGATCATGCCTCTTCATAAACGAAAATCGGCGTGAAGAGGTGATGCTGCGGCGCAACAGAATGCGGCGCGGTCGATGCCGCTGGGGCAGCGCGTGGCACGGAAGATGGGGCGATCTCCGGATGAGACTTGCGCAGTTCCCTTTTTGTTCGTAGAAGGGAACCCGGAACGAAGGCGGAACGTAACCGAATCGGAGCGCGATTCCGCAGGACGTCTCCAGAAGCGGCACCTCTCCAGAAGGGAGACGAGAGCATGAGCCCGATCGCCCAGACCGCGCAACGTGCGCCCGCCCACGGGACCGGAACCGGTCGGCATGTCCTGATCGGCGGCCAGCGCGAGCTCGATCGGCGGGCCAAGGCGCTCGTCCACGGGCGGCCGGATGCGCTCGCCGAGCGGGAGCGGCGGGGGCGCGGCGCCTCGACGAACGAGACCGGCCGCTTCGAGCGCTTTTCGCGCGAGGCCTTCCTCGAGGACGGCGCGGATCCGCGCGCCCCCCTCGACGAGGAGCCCGTGCCGGCGCTGCGCACGCAGGTGACGACGGAGCGCCCGCGCACCATCATCGCCCGCAACACGTCGCCCGACATCGGCTTCGATCGCTCGATCAACCCCTATCGCGGCTGCGAGCACGGCTGCTTCTACTGCTTCGCGCGCCCGACCCACGCCTATCACGGCCTCTCGGCGGGACTCGATTTCGAGACGAAGCTCTTCGCCAAGCCCAACGCGGCCGAGCTCCTCGCGCGCGAGCTCGCCGCGCCATCCTACGAGCCGCGCCCGATCGCGCTCGGCGCCAACACCGATCCCTACCAGCCGATCGAGCGGCGCTATCGGATCACCCGCGGCGTGCTCGAAGTGCTGGCGCGGACCCGCCACCCGGTCGGGATCGTGACGAAATCCGCCCTCGTGACGCGCGACGTCGATCTCCTCGGGCCGATGGCGGAAGCGGGGCTCGCCAAGGTCGCAATTTCGCTCACCACGCTCGACCCCGCGCTCGCACGGGCGATGGAGCCGCGCGCCGCGTCTCCGCAGAAGCGCCTCGAGGCGATCCGCCGGCTCACCGACGAGGGCATTCCCGTGACGGTGCTCGTCGCGCCGGTGATCCCGGCGATCAACGATCACGAGATCGAGCGCATTCTCGACGCGGCGCATGCGGCCGGCGCGCGGGAGGCGGGCTACGTGCTCCTGCGGCTGCCGCACGAGCTCAAGGATCTCGCCCGCGACTGGCTCCTCGAGCACCGCCCGGACCGGCTCGAGCGGGTCCTCTCCCTCGTGCGCGACACGCGCGGCGGCAAGGAATACGACGCCGCCTGGGGCGCGCGGCAGACGGGCCAGGGGCCTTACGCGTGGATGATCGGGCGCCGCTTCGAGACCGCCGCGCGGCGGCTCGGCCTCAACGCCCGCGACAAGCGGCTGCGCCTGCGCACCGACCTGTTCGAGAAGCCCGCCCGCGGTCCGAGCGCCCGCGCCGCCGACCCGGCACAGCTCGCGCTCTTCGCGTGAGCGCCGCGCGCGCGTCTCAGTCCTGATCCTCGAAGGCGAGTTTCGCGGCAAAGGGAAGATGGTCGGAGGCGACGCGCGCGGTGGGGGTGCGCAGCGCCTGCGGCTCGCGGAAGCGCGCGCCGTTCGCGCCCATGATGTGGTCGATCCGGGTCAGCGGCATCCAGGAGGGGAAGGTCGCGTGCCGCTCGGGCGTCGCGGCGCGCGCGCAGACGAGCCGCTCGGCGAGGCGGCGATAGGCGGCGGCGCTGCGGCCGGCATTGAGATCGCCCATGAGGATCGCCGGGTTCCTCGCGGCCTCGATCCAGTCGGGGCCGAGGAGCGCCTGCGCCTGCGCCAGCCGGTCTCGCGCCGAGAGGACCGCGAGATGCGTGCAAAAGACGTCGACCTCGCGCCCGTCCACGTCGACCGCGCACCAGAGCGCGCAGCGCCGCTCGGGCATTGCCGGGCCGAGCCGCGGCAGAGGCCCGCCCTTGACGAGGCGCATCGGTCGATCGGTGAGGATCGCGAGGCCGAACTCGTCCTCGCCGAAGCGCGCCGTGCGCTGGAAGGCGAAATCCATCTTCAGATCGTCGGCGAGGCGGGCGAGCGCGTGCGCGTCCTCGCCCGCTTCCCGGAAGCGCACCTCCTGGAGGGCGACGATCCGCGCCTCGCTCTCGGCGATCGCGCGCGCGACCCGCCCGCGATCGCGCCGTCGATCGGTACCGACGAAACTGTGGACGTTGTAGGTCAGGACACGAACCATGGCGTCCGATGTGGGGTGTCGCGGGCGCTGCGCAAAGACGGGCGACGACGCGACGCGCTCACGCGGCGTCCGCGGCGATCCGGGCGAGCGCCTCGGCGAGCGCGCGATCGGGGATGCGGCGCACGAGAGGGCCTGCGGTCCACACGACCAGCGCCTCGATCCGCCGACCCGGAAACGCGCGCGAGAGAAGCGCCGCGTAGAGCGCCATCTGCCGCAGCGTGCCCTCTCGGATCGGCGCGTCCTCGGCCGGCGGGCGCGCCGCGGTCTTGAAGTCGACGAAATGGACCGCCTCCGGCGTGATCGCGAGGCGGTCGATCTGGCCCGAAATGGCGAGCGTGGCGCCGCCTGGCAGGAGGACGCGCCCGGCGACCGGCGCCTCGGCGAGCGCGTCGGGGGCGAAGAGCGGCGCGAGCGCGGGCTCCGCGATGATCGCGAGCGCCGAGCCCACGATGCGCGCCCGCCGCTCCTCCGGCAGCGACGGCGCGCGCGCGGCGACGAAGGCCTGCGCCGCCCGGGCGCGGGAGGCGGGATCGAGCCGCGGCAGCCGCTCGATCAGCGCGTGCGTCAGCGTGCCGGCGAGGCGCGCCTGCGCGACGAACGGGCGATCGGCCGGCCGCGGTCGTCGATCGGCAGCGGCGAGCGCGCTCGAGGGACGCAGCGGCGGCGCCGGCTCCCGCTCGGGCGCGACGGGTCGCGTCGCCCAGGCCGGGAGTTCGGTGCGGGCATCGGCAGCGGCGGAATTCGCTCCGCCCGCGCCGGTCTGCGCTTGCGTGCCGGCGGCGGAGCGCGCGCCGGGAGGGTCGCGCCACAGGAGCGCCTCGCCGTAGGCGAGCGTCGCTTCCTCCGCGGCGGCGCCGTCGAGGGAGGTCTCGACGAGGGCGCGGCGGACCATGGCCGCCCAGGCGGCGTCCGGCTCGTCGCCTTCGGCGCGGTTGAGGAAAGGCGCCACGACGAGATGGTCCTTGGCGCGGGTGAGCGCGACGTAGAGGAGCCGGTTCGTCTCCTCCGCCTGTCGCTCCTGCATGGCGGCGCGGGCGGCGGCGAGGGCCGCGCAATCGTGGTCCTTGCCCGGCGACCAGACCGGCAGCGGCGTCCCGTCGCGGCCCGCGACCGAGAGGAGCCCCGGGAGGCTCCCGGCGCGGGCGCCGCAATCGTCGAGCACGACGACGACGGGCGCTTCGAGGCCCTTGGCGCCGTGGACCGTCATCACGCGCACCTCGTCCGCGCCGCTCTCCAGATCGCGCTTGAGCTCACGGGTGACGCCCTCGAAGCCCGCGAGGAAACGCCCGAGCGACGGGGCGAGCGGCGCTTCGGAATCGCGCGCGAGGCCGACGAAGGCGTCGATCGCGTCCCCCGCCTCCGCGCCGAGGCGCGCGACGAGCGCGCGGCGGCCGCCTTCCGGCCCGACGAGCGCCGCGTAGAAGCCGAACGGGCCGAGCGGCGCGAGTTCCTGCCAGCGCGCGAGCGCGCGCGCCCCGCGCGCCGCCGCCTCGTCCCCCGCTTCCGCCGCACGCACGAGGGCGCGCGCGAGCGAGGTCTCGCCGCGTCCGACCGCGATGCGCACGAGGTCGTCGTCGGTGAGCGCCACGAGCGGCGTCTTCAGGGCGCAGGCGAGCGTCAGATCGTCGTCGGGCAGGAGCGCGGCGCGACCGACCGCCAAGAGGTCGGACACCGCGATGTGCTCGGAGATCACCAGACGGTCGGCGCCCGCGACCGGGATGCCGAGATCCTTGCACGCCTTGATGGTGGCGAGGAAGGCGGCGTTGCGCTTGCGCACGAGGACGAGGACGTCGCCGGGCCGACGCACCCGCCCGTTCGCGTCCCCGGTCGTGATCCAGGTGCGGATCGCCCGCGCGAGGGTGCGCGCGACGACGATCGCGGGCGCGCTGTCCTCGACCGCATCGACCGGATGCGTCCAGGCGTCGGGCTCCTCGCGCGCCGCCGGGCGGACCACCGGCCAGAGCTCGACGAGGCCGGGCGCGCCGGGGCGCGCGCTCTGGTGGACGGTGCCCACGGGCCGATCGCTCGGATCGAGCCCCTTGGCGTGCTCCGGCCGCGCGAAGACCGCGTCGACGGCCTCCAGCACGCGCGGCGTCGAGCGGAACGAGACGGTGAGCGGCACCTCGTCGAAGGGGTGGCCGATCGCGGCCGTGCGCGCGCGCCAGAGCAACCGGCTCGCCTCGAAGGCGCGGGGGTCGGCACCCTGGAAGGAATAGATCGACTGCTTGGGATCCCCCACCGCGAAGATGGTGCGCACCCGCTCCCCGGCCGCGCCCGCACCCGCGTGGAAATCGGCGGTGATGTGGCGCAAGACCTCCCATTGTTCGGGATTGGTGTCCTGCGCCTCGTCGACGAGCACGTGGTCGATGCCGCGGTCGAGCTTGTAGAGCAGCCAGGCGCCGTCGCCGCGGCGCAGGAGCGCGAGGGTGCGACCGATCAGATCGTCGAAATCGAGCGCGCCGAGGCGTCTCTTGCCCGCGGCGATCTCGGCTTCGATCGCCGCGGCGAAGCCGAAGAGCGCGCGGGTGCGCGCGAGGGCGGCGGCGGCCTTGCGCTTGTCGGCGAGCGCCACGAGCCGCGCCTGCTCGGCCCGCAGCCGCTCGAGCGTCGCGGCGCCCGCGGCCTTGGTGGCCAATCGGCTGTCGGCGCGCGGCTCGCCGCGGCCGTCCTCCTTGAAGAAGACGCAGAGATAGAAGCCGAGCGCGGCAACGTCGTCCGGCGCGCTCGCGGCCTCGCGCAGGCGCTGCGCCTGCTCGGCGTCGATCGCCTTGCCGGTCGCGGCGAGCGCCTCGGCGATGGCGAGACGCTCGGCGCGAGGGATGCCCTCGTCCAGCATGGCGCGCACGAGGCTCGCCTCGTCCTCGCCGGGAGCGAGCCCGAGCGCGCGCGCGATCTCGGAGAGCGCGGCCTCGCGCGCCGCCTCGTCGCCGAGGAGCCCGGCATGGCGGCGCGCCTGCGCGAGAATGGCGGCGAGCCGGTCGCCGGAGGCGACGAGGCTCACGGTCCGGAACGCGTCGGCGAGCGCGGCGTCGCCGCCCCGAGCGCGGGCGAGGACGCGCCCGAGCGCGTCCGCCGCGAGCTCGTCCGATTGCGCGTCGTCGAGCACGGAGAAGCGCGCGGGCACGTTCGCCTCGAACGGGGCGAGGTGGAGGAGGCGCTCGCAGAAGGCGTGGATCGTCTCGATCTTGAGCCCGCCCGGGGTTTCGACGGCGCGCGCGAACAGGCGCCGCGCCGCCGCGCGGCGCTCGGGATCGGGCGCGGCGCCGTCGAGCGCGGCGAGCGCGGCGTCGAGCGCCGCGTCTTCCGCGACCACCCATCGCGCCAGCGTCTCGTAGACGCGGATCGCCATGTTGGCGGCTGCCGCCTTGGTGAAGGTGAGGCACAGGATCCGCCCCGGCGGCGTCCCCGCGAGCATGAGGCGCAGGACCCGATCGACGAGAACCTTGGTCTTGCCCGCACCCGCATTCGCCGAGACCCAGGCCGAGCGCGCGGGATCGGCCGCGCGGCGCTGGCGCGCGGTCGTCTCGGCGATGATCGGCGGCACCGGCCCGCCCGCTCCCGTCTCGCCGCTCACGGCTCGCCTCCCTCGTCGAGGCCGCCCGACGCGGACCATTCCTTGACGCGCGCGAGGTGGTCGTAATCGGAATAACGCTGCGCGTATTGGGCGAAGGGGCGCGAGAGATAGGCGTATTCGCCCCCGAGGAAGCGCGCGAGGAGGCCCACGAGGCGCGCGCGGTGCTCGGCCACGAGCTCGGGCACGCTGCGCGGATCGCCGCGCGGCGGATCGATCGGGCAGGGGACGAAGGGCTTGGCTCCGCCGGAGGCGTGCACGTAGAGGAGATCCGTCTCGCCCGCGGGCGGCGCCGCGCCCGTGAACGCGCCCTCGCCGAGCATCGCGGCCTCGAGCGTCAGCTGCGGCGAGAAGCCGGCGAAGACCATCTTCTTCGACGGCGGCGTTCCGGTCTTGAAGTCGACGATCGTGGCGCCGCCGTCGCGACGCCGCTCGATGCGGTCGGCACGGGCGGAGAGGGTGACGGTCTGCGTGCCGACGAGGAGATCGAGCGCGCCCGCCCGTTCCACGAGGATCTCGGCGAGCCCGGCGCGCCGCTCGTATTCCCAATCGAGGAAGCCGTCGACCATCCGCTCGAAGCGCGGCTCCCATTCGGCGTGCAGAGCGGGATAGGCGCGCGCGATGGGCGCGAACGCGTCCTCGGCGATGCGCCGCAGGCTCTCCCGCGCGCGCTCGCGCTCGGGCAGCGCAAGCGGGTATTCCTCGACGAAGCGGCTGAAGATCTCGTGGGCGATGGTGCCGCGATCGGCCGCACCGGGCTCGGCGGCGATCGCCTCGAGCGCGTCGAGGCCGAGCACGTGGCGCGCGAAGATGGCGTAGGGATCGCGGATGAGCGTCTCGATCTCGGTGACGCTCAGGCGGCGCGGGAACAGAGCGGGGTCCGGCCGCGGGGCCGGGCGCGGCAGGGGCGGCGCCGGGGCGGCGGCGTCGAGCGCGCGGGCGATGGCGAGGAAGCGCTCCCCGCGCGCGCGCATCGCCGCGTGCGCCGTCTCGCCCGCGAAGGCCTCGATGCGCTGCAGGAAGCGGGAGGGCACGCTCGGCGCCCCTTCGCGCTTGGCGGCGCGGGTGATCACGGCGTCGCGCGTGCCGAGCGCCTGGAGGAAATCGTGCGCGGTCTGGCCGATGCGGCGCTCGGGCGGCGCGAGACCGAGCTCGACGCGCAGCGGCCGGTTGAGAAAGGCGTCGTCCTTCGCCCGCGGCGGCCAGATCCCCTCGTCGAGACCGCCGAGCACGACGCGGTCGACGCGCAGGAGACGCGCCTCGAGGAGACCGAGGATCTTCACCCGCGGATGGGCGCGACCGGTCCCCCCGTCCGCCCGCCGCTCGCGCGCGAGAGCGGCGAAGAAGGCGGGGTAGTCGGCGAAGCGGCCCGCCGGCGCGGTGTCGGGATCGACGAGGGCGAGATCGTCGAAGAGGGTCGCGAGCGCCTCCTCCCCGGAATCGCCGCCGTCGTCGTCCCCGGCCCCCTCGGCCTCTCCTTCGCCCTCCGCACGGGCGAGGAGCGCATCGAGCGTGACGCGATGCGCGGCCGCGAGCGCGCACAGCCCGATCCGCGCCTCCGGATCCGCCGCATTCGGGGAGAAGCCGGCGAAGGCCTCCGCCATGCGGGCGAGAAACGCGTCCGCGAGCGCCCAGTCCTCGGCCGCGATGCGGCGGCGCGGGCGCGGCACCCGGCGGCTGCGCCCGCTCTCGATCCGGCGCAGATCGAGCGCCGCGCGCAGCCCCGCGAGCCCGGCGCCCGGCTCCGGCCCGCGCAGGAGCCCGATCTCGAGCGTGGCGCGCGCCCGCGCGACCTCGGAGGCCGTGAAGCCGAGGCGCAGGCTCGGGTGCTCGACGAGCGCGAGGAAGGCGAGCGGCGCGAAATCCTCGGCGACGGCCTCGGCCGCGAGCCGCGCGAGGCGCCCGGCCGGCGCGTCCGCGAGGCTCGTTCCGGCCGAATCCTCCGCCACGACGCCCCAGCGGCCGAGCTCCGCGCAGACCCGGCGCGCGAGACCGCGATCGGGCGTCACGAGCGCCGCGATGCGCCCGGGCTCCGCCAGCGTCTCGCGCAAGGCGACCGCCGCCGCGAGCGCCTCCTCCCGCTCGTCCGCCGCCTCGACCAGCGCGATCCCGTCCGTCCCCGCCGCGGCGAGAGCGAGCCGCTCGGCGGCCGGGATGCGCGCCCACGCATCCGTCGTTTCGGCCGGGCGCATCGCCTCCGACAGGAGCCGCTCGCGCGCGCGGGCGCCCTCCCCCAGCGTCTCGCCGCCGAGGATCGCCACGTCCTCGCGCCGGATCCCGAGCGGACCCGCGAGGAGCCGCGCCATCGTCGCCTGCGGATGATTGTGGAGCGGCGGTCGCACGCCGTCCCCCGGGACCGCGGCGAAGGCCGAGGCGTCGAGATCCCGGTCGAGCCCCGGCAACACCACGGCGCCGGCGGGAAGGCGCGCGATCGCCGAAAGCAGGCGCGCGGTCGAGGGGATCGACCCCGTCGAGCCCGCGGCGATCACCGGCCCGCGCGGCGGATCGCGGGCGAGCCGCGCGGCCTCCGCGTCGACGAGAAGGCTCGCGCGCCGCGTCGGATCGCTCGCGCCGCGCTCGGCGAGGATCGCCGGCCAGGCCTCGAAGGCGATCTTCAGGAAATCGAGGGTGAGGGCGAAATAGCGGGAGAAATCGCCGTCGACCGCGGCGCCGAGCCGCTCCCAGGGCACGCCTTCCAGCACGAAATCGTCCATCAGCCGCTCGAGATCGCCGGCGAGCGAGACGGCGTCGGCCGGCGAGGAGGGCACGAGGAAGGGCGTTCCGGCGTCGAGCCGCGCGAGATCGCGGTCGATCGCCTGCGACCAGGCCTGGATGAGGCGCGCGAGCAGGAGGCGGCGCTCGAGCGGCGCGATCGGCGGCGGCAGCGCCCCCTCGCCCTCCCCCGCGAGCCCCTCCTCGGCGGCGAGCGCGAGTTCGGCCTCGTCCGCCTCCCCGAGCGGAACGATGCGCGGCAGGACGAGCGCCTCCGCGCCGCTGCGCTCGGCGATCTCGGCGGCGAGCGCGCGCGCGGCCCGCCGCGTCGGCAGATAGATGGTCGCGGACGCGAGCGCGTCCGGTCCCGCATGGGCGGGGAAGCCCGGCACGAGGCGGCCGGAGAGGAGGGCGTCGGCGAGGGTCGCGAGGACGGGCGCGCCGGGGGGTATCGACAAGACGCGCGCCAAAGCCTCCCCCTTCCCGTTCGCGACGAGCACGCCCCGATGGCGCTCTCGCGAGAGAACAATAGAGGAACGATCGCCCGCGTCAACCGCGATTCCACCGCCGCCCACCGCTCCTCCACAGGGGCGTCGCGGAACGCTCGGCGCGCGCGCCGCGTTCGTCGCCAGAGGCCGAGTTCGGCCACGATCGACGAAGCATCGGGATACGCGAGGAGCGCGCCATGGAGACCGGCACCGGACGAACCAAGCACCGCCTGATCGCCTCCGACCGCGTCGAGGGCACGCCCGTGCGTCGCTCGAACGGCGAGACGATCGGCACGATCGAGCGGGTGATGATCGACAAGCTTTCGGGCAAGGTCGCCTATGCGGTGATGGGGGTCGGCAGCCTGCTCGGGCTCTCGCACAAGGAATTCACGCTTCCCTGGGGCGTCCTGCATTTCGACCCCGACCTCGACGCCTACCGCCTCGACCTGACGGACGACCAGCTCCGCGAGGCCCCGCGCGAGGGCGGCGAGCGCACCGACCCCTCCTTCGAGCGCGAATGGGAAGAGCACGTGCACCGCTATTACAATGCGACGCCCTATTGGGGCGTGTCCGATCCGATGTCGGAAGGGCGCTGAGACCATTTCGGCCTCTCGCATCGCAGCGCAAATGCCGTAAGCTCGGGGGGCACGCGACGCGCCGTGCGCCGGGGGAGGCGTTTGCCCGCATGCCGAAGGACACCAAGGACAGGCTCGTTCGCGTCGTGCTCGACGAGGCCTCGATCGGGCGCGGCAATCCCGATCAGGAGCACGAGCGCGCCATCGCCATCTGGGACATCGTCGAGGCGAATCGCTTCGCCATTCCCGAGGATGCCGGCGGGCCCTACGCCCTGCGGCTCGGCCTCGTCGAGAACAAGCTCGCCTTCGAGATCCAGCGCGAGACCGGCGAGGCGGTGATGACGCATTACCTCTCGCTCACCCCCTTCAAGCAGGTGATCAAGGATTACCGCACCGTCTGCGAAAGCTATTACGCCGCGATCCGAACCGCCTCTCCGCAGAAGATCGAGGCGATCGACATGGGGCGGCGGGGGCTGCACGACGAGGCGGCCCATCTCCTGCGCGAGCGGCTCGACGGCAAGGTCGAGGTCGATTTCGACACCGCGCGCAGGATCTTCACGCTGATCTTCGCCCTGCACTGGAAAGGCTGACGCCCTTGGCGGACGGCGCGCGCGTCCACTCGGTCCTGTTCGTGTGCAATTTCAACGCGGTCCGCTCGCCGACCGCGGAGGCGCTGGCGCGCCATTATTTCGGCCGCTCGACCTATGTGCAATCGGCGGGCGTGCGCCGGGGCGAGACGGACCCGTTCATGATCGCGGCTCTGGAGGAGATCGGCATCGACGCCTCGCGCCACAAATGCCGGACGCTCGAGGAGCTCGAGGAATGGGAGGGGCTCAATTTCGACCTGATCGTCACCCTCACCCCGGAGGCGCACCACGCCGCCCTCGAGCTGACGCGCACGATCGCGGCGGAGGTCGAATATTGGCCGACCCCCGATCCGACGCTCGCGACGGGCTCGCGCAGCCAGAGGCTCGAGGCCTATCGTGACACCCGCGACTTCCTCAGCGAGCGCATCCGCAAGCGGCTCAAGTGAGGGCGCCGACGCCCGGCTTCATTCCGCCGCCTGGGGCCGTGGCGCTGCGCACAGGGCCGCGGTGATCGGCCCCATCGCCTCCTCGAAGGCGCCGACGAGATCGGCGGCGAGACGCGCGAAGCCGGGCCGGGGCTCGAGCGTGCGCTCGTCCATGTAGAGCGCGCGGTTGATCTCGACCTGGAGCGCGTGCCGGCGGGCGGGCGGCTCGCCGTAATGCTCGGTGATGAAGCCGCCGGCATAGGGCTTGTTGCGCGCCACGACGAGCCCGCGCCGCCGCAGCGCCTCCTCGACGAGGTCGCAGACCACGCCGGCGCAGCTCGTGCCGTAGCGGTCGCCGAGCACGACGTCGGCGAGCCCGACCTGCTCGCGCGCGAGACTCGTGGAGGGCATCGAGTGGCAATCGATCAGCACCGCCACCCCGAAACCGCGCCAGGTCGCCTCGACGAGACGCCGCAGGGCGCGGTGATAGGGTTTGTAGAGCGTGTCGATGCGCGCGAGGCCCTCGGCGACGGCGAGCTTGCGGGCGTAGATCTCGTGCCCGTCGGCGACGACGCGCGGGATCGTGCCGAGCCCGCCCGCGACGCGCATCGAACGGGTGTTGGCGAAGCCCGGCAGGCGCCCGTCGAACATGCGCGGGTCGAGTTCGTAGGGCTCGCGGTTGACGTCGAGGAAGGCGCGAGGAAAGCGCGCGCGCATCAAAGGCGCGCCGAGCCCGACCACGTCCGCGAACAGCGCGTCGACATGGGCGTCCTCCGAGCGGCGCAGCGAGAGGCCCGACAGGCGCGCGGCGGCGAGGAAGCCCTCCGGATAGACCGCGCCGGCATGGGGCGCGTTGAAGACGAACGGGGTGCGCAGCCGCGCGGGCGCCTCGACCACGAAGGCCGGCGCGAAATCCGGATCGAGCGCGGCCTCTGCGGCGAGATCGGGAGGGAGGCTTGCGGACATGCGACCTTTGCGTTGCCGACCTTGATGTTGCGGACCTTGGTGTTGAAGACCCTGGGTGTTGCGGACCATCGGGTCGCGACCCGCCCGCGGCCGATCCCTCGGCCGAGAAGGCGCTCGTGCGACTGCGCGCGCAGCCGGATGCCGCCTGCCGTGCCGGACGAATGTGGGGCCTGCGAGGCCGCCTGTCCATGCCCCGTCGCGGCCTCGTGAGCGCCGCCCGCGGCCCGGCGATCGCGTCAAATCGAGACATCGCCTTCATGCCCTGTTTACCGCGCCCGGGCATTGATGAAGAATGCGCGCGAATCGCCGACAAACCCGCGCCGCGCAGAAGCGGGCCAGCCGAGACCAGACGAGATGAAGATTCTCCTTGCGGAAGACGACAACGACATGCGCCGGTTCCTCGCCAAGGCGCTCCAGAACGCCGGCTACGAGGTCACCTCCTTCGACAACGGGCTGTCCGCCTACAATCGGCTCCGCGAGGAGCCCTTCGAGCTCCTCCTCACCGACATCGTCATGCCGGAGATGGACGGCATCGAGCTCGCGCGGCGCGCGACCGAGCTCGACCCGGACATCAAGGTGATGTTCATCACGGGCTTCGCGGCGGTGGCGCTCAACCCCGACAGCCAGGCTCCGAAGGACGCCAAGGTCCTCTCCAAACCCTTCCATCTCAAGGATCTCGTCAACGAGGTCGAGAAGCTGCTCGCCGCCTGAGGCGACCTTGCGGGAAGCGCTGCGCAAAGTCGCGTTTTCCCGCTTGCATCCCCCCCGAGGGTCCGCTATACGGCCCTCCTCACCGGCGGCGACCACCCGCGAGACGCCGGACGGAACGGGCGCGTAGCTCAGCGGGAGAGCACTACGTTGACATCGTAGGGGTCACAGGTTCAATCCCTGTCGCGCCCACCATCCTTCCGGAATTCCCGAGGTCCTGCTCGAGTCGCTGCCGACAGCGTGCAGACCGGGCTCCTGCGGGCGACACGACTTCCGATCTCAGCCGCCGTCTTCGTCCGAGCCCTCGCCGGCCGCGCGTTCCGCCGCCTCCGCGCGCCTGACGAGGTCGGCCACCCGCCGCAGAGCCCGACGCCCCGGCACCGACTCGTCGTCGAGGCCGAGGAGGACGAGCGCCTCGGTCCCGATGAAGGCGTGGCCGACGAGCGCGGCGACTTCAGCCGGCGAGAACGGGCCCAGCGTGCCGAAGCGTCGACCGGCCTCCTCGGCGAGCGCCGTCAGGAGTTCGTACCAGCCGCGCAGGTCTCGGCGCACGGCGGCGGCGACGTCGGGGTCCGACCAACCCGCCGCGATCAATTCCTGGAGGACGCGGACATAGCCGGAGGCGAGGTCCTCGTCGAGATAATCGCAGGCGAGATCCCATTTGCGGGAGAGGGGCGCGTCCACCGCGAAGGTGGCCGCCTGCCGGGCGAGAAGGCGCGCGTTCTGGTCGTCGAGAACGGCGAGGAGCAGCCCGCGCTTCGACTTGAAATGGTAGTGGATCTGGCTGAGCGGCACGCCCGCGCGCTCCGCCACGCGCCGCGTCGAGAAGCGGGCATAGCCATCCTCGCGCAGGCATGTCTGGGCCGCGGCGAGGAGGTGCCCGCGCGTCCTTGCCCCCGGCTCCCCCGCGCCGCCGGGGCCTGCGTCCGTGCTTTCGCCGACGCCGGCGAGGTCCCTCTCCGTCACGATTGACATCCTTTCACGACAGGTTCACCCTACGTCAATCGGTCGGTCGACCGAACGGGGGCGTTCTCTCTCTAAGGGAGGATACGCAGATGCGCAAGACCGTCGCCACGCTCGCCGCCCTGGCCTACGGGGTCGGCGCCTACGTCCTCTTTCTCGGCGTTTTCCTGTATGCGATCGCCTTCGTGGGAAACCTCCCGGTGCCGAAGACGATCGACAGCGGCGCGCCTGGGCCTCTCGTCGGCTCGCTCGCCGTGAACCTCGCATTGCTCGGCCTCTTCGCGCTCCAGCACAGCGTGATGGCGCGGGGCGGCTTCAAGCGGCTGTGGACGCGCGTCGTGCCGCCCGTGATCGAGCGATCGACCTACGTGCTCCTCGCGAGCCTCGCGCTCGCGCTGCTGTTCTGGCAATGGCGCCCGCTTCCGCAGCCGGTCTGGGCCGTCGAGGATCCGCTCGCCGCCGCCATGCTCGTCGGGCTGTTCTGGTCGGGTTGGGCGATCGTGCTCGCGAGCACGTTCCTCATCAACCATTTCGAGCTCTTCGGCCTGCGCCAGGTTCATGCGCACGCGGTCGGAGCCGTCCTGCCGAAGCCCGAACTCAGGACGCCGTTGTTCTACAAGCGGGTGCGCCATCCGATCTATCTCGGCTTCCTGGTGGCGTTCTGGGCGACGCCGACGATGAGCCTCGGCCATCTCGTCTTCGCGATCGCGACGACCGCGTACATTCTCCTCGGCATTCGGCTCGAGGAGCGCGATCTCGTCAGGCAGTTCGGCGAGGCCTATCGCCGCTATCGCCGCGAGGTGCGGATGCTGATCCCCCTGCGCCGGCGCACCGATGCGCACGACCGACCCCGTGCCGACGGGGCGCTCTGAACGCGCCTCGAGCCGCCATCGCAAGGAGAGGTCCGATGCGCGCGAAAGAGCCCGAAGCGACGATGAGCGTCGTGGCAGGCGACGGCGTGCGCATCCACGCGGAGATCTACGGCTCCGGCACCGAGACGATGCTCTTCGTTCCCCCGTGGAGCATCGTCCACTCCCGGATCTACAAGGGGCAGGTGCCGTATTTCAGCGAGCGCTTCCGATGCATCGCCTACGACCCGCGGGGCAATGGCAGCTCGGACCGGCCGGAGGCGGTCGAGGCCTATGCCCTCGAGCGCTGCGTCGGCGACGCGCTCGCGGTGCTCGACGCGACGGGAACCGAGCGCGCCGTCCTCGTCGGGCTCTCGCTCGGCGGCCTCGTCGCCTGCATGCTCGCCGCCCACCATCCAGAGCGGGTCGCCGCCGCGATCCTGGTCGGGACCGTCGCCACGATCGGCCCCTCCCATCCCTACATGCGCCCCGAGCATTTCCGCGCGCAGCGCATCGATCCCTCGGGCTGGGACAAGTACAACCGCGACCATTGGCTGCGCGACTATGCCGACTTCGCCGATTTCTTCGTCCGCCAGATCTGCTCGGAGCCGCACGCGACGAAGCAGATCGAGGACGCGCTCGGCTGGGCGGCGCAGACGAGCGGCGAGGTTCTCGTGCGCACGATCGAGGCGCGCGCGATCGCGCCGTCCTTCGACACGAGCGCGCAGATGTATCGGCGCATCGCCTGCCCGGTCCTCGCGATCCACGGCGACGACGACCGCATCCAGCCCCACGGGCGGGCGGTGGCGGTCGTCGAGGCGACCGGGGGCGAGCTCCTCACGATCGAAGGCGGCGGGCACAATCCGCTCGGCCGCTACCCGGCGCGCTGCAATACCGCGATCGCCGAGTTCCTCGAGCGGCGGCTGCGCATCGGGCGCCGCCCGCGCCGGCGCAGAGCCGGGCCGACGCGGCGCGCTTTGTTCGTGTCCTCGCCGATCGGCCTCGGCCATGCGCGGCGCGACATCGCGATCGCGCGGGCACTGCGGGAGGCCTGCCCCGGTCTCGAGATCGAATGGCTGGCGCAGGACCCGGTCACCCGGCTCCTTGCCGCGAGCGGCGAGCGGATCCATCCGCGCAGCGCCCGCCTGGCTAGCGAGGTCCGGCACATCGAGCTCGAGGCCGGCGAGCACGAATTGCACGCCTTCCAGGCGATCCGACGCATGGACGAGGTGCTCGTCGCCAATTTCATGCAGTTCCAGGAGGTCGTCGAGGAGACGCGCACCGACCTCGTCGTCGCCGACGAGGCCTGGGAGGTCGACCATTTCTGGCACGAGCACCCCGATCTCAAGCGCGCGCCGCTCGCCTGGCTGACCGATTTCGTCGGCTGGCTGCCGATGCCGGAGGGCGGGCGCGCCGAGGAGGCCCTGACGGCGGATTGCAATGCGGAGATGATCGAGCACGTCGAGACCCGTCCCTGCGTCCGCGACGTCGCGATCTTCGTCGGCGAGCCGCAGGACGTCGTGCCGCGCGCCTTCGGCCCCGGCCTGCCCGAGATCCCCGACTGGACGCGCGCGCATTTCGCGTTCGCCGGCTACGTGATCGGCGCGCATCCGAGCCGCTTCGGCCCCCGCGCGCGGCTCAGGGAGGCGCTCGGCTACCGGGCGGACGAGCGCGTGTGCATCGTCACGGCGGGCGGGTCCGGCGTCGGCGCGCCGTTCGTCGCGACGATCCTGCGCACGTGGCCGCTCGTTCGGGAGAGGGCGCGGGACCTGCGCATGCTGGTGGTCGCCGGACCGCGGATCGACACGACCGCGCTCGAGGCGCCGCCCGGCGTCGAGATCCGCGCCTTCGTTCCCGATCTCGACCGCCATCTCGCCGCCTGCGATCTCGCCGTCGTGCAGGGCGGGCTGAGCACGACGATGGAGCTCGCCGCAGCCGGGACGCCGTTCCTGTTCTTCCCGCTGCGCAGCCATTTCGAGCAGCGCTTCCACGTCTCGCACCGGCTCGCGCGATACGGCGTCGGCCGACGGATGGACTATGCGACGGCGCATCCGGAGGCGATCGCCGAGGCGATGCTCTCCGAGCTCGGCCGTGCCCGCTCGCCGGCGCCCGTCGACGATGGCGGGGCCGCGCGCGCCGCGGCGATGATCGCGCGGCTCCTGTGAACGCCGCCGTCCCTCACCCCTCCCGCGACGACCGCGCCCGGCGGGCGGCGAGGACGAGCGAGGCGGTGTAGAGGACGAGCGCCGTCCAGATCATCGGGAAGGCGATGCGCTCGGCGCGGCCGAATTCCTCCCCGAACACGAACACGGCGGTGAGGAAGATCATGGTCGGCGCGATGTATTGCAGGATGCCGATCGTCGACAGGCGCAGGCCCTTGGCGCCGTAGGCGTAGAGAATCAGCGGCACGGCGGTCACGAGGCCGGTGCCGAGGAGGAGCCAGCCGTCCGCCGCGCCCGTGACGAAGAAATGGCTCTCGCCCCGCGAGACGATCAGCGCGATGATCGCGAGCGCGGCCGGCGAGAGGATCAAAACCTCGAGCAGGAAGCCCTGGTTTGGGCCGATCGGCAGCGACTTCTTGAAATAGGCGTAGCCGCCCCACGAGAACGTCAGCGCGAGCGCGGCGACGGGAACGCGCCCGCTCTCGAACGTCAGCACCGCGACGGCGAGAGCGGCGAGCGCGATCGCCGCGATCTGCAGCCCGCTCAGCCGCTCGCGCAGGAGGACCGCGCCGAGGAAGACCGAGAAGAGCGGGTTGATGTAGTAGCCGAGCGCGGCGTCGAGCGCGTAGCCCGCCCCGATCGCCCAGACGTAGACGCCCCAGTTCACGCTCACGAAGGCCGCGGTCAGCGCCGCCATCGCCATCGTGCGCGGCGAGGCGAGCGCGTGGCGCAGATCGCCCGTGCGGCCGGTCGCCCACAGGATCGCGCCCGCGACCGGGATCGACCAGATCACCCGATGCGCCACCACCTCGACCGGCGGGACATGGGCGAGAGCCTTCATGTAGAGCGGCAGGAAGCCCCACAGGAAATAGGCGGAGACCGCGAAGCCGAAGCCCGCCGCGCTGTCGTCGTTCCGCTCCGGTGCCGCCATGGGATCCGCGCCCGACCTCTCCCCGCGCGCGATCGGCGCGGCGCCCCGCACGTAGAGCCGAAGATCGGGCCGCGGCGCAAGCCCGCGCCGTCGCATGCGCGATTCCCGCAGCAGCCTGCTTGACGCGCGCGGCGCGCCGGCCTAATGACGGGGCCTCGGAGGGCGCGTAGCTCAGCGGGAGAGCATTCGCTTCACACGCGAAGGGTCACAGGTTCAATCCCTGTCGCGCCCACCATCATCTCCTCCGAAATCGCGATCGTCCGCAGCCGGCTCACGCGGCCGCGCGCATCATCCGCGCGATCGCGCCGTGCAGCTCGTCGAAATGGTCGATGAGGATGTCGGGCTCGTATTCCGCCACCGGCCGGTCCGAATAGCCGAAGGGCACCGCGACGACGGGCACCCGTGCGGCCTTGGCGGTCGCGATGTCGGTAAGCGAATCGCCGATCATCACCGTGCGCGCCGGATCGCCGCCGGCCGCCTCGATCGTCAGCGTCAGGTGGCGGGGGTCCGGCTTGAACCAGGGAAAGGTGTCGCGCCCGCAGATGGCGGCGAAGCGATCGGCGATGGCGAGGCGCTCGAGCAGGGCGACCGAGTGGCGCTCGATCTTGTTCGTGCAGACCGCGAGCCGAAAGCCGTCCGCCGAGAGCGCGTCCATGGCCGCGACGACGCCGGGGAAGAGACGCGTGCCGACGCAGATGTTCTCGCCGTAATGGACGAGGAAATCCTCGAACAGCGCGTCGAGCCGCTCGGGCAGGAGCTCGCGCCCCGCCGCCGCGAAGCCGCGGGAGATGAGCGCCCGGGCGCCGGCGCCGATCAGCGCGCCCGCCTCGTGCGTCGGCATCGTCGGCAGCCCCTCGCGCGCGAGGAGCACGTTGAGCGTGCCGATCAGGTCGGGCGCGGTGTCGGCGAGGGTGCCGTCGAGATCGAAGACGACGAGAGGCGCGGGCTGATTCGGCATCGTGGGCTCTTGGCTCGGGGCTCGTGGGCTCGTGGCTCGTGGATCGGGGCTCGCGATGCGCTCCCGAGAGAGCGCCTGCGGATCGGCCTCTCCCTGACTAGTCGACGCGCGCGCCGCTGTCACCCGCCGCGCTTCGCCCCGTCCACGCATTCTCCTCGCTTTCGCGGCGGCGATGCGCTATGACGCGCGCTCCGGGCGTGCGCCGAAGCGCCGCCCCCTCGCACCACCTCGCCCTTCATCCGCGTCGGAACGTCTCGTCGCGCCTCGGGCTTGTCCCCGCGAGGCCACCCGTCGACCGTTCGGAAGCACGAGCCACCATGCCGTTCCCGTCTCTCCACCCGCTCCTCGCCGAGGCGCTCGCCGCGCGCGGCTACGAGGACCCGACCCCCGTCCAAGCCGCCGTCCTGGCGGAGGAGGCGCGCGACCGCGACCTCCTCGTCTCGGCCCAGACCGGATCCGGCAAGACCGTCGCCTTCGGTCTCGCGCTCGGCGACATGCTGATCGCGCAGGAGACCGCGCGCGAGCCGGGCGCCGCGCCGCGCGCCCTCGTGATCGCGCCGACGCGCGAACTCGCGCTCCAGGTCCACCGCGAGCTCGGCTGGCTCTACGCGGCGGCGCGGGTGCGCGTCGTCTCCTGCGTCGGCGGCATGGACCCGCGCGCCGAGCGCCGCGCGCTCCAGATGGGCGCCGACATCGTGGTCGGCACGCCCGGGCGCCTGCGCGACCATCTCGAGCGCGGCGCGCTCGACGTCTCCGGGCTCGCCGCGATCGTGCTCGACGAGGCCGACGAGATGCTCGATCTCGGCTTTCGCGAGGATCTCGCCTTCATCCTGGAGGCGGCGCCGGCGGAGCGCCGCACGCTCCTGTTCTCGGCGACGATCCCGAAATCGATCGCCGATCTCGCCCGCACCTATCAGCGCGACGCCTGGCGGATCGACACGATCGACCGCGCCCGCGCGCATGCCGACATCGCCTATCGGGCGGTGCGCGTGGCGCCCGGCGAGGTCGAGCACGCCGTCGTCAACGTCCTGCGCTTCGTCGAGGCGCGCGGGGCGATGGTGTTCTGCGCGACGCGCGAGGCGGTCAAGCGCCTGCACGGATCGCTGCTCGAGCGCGGCTTCGCGGCGGTGGCGCTCTCGGGCGAGCTGACCCAGGCCGAGCGGGCCAACGCGCTGATGAGCCTGCGCGACGGGCGCGCGCGCGTCTGCGTCGCGACCGACGTCGCCGCGCGCGGCATCGACCTGCCGGATCTCGGCCTCGTCGTCCACGCCGATCTGCCCAACGACGCCGAGACGCTGCTCCACCGCTCCGGGCGCACCGGTCGCGCCGGGCGCAAGGGCATGTGCGTTCTCGTCGTGCCGGTCAATCGCCGCCGCAAGGCCGAGGACATGATCCGCATCGCGCGGATCGCGCCGGAATGGTCCGGACCGCCGACGCCGGAAGAAATCCGCGAGCGCGACGACGCGCGCTTCCTCGCCGATCCCGTGATCGCCGAGGAGCCGAGCCCCGAGGAGCGGGAGACCGCACGGGCTCTGCTCGAGAGCCGCGATCCGGAAGCGGTCGCCGCCGCCCTGGTGCGGCTGTGGCGCGCCCGTCTGCCGGCGCCCGAGGAGGCGCTCGATCCCGGCGACCGTCCGCGCCGCGAGCGCGATCGCGACCGCGACTATGTCCGCGAGGAGCGCGTGCCGCGCGAGAGCGGGCGCGGCCGCGGCGCGGGGCCGACGGATTTCGTCTGGTTCGAGCTGAATGTCGGGCGCGCCGACAACGCCGATCCGAAATGGCTGCTGCCGCTGATCTGCCGGCTCGGCCACGTCACCCGCGACGAGGTGGGGCCGATCCGTATCGAGGCGGACCGCACCCGCGTCGGCATCGCCCGCGAGCACGCAGAGCGCTTCGCCCGCGCGGCCCGGCGCGAGAACGACGAGGGCGTCGCGATCCGTCCGGCCGAGGGCCCCCCCGGTCCGCGCGCCCCCGGCGGCGCCCGCCCCGGCGCGAAGCCGGGCCGCCCGCCCTTCAAGCGCAAGGACGGCGTGCCCGGCGAGAAGCGGCCCCACCGCAAGGGCCCCCGCTCGCCCGAGCGCTCCGCCGCGCCCGACAAGGCGAGCCGCTGAGGGAAAGGAGAGCGGGCGCCCGCGCCCGCCCTCTCACCAATGGACGAGGATGTTCCTGAACTGCCAGGGATCGCTCTCGTCGAGGTCCTCGGGAAAGAGGCCGGGGCGGCCGGCGAGCGGGGTCCAGTCGGTATAGACGCCGATCACCGGGCCGAGATACGGCATCTGGATCTCGAGGCAGCGCTTGTAATCCATCTCGTCGGCCTCGACGATGCCGGCGTCCGGATTCTCGAGCGCCCAGACCATCCCGGCTAGCACCGCCGAGGACACCTGAAGGCCGGTCGCGTTCTGATAGGGCGCGATCCTGCGCGTCTCCTCGATCGAGAGCTGCGAGCCGTACCAATAGGCGTTCTTCTCGTGGCCGAAGAGCAGGACGCCGAGCTCGTCGATGCCGTCGACGATCTCGTGCTCGTCGAGGATGTGGTGCTCGGGCTGCTGGACGCCGCCCTGCCCGAACATCTCGTGCAGCGAGAGCACGGCATCGTTCGCCGGGTGGTAGGCGTAATGGCAGGTCGGCCGGTAGACGACCGCGTCGCCCTCGCGAACGGTGAAGTAGTCCGCGATCGAGATCGACTCGTTGTGGGTGACGAGGAAGCCGTATTGCGCCTGCGCGGTCGGCGTCCAGGAGCGCACGCGCGTGTTGGCGCCGGGCTGGAGGAGATAGATCGCCGCGCCGCAGCCCGTGTCGTGATCGCGCGCGTTGTCCGGCCGCCATTTCTCGTGCGTGCCCCAGCCGAGCTCGGCCGGCTGCAGGCCCTCGGAGATGAAGCCCTCGACCGACCAGGTGTTGACGAACACGCCGCGCGGCTTCGGATTGCGGGCGCGCTGCGTGTCGCGCTCGGCGATGTGGATGCCCTTGACGCCGACGCGGCGCATCAGCGCGCCCCACTCGGCCCGCGTGGTCGGCTCCTCGAAGGCGATGCCGATATCGGTCGCGATGTTGACGAGCGCCTGCTTCACGAACCAGGACACCATGCCCGGATTGGCGCCGCAGCAGGACACCGCCGTCGGCCCGCCGGGCGCGGCGCGGCGCGCGTCGAGGATGCGCTCGCGCAGCGCGTAGTTCGTGCGCGCGGCGGGGCCGGCGCTCTTGTCGAAATAGAAGCCCGCCCAGGGCTCGGCCACCGTGTCGATGTAGAGCGCGCCGAGTTCGCGGCAGAGTTCCATGATGTCGCGCGAGGAGGTGTCGACCGACAGGTTCACGCAGAAGCCGCGCCCGCCGCCCTTGGTGAGGAGCGGCGTCAGCAGCGCGCGGTAATTCTCGCGCGTCACCGCCTCGTGCACGAAGGCGATGCCGCGATCGTCGAGCAGCGCGCGATCCGCATCGTCCGGATCGACGACCGTGAACCGATCCTTGTCGAAGGTGAAATGGCGCTCGATCAGGGGGAGCGTCCCCTTGCCGATCGAGCCGAAGCCGATCATCACGATCGGGCCGGTGATCTCTCCGTGGACGGGCCAGACGGTCGACATCGCGCGAAAGCCTCCTTCATGCCGGCGGCGCCGGGACGGCGCCGATGCAGGAATAGGGATCGCGCGCGCGAGGTCAATGCCGAAGGCGGTCGCGCGCGAGCCGAGCGAGCCCTCGGCTCACGCGGCGCTCACCTCCTGCAGGAAGCGCCGCACCCGCGCCTCGACGGCGCCCGCCTCGTCGCGCACGACGCGCGCGGCCGCGACGACGCGCTCGGCCGCCTCGTCGGTCGAGACGACGACCGCGCGAACGCCTTCGATCTCGCGGCTCACCCCCGTCGCTCCCGATTGCGCGGTGGCGGCGCCGGCGGCGATGGTGCGGGTCGCGGCGCTCTGCTGGGACACCGCGCTCGCGACCGCGCCCATCGCGCGGGCGATCTCGCCGATGCGCGTCTCGATGCCGCCGATCGCCGAGACCGCCTCCCCGGTCGCGGCGCGCATCGCCGCGATCTGCGCGCCGATCTCCTCCGTCGCCCGCGCGGTCTCGCTCGCGAGGCCCTTCACCTCGCCCGCCACGACGGCGAAGCCGCGGCCCGCTTCTCCCGCGCGCGCCGCCTCGATCGTGGCGTTGAGCGCGAGGAGGTTCGTCTGCTGCGCGATCGCCTCGATGAGGCCGACGATCTCGCCGATCCGCGCGGCACTCTCCGACAGGGTGGCGACGACGCCGCCGGTGGCCCGCGCCTGGATGTCGGTCTCGCCCGACAGCGCGGCCGAGCGCTCGACGAGCCGCGCGATCTCGGCGATCGACGAGGAGAGTTCGTCCGCCGATCGGGCGACCTCCTCGACGGAGCGGCCGGCCTCCCCGGCCGCGCCGGCCACGCGCTCGGAGCTGCCGCGCGCGCTGTCGGAGAGGCGCGCCATGTCGCCGGCGGCCTGGGCGAGCGCCTCCGCCTCCCGGCCGAGATTGGCGAGCGCGGCGCCGACGGCGGCCTCGAGATCGGCGGCGAGCGCGCGCATCGCCTCCTCGCGGGCCCGCGTCTCCCGGGCGAGCGCCTCGCGGGCCTGCGCCTCCCGGCGCGTCGCGTCGTCGGCCACCCGCGCGCGGATCGTCGCCACCGCTCGCGCGATCTCGCCGATCTCGTCGCGGCGTGCGGCGTGGCGCTCGTCGCCGGATGCGCCGCCCTGCGCCTCGGCGCCCTCGGCGGTCGCGCGCAGGTCGGCCGCGAGCGCCGCGATGGGGCGGGCGATCGAGCGGCCGACGAAGAGGGAGGCGACGAGCGCGGCGAGGACGAGGCCGAGCGTCGCCCACAGGATCGCGTCGCGGGTGCGGTCGATCCGCGCGAGCGCCTCCTCCGCCGCCTGCTCGACGACGAGGGTGAAGCGCTCGTCGAGGAGGGAGAGGGCGCGGGTCTCGACGAGGGTGTCGCCGCGCGCCGCCGCGGGCTCGCCCTGCGGCATGATGCGCCCGCCGTCGGGACCGAGGAGCAGGCTGCGGCCGGTGGTGCCGAGCCCGTCGCGCGCGCCGATCTCGGCGGCGACGAAATCGAGGTCGATGCGGTAGACGAGCACGCCGTCGACGTCGCCCACGCCGTCGGGCAGGAAGACCGAGCGGGCGAGGAAGGCGGACGGCGCCCCGCCCGCGGCGGCGTAGGGCGCGAAGCCGACGACGAGGGTCTGGGGCTCGAAATGGTCGAACGCCGCCGCGAAGGCCTGCGCGAGGCCGCTGCCGGCCAGGATCTCGTCGCGGACGTTGGCGCCGAAATCGGCGCCCTTCGCCGCCGAGTAGACGACGTTGCCGCGCGTGTCGAGAACGAGGATGTCGGCATAGCCGCGATCGGCGATCACGGCGCGGAACGACCCGTGGATGTCGTCGTGGCGCCAGGAATAGAGGCTCGTGTCCCCCGCGCCGGTGCGCGCGAGCCGCTCCTCCCGGTCGCCGGGCGCGGTGAAATGGGCGACGAAGCCCGCGCGCTGCTCGGCGTTGAGCCGGAAGGCGTCGGCGAGCTCGCGCAGCGCCGTGCGCACGGCGGCGTTGGCCGAGAGCGCCTCGATGTCGCGGCTCGCCCCGTCGAAACGCCCCTGCAAGGCCTGCGCCCGCGCGCTCGCCACGATCTCCAGTCGCTCCCGCGCCGCCTCGAGCAGCGCCGCCTGCGATTGCGCGAAGGCGAGATAGCCGACGAGGCCGGCGGCGAGGAGGGCGACGGCGCCGATCGTGCCGGCGATCACGGCGCCGAGACCGAAGGTCCGGCGAATGGGCGAGGAGGGGGAACCGCGCATGCGCAACGCCTATGTCGACGAGTTTCGTTGCGTCGATGATGCGCTGCGATGCGTAAAAGATTCGTCGATTTGATGTATTACCATTCGCCGTTGCGTCAGATCTCACGCCGACGCAACGGCTCCCGAGCGCGGGCGCTCACATCACCACGACGCGCGTGCCGACGCGGACGCGATCGTACAGGTCGATCACGTCGTCGTTCATCATGCGGATGCAGCCCGACGACATCGCCCGCCCGATCGAGCCCGGCTCGTTGGTGCCGTGGATGCGGTAGAGCGTGTTGCCGAGATAGAGCGCGCGCGCGCCGAGCGGGTTGTTCGGGCCGCCAGGCATGAAGCGCGGCAGGTCGGGCTGGCGCCGGCGCATCGCCTCGGGCGGGCGCCAATCGGGCCATTCCGCCTTGCGCGTGATCCGCTCCGTGCCGCGCCAGGAGAAGCCCTCGCGACCGACGCCCACGCCGTAGCGGATCGCGGTGCCGCCCTCCTGGACGAGGTAGAGGAACTTGCGGCGGGTATCGACGACGATCGTGCCGGGCCCGTGCGGGCCGTTATAGGCAACCGTCTGGCGCCGGAACTCGCTGGCGACCGAGCCGCCGCCGGGCGTGATCGCCGCCTGGCGCTGGCGCGGCGGGCTCGCCGCGGGCGGAGCGGCCTGACGGGGCGGTGCCGCGCGCGGCGGCGCGGCCGTTTGCGGCGCGGT